>NZ_JBFBAB010000016.1:0-164200 GCF_040681975.1 Nocardia sp. NPDC051463
CCGAGCCCCCCGTGGGCACGCGTGTGACCCCGCCGGGGGCGTGGTGCGCCCCCCGGGGCCCGACCGTGGCGGCCGGCAACCCCCCCACTGGGTTGGCGGGGCCGCCGCGGCGTTCGGGCCAGGGCGCCGAGCTCGTCGCTCACCAACCCCGAGATCGCTGCGACGAATGCGGCGATGCCGGGCAGGTTCGGGCCCTCGGCGCCGGAGGCGGTGAATCCGCTCGGAGCGCCACTCGACCACGTCGAGCCACTCGTCATTCGGCGGGCGCACCGGCCGGGCTCCGGGAAACCCGTCGCCGTCGGTATCGAAGTCCGCGACCATGCCCCCGGCGTGGCGGCCGGCACCTCCTCGACCTTCTCCGGCGCCACAGTGAAAAGGTCAGCCTTACCGGCCCTCACCTTTTGTCGTAGCAACGGTGCTCGACCCTGGTCGGGGCCGCACGGTGCCGCGGTCGTTCAGTGGTGAAGCAAACCCCGAACGCGTTCCCGAGCCTCCGGGACTTGCGCCTGTGACGTCCAGGCGAGGGCGTGTCGTAGCGGCGGTCAGTGCATCCTCCGTTGGTCGGGTGGGAGATCTGTTGGTAATCAACGTGTTCTGGGGCGTGGCAGGGGGTTTGCATCGGTATCACGATGTCGCATGCCGGCGCTACAGCTCGTGCATGTCCGCCGAAGGAGCGGGCCATGTCGAGATCCGGCTCCGGCCGTGCGTTGAACACTTCCGACGGTTCGCGCGTGGCGAAGGACACACGCGGCGTGATCTGATTGTTGGAAACAAAAAATCCCCCCGTCGACATGGTGTCGAGGAGGGATGTGGTTTGTTGTGCGCCATCAGGGACTCGAACCCCGAACCCGCTGATTAAGAGTCAGCTGCTCTGCCAATTGAGCTAATGGCGCTTGCTCCGTGTTCCGGTGCGGGACAGACATTAACAGGCCGAGGGCACAGAAGTGAAATCGATATCCGGCGGGGGCTGTCGGTCGAGTTCTCGAGGGGTGTTAACACCCGGTGGGGTAGTGGGGATCTAACCGGTGGACTCGCCTGCGTCGACGCTACTTTCGCGTTGGTTCGGGCTCGCGGAGCTGGCAGAATATCGGGACGTGGTCTCGACCGATCCCGCCGGCGCGGTGGGTTGAGCTAGCAATCGGTTGGATCCGAAGCCATCGGTGTGCGTCTTGGCGCATCGGGACTTGAAACGGGGTTGAGAGTGAGCGTTGGGCAGGGTCGACATCGGACGATGGGGAAAGTCACCGCACCTCTGATGGTGTTCGCCGTGTTCGCGCTGGTCTTATCGGCGTGCTCATCGTCGTCGGGCAGCGCCGACGGGGTCGCTATCGACCGCAACCCCGTCACCGAACTGATCAAGCCGAAGCTGGTGTCCCCGGTCAAGGACGGTGACGTGGGGGTTTCGCCGGGTATGCCGATGGTTTACAAGGTCGACGACGGCAAGTTCACCGCCGTGACCTTGCTCAACCCGCAGGGCGAGTCGGTGAGCGGCAAGCTGGCCGCCGACGGCCGGTCCTGGGAGACCACCGAGGTGCTGGGCTACGGCAAGGCCTACCGGCTGCGCGCCGACGCGATCGGCCTCGGCGGGGCGAACTCCACCACTTTGAGCTTCACCACCAGCTCGCCGGACAGCCAGACCCATCCTTACCTGCTGCCGGGTGAGGGTGAGGTGGTCGGCATCGGGCAGCCGGTCGCGGTGCAGTTCGACGAGAACATTCCCGACCGCAAGGCCGCTCAGGATGCGATAAAGATCACCACCGAGCCCGCGGTGGAGGGCGCGTTCTATTGGGTGAACAACCGGGAGGTCCGGTGGCGGCCCGAGCACTTCTGGGCGCCGGGCTCCAAGGTCACCGTGGATGTGAATGTCTACGGCAAGAATCTGGGTAACGGCCTGTTCGGCCAGGACAACATCCACTCCTTCTTCACCGTCGGTGACGCGGTGGTCTTCACCGCCGATGACAACACCAAGCAGGTGACCGTCGAGCAGAACGGGCAGGTCGTGCGAACCATGCCGACCTCGATGGGCAAGTCGAGCACACCCACCGACAACGGCGTCTACATCGTCAGCGACCGGTTCGAGAAGATCATCATGGACTCCTCGACCTACGGCGTGCCGGTGGGTTCCTCCGATGGCTACAAGACTCCGGTCGACTACGCGACCCGCCTCTCTTACAGCGGCATCTTCTTCCATTCGGCGCCGTGGTCGGTCGGCCAGCAGGGGTACTCGAACACCAGCCACGGCTGTCTGAACCTGAGTCCTGCCAATGCCCAGTGGGTCTATCAGAATGCCAAGCGCGGCGACATCACCATCGTCAAGAACACGGTGGGCGGGATCCTGTCGGGTGTCGACGGCCTCGGTGACTGGAACATCCCGTGGCCGGAATGGAAGGCGGGCAACGCCGAGGCCCGGTGACGACCGCGTGAAACCCGCCTCGCGCCGGGGCCTTTTCCTGTCCTGGGACGGGCGGAGGTCAGGGAATGACAGGTCCTGGCGTGCCCGGGCAGGTGAGATTCGCGTTGATCGCGCTGCCCAACGCGGCGCACAGCAGTGGGCCGCCGAAGAGGAGCTTTTCGAAGGCGGCCAAGGCCGCGCCCGAGGACCCGGTGCCCGAGGACCCGGTCGTGGTCACCCCGCCCGCCGATCCGGTGCTGCCCGATCCGGTCGAGGACTCCAGTCCGGTCGACTCCATCGGTGTTCCGAGATCCGCGGCGGCCGTCCCGGTGGCTCCGGTCAGCAATGTTGCGCCGACGAGGGCCGCGATAACTGTGGCACGCATCACGAACTGTTGTCTTTCTTGTCAACCAGGGCGATGCCTGGCGACACCTCCCCTCGAGCCGCAGTCTACGGAGTGAAACGGAGATCTGTCAGACAATCGGTGAAGTCGCTATGGTCGATCGGCGATGGTGATGTGCGACAGCGAAACTGCCTGTCGGGCAACGTGGTCAGCGTTCAGGATGTGCGCTCGGCCTGCAGGATCTCGCCGATATCGAAGAATTCCCACTGGTTGGGCGGCATCATCGCGGTGACGTGGACCTGCCGCTGCTCGAAATCCAGTAGCAGTGCCACATGGATGCCCGGCTTCAGGGTCCAGCAGACCAGGTAGAAGTCCTCGCGCAGCTTGCGCGCACGATAGGCAATCGCGTCGACCGCGTGCTGGTTGGGGTCGCTGAGCAGGACGAAGCCGAGATGGTCCGCGGTGAATGTCATGCGGTAGTGGTTGCCGGTCGTGTATCGGTACTCGATCACCGTTCCGGCCAGCTCGGTGGTGGACGGACCGCCGATCAGATCGGGGTGGCCTGCGGTCTCCTGCGCTGAGTCGGTCATTTCTCTCTCTCCATGGAAAAGGGTTTCAGGACGCGATGCTGGGAAGGGCGTGGAGCTCGTGGTGCGCGATGGTGACGCAGTGCAGTGCCTGGGCGGGGTTCAGCCGCCGCGACGACGCCAGGCGCAGACCACCGGGGATCGCACCCGTGCGGCGACATGCGTCGAAGAAGCCGTGTATTTCGACCGCGATCGCCTCGAAGTCGGTGGTCTCGCGTCCATGGCCGCTGCGGCCAGTGGTGGCGGGTATCGGATCGCAGACCCAGGCGACCGGCACTCCGGTGGCCATGACGGCCGCCAGCAGCGGTGGCAGCAGCGCGGTGTCGAGGCGGGCGATCAGCGTGAGTCTGCCCGGCGTCCTGTCGGGGTTGAGCCGCAGGCACAGCGCGGCGATATCGTCCGGCTCGGCGGTCGGTCCGACGGTGACTGCGATCGGGTTGCCGATCGCGGTCACGAGTCGCAGGCGAGCCTCGTTGTCGGTGTGGTGGCCGATCCGCAGGAGGTGGGCCGAGCCTGCCCACCAACGGCCGTCGTCACCGCGACGCGTCAGCGCGGGTGTGTAGGGCAGTAGCGCTTCGTGTGAGGTCCACAGCCGTGGCACCAGGCTGTGCACCTGGCGGCCGCCTGCGGGTGCGGTGGTGGCGCCCGCGAACATGTCGGCGACGTTGCGTAACAGGTCCGCCGACAACGGATTCGGGCAGGCATCGGCGGCCTGATCCAACAGGGCGACCGCCGGTGCGGGCGGCGCTACCGGATGGGTCCGAAGGTGATTGAATGTCGCTGCCGCATGCAGATACCTCGACAGCAACTCCTGGGGATCGGGGTTCGGTGCGGACCATGGCCTTGCGCGCTGATCGGCGATCCGACTGATCGTCACGATGCGCCGACCCGATCCGAACGCCAGGACCGCGGCTGCGGCCGCCGCCATCGCCTGGCCGGCAATGAGCATGTCCGCGCGGCGGTTCGCGAGTGTGTCGACGTGGTTTCCCATGTGCAGTGCGAACGCTTGTCCGGCCGTCACCATGGCGAGTTCGGATGTGAGAGTGTCGCATTCGTCGGCGCTCACCAGTGGGGGCAGTTCGCGCAGCTGATCGGCACCGGTACTGGCGGCGTCCAGCCATGGCGACACTGTGGTCGATTCGCCTGCCCAGCGCGACGGTGATACCGGCTCGTCATCCCAGGGCAGTTCGGGATGTTCGACGAGGAGTTCGGGTGAGATCAGACCGGGATTGAAGCTCTCCCGGATATAGCACAGTGGGCCTGCCTCGACCCGCATGATGTAGGACCGTGACGCGCACACCCGCTGATCGGGCCATCGTGCCAAGCCCGCCCGCAGCAACTCGCGGCGTTGGGCGACCTGGCGGGCCTGCAGGCTGTGTCCGATGGCGGTGTCGACACTGTCGAGCTTGTGCTGCGCGCCCACACCTACGGCGCTGACGACGTAATTGACCGATACCGGAATCGAATCCGGGTCGAGCAAGCATGATCGCCGGACCATCACTTCGGTGCCGGACGGTAACTGCAATGGTGCTCGAACGGTGTCGGGCAGCCGGTCGGCGGACATGATGTCCTGGCGTAGCACCCGCACCCGCAAGGTGGTGCCGAGCGCTGCTTCCAGCGCCGGTGTGGTCAGGTTCGTGTTGGCGACGAGCATTCGAGTAGTCGGATCGGCGAACCGTGCCGCACCGGCCGTCGCCGCCGAATCGGGCTGGCCGAGACGTGGTCGGCACCGCGCCGTGCCGATGGGATTCTTCTCGCGGGGAAAAGCGGTCGCGGCTTCCATCTCATGCATTGGACCCAAACCCGTTTATCTTTTTGATGATTCGCCCTTTGCGGCATCATCCTGCACCTATTTCTTCGGTCTGTCTACTCGAGAAAGCGAAAGAGTCGGCTTCTGGTCCGCCAATAGCCGGCCATATCTAATGCGTATCGTTAACTTTTGGTTATCGAAGATGTCGGTATGCGTAGGTATGTGAATTCATGTGTCGGACATCACGATCGATAGTGGTTATCGTCGTGTTCTGTTGGTTGACAGTGTCGCACTGGAAGGTGATTATCAGATCCCACACGTTCGACGATCGGGTATTCGTCAAACACTTCGCTACGTCTGTTCAAGGGCATAGGTGAAAAGGCATGACCGCGGCCGTAATTGACCCATACCTCGTTGCTATCGCCACGGAGGTTCCCCCTCATCGATATTCGACCGAGGAGTTACTCGCCGCCAGTCGCGGGCATTTGTCCGACAAGCTCGGGGCAATGCTGGGCAGCCTCGGCATCGAGCAGCGGCACTCGGTGCTCGCCAACTATCCGGATGTGCTGTTTCAGGGTGCCGAACCGCAGTTGACCATCGCCGCGGCCGATCTCGCGGTCCGGGCCGCTCGCAAATGCCTTGCCAAAGCTGATGTTTCGCCCGACTCGATCGGCCTCGTGCTCGGCGTGAGCAGCACTCCGGGACGGCTGCTGCCGAGCTTGGTTTGCGACATATTCGCGCGGATGCCGGAACTGCCACGGACCGCGCCGAATCTGAGCATCGAATATATGGGCTGTTCGGCGATGGCGAAGGCGGTCGAGACGGCGAGGTGGTTCCTCACCTGTAACCCAGGCAAGCGGGTCCTGGTCTGCTTCATGGAAGCGATCACGCCGTTGTCTCCGGTGCTTCCGGCCTTCTACTCACATTTCTCGGAAGTGGGTCCGCAGCAGCGTCAAGGCACCGTCGACGTCATGCACGGGTTTCTGTTCGCGGACGCGGCCGTTGCCATGGTGTTCGGCGCGGAGGGCGACGGACCATCGTTCGGCCCGGTGGCCAACCTGACCAACGAGCTGGCGTCGGACGCCGAACTCGGCACCGTTCCGGACGGTGGCTCGGACATCCCGGTGGTGCACGGGCGTCGCATCTACACGCTGAGTCCCTATGTCACACCGCGCGGCGCCCACTACGCCAGTGAGACGGTGCGCATGACATTGGAGGACGACTCCTGCGAGTTGTCCAAGCCTGCCGACGCCGCGGCGCTGCTCCTGCACACCGGCAGCATGCGCATCGTCGACGCGCTGTGCGCCGAGTTCGGCGTCGACAAGGACAGTGAGGTTGTCGCCTCGTCGTACCGAGTGCTGCGCGACCACGGCAACACCCTCGGATGTTCGGTTCCCCTCATGGTGGCGGAGCCGGTGCACCGCCCGGCCGGGCAGGGCCTGCTGGTGGCATTCGGATTGAGCTTCAGTTGCGGCGCGTTCACGATGACGGTCCCCGAAGGTGGATGGAATCCCCAGTGAACGCAACGGATTTCGATGTCGCTGTCGCCGTCGGGCAACGCAACCTCGCCGAATTCGTGTGGGGAGCCGGTGACCGGGACGGGGTCGCGCTGATCGAGCACTCGACCGGCCGGACCTACCGACATCGGGAACTCGTCTTCGCCGCAAGGCGATTCGCGGCCGCGCTGGCTCAGCGCGGGCTGCACCCCGGTGCCAATGTGGCGGTGATCTGTCCCAACGGCGCCGAGTTCATCGCCGCGTACTACGGTGTGCTGCTCGTCGGCGGTGTGGTTCTCGCGCTGGATCCGTTGGGTGCCATCGACGAATGGGAGGCTGCGCTGGCCCGTACGCCTGCCGGCTTCGCCGTCGTGACCGGCGCAGTGTGGCACACGCTTGTGCGAGAGCGCCGTGCGGAGCGATTCCAGCACGTGGTGGTGACAGACGACGACGGCACGGTTGCGGCGGCGCGGACCGGCGCGGTGGTCGGGTGGGGCGCGCTGCTCGCCGAAGCCACGACGACCGTTCCCGCGGCCGCAGGTGGTGACCGCGCGGCGATGCTGATCGCGTCGAGCGGGACCCAGGGCGAGCCCAAGCAGATCGTGCTGACCCACCGCAATATCGCCGCGAATCTCGTGCAGATCGATCTCGCGCACCGGCTGACCACGCAGGACGTCGTGCTCGGTCTCACTCCGTTCCGCCATGTGTACGGGATGCTCCATCCGCTCAACAGCACGCTGCGAGTCCGGGGGACGGTTGTCACGGTGGCCACTCCGTTCACCGCCGCGGACCTGCTCGACACCATCCACCGTCGGCGCATCACCGTCGCGTACCTGGTGCCGAGCGTGTTGGCCGAACTTGCCACGTTCCCCGACGTCGAACGCTACGACACCAGCAGTGTGCGGCTGGTCTACTCGGGCGGTGCGCCACTGCCCGTCGAAGTCGCGGCGACATGCGCGCGAATCCTGGGAGCGCCGGTTGTGCAGGGCTACGGCATGACCGAAGCCTGCTGCACCTACGCCCCGCCCGACATCGATCCAGGGCCGCCCGGATCGATCGGTCTGCCCGTGCCGGGGACACAGACCCGATTCGTCGATCCCGACACCGGCCTCGATGTCGACGAAGCCGACCCCGGCGAAATCTGGATCCGTGGTCCGCAGGTTTCGCCGGGCTTCGTACAGGGCGACGGCGAGATTGTTCCGGTCACCGACGCGGACGGCTGGCTGCACACCGGCGACATCGGTCGTCGCGATGCCAGGGGCTACGTCACCATCACCGGTCGGGCCAAGCAACTCATCAAGTACAAGGGGCACCAGGTCGCGCCCGCCGAGCTCGAAGCGATCCTGCTCGGTCATCCGAATGTCGCCGACGCGGTGGTAGTGGGAGTTCCGGACGAGATCGCCGGGGAGATCCCGGTGGCCTACGTGGTCCTGAGCACCGCTGTCCCGCTCGATGACGTGTCGGCCTACGTCGCCGAGCGGGTCGCGCCGTACAAGAAGATCCGCCGCATCGAGGCGGTCACCAGCATTCCTCGGTCCGCCATGGGCAAGCCGCTGCGCGGCGGCCTGGGGCGCGCGCACTGATCACCGCCGCACTGATCTCATCGGGAGTACCCCATGCGCCACACACTTCCGTCGCTGTTCGAAGCCGCCGCCGACGCCGGGGGTGCGCAACCGGCGGTCTTCGTGGACGGCGGCTACCGGTCCTGGGCGCAGTGGCGCGCCGAGGCCCATGCGCTGGCGCGTGGATTACAGGATCTCGGTATCGGTCCGGGCGACGTGGTCGCCGTGCACCTGCCCAACTGCTGGGAGTTCCTGACGGTGCATGTCGCCGTCGCGGCCGCGGGCGCGACCATGCTGCCCCTGCACATGGGGCTCGGGGCCAACGAACTGCGCGCGCTGCTCGCCAGAACTCGGGCCGCTACTTTGGTCGGCACCGCCGATCGCATACACGGATTGCTCGCCGAGCTGCGTGCGGGATCCCCGGCGCTGCGGCACGTGCTGGTTGTCGGTGATGCGGACTTCGCACCGAATGATGTTCTGGCACTGGAGGATGTGTCGCGGCGGTGGGCAGGCAAGGCACCGCTGCCGATCCAAGTCGGCCCGGACGACCCCTTCGTGCTGCTCCCGTCGTCCGGTACGACCTCGTTGCGCCAGAAGATCTGTATGCACACCCACGACGCCCTCCTGTCGAACGCCGTCGCCGTGGCTGCCGACGGTCGTGCTCGCGATACGGACACGATCATCAGCGCCAGCCTCTTCACGCATCTGTTCGGCCTGCTCTCGGTGCACGTCAGCCTCGTGACCCACGGCCGCCAGGCCCTGCTGCGTGGCTGGGACGTACGGGAATTGCTGCGGCTGGCAGCCGCGAGCGAGGCGGGTGTGCTCTACGCGGTTCCGGCGCAAATCCGCGACATCGTGTCCCTGCTGGGAGCCTCCGGCGACGACTGTGGGATCCGGCTGACGGAAGTGCGGGCCAGTGGCGCGGCCATCTCCGCCACGCTCGTCGAAGACGCCCGGCGGCTGCTCGGTGCACGCGTGATTTCGCACTGGGGCATGTCCGAGGTGGGTGCCGGCCTGTACACCCGGCCCGATGATCCCCCGCGCGCGGCGACCAGCGGTGTCGGCCGTCCGGTATCCGGCGGCCGGGTTCGGGTCGTCGGTGAAGACGGAAGTCCCTGCGGTACAGGTGAAACCGGCGAACTCCAATTTCGTGGGCCCTCGATGTTCACCGAATACTTCGAGGAACCGGAACTGACGAGGAATGCGCTGACCGTCGACGGATGGTTGCGTACCGGGGACCGTGCCGTCCTGAACGACGACGGCACGGTCAGCTTCCGTGGCCGGGACGCCGAAGTGATCAATGTCGGTGGTGTGAAGTTCAGCGCGTCCGAGATCGAGATGCTGCTCGATGACCTGCCTGCGCCGCGGCTGCTCGCCGTGGTCGGCCGACCGGACGACCGTCTGGGCGAATACCCCTGTCTGGTAGTGACTTTGCGCGCGGGCGCCGCGCTCACGTTGCGTGAGGTGACCGGGCATTTGGCGGCCAAAGGTGTTGCGGAGTACAAGATCCCGGCCGAGCTCATCGTGCAGGAGGAGATACCGTGCACGCCGACCGGCAAGATCGCCAGGCGCAGACTCGCCGCGATGCTGGACGGTGATGTTTCACGCCCGCAGTCGGTCTGGGTGCGACGCATGCTGGCGCTACCGCCGTCCGAACGACTGCGCCACGCCCTCGATCTGGTTCGTGACCAGGTGGGTGTGGTGCTGGGTGATCCAGGATCGATCGGTCCCGACCAGGTTTTCACCGATTTCGGCATGAAATCCCTGACCGCGGTGCGATTGCGCGCCGCCTTGTCCGAGGCCACCGGATTCGCCCTGCCCGCGACCACCGCCTACGACCTGCCTACCCCGAACCTGCTCGCTCGGCACCTTTGTGAGTTACTGGCCGAAAAGTCGCCGGTCGGCAGCCCTGCCACGCCGAACCGTGCACGACCGGCCGCGCAGGACCCGGTGGTCATCGTGGGCATGGGATGCCGGCTGCCCGGCGATACCGCGTCTCCCGAGGAGTTCTGGGAACTGCTGGTGGCGGGACGGGAGACCCTCGGCGAGTTCCCCACCGATCGCGGCTGGGGTTTCGATCCGGACGCCACCTTCACCCGGCGGGGCAGCTTCCTGCGCGACGCCGCCTGGTTCGACCCCGCCTTCTTCGGGATATCACCCCGTGAAGCCATGACCATGGACCCGCAGCAACGACTCCTGCTGGAAACGACATGGGAGGCACTCGAACACGCCGGGATCGACCCGAACATGCTGCGGGACACCGAGACCGGTGTCTTCGTCGGTGCTATGGCCTCGGACTACCTGCCACGCACCTATGAGTCGGTCACGCATTCCGATGTGGGCGCGATGACCGGCAATGCGGGTGGGGTCGCCTCCGGCCGGATCTCCTATGTGCTCGGGCTACACGGCCCGGCGCTCACCGTGGACACGGCATGCTCCTCTTCCCTGGTCGCGCTCCATCTGGCGGCCCGATCGCTGCGGGCCGGGGAATGCTCGATGGCGTTGGTCGGCGGTGCGACGGTGATGTCGACGCAGGCCACCTTCGCGGAATTCGCGCGACAGGGCGCCCTCGCAGCCGACGGACGGTGCAAGTCCTTCGCCGCCGCGGCCGATGGAACGGGCTGGGGTGAAGCGGTCGGCGTCCTCGTCCTCGAACGGCTCTCCGACGCGCGCCGGTCAGGCCATCGCGTGCTCGGCGTCATCCGCGGCAGCGCCGTGAACTCCGACGGCACCTCCAATGGGTTGACCGCGCCGAACGGCCGTGCGCAGCAACGAGTTATCCGTCGCGCACTGGCCGACGCCGAGCTGGATCCGTCCGATATCGACGCGGTCGAAGCGCACGGTACCGGCACCACGCTCGGTGACCCGATCGAGGCTCAGGCGATCCTGGCGACCTATGGGCAGGACCGTGAGCGGCCGTTGCTGCTCGGTTCGATGAAATCGAACCTCGGGCACGCACAAGCCGCCGCAGGCATTGTCGGCACGATCAAGATGCTCCTGGCAATGCGGAACGGGCTGGTGCCCAAGACGTTGCATGTGGACGTGCCCTCCCCACACGTGGACTGGGCGGCGGGCGCGGTGCGCCTCGTCACCGAAGCGGCGCCGTGGCCGGAGACCGGGAGACCGCGTCGCGCGGGCATTTCCGCATTCGGGATCAGCGGCACGAACGCACACGTCATTCTCGAACAAGCTCCGCACGAGCGGGACGGGCAAGGACGGGACGGGCAGGGACGGGACGGGCAGGGACGGGACGGCACGGAGGGGGATGGCGACGGACGAGGTGACACGCGACAGCGCGGTGCCGATCTCGGTGACCGTGGCGCGAGTGGCCATGGGCAGCACGAGCCGGGCTCGGATGGCACTGGCCAGGGTGCCACCCGACGGGACGATCGTGGACAGCGTGGCACCGAGCAGTGCAGCGGAACCGATGACCGCACCGCCAGCCCGGCGAATCTGGTTGTGCCGTTGGTCTTCTCGGCATCGACGACAGGGGCTCTGGCAGCTCAGGCGGGACGGCTCGCTTCCCTCCTGAGCAGTGGCGCGGTACCTAGGGATGTCGGTTACTCCCTGACCACCACCCGCGCGACGTTCGAGCATCGGGCGGTCGTGCTCGACGCCGATCGTGACGACCTGGCCGCGCTGATGGCGGGGACTCCCGGCGCTGCGGTCACAGGGCGTGCCGACCTCAGCGGGGGAGCGGTGTTCGTTTTCCCGGGGCACGGCGCCCAATGGGCCGGAATGGGATCCGAACTGCTCGGTACGGCCCCGGTCTTCGCGGCCGCGATGGCCGAGTGCGAGGACGCGCTGGCGGAGTTCGTCGACTGGTCGTTGACCGAGGTCATTGCCGACGAATCGGCCTTGCGCCGAACCGAAGTCGTGCAACCGGTGCTGTTCGCGGTCACGGTTTCGCTGGCCCGGCTGTGGCAGCACCACGGCGTCGAGCCCGCCGCTGTGATCGGTCACTCCCAGGGCGAGATCGCCGCCGCGCACGTCGCGGGCGTGCTGTCCTTGCGTGATGCGATCCGAGCCGTCGTCCGCCGTGGTGAGCTGTGCGCCGCGCTGAGCGGCATGATGCTGTCGGTCGGATCGATCGAAGACATCGAGCATTATCTCGCCACTTACCCGGCGGTGAGCATCGCCGCGTGTAACAGCCGCTCCTCGACGGTGCTGGCCGGAGATGCCGAATCCCTCATCGCGCTCGCGAAGGATTACCGCGATGCGGGCAAGCCGGCTCACGTGGTGCCGATCGGCTACGCGTCACACTCGGCACATGTCGAGCCCATCCGTGACCGGCTGTTGGCAGACCTGGCCGACCTGAGCCCACGGCCGGCGCGCATTCCCTGGTATTCGACGGTGACCGGCCAACCGATGACCGGCCGCGATGCCGACGCCGGTTACTGGTACGACAACCTGCGCCACCCGGTGCAATTCGCCGCGACCGTGGAATCGCTGGCGTCCGCGGGGTTCAGCCATTTCATCGAGGTCGGGCCCCACCCTGTGCTGACCACCGCGATACAGGAGACAGTCGGCGGCAGCGGCCTAGCGGTCGGTACCTTACGTCGCGGCCATGGCGGCCTGCACCGGTTCGCCGCTTCGCTCGCCCAGACGTATGTCCGTGGGCTGCCGATCGATTGGACGAGATTCTTCGACGGCGGCAGTGCCCGACGCATCGACCTACCCACCTATCCGTTTCAGCGCGGCCACTACTGGGTCGGTCGAACCAGACAGTCGAGCGCGGCAGAGCTCGGTCAACAAGACATCACGCATCCGCTGGTGTCGGCACTCGTCGAGCACCCCGACCAACAGGGTGTGACCTGCACTGGCCTGATCTCGCCCGCCCAGCAGCCTTGGCTGACCGATCATCGGGTGCACGGTGCTGTCGTGGTGCCGGGAACCGCCCTGGTCGAGCTGGCTATCCACCTCGGCCAGCGGTTCGGCTGCCACCGGGTCGACGAGCTGGTCATGCACGCCCCGCTGATGGTGCCGGAGGATGGCGTCCGGCTCCAGGTGCGGATGACACAAGAAGAGGAAAAGCGCGTCGTCGTCGCGGTGCACTCGAGGATTACCGGACAGGAGTCCTGGACCGAGCACCTGACCGGTGCGCTCGTGCCGGAAACGGACACCGCGGTGTCCGGGTTCGAGTTCGCCACCTGGCCGCCGCCGGGAGCACAACGCATTGATATCGACACCGTGTACGAGTCGCTGCTCGAGGCGGGTGTCGCGCACGGCCCGGCCTTCCGTGGGCTGGGCGCACTGTGGCGGCGCGATGCCGAACTCTTCGCCGAAGTCGCATTGCCCGATGACCTTTCGACCGGATCTTTCCTGCTGCATCCTGCTCTGCTCGACGCGGCGTTGCATCCGATCGCGGTGAGGCAAGACCATAGCGATACCGCGGTGCAGCGGGCAGGAGCGGGCGTCGCTCGTGGACCGGACGAGTCGACTCCTCGCCCACAGCCGATGCTGCCGTTCGCTTGGCGGGGTGTGAGCCTCTTCGCGACCGGGGCGAGGGCGTTGCGAGTGCGGTTGCGTCCCGAGGCCGATCGACCCGGTGGGATCGCACTGGATATCGCCGACGACCTCGGCAGAGGTGTCGCACGAGTGGAGTCGCTGATCTGCCGCCGCACCGACGGCGTGCTCCCGGGTAGCGCCATCGCGCCGAACACGCTGTTCCGGATCGGCTGGAAGCACGCGGGCCAACGGTCCGACGACGACCGTGAGCTGCTCGACGTCAGCGCCGTGTCCGACCTTCGGACCGCGCTGAATCTCGTGTTGACCGCTCTGCAGCGCAAGGCAGTCGAACACACCGGATTGATCGTGCTGACCAGGAATGCCGTGGCCACGGCGGATGTCGAGGACACCGATCCCGTGCAGGCCGCCGTGTGGGGCCTGGTTCGCTCCGCCCAGCGGGAGCATCCGGGCCTGTTCGTCCTCGCCGACACCGACGACCCGACCGCATTCGAGCGAGCAGTGCCCGAGGGGGAATTCGAGTTCGCGGTTCGCGCGGACTCGGTTCTCGTCCCCCGCCTGATCAGGCAGCGAGCAGCCCGGGCACAGACGGCCGCGAATGCAGGCGGCGCAGCGTCGGTGACCGGCGGCAGCGCACCGGTGACCGATGATGCCGCTCCCGTGACCGGCGGCGTTGCGCTCGCTTCGGGTGGGATTGCGTTGGTCACCGATGACGCTCTCCCCGCGATCGACGGCACTGTCCTCGTGACCGGCGGGACCGGTGGCCTCGGGCGGCGGCTGGCCCTGCACCTGGCCCAGCGGCACCGCGTGCGGCATCTGCTGCTGATCTCACGGAGCGGCTCCGATGCCCCCGGTGCGCAGACGCTGCGTGCTGAACTGGCGGAACTCGGTGCCGACGTGCGCATCGTCGCCTGCGACGTGGGTGACCGCGCCGCCCTTGCGGCAGTAGTGGCAGGCATCGATCCACAACACCCGCTGATCGGTGTCGTCCACGCGGCGGGGATCGTCGACGACGGGGTGCTCGGTGCGCTGAACGCGGATCGAATCGAGAAGGTGCTGCGGTCGAAAGCCGATGCGGCGCGGCATCTGCACGAGCTCACCCAAGACCTTCCGATCCGGTTATTCGTCTTGTTCTCCTCGATCGCCGGTCTGCTCGGCAGCCCCGGCCAGGCCAATTACGGTGCGGCGAATACCTACCTGGACGGATTGGCGGCGCATCGCCGGGCGCGGGGTCTGCCCGCGGTCTCGGTGGCCTGGGGGCTGTGGCCACAGGCCACCGGGATGACGAGCACGCTGACCGCCGCTGACCACGCCAGGATGTCCCGCAACGGCATCCTCGCGCTCTCCGACGCGGACGGTCTCGCGCTGTTCGATGCCGCACTGACCGCCGGTCCGGCGCTGTTGGCAGCGATACGCGTCGATCTCGCCGCGATCGGCTCGACACTGACAGCGCCGATCTGGCATGAGCTGGTCGATCCGGTGCGGGAGTCTCCCGTCCCAGCCCCTAGGCCGGTGGCGACGGCCGCCACACCATCGGACTCGCTTCGCCGTCAACTCACCGGACTCGACCCAGCCGACCAGGTTCGGCTCATCGAGGACATGGTCAGGGGTCACGTCGCGGCCTTGCTCGGCTATCGAGACACGGCGGCGGTGGCGCTGGATCGCAAGTTCCTGGAGATCGGCTTCGACTCGCTGTCGGCGAAGGAATTGCACGACGCCGTGAACACGGCGACCGGTCTCCGCTTGCCTTTCATGGCCGTGTTCGATGCGGAGACCCCCGGCGCGCTCGCTAGGCGAGTGTGGAACGAGCTGATCGGGCCGCCGCCCACACCGGAGACCGAGCCGGTCGCGACGGTTTCGCGCTATGCGGAGTCGGTCCGAGCGGTCGTCCAGCACGCAGTCGCCGCGGGCCGCCCGGAGGTGGCCTTCAGCATGATGCGGGCGGCCGCGGATCTGCGGCCATCCTTCACCGACAGTGCCGATCGTGGCCCGGTCGTCGCGGCCACCACCTTGACCGACGGACCGCACCGTACCCGCCTGATCGCCCTCAGCTCGCCGATGGCCAATGGCGGTGTCCACCAGCATGCCCGGCTCGCCACACATTTCCGGGACGCAGTGCGTTTCTCGGCAGTGCCGTTGCCCGGCTTCGCGTCCGGCGAGAAGCTGCCTGATTCCGCCGAAGCCGCTGTCACCGCGGTCGTGGACAGCGTGCTCGGTGCCGCAGCGGGCGAGCCCTTCGTGCTGCTCGGCTACTCGTCGGGCGGTGCGCTGGCGTATGCCGCCGCGCGGCGTCTCGAACGCAGCCCACGGGGTCGACTCGCCGCGCTGGTGATGATCGACACGTTCCGGATCGATGACCCGACGGTCCCGATCGAGACGATTCTGCGCGAGATGTTCGTGGATGAGACCGGTATCGCCGGACCCACCGGTGACCGGCTCTCGGCAATGGGCCGCTGGCTCGCGGTGATGTCCGACATGGACTTCGCCCCGATCGAGGTGCCGGTGTTGTTCGTTCGGGCCACGGAGCCGTTCGCTCCCGGTACGGGGGACCCGGCCCGTTGGCAGACGCGGCCGTTCCACGACACCCATGATCTGCGGACCGTGCGATCGGATCATTTCGGCCTGGTCGGCCGGGATTCCGAACATACTGCCCAGGTCGTCCGAGCATGGCTCGAGGAACATTTGTGACCCTGACGGCTGGCAGCCACCCTGCTACCTGTGGGGCGGAATACTCGCCATGTCTGCTCGCGAGTCGGATAAAAGGGCCAGGTCAGAACGTTTACGCTCAGACCTGGCCCGTACAGGGTCCCCGATGTCCCAGCATACGAACTGCGAAATCCTGGTCGCCGGGCCCGAGATCGTCGTTCGGCCGGTCGCGACGCTGGTGCGATAGATCCGCTGGCCGCGGTGGTCAGCTCTCAGTCGGCAGTTGCCGTGGCCATTCCTGGGCTGTGTGCGTCGGTGCCCTGGGGGAGGCACGTACCACATCTACAACAAATCGGGCGCGTGGCAAACTGCAGATCTCCGCCGAATTTGCGACAGATCGGCGGCTCTATCGTCGGGTAGCCAGCTGCTCGATACAGGCTGCAGTCGTCGCTGACAATGACCCATGTCGGTGATGATTCAGCCGACCTGCTGCCCCCGACACCGGAGCGGGTGACCCGGTTTCTTCGATTTCGTGAAGGACAGGATCGCGACCGCTCGCAAATATGTGCCAGCGGCAAGGGATTACGTTGTACCGAATGCCATATCACGCTGGGCTGCGCTCGGAAGAACCTGTGCCGCTCGAGCTTCTGGATGCGCATTTCGTTCGTGACCCGTAGGCAACTCCCCTCGGAAGCCGGGCCGTTCGGCCACCGCGTGCAACGGCACCGCGGCAGGGTCGCCGCCGCCAAGGCGCGGCACCTGCGGTCCGCGAAGACCACGGGAGACGACTGCGCGGAGCAGTATCCCGCCGGACAGCGCCAGATCGGTGAGGGCGGGCAGGTGAGCCCAATGCATCACGGCGCCCGGCATCGGGACAGCCACGTGCAGCATGAGCATTGCGCTGCTCATCGCCGCGGTCATGGTCCAGGCAGCGAGGGACGGGCCGGTCCACAAGTGCCAGGCGCACCACAGGCAGCCCAGCGACATCAGCGCTGGCAGGACAACCAACCACACTGCGGTGCAATGGGTTCCACCGCAGGCGGCATGCAGGGTCGACGAGACGAGCGCCAGGGTCGCTGCGGCCCGGCCCACTCGGGACCGGGTCGGAACCGGCGGGTAATCCATCACTGCACCGGATGTGCGCAGCAGTCGTGCGGTGCTTCCTTCTCTTGACGGCCGGCTTCGCCCCTGTCGATGGCCGCGGCGACCTTGCCCAGCCAGTCAGCGGCCGTCTCGTCGGCCGTGGCTGCGTACTCGTCGTTCCAGTTCCACCACTCGTACGGCGGTGTCCGGGGGTAGCCCTCGGGTGAATCCTCCCAGTTCTCCTGGCGGCCGAGGGCCGTCATGTCCAGGTAGCTCCAGGTGTTTCCGAAGTACTCGTCGCCACGGCGGTTGATGAAATAGGTGCGATACATCTGGTCGCCCTCGCGAATGAAGGCGTTGGTGCCGTGCCATTCATCGACGCCGAAGTCCACGTCGAACTGGTCGGTCATGGTGTACCAGGGGATCTGTGACCAGCCCATCCGGGCCTTCACCTTCTCGATCTCGGGTTGCGGTGCGCGCGAGGCGAATACGAGCGTGGTGTCGCGGGCGTTCAGGTGCGCGAGATTGCCGACGTGGTCGGCGATCATGGAGCAGCCGCGGCAGGCGTGATCGGGCCAGCCGAGCACTCCGGGCTCGAAGAATGCACGGTAGACGATCAGCTGGCTGCGGCCCTGGAAGAGGTCGAGCAGGCTCACCGGGCCCGTGGGTCCGTCGAATCGATACTGCTTGTCGACGGCCACCCACGGCATGCGTCGGCGTTGGGCAGCGAGCGCGTCGTGGGCCCGCATCACCTCCTTTTCCTTGACCAGCAGCTCCAGACGCGCTGCCTCCCACTCGTTCTGTGAAACGATCGACGGTGTCTTCATAGCGACATTCCTGTTCGGTTTCGGGTTGTTGATCAGGCCCGGTCGAGGATGTTCTTCAACGCGTCGAGCGAGCCGTCCCAGTCACGCGCCAGCGCGGCCAGGAATTGTTGCGCCACTTGCATCGGCGCGGAATGTAATCGGTAACGCACCCGGCGGCGCTCGCCCGGCTCGGCGGTCACCAGACCGGCCTCGGACAGCAGCGCGAGGTGTTTGGCGATCGCCTGCCGGGTGATCGGCAACCGAGCCGCCAGATCGGTCGCCGTGGCGGGCCCGGCGGACGCCAGCGCGGCGAGGATCGCGCGCCGACTGGGATCCGCCAAGGCCACGAAGACCTGCTCGGCAATCGCCTCCTGGTCAGGCCGCATCGAGGTAGCCGGCCAGCTCACCAAGCTCGTTCCGCCAGCCGCGGGTGTTGCCCTCGAACGCCGCCTTGTAGGCATCCTCCGCGAGCTGAGCGAAACCGGACTCGACCACGGTCAGTTGGGTACCCGCCGCCACGGGCTCGAGTGTGAACTCCACATAGGTGCGGCGTGGATCCTCCTCGGGCAGTCCGAAAATATGCCAAGTGAACCCGAATACATGCGGTTCCTCCACCCGCTCCACCCGCATGTCCGCTATGTGTCCCCCCTCGTTCCAGCGCATCCACCCCTTACCGCCCGGGCGCAGCTCGATGTCGGCCTCATTGCCGAACCACGTGCCCAACCCCTCTGCCGTGGTCAGCGCTGCCCACACCTTTGTCGGCGGGTGTGCCAGCTCGATCGTCCGCTCGATGCGATCGGGAAATCCCATAACCACCTCCGAAATAGCAACTCGACGGTTGCGATATTATTGCAACCGATGGGTTGCGTCAACTGGGCTCGCGGCCCGGTCGGCCGGTTGGTTGGTTGGGGCGAGCCGGGACACGCTGCTGCCGACGCCGGAAGATCAACGGGCGGAGCGTGATACGGCCACCGACACTGCCGTGGCCTGGTGCCCGCGGTCGAGTGCTGCTGTGACGATTCGGCTGCTGATGGCATCGATAACTGGGATGTGCATGGTTCTCCCTATTCGTGCGATGAACAACCGCGGGCCCCGCAGAGGTCGGCGGCGATATCGAACGAGGAACTGGTCAACGGTCTCACCGTCTACCTCCTCGGAATCACGGAGAACGAGTACGCCGACTACTCGCGATCCAGGGAATCGGTGATCGCCACTATCAACACCGCGCTTTCCCGGGTACGGAGGGGAGAGGGGTTTCTCGACCTACCGCACCACACCGCCCTTGGTTGGCGGAGGCAGGGTCGGGACCGGTGTCCGGGTCGTATATTGCGCCGAAGTTCGCGTAGTCGAGAAAGGCGGAGAACGGGGTGTTGCCGAAGTAAGCGGCGCACTGCATGCCACCGGCGGCGGCCTCGGTGGCGTTGTCGAGGACTGCCTTGACCGCTGGATCGTCGAGATCGGGGAGCGCGACGGAAAGAGCACCGGGATCGTCGAGGAACTCATCCGAGATCTGCCACCACTCGGAGGCTCCGATCGGACCGTTGGTGAGGTGCGTGCCACGATCGATCAGTTGAAGATCCTTCAACGGGATCTGCTCCGGATCTTGTCGGCCCGCCCGCGGGCACCTGCCCCAGTCGAGCTGGACGATATTGCGGACCGCATATGTGACGTGATGCACACCGGAACCCGCAATGAGACGAAGGCGCTAATCGAGGGGTTGGTTGCCTGGGTAATGATTACTGCCCGGATTGGCTGGTCCCGGTCTTCCGAGTTCCACTGGACGAAGTCGTCGACAGTGAAGAATCTGCTGTTCACGGTGCGCGAACCGTTACCGGGGTAACGGTTCGCGCACCGTGACAGTTGGGGTGGCTGACGGGACTCGAACCCGCGACAGCCAGGATCACAACCTGGTGCTCTACCAACTGAACTACAGCCACCATTGCCGATGAATCACCGGCGCGGTAGATATTAGCGTGTAACCCCCTGGAGTCCCTAATCGGTTAACGGCGTGCCTTTTGTACTGGGCTTTTGGCGCGCCGCGGGGTTGCGGTGACTACCGGCCACACCTGCGGTCCCGCCGATCCGGCGACCGCGGCCGGTTACTCGCCGTCGGGCTGGGCGGACGCGGTGTTCTTGTTGTTGCCGAGTTCGGTGGCGATGGCGGAGATCTCGGCGGTCGACGGGCCGGGTGCGGCGACGAACGCGGTGCGGCGGTAGTACTCGAGCTCTCGGATGGATTCCTTGATGTCGGCGAGGGCGCGATGCGTGAGGCCCTTCTCGGGCTGGCCGAAGTAGATGCGTGGGTACCAGCGGCGGCACAGCTCCTTGATGGAGCTGACGTCGATCATTCGGTAGTGCAGGTGGGTATCCAGCAGCGGCATGTCGCGGGCGATGAAGCCACGGTCGGTGGCGATCGAATTGCCGGCGAGCGGGACCGTGCCCGCGAGCGGCGCGTACTCGCGGATGTAGTCGAGCACCTGCTGCTCGGCCTCGGCCAGGGTGACCGTGGAGCGGCGCACCTCTTCGGTGAGACCGGAACGCGCATGCATTTCGGCGACTACCGGTGGCATAGCGGCCAGCGCCTCGTCGTCGGCGTGGATGACGATATCCACGCCCTCACCCAGAATGTTGAGGTCGCTGTCGGTCACGAGTGCGGCCACCTCGATCAGCTTGTCGCTGTCGAGACGCAGGCCGGTCATCTCGCAATCCATCCACACCACGTACTTGTCGCTCACCGGAGACACAGTAGCCGTTTGGTCGTGACCGACCGGGCCCACCCGGCGGCGTGGTCGCAGCGGATTTCGGGTATCGCACACACCGAGTTCGACACCACGAATTTGTCGGACAGCCCAGCGGCACCAGCGGCACCAGCGGTGATGACTGGGTTGAGCCATCCGTCCGCGACCAGCGGCGATAGAGTTTGCAGGAGTTCGGCGTAGGCGTTTGTGGCACGACAGCCAACACTGCGAAAGCAGTCAGGAGTCAGACCAAGACGGAGGACGCGCGATGACCACCCCTCAGGAGAAAGCGGCCGCTGCCCGTAAGGCCGCGCAGGAGGCGGCGCGGGTCGCCGCGGAGGCCGCCGCCGCGGCGGACGATGCGGAGCGTGAGTTGGCCGAACAGGAGGCCGCGGGCGCCTCGGGTGCGGCCGATGGCGCCGATGCGGTGGCCGCCCGGTCCCAGACAAAGGCCGCCGCGACCGCGGAGACCGCTGCCGCGGCCGCCGCGGTCGCTCGAGCTACGACAGCGGTAGCGTCCGACACGGCGAGTTCGGCGGAACAGTCGCCCGCACAGCAGATCGCCGCGGGCTACGCGTTCGACGGCGAGGCGCTCGCGCTCGGCTCGGTGATTGTCGACGGGGAAGTCGATCCGACTGCGCTGGTGCGGATTCCGATGCGCACCTTGAACCGGCACGGCTTGGTCGCGGGCGCCACCGGCACCGGTAAGACGAAGACGCTGCAGGGCATCGCCGAACAGCTCTCGCGCGCCGGAGTGCCGGTGGTGCTCGCGGATATCAAGGGCGACCTTTCCGGTCTTTCCCAACCGGGTCAGCAGAACGAGAAGTTGAGCGCGCGGGCCCTGGAAACCGGTGCGGGGCAATGGCAGCCCACCGGCTTCCCGACGGAGTTCGTCTCGCTCGGCACCGGTGGCGTCGGGGTGCCGATCCGTGCGACCATCACCGCCTTCGGTCCGGTGTTGCTCAGTAAGGTGCTCGGGCTCAACGAGACTCAGGAATCGACGCTCGGACTGATCTTCCACTGGGCGGACCGACAAGGGCTGGGTCTGTTGGATCTGAAGGATCTGCGCGCGGTCATCACCCATCTGACCAGCCCGGAAGGCAAGGAAGATCTCAAGGGCATCGGCGGGGTCTCGGCGGCCACCGCGGGGGTCATCCTGCGCGCGCTGGTGAACCTCGAGGCCGATGGTGGCGACACCTTTTTCGGTGAGCCGGAACTGGACCCGGCGGATCTGCTGCGCATGGCGGGCGGGCAGGGGGTGATCACCCTTTTCGAGCTCGGTGCCCAGGCGGCGCGACCGGTGATGTTCTCGACCTTCCTGATGTGGGTGCTCGCCGACCTGTTCCAGACCCTGCCCGAGGTCGGCGATGTCGAAAAGCCCAAGCTGGTATTTATCTTCGACGAGGCGCACCTGTTGTTCGCCGACGCGTCGAAGGCCTTCCTCGAGCAGGTGGAGCAGACGGTCAAACTGATCCGTTCCAAAGGCGTCGGCGTGTTCTTCTGCACCCAACTGCCCACGGATATCCCGAATGCCGTGCTCTCCCAACTGGGTGCGCGCATCCAGCACGCGCTGCGCGCCTTCACACCCGACGACCAGAAGGCGCTGTCCAAGACGGTGCGAACCTATCCCAAGACCGGCACCTACGATCTGGAGCAGGCACTCACTTCACTGGGCACCGGCGAGGCCATCGTCACCGTGCTCTCGGAGAAGGGTGCGCCGACTCCGGTGGCGTGGACCAGGATCCAGCCGCCGCACTCACTGATGGACACCATCGGCGACGAGGCAATCAGGTCCCGCGCGCTGTCGAGTTCGCTGTTCGGCAAGTACGGCCGGACCATCGACCGGGAATCGGCTTACGAGATGCTCGCCGCGAAGGTTGCCGCGGCACAGGAGAATCAGCAGCCGCCCGTGGTGCCCGGGCGTTCCACGAAGGCCGCCGAGCAGGACTCGGCGGCCGAGCGCATCATGAAGAACCCGGCCGTCAAAAGCTTCCTGCGTTCGGCCGCCACGGCGGCCGGTCGCGAGATCAGCCGCAGCATCTTCGGCACCCGCAAGCGCTGATGGTCCATGTCACCGGCCCGAGCCCGCAACGCGAACGACGGTCGTGACGGTGGTCAACGTCCGGGGCGGCGCCGTGGGTCAACCGGCATCGCGGTCGAGCATGTCCGGTTCGCGGCGTACGAGTTCGACGCAACGGCCGCTGTCGACGGCGATGACGGGCAGCCGGCCGGTGTCGGACAAGGCGGGTCCATGCTGGTACGCGCCACTGCACGGCACCGCGAGCAGATCACCGGGGCGCAGGTCGGCGGGCAGCCGGATATCGGTGGCGAGGATGTCGTTTCCGGCTCGGCTCGCGACGGTGGCGGCCCGGTGCGACCCGGCGGCCTGCCGGTTCGCCGGCAGCATGCCCGTCAGAGCGGCGGGCCGCGTGCCTGCGCGCGCATCGCTGTCGACAATGACGCAAGCGTGGCCGCCGTCGTGGTGTTTGACCGAGCACACCCGCAATAACGTCACGCCGGCGCGAGCCACGATTCCACGGCCGGGTTCGAGGGCGATATTAGGACGCGGGAAGCGTTGTCTGGCACAGGCCGCGTCGAGTGCGTCCTCGAGGATGGCGGCGAGTTCGGTGAGGTTCATTTCGGCGTCGCCACGGCGATAGGCGACCGCGTGCCCGCCGCCGAGATCGAGGTCGCTGAGGATTCGGCTGTGGTCGTGGCGCACCTGCGCCATTTCCGCGACCATCCGGCGGACCGCCTCGCCGTAGTGGTCGGGATTGTGGATCTGGGAGCCGACCTGGCAGTGGAAGCCGATCAGGTCGAGCATCGGCTTGCTCAGCACCTGCTCGACGGCAGCCGCAGCCGCGGCGCCGATCGGGAAGTTCGGCAGTCGAGCCATGTCTGTCGGCTGAGCATCCACATCGAGATCGGCGGACAAGCGCAGCAGCACTCGCTGCGGATGGGTGGCCACCGCCGCGAGCAGAGTGATCTCGGCGAGCGAACCGGCCACGACCCGCCCGACGCCGCAATCGACCGCGGTCACCAGCGCGTCGAAGGATTCCCCGTTGCCGTGCATGATGATTCGCTTCGGGTCGATGCCCGCGGCGAGAGCGACGTCCAACTCGTCGGATGAGTACACAGCCACCGAAAGACCTTCGTCGGTGACCCAGTCCACGACGGCGCGAACCAGCAATGCCTGTCCGGCATAGACGATCTCGGTCTCCGGGAAAGCCTTCCGATAAGCACGGCAGCGGCACCTGACCTCGTGCTCGTCGAGGACCATCGTTGCGGTGCCGTATCGCTCGGCGATATCGGCGAGCACGACACCGCCGACCACCATCCGGCCCGACTCGTCGTAGTGCGAATCGCGGGGCCAGAGCGCGGTGTCGAGGCGTGCGGTCGGCAGCGACCGGGTGGACGAGAAGAGGTCGAGCAGCGTCACGATGTTCTCCTGTTTGCGCCCGCTGGAGATAGCCGCGGGGGATATTCAGGTGTACCTCGCCAGGAGGGCGCTCGACCTGTCGTTAGCACAACCTTGACCACCCGATCGGCGATCCTGACGAATCACTGACACGCCGTTGTCGATGCCGTTTCTCAGCGGCGGATATCCCGGCTGAGCAGGTCGGACAGGGTTTCTCGACGCACCAATTCCCGGGAGACACCCTTGCGCACCGCGACGATCGGCGGGCGGCCGACGCTGTTGTAGGACGACGCGAGGCTGTGGTGGTAGGCGCCGGTGCACGGCATGGCCAGCACCTCGCCGGGCCGCAGGTCCGCGGGTAGCTGCACATCGGTGGCGAGGATGTCGCCCGCCTCGCAGAACCGGCCCGCGACCGTGGCGGTCATCTGTGGGCCGGTCGGATGCCGGTTGGCGACGACCACGCTGTAGTGCGCGCCGTACAGCGCGACCCGTGGGTTGTCGCTCATCCCGCCGTCGACCGTGACGTAGGTGTGCCCGCCGTCGATGTGCTTGACCGAGCGCACCCGGTACAGGGTGACCCCTGCGTGGGCGACTATGGCTCGGCCCGGCTCGATGGCGATGACCGGGCGCGGGAACCTGCGGCGCGCACAGGCCGCGTCGAGGGCGTCCTCGACAATCGCGGATAGTTCAGCGAGATTCATTTCGGCGTCGCCGCAGCGATAGGCGACACCGTGTCCGCCGCCGATGTCCAGATGGGTCAGCAGGTGGTCCTGCTCGTCACGCACGCGCGCCATCTCGGCGACCATCCGTCGAATGGCCTCGCCGTAGTAGTCCGGCTCGCAGATCTGCGAGCCGAGATGGCAATGGAAGCCGACCAGCCGCAATGTCGGCTGGCGCAGGATGCGGGCGACAGCTTCGTCGGCCGATGCGCTACCGAGCGGGAAACCGAACTTCTGATCGGTGACTCCGGTGACGACGGCGGGATGGCCGTGCACGTCGATGCCGGGCGACAGCCGCAGCATGACCTGCTGCGCGTCGGTGGCCAGTGCGGAGAGCAACGTGATCTCGGCGAGCGAATCGACGACGATCCGGCCGACGCCGACTCGAACGGCGGCTTCCAGTTCGTCGAAGGATTTTCCGTTGCCGTGCAGAATCATTCGTTGCGGATCGACGCCCGCGGCGAGGGCGACGGCGAGTTCGCCCGCCGAGCAGACATCCACGGACAGTCCCTCCGAGGTGACCCAATCGGCGACCGCCGTGATCATCAGCGCTTTGCCGGCGTAGTAGATCTCGGCGGCGGGGAAGGCGGCCCGATAGGCCCGGCAACGCTGCCTGACCTCACGCTCGGCGAGCACGTAGGTGGGGGTGCCGTACTGGTCGGCGATATCGGCGAGCGCGACACCACCGACGGTTATTCGGCCCGCATCGTCGTAGTGCGTGTCACGTGGCCAGATCGCGGAGTCGAGCCGCGGGAGCATGCCTCCCGGCCGCAGCGACGGAAAAATCTCCAGCAGCGTCACGATGTCTCCCTGTGCCGCCCCGCTTTCTCCACCTGCGGGGCCGCTGTCAGGACTACGCCGATTTCAGCAGCCCGATCCACCGACATATGCGAACTTGACGCATCGCTGCACGATCTTGACGAGATCGCAACGGCCGGCCGGCCATGCATTCACCGAAGCTCAACCGCAGGCCCCGGCGTTGTCGGCGCCGGCGATCGAGCGGTGCGAGCGCACGTCGTGCGCGTTGCGCGGACCGCGGAGTTGGGCCCGCTTCTACTCTGCGTGACCATCGGTGGCGATCGGTCGCCACCGGCCGTTGTGCGAGTGAGCCTCAGCTGAAATCTAGCCGCCGAGCTTGCGGTAGAAAGCGCCGGCGATGGGGGCGGTGAACGAGCGGGGTCCGTACTGACCGGCCACGCTCATGCCCTTGCTGATCAGACCGGGAACCACGCGCATCTTGTTGCGGGCCAGGGCATCGATGGACACCTTCGCCGTGTATTCCGAGGTGACCCACATGAAGTCCGGGACCATGCGGTCCACGATCGATGCCTCGGACGGGTCCGGCGTTTCGGTGCGCACCGGGCCGGGCGCGAGCAGGGTGACGTGCACACCGGAGTCCTTCAGCTCGCCGCGCAGCGATTCGGAGAAGGTGTTGGCGAAGGCCTTGCTCGCCGCGTACGTGGCGTTGTTCGGGATGGGCATGTTGCCCGCCGCCGAGCCGCTGATCAGGATGCCGCCGCCGCCGCGCGCGATCATGCCGGGCAGCACCGCGAGCGTGAGGTCGTGCACCGCAACGGCATTCAATTCCATCTGCGCGCGTTCGTAGGCCATATCGAGTTCGGCGACCGCCCCGAAGGTAGCGATGCCCGCGTTATTGCACAGAATCGCGATATTGCGCGCGGCCAGCTCTTCGACGAGGGCGCCGCGCTGGGTACGGTCGGCCAGATCGACCGCACGCACCTCGGCGGTGATGCCGTGTGCCAGCGTGAGCCGCTCGGCGAGTTCGGTGAGCAGGTCACCGCGCCTGGCGACGAGGATCAGGGAGTAGCCGCGCGCGGCGAGTTCGGCGGCCAGCGCGGTGCCGATGCCGGAGGAAGCGCCGGTGACGACCGCGCGATTCTCGGAGGTGGGGGAGGGCAGGCTCACGAGTGGAGCCTAGGCGATGTGACCGTCCTGATCGACGAGCACCATCGATCCGAGGGAGGTCGAGCGGTCGGTGGCTCTCGTGCGGCCGCACATCGCGCGTCGGCGGGGCCCGTGCGTCGGATGGATGTCGGCCGTGCGGTAACCGTCATTGTCGACCAACATCACGGAACGGACCGGGTCGAGAACGCCATGCTCGCAGCTGTCGAGGCCGCTGTGCGCTCGGTGTCGTGAATCCCCCGCCGCCGACATCGGCCTCGGACGCTGTCGATCGAGCCGATCCGGCATCGAGCTTCATTGATGCCGGATCGACTCGTGTTACCGGTGGGATCAGAGGCGGGCGGCCAGGCGGGTGCCCTGATCGATCGCGCGCTTGGCGTCCAGTTCGGCGGCCAGTTCGGCGCCGCCGATCAGGTGCAGGTTCATGCCTGCCGCGCGCAGCGGTTCCTCCAGTTCTCGCACTGATTCCTGGCCCGTGCAGATGATGACATTGTCGACCGGGATCAGTTGCGGGCGTTGGCGTTTCTCCCCGAAGCTGATGTGCAGGCCGTCGTCATCGATGCGCTCATAGTTCACGCCGCCGACGTGCTCGACGCCCTTGGCCTTCAGCGCGGCGCGATGCACCCAGCCGGAGGTCTTGCCGAGGTCCTTGCCGAACGGGGTCGACTTGCGTTGCAGCAGTACGACTTCGCGAGCCGCGGGCGCGGGCTTGGGGGCGGTCAGCTGACCGCGGACCTGTTCGTTTTCGGAGTCGACACCCCACTCTTCCTTCCACTCGTCGAGCTTCAAGGTGGGATGGCCTTCGACGGTAAGGAATTCGCTCACGTCGTAGCCGATGCCGCCCGCGCCGATGACCGCGACACGCTTGCCGACGGGGCGTTCCTCGCGCACCAGCTCGGCGTAGGACAACACCATCGGATGGTCGACGCCCGGGATGTTCGGAATGCGCGGGCGCACACCGGTGGCCAGCACCACCTCGTCGTAGCGGGCGGTGATGAGCTCCTCGGCGGTGACCCGTTTGGTCAGGTGCACGGTCACGCCGGTGACCTCGAGCATCCTGGTGTAATAGCGGATCGACTCGTTGAACTCTTCCTTGCCTGGGATGCGACGCGCGATGTCGAACTGGCCGCCGATCTTGTCGTCGGCCTCGAAAAGGTCTACCCGGTGGCCGCGTTCGGCGAGGTTGACCGCGGCCGAGAGCCCGGCCGGTCCCGCGCCGACGACCGCGACGCGCTTGGTGCGCCGCGTCGGTAGCAGCTTCAGCTCGGTCTCGTGGCCCGCCCGGGGGTTCAGCAGGCAGGACACGGTCTTGTGCTGGAAGGCGTGATCCAGGCAGGCCTGGTTACAGGCGATACAGGTATTGATCTCCTCGACGCGATTGCCCTCGGCTTTGTTCACCCACTCGGGGTCGGTGAGGAAGGGTCGCGCGAGCGAAACCAGTTGGGCGTCACCGCGAGTGAGGATTTCCTCGGCGATCTCGGGCATATTGATCCGGTTGGACGCACAGACCGGAATGTCCACCTGCTCGGTGATCTTCGCGGTGAACTCGACGAAGGCCGCGCGCGGCACCGAGGTGACGATGGTCGGAACGCGCGCCTCGTGCCAGCCGATGTCGGTGTTCAGGATATTCGCGCCCGCGGCTTCGAGTTCCTTTGCCAAGGCGACGATCTCGTCGAAGGTCTGCCCCTTCTCGACCAGCTCGGCCATGGACAGCCGGAACACGATGATGAAGTCCGGGCCGACCGCGGCGCGGGTGCGGCGCACGATCTCCACCGCGATCCGGCGGCGGTTCTCCGGCGAACCACCCCATTTGTCGGTGCGCTTATTGGTGCGCGGCGCGAGGAACTGATTGATGAAATACCCTTCACCGCCCATGATTTCGCAGCCGTCGTAGCCGGCGAACTGCGCCAGCTTCGCACAGCGGGCGTAGTCATCGATGGTCTGCTCGACGCCCTTGGCCGAGAGCTTGCGCGGTCGGAACGGGTTGATCGGGGCCTTGATCGAGGACGCTGACACGCTGCCGGGCATATAGGAGTAGCGGCCCGCGTGCAGGATCTGAATGGCGATCTTGCCACCTTCTCGGTGCACGGCCTTGGTGATCGTCCGGTGCCTATAGGCCTCGGATTTGTTGGTGAGCTTCGCACCGAAGGGCAGCAGCCAGCCGGTGCGATTCGGGGCGTAGCCGCCGGTGATGATCAGACCGACACCGCCACGGGCGCGTTCGGCGAAGTACGCGGCCAGCTTGTTGGTGTCCCAGGCGCGATCCTCCAGGCCGGTGTGCATCGACCCCATGATCACGCGGTTGCGCAATGTGGTGAAGCCGAGGTCGAGCGGCTCGAACAGGTGGGGGAAAGAACTCATCTGCGAGTCTCACCTTTCTCCGGGTTCCGGGTGCGGGGCTGTCGCACGCGGTTGCAGGGCTTGCAGAACTTCCTCGCACCATTCGACGAACCCCGCCTCGACGCGGATGCCCGCGCGCAGGACGAGGTATTGGTGCAGTGGCGTACCGGAGAGCTGATCCGGTGCGGGGAAGTCTCGCTTTTCGATGAGCCTGAACAGCTCGAGTCGCTGGTTGTGCTGGTCGCGATGCCTGGCGACCTCGTTGCAGAGCGCGCCGATGTCACCGTGCGCGGCGGCGCGGATCTTCACGCCGAGTTCGTTGCGCGGCATCCTGGTATCGCTCGGCTCGGCGATCCATCTGGCCAGCTCGGAGCGACCGGCCTCACTGACCGAGTAGACCTTCTTGTCGGGCCTGCCCTCCTGGGTCACCGATTCGCCGGTCAGCCAGCCGGATTCCTCCATGCGCTTGAGCACCCGGTAGATCTGCTGGTGGGTAGCGCTCCAGAAGAAGCCGATCGATTTGTCGAACCGGCGCGCCAGCTCGTACCCGGAGCCGGCCCGCTCGGTCAGCGATACCAGCAGGGCATGCTCGAGGGCCATGTGGCCAGGATAATCGTTACACGCGGTACTATGCAACTGGGTGCATAGCGCGGCGTATGGATCGCCGGCGGTCAACGGATGTGGGCTGCTACTACGAATCGCGCGGGGGCGGTCCGGGCTGGGGGCCCTGCTCGCGTTGCGCGATGATCGCGGCACCCATCCAGCGGGTCAGATATCGCCGCAGATCCTCGTCGCTGCGTGGTGGATTGCCCGGGGAAACGAAGAATGACTGCATCGTTCGCAGGACGTATTCGACGAGCTCGTGCAGCGCCGTGTCGTCATACCCGTAGCGCTCCCAATCGACGTCGAATCGTTTGATCATGAGCATTCCGAAGGTTTGCGCCTCTTCGGAAGTGAGGCTTTCGGGGTGGACGTTGGAGTACGTGCTCGAGAGCAGGATGCCGAGATGGGGCGTTCGGCGCACCTCGGTCAGTGTGTAAACCACGCCCTCGGTCATCGCCGCGACCGGGTCTTCGATACCGCTCACCTGCTGTGCCAGTCGATCGAGAAAGCCGTCGACCGACGCGATCGCCGCGGCCCTCATCAGGGCATCCGCACTGGGGAAGTATCGGTACACCGTCTGGCGGATGACGCCGAGTGATTCCGCGACGTCGGCGATGCTGATCTCCGAACCTGTTCGACCGATCAGGTCGACGGCGGCGGCGACAATTCGGCCGGACGCGTCTTCATCGTTGTCCGGTGGGCTCCCGCCCCATCCGCGCCTTCCTGCCACTGCTCGCTTCCTCGGCTCGAACTGTGTCCGTCGCGTACGAATTCGACCGTGTGGGAACCCTATCGACGGTCCCGATCGGGGGCTCGACGGTACCACGGGGCCGACTCATCGGGGTTCTCCCAGCTCGGGCCTGCGTCGACGATTCTTATCATACACGGAAGTGATTCTGTGTATGATCACCTCACCGTGGCACGGCTGCGCAGTCGAGCGGGCCATCGGGTCAGACCACTTCCGAAATTCGAGGTAAAGCTCAGTGACCGATCTGCAAGTTCGAAAGATGCGGTTCGCATTCGCGGATTACGACGTGCCCTTCGTATGGAACGAAGAGAATCCGGCGTTCTCGTCCATGGCCAATGCGGTGTCCTTCCTGGCCATCGGCTTCGAGAAGATGATCGTCAACATGATTCGCGAGGCCATGCCGCGGATAACCGATCGCGCGATTGCGGAGGAAGCCGATGCGTTCGTGCGCCAGGAGGGGCAGCACTCGACAGCCCACCGCCAGCATGTGAATGCACTGATCAGGCGATTTTCTGGGCTCCAGGAAACTCTCAACGACGTCATCGCGGAATTCGATCGCCTCACCGTGCACACCTCACTCGACTACCGGCTCGCCTATACCGCCGACCTCGAGGCAACGTTCACCCCGGTGTTCAAACTCATGCTCGACAACGATTCGTCCCTCTTCCAGCCTGGAGACGACCGGGTCGCGTCGCTGTTCATCTGGCACTTCGTCGAGGAAGTCGAACATCGAAGCTCCGCGCTCATCATTTTCGATGCCCTTGTCGGAAGCGATACCTACCGGATGCGTATGGCCCCGTCGATATTCCGACACGTGATGCGGGTGATCAGGCTGGCGTGCGACGGCTTCAACAAGCATGTCCCGCTGGAGGATCGGAAGATCGACGCACTGGCGATGTTCGCGACGCATCGGCACAAGCACAAGCTGCGCAAGTGGCTACGACTGCCCGGCGTGGACAACGGTCCGATGCTGCGTGCCTTCGACGAACTGCCACTGGGTGAGCAACTCGTCGCGTTGGTCGGCGTCATCCGCAGTCAGTTGCCCAAGCACAACCCGGACCACGAGAAGCTGCCCGCACTCGCCGATGTGTGGTTCGAGCGCTACGACGCCGGATACGACGTCTCGCACTGGTACACCGCCGGTACGCGCGCATCGCGGCAGGCGGACTGATGGCCGATCATTGCGCACCCACCTTCGACCAGCTCGCGAACGCGCTCGGCTTTTCCTGTGCGGAGGCCGGTGGACTCGTCGAGTTGCGGAACCCTGCCGGGTTGGAGAATTGGACCCTACCGGTCCTCGAGTTCACCATCGTGCTCGGCGCGGTGCTCGCGCTGATATACGCGATCGTGCGCTTGCGTCGGCACGGTGATCCCACCAACCTGGTGGTCTGGTTCGGTGCGACCGCATACCTGTTCATTATCGAACCGCCGCTGTATTTTCCCGAGGCCTTCGGTATCGACGCCCATGTCGACACGATGTTCGCGCACAACGTCTTCACCGTGGATTTCCTCTGGGGTCGACTTCCGCTGTATATCGTCGCGATCTACCCATTGATGGCCACACTGGCCTTCGAGATAGTCAGAATGCTGGGAGTTTTCCGCCGGTACGGGGTTCTCGCCGGTGCGGTCTGCGTGGGTTTCGTCCACCACGCCTTCTATGAAATCTTCGACCACCTCGGACCGCAACTGCGGTGGTGGGAGTGGTCGATCGACAACCCGCTCAATCAACCGATGTTCGATTCGGTACCCCTGCCGAGCGTGGTTGTGTTCGCGGCGTTGTGGCCGATGTCGCTCGCGTTCTGTGTGCAGCTGTTCGTCGGTCGCCACATCGACCAGGGCCACACTTTTTCTGGACCGCAGTTGGTCTGGCGGACCGTTGTCATCGGCGTACTCGGATCTTTGGGTACCGCCGTGTTACCCATCCCCGCAACTGTTTTCGGTACGGGAAACACCACACTGCGGGGCTTCCTCTATGCGGCCGAAATGGTCATCGTCACCATTGTCGCTGTCCCGATTCTCGCCCGCCAGTGGTTGCGGCTACGGCGAGACCAAGGGAATGCTCCGTGCCAGCGCGACAGCTTCGTCCGGATCTACAGCGTGGTCTATCTGTGCGTGATGGCAGTACTCTGGGCGACCGCGTTGCCCGAATTCTTCGACGCCGTCGACGGTTCGACAAGCGAGGGGGACCCGGTCGGGAATCTCTGGTACACACTGTCGTGCTTCGTCGTCGCGGTACTCTGCGTAGCCGCCGTCTTCACGGTGCCACACAGAAAAGTCGACGAGACCGACATGCATGTCGTCAGTGCCGATGCGGTGACTCACACGTCATAGCCGGGCAATCCCGGGTGCGGTAGCAACGTGGGGTGGCCGGCCGGTGCCCTGCGAGCGCATCGGGCGTCGGGATCTCGATGTCCGCCCAACCGATCCTCGACACGCCCACGCGGCGAGCGGCCGCGGCGGCAAGGCTGAACGTGAGCAGGGACGGTTGTCTCGAGTGTTGTCCCGACGCGCCGCCGGATCCGCATTAGGCTGCGCGACATGACCGAGGTGGACGCGCGGGCGACTGTCGGGCAGGCGGCCGGGCGCGGGCAAGTGGTGGCGTGGGGATTGTGGGATTGGGGGTCATCGGCCTTCAACGCGGTGATCCTCACCTTCGTCTTCTCGGTGTATCTCACCGACAAGGTGGGTGACGATCTGCCCGGTGGGATCTCGGCGAGTGCGTGGCTGGGCTGGGCGCTCGGCATCGCGGGCCTGCTCGTGGCGGTGACCGCGCCGATCAGCGGGCAGCGCTTCGACGCGACCGCGAAACGCAAACGCTCCCTTGCGGTTCTGACCGCGCTGACGATCCTGGCGATGGCGTTGATGTTCTTCGTCCACGACGACTACCACGATCTGTGGATCGGGCTGGTGCTGCTCGGGTTCGGCTCGGCCTTCTTCGAGTTGGCGAATGTTCCGTACAACGCCATGCTGCGCCAGGTGTCCACGCCGGCGACCGTCGGCAGGGTCTCCGGATTCGGTTGGGCAATGGGCTATTTCGGCGGCATCCTGCTCCTGCTGATCTGCTACTTCGGGTTCATCTCCGGTGACGGCGACAGCCGCGGTCTGCTCGGCGTGCCCACCGATGACGGACTGAACATCCGCCTCGTCGCGATGCTGGCCGCGGTGTGGTTCGCCGCCTTCGCCCTTCCGGTGCTCTTCGCGGTGCCGGAACTACCGCGCACCAGCGCCGATCCCGGCGCGGCCAAGGCGGGCTTCTTCGGTTCCTACCGAGTGCTGTGGCGTGACCTGCGCGAGCTATGGTCCGTCGACCGTCGGACCGTCGGATTCCTGGTGGCCAGTGCGATTTTCCGGGACGGCCTCGCCGGTGTCTTCACCTTTGGTGCGGTGCTCGCCGTCCGTGTCTACGGCATCGCCGACTCCGATGTGCTCCTGTTCGGCATCGCGGCGAATGTCGTCGCTGCCCTCGGTGCGATCATCGCGGGTCGATTCGACGACCGCGTCGGCCCGAAGATTGTTATCGTCGTCTCCCTCGGCGCGATGCTCCTGTGCGGACTGGCGCTGGTCATCGTCTCCGGGCCGCTGATGTTCTGGATCTTCGGCCTCCTGCTCACCGTCTTCGTCGGCCCGGCGCAGGCTTCCGCTCGATCCTTTCTGACCCGGCTTGCCCCACCCGGCCGCGAGGGCCAGATGTTCGGCCTCTACACCACTACGGGTCGTGCCGTTTCCTTCCTCGCCCCAAGTCTTTTCGGCCTCTTCGTCTGGCTCTTCGATGCCGACCGCGCGGGCATCGCCGGCCTGCTTGTCGTGCTCGCCGTCGGCCTTGCCGCGCTGCTGATGGTGCCGGGCCCGGACCGCGCCCGCTAGTCCCTGCTCGGCCGCCAAGCGCTCATGCCGAGGGCGATGAGACGGACCTGTCGGACAGTGCGGTCGACGATGAACCGCTGGTCGCGCGGGGTTGCGGCGACGTAGGCGGCGATGCCGTCGGAGACCGTGGCGACCAGCAGATCGGCGGCGATTTCCAGATCGTCGGGCGACCAGGAATCCAGTGCGCGGACGCGAGAGAGGTCGGCGACCAGTTCGCGGACGATCAGTTGCAACTCCATCGCGATGGCCTGGCGCAGCGCCGCCGAGCCGCCGTGGCGCTCACGGGTGAGGAAGCCGAACATCTCGCGTTTGGCCGCGACCTGTTCGAAGACGAAGCGCACCGTCTCCGACAGGCTGGCATCGGGGGTGCGGCGCACTTCGCGCAATGCGAGACGCAGTGCTTTGACGCTCTCGTCGACCAATGCGGCGCCCAGATCCTCCAGCGAGGAGAAGTGGCGGTAGAACGCGGTCGGCACGATCCCCGCCGAGCGGGCGATCTCGCGCAGGCTGAGCGCGGCGAACCCGCGTTCGGCGGCCAGGGTCAGAGTGCCGTCCAGTAGTGCCTGGCGGGTTCGCTCCTTGCGTTCGCCTCGCGTTGCTGCCTGCTCGCTCATCACGGTGAGCATACATCCGTTCACCATTCGCCCCATCGAGAGATGTAGTTCGGGTCACACGTTTTGCTGGTTGACATCGGACCCTGGTCATCGGTCACACTAGTTGAGTGTACAGACGTGCACTGAAATTGGTCGCACGTCCCGAGTCCTGACAAGCAGGGCCCCGGCTCCCGACAAGCAAGGTACGGAGAACCCGAATGGTGGATCTCATCAACCTGGTGCAGACCCTGACCACGCCGCACCCTCTCGATCGGTATTTGGAACTCATTCGCCCGACGCTGACAACGCGGGTGATGCGGGCCGAGATCACCCACGTGCGCCGCTCGGTGCTGGGGTCGGTGACGCTGACCCTGCGCCCGACCAGGCAGTGGGCCGGTCACGCGCCCGGGCAGTATGTCCAGATCGGCGTGGTGATCGACGGCGTCAGGCACACCCGCTGCTATTCGCCGGTGAACGTGGCGTCGCGCCGTGACCGGCACATCCAGCTCACCGTCAAGGCACACCCGGACGGCCTGGTTTCGCAGTATCTCTACACCAGAGCGCTGCCGGGGATGGTGGTCGACCTCGCGCCCGCCACGGGCGCCTTCCGGCTGCCCGAGCCGCGCCCGGAGCGGATAGTGCTGATCAGTGGTGGCAGCGGCATCACGCCGGTGCTCGCGATGCTGCGCGCCCTCGCCGACGAGGGTTATCCCGGTGAGGTGGCCTTCCTGCACTACGCGAAATCGCCCGAGGTGCAGCCGCATCGCCCGGAACTGGCGGAGATCGAGCGGGCGCACAAGAACTTCCGCATCGAATCGCGATATACGAGTTACGGTTCGGGCTACTTCGACTACGACGAGCTGGAGCGGGTCGCGCCATGGTTCGCCGACGCACAAACCTTTGTGTGCGGCCCGCCCGGACTGATGGACGCGGTGCGCAAGATCTTCGAGGCGGAGCGGCTGGCAGACCGGCTGCACGCCGAGGAGTTCACCCTGTCGGTCGCGCCTGTGGAGATGGGCGAGGTGTTCGGCACGGTGCGGTTCGCCGCGAGCGGGGTCAGTGCGCAGAACAACGGCTCGGTGCTACTCGAGCAGGCCGAAGCGGCCGGTCTGACACCGGATTACGGCTGCCGGATGGGCATCTGTTTCTCCTGCACCGCGGTTCGGCGCACCGGCTGCACACGCAATGTGCGCACCGGCGACACCGACAGCGATCCCGATCAGCCCATCCAGCTGTGCATCAGCGCGCCCGTCGGCGACGTCGAGATCGATATTTGAGCAAGTGATTTCACTATCAAGGGGAGTTGAGCAATGACTATTTTGACCGAAACGAAAGACGGCCCGCTGGTGCTGACCCCGGACCAGGTCGAGGAGCTCGGCAGGCGCCTGGACGAGCTGCGCGCCAAGGTCGTCGCCGACCTCGGCGACCGCGACCGCGAGTACATCTACTCGATCATCAAGGCGCAGCGCGGTTTCGAGGTCGCGGGCCGTGGCCTGATGTATCTCGGCTTTCTACCGCCGTTCTGGCTGGCCGCGGTCGCCGCGCTGAGCGTGTCGAAGATCCTGGACAACATGGAGATCGGCCACAATGTCATGCACGGCCAGTACGACTGGATGCGTGAGCCGGATCTGAATTCCCGTGAGTTCGAGTGGGACAACGTCTGCCCCGGTGATCAGTGGCGGCACTCGCACAACTACATGCACCACACCTACACCAACATCCACAACAAGGACCGCGACATCGGCTACGGCATCTTGCGTGTCGACGAAGCGCAGCAGTGGAATCCCTTGCGGCTGGGTAATCCGCTGTACGCCTTCGGCCTGATGGTCCTGTTCGAGTGGGGTGTGATGGGTCACGATCTCGAGGTCGAGAACATCGTGCGCGGCAAGCGGAAGTGGGCCGATGTCACAAAGCTGTTGAGCGGCCAGTGGCGCAAGGCGGGCAGACAGGTGCTCAAGGACTATGTGGTCTTCCCGGCGCTGTCGGGTCCGCTGGTGCTCAGCACGCTCGCCGGGAACGTGACCGCGAATCTGGTCCGCAACATCTGGGCGTTCTCCATCATCTTCTGCGGCCACTTCCCGACCGGCGTACAAACGTTCACCGAGGAGGAGACGGAATTCGAGACGCGCGGTGAATGGTACGTCCGGCAGATGCTCGGCTCGGCCAACATCACCGGCGGTCGGCTGTTCCACATCATGTCGGGCAATCTGTCGCACCAGATCGAACACCACCTCTTCCCGGACCTGCCCGCGAACCGGTATCCGGAGCTGGCTCCGGAGGTGCGGGCGCTGTGCGAGACGTACGGCCTTCCGTACAACACCGGCTCGTTCGGTAAGCAGATCGGATCGGTGTGGGGAAAACTTTTCAAGCTCGCACTGCCGCCGTTCTTGGTCCGGAAGGAGAGCGCGCCCGGTGTTATTGTGATGCGACAACAGCAGCCAACTGAAGTGGGCGTGTGAATGATCGGGAAATTCGAAAGCAACAAGGATTTGATCCAGGAATTAACGACTTCCGGTGCACGGCATGTCGGTAATATTGCGTCGATCATCACCGGCACCGTGCAGGACGTCACTCGGGAGATCGGCGAGTGGATCACCGATGCCATCGAGATGAACGAAGCCGCGGCGGCGGCGCGGCGCGATGCTGCGTCGCCGCACGAGGACGCGTTCGCCGATGATCTGCTCGATGAAGGCCCCGGCGTTTCCTACGACGCGGAAGGGGAGCCCCCCGCGGGCGCCGCGTTCGTCGAGGCCGAGGTGGTCGAGCCGGGGGTCGAAGACCTCCGGTGATCACCACACCGGCAGCCGGCGCCGGTGTTCGTTCACATCGGTGATCAGATCCTTGTAGCCGTCGGTCAGCTCCGCCAACCGGCACCACTGCAGGTGGGCTTCCCCGTCCAGCTGCAGTGGGTGTGGGTCGGCGGGTGCCGAGATTCCTAAAGCCTGTTGTGCCGCAATCCATTTCGCGGCCATTCGATCGATGACGGCGCCGAGGGTCTCGGTGTGCAATGAGGCGCCGGTGCGGTGCTGGATATTGGCGGCCACCCAGTGGTCGATGCGGCCCACCAGTTCCGCGCGATGCCCGTCGATGTCCTCGACCAGCTGTGTGCACGCCGCGACGCATCCGCTGGAGGCCCCGGGGGTGTGCGCGGCCTGCTGGGCTCGGTGCCTGCGTTCATGGCATTCGACCAGTTCGCGTGCCGCAGCCAGGACCCGGTGTTGTCGGCGATTCGGGTTGTCGGGCTCGCGGAACGCGCGCAATAACGCTGACGGTGGTGGCAGCTCTCCGGTTCCGATACGGCTTGCTGCGTATTCGGTAGGCATGATGCATACCTCTGCGGTAACGATTGCGATATCTGGATGCGCCAGGGCCGAGGGGGATTTCGAGGAGGGGCACCCCTCGGCTCCGGCGCAGACCCGCGCCCGGAGCGCCACCCCCACAGTCCACCAACACGGCAAAGAAACCGGGAAATCCGCGACGATGCGATGAGGAAGACGGCCCGAGAAATCGGGACTCTTTCAGGAAAGCTCGATAGTCGGATCCACGCAACCGTATGGTGTAAAAAGAGAGAACCTGCCTGGAAATTGTTATGGTCCGTTACGGATCGGTCACATGAGGGCGGCATCGATGTCGGGGCGAAATCCGTGAGCGCATGGGCAGCAACCTGATCCGGTGCGGTAGCTGCGCAGCGCCCCTTCATCGGCTAGCCTCGATGTTCGTGCCTGCCTATGTGTCCTCGCCCGAGTTGACATTCGGCTTCATGTTCGCCCTGGAAGACCCCGAGCGAATTGCGGAGGTCGTGCGCAACCTCATCGTCCGCAAGACCGTGTCGGTGTTTCGACTCGCGCGGCTGTCCGACGACGACGGGCCGCCCGAACGATATGTCGTGAACTGGGCTGCCATTCCGCAGATTTCGATCACCACTATCGCTCCCGAACCGGACGAGATGGCGGCCAACCGCACCATGCTGGTGAATGCCTTCCTCAGCGAGGCGGGCGAAGTGAGCCTGTATTCGGCTACGGGTCAAGCGCCGTCCTGACCTGTGCCGACCTGCCCCGGGCACGGTGTGCCCGGGGCAGTCTCGAGCTCACGATGCGGGATGCTCAGCCGACCGGCAGTGGCGCCTCCAGCCGCCCGGAGCGCGCGAGCGCAGACAGTCCGCACGCAGATGCCGCGCCGACGGCGATCAGACCCGCCCACGCGAGCGAACTCATGCCCGCGCCGCGCGCCGCATCCAGGATCGTCCCGGTGCCGAGGTTGCCGAGCAGAATGCCGATACCGACGATGGTGTTGTAGCAGCCGTAATGGGTGGCGACCAGACGATCACCGCACAGCGCGACCACAGTGTCCATCTCGAACGGGAACACCGCCGCCGCGCCCACTCCCAGCACCGCCGCGGTGACCAGCAGCGCGCCGACCGCAGTCCAGGTTCCTAGTCCATTGCCCGGCACCAGCAACAGCGGGACGAACGCGGCCGCCAGTACTGCCATGCCGATGACCAGGCTGTGTGGACGACCCCATCGCCGCGTGAACCAGCGGGTGATACGCAGCTGGCCTGCGATCGCGATCGTGCCGGACACCACGAACACCGCCGTCATCACCACAGACGCCGAATCCGCGCCGACGATGCGGGCGGCCTGCATCGGCAGCGCGAGATAGACCTGGAAAGACAGCACATAGCAGCCGATCATCGCCAGCGCGAAGAGCAGGAATGGACGATTGGCCAGCACCACCCGCCAGTCCTCGAGCACTGACACGGTTTCGGGTTCGGCCCGATGCTGCGGCAACGCGCGCAGCTGGGCAAGGGTGAGCAACCCGAAGACCACCGCCGCGCCTGTCGCGGTCGTCCGGAAATCGAAGGCCATCAACGCCAGACCGACGATCGGGCCGAACAGGATGCCTGCCTGGTAGAAGATGTTGAACACCGCGAACGCCTCGACCCTGCGCTCGGCCGAGTCCACCGCGAGGTAGGCCCGTACCGCGGGGTTGAACAGTGCGCCCGCGAAACCGGTTGCCGCCGAGGCGATCAGCAGCGCGGGCAGCGAATCGGCGAGGGCAAGCAGCGCGAAACCACCGGTGCGCAATAGGCACCCGGCCACGATGAGCGGCTTGTAGCCGAGCCGATCGGCCAAGGTGCCGCCCAGCAGGAACATGCCCTGCTGGGAGAAGTTCCTGATGCCGAGCACCAGGCCGATCGCCCAGGCGGCCAGGCCGAGCGGGCCGGCCAGATATCCGGCGAGATATGGCATCAGCATGTAGAAGCCGGTGTTGATGGCGAACTGGTTGATCATCAGCATCCGGCTCGGCCGGTTGAAGGATCTGTAGGTGGCGTAAACATTGGTCACCGGGTGACCTCCGGTGCTGCCTCGCCGACGGGCAATGGTGCTGCCGCAGCGCGGTGCGACACTGTGGCCGGACCGGTGCGCCTGCTCGGTTCCGGTGCCGTCGGTTCACCGTGTCCTTCGCGATTGCGGGGATCGACGACAGTGGTGCACCTGGTCCACGAGTCGACAACGGCGGCCGCCGGATGGGCGATCGTCGCCGGTTCGCGCGGTGCGGCGATGCCGAGCAGCCCGTTCGCGCGGCAGTACTCGTCGTTGTACACAGTGTCGAAGTAGCGCAGCGGACCGTCAGGGAAGACCGCGGCTATCCGCACGTCTCGGTCGCTGGTGCGGGCCAGCCAACCTGCGACCAGTGCGACAGCGCCCACGCTCCAGCCGCCGCTCGCGTGATGTGTCGCGGCCAGCGTGCGGCACGCCCACACGGCCTCGGACGGTGCGACCCAATGGATTTCGTCGAATGCCGGATAGTCGACATTGTCGGGATGGATGCTGGAGCCGAGCCCGCGCATCAGTCGCTGGCCCGCTGGCTGCCCGAATATGGTGGACGCGACGGTGTCGACGCCGATCAGCCGCAGGTGCGGGAAGTACTGGCGCAGCACCCGGGCGATGCCCGCGGAATGGCCGCCGGTGCCCACCGAGCACACCAGCGCATCGACCCGGCCCAGCTGCGCGACCAATTCCATGGCAAGGGACGCGTAGGCATCGCGGTTGTCGGGGTTGCGGTATTGGTCGGGGCACCAGGCCCGCGAATCCTCGGCGAGCAATGTGGCTACCCGGTCGCGACGGGCCTGTTGCCAGCCTCCGGTCGGATGCGGTTCGGTGACCATCTCCACTTCGGCGCCGTAGGCGGCCAGCATGTGCCGCATCAACGGTTCGAGACCGGGGTCGGTGACGAGGCGGACCGGATGATGGTACTCCATGCCTGCCAGTGCCAAGCCCAAACCGAGTGTGCCGCTGGTCGATTCGATAATGGGGGCGCCCGGTGTCAGCTCGCCGCGCGCGGTCGCGCGCGCCACCATGTGCAGGGCGGTGCGGTCCTTCATGCCGCCGGGATTGGCGCCCTCGAGCTTGGCCCAGAACCCGCGGCCATCCGGTGCGTGCGCCGAATCGGTTGTGGGAGAGAGGGGTTCGGTGATCCACAGGACCGGGGTATTGCCGACCATCGTGGCGGGGCGTTGGCAGCGATTCGCCGTCGTCAACAGACTTGCGGGACTCGGCAGCGCGGCCGGGTCGGTCGGGAGAGCGGGCTCTAGCAGGTCGTGCGTGCGCACAGCCAGGTGCTGCATGGGAATCGTCGATTCTGTTCGGTCGCTGGTGGACAGCGAGCGGGTGAGTGCGGGAAACGCACGAACACCGGCCGGGCCCCGGCAAGCTCCGGCCTGACGCTGGCCGATCAGATTCTGGCGATGCCGATTCGAAGGAGGGTGTCTCTGCCTCGACGGGCGGGCAGCAGTGATGGCGGTGCGCGGAGCCCGCCGCCGAGGGCGGCGGGCAACGGCAGCACGAATATCAGCGTCGCGGCGAGGATCAGCAGGCCGAGCATCGACGATGCGCCGCGGGGCAGGGTGACGACTACGGCGTCGTTGGACAGATGCTGGTCCGGCGCAGCCGCGTGCTGATGACGATCGATCCCGAACTGAACCGGGGCGGGCGAGGGCACCGACGGGTCGGCCGATTCGATATGCGCGTGAGCGGTGCTCGCGTGCGGGAAGAGGTGACACTCCGGCAGCGCGAGCGTCAGCGCCCAGAGGGTGAACGCGAAAGCGATCACCACCCGGGTTCCTGGGAAACGCATCGCGCTGAACATCACGTTTCCCGATAGTACAAGCCGCACCGCGGATGTCACGGGCTGATCTGTCGGTCTCAGCGGGTCGGGCGCACCGCGCAGGCGACGCCGTCCTCCGCGCCGTCGAGCTTGTCCAGCGTGATCGAGTAGCCCTTGTCGGTCCGCCGCAGCGGTGGCTTCCCGATGGCCCACGCTTCGGTGCAGTCCTTGAACGGACGTTGCGGAGTGCTGGTGACGGTCGACGTCGCGGCCGGTCGGGAGGAACTCGAGCTGCGGCGCTTTTTGCTCTTGCCGCAGCCGCTCATCGACAACACCAGCACAGCGACGAGCAGCGCGCCGATGACGAGCACAAAAGGACGAGACTTACGCATTGAATTACCCCCGAGGTAATACGATTGGACAAACGCCGCCCAGTGTTTCGCGCCGTGGCGTCGTGGTGCAACACCGGGTTGCCACGGGCGGGGACTGTGGGGTGCGCACCCCCGGGCGGGATTCGTTGGCGTGTCGGTATCCGAACGTGGCTTCGGAGCTGCTCTGGTACGAGACAATCGGGACATTCCGCAACCTGAACCGTTGCGTGTCGAAGCACCCGAAGGAGCATCGATCATGGAACCCGAAAATCCTGTCGATCTGGGTAAGTCCGTCGAACCTGTTCGTATCAGAGGAGATCTCGATCCAGCGCTGTCGCGCTGGCTGTGGTTGGTCAAATGGATCCTGGCCATCCCGCATTACATCGTGTTGTTTTTCCTGCACATCGCATGGGCCGTAGTCACCGTGATCGCTTTTTTCGCGATCCTGTTCACCGGCAAATATCCCCATGGGCTATTCGATTTCGGTGTCGGAGTGCTCCGCTGGAGCTGGCGGGTCGGGTTCTACGCTTGGTCACCGCTGGGCACGGACAAATATCCGCCCTTCAGCCTCCAGTCGAACGCGGACTATGCGGCCGATATCGAGGTGGACTATCCGGAGCGACTGCATCGCGGTCTCGTCCTGGTGAAATGGTGGTTGCTTGCTATCCCGCACTACCTGGTGGTTTCGGCGTTCGTCGGTGGCGGATACCTGGCCTTCGGTGACGACTACGGCGTCTCCTGGGTGCCTTTGCTACCGATTATCACGCTGATCGCGGTGGTGGTGCTGCTGTTCACCGCGGTCTATCCGAAGGGCCTGTTCGATTTCGCGATGGGAGTCAACAGATGGGTGCTGCGGGTGCAGGTGTACACCTCGCTGCTGCGTGACGAATACCCGCCCTTCCGGCTCGACCAAGGTGCGCGGGAACCCGAAAACAACTGAACAGTAAGGCAATAGAGCCGGACATCGAGCGACTACCAGGTGGCGGATTCGTAGATCCGCCGGACCACGTCCTCGATGTCCGGCTCTTCGATGGAGAGGTCACGTACCACGGCGCGGTCCGACACTGCCGCGAGAAGTTGTGCGGCCGTGATTTTTTCGGAATCGAAGGCCAGCCGTTGGCGAATCCCGTCGCCTTCGCTCGTCAGGAGCTCGGCACCGGGAAGGTTGTCGAGATCATCGGTCGGCTCGGCCAGGTCGACGGTGAGCACGCGTCGGGCGCCGACCCGGACCGCGAGTCCGTTCACCGATCCGTCGTAGACCAGGCTGCCGCGATCGACGACGAGAACTCGATCGCATAGTCGCTCGATATCGCCCATATCGTGGGTGGTGAGCAGCAGCGTGGTACCACGGTCGGCCCGCTCGGCGCGCAGGAACTCGCGTAGCCGCTGCTTGGAGAGCACGTCGAGACCAATGGTCGGCTCGTCGAGGATCACCAGCTCCGGTGCGTGCAGCAGCGCCGCGGCCACCTCGGCCCGCATCCGCTGCCCGAGCGACAACTGCCGCACCGGAGTGTCGAGCGTTTCGGCCATCTCGAGCTGTTCGACCAATTCGTGGGTGCGCTTGTGCGCGACGTCGGGCTCCAACCGGTGAATGGCGGCCAGGATCGAAAACGATTCGCGCAGCGGCAGATCCCACCAGAGCTGCGAACGCTGCCCGAACACCACCCCGATGCGGCCTGCCAGATCGCGCCGCTGCCGGACAGGTTCCAGGCCGCAGGTGCGTACGGTACCCGCGGTGGGGACCAGGATGCCGGTCAGCATCTTGATGGTGGTCGATTTGCCCGCCCCGTTCGCCCCGATATAGCCGACCGCAGCGCCGCGGTCGATACGGAAGGTCATCCTGTCGACGGCGGTGAGTATTTCGCGGCGTCGGCGCCAGCGACGCCCATTCTTGCGATACAGGATGAATTCACGTGTCAGGTCCCTGATGTCGATGATTGCATCCGGTAATTCACTGTCCGCCATGCTTATCCGCCGCCTCCCTGATAGTGCCGAGTACCGATTCGCCACAAGCCGAGTGCGAGCAGCCATACCCATATCACTGCGAGCGGGGAGAGCCAGGCCAGCCAGGCCGGCAGCAGCGGCGGCCCAGGCAGGTCGAGCAGCGCGATGGTGGGTAGATATGCCGTGAACGAAACCGGGATGGCGAATCCGAACAGCAGCTTCAACGGTGTCGGAAACACCGACGCGGGTTGCATGGCCGCGAAAGACCCGCCATAGGTGAAACTGTTGGTCAGCTCGGATCCGTCGATCAGGAAGAACTGTGCGCCGGCGGCGCACACGAACAGGCCGCCGAACACGGCGATCCCACTGGTCAGTGTGATCGCCAGTAGCGCCGATGTGTCAGGGCCCCAGCAGATATCGTTGCGAATGAGGCCGAGGGCGAGCACGACGATCGCGACCGAAGCGCGGGCGAGGCGGCGCAGCGAGATATCACTGGTGATGAGCTGCAGCAGCAGTGGCTGCGGACGTAGGTAGTACGCATCGATCGTGCCCATCCGAATGAGGACCGGCAGCGAATCCAGGTGGCCGAACAAGACCTGAGCCAGTGCAAAACTCGTATTGCTCAGCCCGAACAAGAGCAGCGCGCCGTCCAGGTCGAGGCCGCCGAGAACCCGGACATTGTGGAAAATGACCCACACCTCGGCAAACTCCACCAGCCCGATCAGGAACGCACTGAATACCTCACTGGCAAAGGACAATCGGTATGTCTGCTGAGCGCGGATCCGGGACGCGAGTACGGCCGCGTAGGGGGTGCACCAGGAGCCTGCGGGTGCGGGCGCGAACGGCGGCTCAGCCACCTTGCACCTCCAGCCTGCGGCGCCCCGCCGCGAGTAACACCCGGCCCACCGCGCCGATCACGAGCACCCAGAACACCTGTGCGGCGACGACCGTCACCGCCGTCATGTCGGTGACCCGGCCCGAGAGGATGTCGATCGGGGACTGCAGGATCGACGGAAACGGGGTGGCCTGCGCAATCGTGCGCAGCCAGTCCGGGAACATGTGCACCGGGACAAAAAGCCCGGCCAGAAACGTGCCGCAAATTTGGTACAGCACTCGCAGACCACGTGTTTCCACCACCCAGAATCCGATCAGCCCGACGGCGAACAGGCACAGGAAGGACAACGCCACCGCGAGGAGCACGCTGAGCACACCGAGCAGGTAGGGAGCGGGCGTGTTCGGCATGGTCAGTCCGAAGGTGAGCACGCCGACGAGCACGCTGGGCACGCCGCGCGGCAGGATGGTGGCCACCGCTCGGCCGAGATCGGCTGCCAGATAACTGCATTGGATATCGACCGGTCGCAAGAAGTCGATCGCGATATCGCCATTCTTGACCCGGTCGACGAGCTCCAATGGCGGACCCATGAATTGGGTTGCGCCCAGCAGCCCCTGGGACAGCCAGACATAGGCGCCGATCGTGCCCTCGTCGTAACCGCCGAAGCCATCCGAGGCGCGCACCGCGGCCATCATCACTGCGGCCCGGACGAATCCGAAAACACAGTTGGTGAATAGCCCGGCGAACATCGCGAGCTTGTACTGTGACTGTCGCCGGAAACCTGCTCTAGCAAGGCGAACATATACCATCATCGCTCGCCGAAGGTGCACTGCTACAGCGAGCCAACCTTCCCCCTCCGCTCTGGCGCGCACAAACAGTTAACTCTAGAGGGGGCCAGCGGACGCGCGGAAGATCTCCGCGCGATTTTTGGAAAAGCGCTACGCACTCGGTGCACGAGTGTTAGAAACACAGTCACTTCAGATTGACCGTCGTCGCCACCCGACGGAGCTGCTCGTGCACGACAGGAAGGATCGTCGATGACTGTCACCGCTGCACAGGTCGGTCCGAACGGTGCCGCGGGCGACTGCTCGCCGGCCGGTCGAAACAACACCGAGATGACCGTCTTCGAGGAACTCGAGTCGAATGTCCGCGGGTACTGCCGCTCCTGGCCTACGGTGTTCGACACCGCGAGCGGGGCCTGGCTGCGCGACGAGAACGGCAAGAACTACCTGGACTTCTTCGCGGGCGCGGGCGCACTGAATTACGGCCACAACAATCCGGTCCTCAAGCGCGCCTTGATCGACTACCTGGCGGGCGACGGGATAACCCACGGGCTGGACATGTCCACAGTGGCCAAGCGCGGACTGCTGGAAACCTTGCGCGACACCGTCCTCGCCCCCCGTGGCCTCGACTACAAGGTGCAGTTCCCCGGACCCACCGGCGCCAACGCGGTGGAGGCCGCGTTGAAGCTGGCCCGCAAGGTCACCGGCCGGCAAACGATTCTCAACTTCACCAACGCTTTTCACGGAATGTCGCTCGGCGCGTTGTCGGTCACCGGCAATGCCGCCAAACGGGCGGGCGCAGGGGTGCCGCTGGTGCACGTGACACCGATGCCCTACGACGGCTACCTCGATGCCGCCGACGCGCTGGGCTGGATGCGCCGCGCGCTCGACGATCCCTCCTCGGGCGTGGACATACCCGCCGCGGTGATCGTGGAGACGGTGCAGGGCGAGGGCGGGGTCAATGTGGCACGCGCGGAATGGCTTCGGCAGCTCGCCGAATTGTGTGCCACCCGCGGCATCATGCTGATCGTCGACGACGTGCAGATGGGCTGCGGCCGAACCGGGCCGTTCTTCTCCTTCGAGGTTGCGGGCATTACCCCCGACATCGTCACCCTCTCGAAATCGATCGGCGGCTACGGCTTGCCGATGGCGCTGGTGCTGTTCAGGCCGGAGCTCGATCAATGGGCGCCGGGCGAGCACAACGGCACCTTCCGCGGCAACAACCCGGCCTTCGTGACGGCCAGGGTGGCACTGGAGCACTACTGGTCCGACGGTGCCCTGCAGAAAGCTGTGCTGGCCAAAGGGGAGCGCACGGCTCAGGTGCTGGCCGAGCTCGTCGCCCCCTTCCCCGGCCTCTCGACCCGCGGCCGTGGCCTGGTGCACGGCGTGGTGTTCGAAGACGCGTCGCAGGCGGGCAAGGTATGCCAACTGGTTTTCGAGCGCGGACTGCTTGTCGAAACCTCCGGCTCGGCCGACGAGGTTGTGAAACTTATGCCGCCGTTGACCATCACCGACGACGAACTCGAACGCGGATTGGCGCTGCTCGCCGGGGCGGTCGAGGTGATCTGCGGCTGATCGGGCGTCAGTCGAACGGGGACTTATCGACGGCACAACCGGTGTGCTCCGGCGGCAGCAGGCCCGAGAACAGGTAGTCGCGTTTGACTTGTTCGGCGCAGGTGCTCTGCACGTACATACTGCTGTGGCCCGCGCCCTCGATCACCACCACCTGTGCCTTGGCCAGTTCCGCGGCGCCCGCGTAAGCGCCGCGCAACGGTGTCGCCGGGTCGGACCGGCTGTTGAGCACGAGAATCGGTGCGGCAGTGCGGCGGTTCCACGGGCCGGTGTACCGGTCGGCGTCGTGGCCCTGCCAGAACGCGCAGGGCAGCGCGTCGAAGACGCCGATACGTCCGAAGTATTTCACTCGCTGGTCCTCCGAGACCGCGGCGCGACTGTAGGCGGCGGGATCGGTCGGAACGACGGAGTCGCTGCACTGGATCGTGTAGAAGGCTTCGGTGCGATTGCCCAGGTAGGTCGCCTGCTGTGCGACCGGTCGCAGGCCAGGGATGGCGGTGCCCGTATCGAACAACTTCTGCAGCAACACGGCGAGGTCGGGGTAGTCCGACGGCTTGGAAAGCTCGGCGGCGGCATTGATGACCGCCGCGTACGTCCACGTCTGACCATCGACCTTGATCGGGGCCAGCCGCGCTCGTTCCGCGAGCACTGTCCACTTGAGCTTCGGGTCGCCGGCGGCGAAGGCGCAGCGCGGCCCGGCGGCCGAACAATCTCGCAGGAAAGCCTCGAAGGTCGCGGCTATGCCGCCCGCGACATCCTGCCTGGTGTCGAGTGGAATCGTCGGGCCTTCGCCGCCGTGGCCGTTGGTGTTGCCCTCGAAGTCCATCGATCCGTCCAGCACCAATGCCCGCACTCGGCTCGGGAACATGTTCGAGTAGATCGCGCCGAGCTGGGTGCCGTACGAAATGCCGTGGTAGGTCAGTTGTGGATCGCCGACCGCGCGGCGCAGCAGTTCTAGATCGCGTGCGGTGTTGGCGGTCGAGGCATGATCGAGGATCGGGCCTGCCAGCTGCTTGCAGCGATCGGCGAGCTCGGCGGAACTGGCGAAAAACGCTGCCTCGCCGCTCGCATCGGTGGGCATGTCCGGCAGGGATCCGAGGAACGCCCGTTGTTCGTCGACATCGGAAAAGCATCTTGCCGCCGCGCTGCGCGCCACCGATCGAGAGTCCCAGGAGACGATGTCGAACCGAGCCCGCAGTTCCTCGGAGAACAGCCACGGCCACCGCGCCCGCTCCCGCAGTCGGTCGACGCCGGACGGGCCGGGTCCGCCGAAGTTGACGAAGAGGGTTCCAATTCGCCGACTCGGATCCGCGGCGGGCAATTTGATCGTCGCCAGCTCGATCTGTTCGCCACCCGGCAGGTTGTAGTCCAGTGGAACCTGTGCGGTGGCGCACTGGAATCCGTCCTGGCAGTCCGACCAAGACAACGTCGGAGTGGCCGCTGCTTCGGCGAGGCGATCGAGGTAGGGGTCCGCTCCCTCCTCCGCCGATGCCACCGTGGGTAGGCCGAGCACGCTCACACCGACGGCAAGCGCCATCAGGGTGGCGCGGACTCGGCGAGACCTGTTGTGCGCCAAGGATGAATCCAATCGAACGCCTTCCTGTGCACAGCCAACCGAGTCGGCTGCATCATTCCAGCTCCTCGATCTCTACCATTCCCACTAATGGAAATCATTGTCCGGTAACGCGATTGCGACAGTACTGGCTCCAGCACCGCTGATCGAACTCGGGTCGCAAACCACGAGGAGGCATTTGGCAATGGGAGGTCTGACGCTGATGACGTTCACGACAGTCTTCGCGGGGCTCTGCCGCCTGCCGGACGGTCGAGCGGCGATCGGCACGGGTTCGACCGGGGAGGGTGGTTCAGCTGAGGTCGACCATTGCATGGCTGTGGTTTCCTGCGCGGAAGGGGCTGCCCTTCGAAGGGGGCGATTCGTGCACGAGGTGCGGCGATGCTGGTCGAATCTCCCGGTGTGTGCTGTTCTTCGATCGGTCGGGAAGGGGAGAAAGCCTCGTCGGCCTACTCCCGATGCCGTGATGGATCGCTGGTGGGTGGGCAGTACCGAGTACCGATGAGCTCGCTGGTCCAGGGCGTCGGTGTCTCCCCGTGCGAGGTTTGTCCGTCGGGGTGCCGGGTACGGCCCAGCTATGACGCCAGTCGGTGATCTACTGTGCGCTTCTACCGTGTCGGGTTTGCCCGATTCGATCTCGGTGGCACCGGGGGTGGCGTGGGGGAGCGGTCAATGATGTCCTTCACCGAATCCGAGTACTGGTTGGGCAGGCTGGTCTTCCAGCGCGGCCTGGGCGTCATCTATCTGATCGCGTACCTGGCGGCCGCGCGACAATTCCGAGCGCTGATCGGTGAGCGGGGGATGCTGCCGGTGCCGCGGTTCGTGAGGCGGGTCTCGTTCCGTGTGGCCCCCAGCATTTTTCAGCTCTACTACTCCGATCGCTTCTTCGCCGCCGTCGCGTGGTTCGGCGTCGTGCTATCGGCCGCGATCGTGGCCGGAGTGCCGGATCTGTTGCCGCTGTGGGCGGCGATGCTGCTGTGGACGGTGCTGTGGGTGCTGTATCTGTCCATCGTCAATGTGGGGCAGGCGTGGTACGCGTTCGGATGGGAGTCGCTGCTGCTGGAGGCTGGATTCCTGGCGATCTTCCTCGGCAATGATCGGGTGGCGCCGCCGCTACTTGTGCTGTGGCTGGCTCGGTGGCTGTTGTTCCGAGTGGAGTTCGGCGCGGGACTGATCAAGCTGCGCGGGGATTGCTGCTGGCGGGATCTGACCTGCCTGTACTACCACCACGAGACCCAGCCGATGCCCGGTCCGCTGAGCTGGTTCTTCCACCATTTGCCCAAGCCGCTGCATCGAGTGGAGGTAGCGGCCAACCACTTCGCTCAACTCGTCGTGCCGTTCGGGCTGTTCGCGCCGCAGCCGGTCGCGAGTGTGGCCGCGGCGTTGCTCATCGTCACCCAGCTGTGGTTGGTGCTGTCGGGCAACTTCGCCTGGCTGAACTGGGTGACGATGCTGCTGGCCGCCACCGCGATCGACCGATCGTCGGTCGCGGCCGTGCTGTCGGTGCCGGATGCTCCGGCATTGCCCGGCGCGCCACCGTGGTTCGCGGGTCTGGTGATCGCGTTCGCCGTCGCGGTGCTGTTCCTGAGCTACTGGCCCGTGCGCAATCTGATGTCCCGGCATCAGCGAATGAACACATCCTTCAATCCTTTTCGCCTGGTCAACGCCTACGGGGCCTTCGGAACTATTGGCCGCATCCGCGAGGAGGTGGTGTTCGAGGGCACCGAAGACGCGGAGATCACCGAGCGGACGCGGTGGCGGGAGTACGAGTTCAAAGGCAAGCCGGGTGATCCGAGCCGATTGCCGAGGCAATGGGCCCCATACCATTTGCGGTTGGACTGGCTGATGTGGTTCGCCGCGATCTCGCCGATGTACGCCCGCGGCTGGCTGTTCGCCTTCGTCGAGCGACTGCTGCGAAATGACTCGGCCACACTGCGACTGCTGCGCAGGTGTCCCTTCCCCGACGCGCCGCCGCGGTTCGTGCGGGCGCGGATCTACGTCTACCGCTTCACAACCCGCGACGAGTTGCTGCGCGAACGACAATGGTGGCATCGCGAACTGGTCAGCGAGTACCTTCCACCGATGACGGCCTCGCCCGCCTGATCCGGAGTGCGTCCGACACGTGGATCATTATGGTGAGTGGGCGATGATGGACTCCGCGTACTGCTCCAGCCGGTCGATTTTTGCCGACAGCGGCTCGATGTCGAGTCCGTGCCGGTAGGAGGGGCGGAATCCGACGATGACATCGGTAACGCCCCGATCCTCCAGTCGTTTCACCCCATCGAGGGAATAGGCATCGGGTGCGACGACGTGGATTTCGAACGGAGACCTCGGATCATCACGTTCGCTACGCAGTTCATCGATCCGGTCGAGCAGTCGGGCCAGCTCCGCGTCGTCGCCGCCCGCGTGCATCCACCCGTCGCCGAGCCGAACGGCCCGGCGCAATGCCGCGTCGCTGTGCCCGCCGACCAGGATCGGCAGTGGCTCGGTCGGCGCGGGCGTGAGCTTGATCCGCTGGATGTCGTAGAACTCGCCGTGGAACTCGAAGTAGCCGCCCGCGCACAGCCCGCGGATGATCTGCACGCATTCGTCCATCCGCTTGCCGCGGCGTTCGAACGGCACGCCCATGATTGCGAAATCCTCTGGCCACGGACTGATTCCGACGCCCAGCGCGAATCGATTGCCACTCAAACAGGCCAGTGAACCGGCTTGTTTGGCAACCAGCACCGGCGGCCGGATCGCCAGCTTGAGCACGAACGGCAGCACCCGAAGCGTGGTGGTCGCGGCTGTCAGAGCCGACGACAGCACGAAGGCCTCGACGAATGGCTTGTCCTCCAGGAATTCGCGATTACCGTCGGAGGAGTACGGGTAAGTCGAGTCGGACTCGGCCGGATAGGCGATGCTGTCGGCCACACACATACTGGTGAACCCGGCCGCCTCGGCAGCCCGCGCCAGCGGCACATAATGCGCCGGATCGGTCATCGCCTGCGAGTAGGTGAATCTCATGCGCCGGTGTTCTTCGGTACCGCAGCGGGATTCGTCACCATGAATGGGTTGCCGACCGGATACCTGCTCACCGACACGGTATCGAGGTTTCGATCTGCCCCGATCCGCGCGACCGACGCCATCATCCGCTCGACGCGCTCCTGGAACTCGGCCGCGTCCCGTGCGCCGTACCAGACCATCGGATCGGTGAGCGCCGCGGCCGGAAACTGTTCCTCGACAATGGCATCGATAGCCGGCGCGTCCGGTGTGATCGCCCGGACCACGACGTTCTGTGTATAGCCGAACGTCGATTGCGTCTCGACCGCCACCGCGGTGTGCTGCCCCTGCCAGCGGCTCAGCCATTCCTCCGGCGTGAGCTCTGCGGGCCTGCGCAGGAACGCCAGGTTGCCGAAGCCCTCGGTTCGCGCCGGAATCGAATCGTCCAGCCGAAGCGGCACCGACTCGGTCACCAGATAGCCGTGCGCCGCGGCGCACACCGCGCCGAGGATGTCTGCCGCCGCCGTCGCCGCGGCGCCGTAGCTCTGCTCGACCCAGACTGTGACGACCGCGGCGATCGGCGGATCCATCGTCGCGTAGCGCATCAGCGCGTCGTGCACCACCGCATCGCGGACGTAGACGGTGACACCCGCCACCCCGAGTTCGACGAGATGGTCGGCCACGGTGGTGCGTAGTGCTGTACACCACGACTCGGTGGCATCGCTATCGGTATGCCGCAGGACGAAGACCAGTTTCTCCACCTTGCCGAAAGTACGGTGACGGGCCGGATCGCGGGAGGGAATCGCCCGGTCACCGGAACCTGTTCGGTACAGCCGTACCGCTCAACCGCGGGTCGGACTCGATATCGGGTGTCGGGTCAATGGTTGGAGTGCGGCCCTGGGTAACCGGGCGGCGTCGGAAAGGCGGGCGTCGGAAACTTGGGCGTCGGAGGGGCCGGTGGCGTCGGAAACTCGGGCGTCTTCGGGTGGGGCGGGTGATAGACCATCGGAAGAACCTCAGCGGCCACGGCGTCGCGGGCATCGGGGGCGGTGGCTACCCCGGGCACAGGTCCAGCACCGTTGGCTGCTACCGCAGCAGCACCCGCCAGGATCGCGGCAATGGACAGGATCGGAGCAAGAATCGTCATAGGCGACATCACAGCGTCTCTTTCACGAAGCGCACCGACCCAGTGTCGGCGCTAGTGGGATAGACGACGGGTCTCTGTGCCATTTTACGTTCCCGGACGAACCCGATCGAGCGACCTTCGCCGCCCTATCGACGGCGCGAATCGGCTCGTGTCCGAGGGGTTCGTCAGCGACGACATCGACCATATGTTCGGCGAGTACCTCGGGTGAGCAGGGCGACCAGCTGATCGATCGGATCGACCGGAACCCCTGAGCAAATCGGTGGTGACCGGACGCCGTGATCGTGGCAACCCGGCGCACGGGACCGGATGCTTCGTCCGGATTGTGCACCGTTGCCCCTCACGTGGTCGGTGCGCAATGGATCGCCATAGGTGGTGTCCAAAGAAAAAGCCGGGCTCCCGGCGTTTAGACGGGAGCCCGGCGGGTAACTACTCTGCGAGCTTGCGCCCCCGGCAGGAATCGAACCTGCGACCTAGGGATTAGAAGGCCCTTGCTCTATCCAACTGAGCTACGGAGGCAGTGGCATCCACCATGGCCGACATTGGCCGCGCTGTCCAGCGCAGCAAGTATAGCGACTGTCCAGATTGCTAAGTTCTTAGCGTCAGCAACATTCCAGTCACCTCAGTCGAGACGTACGGCGAGTAGCAGCATTCCGGCCATGATCAGCTCCAGGATCAGGAAGAACCAGACCGGATAGAAAGCGGAGGGGCGTTCCACGAAGGCCGACCACACCCGGCCGAACGCCATACCACCGAGCGCGGCCGCCACGGCGAGGCACGCTCCGTATCTCAGATCACCGACATCGGCGGCGGCGAGCCCGAGGACCGCGGCGATCGCGATGCCGAAGCCGCCGTAGACGGCGCGCACCTCGGCACGAGCATCGGGGCGATCGGCGAGCAGGCCGAGTGGATCGACCAGCTTGCTGGGCCGCAACAGCCCATAAATTCCCATGCCAGCGAAGAACAACGCCACCACGGCAATCAACACGATCGACATCGCACCTCCGGGTCCGGCCCCACAGTATCGGCCCAAACCCCACCGGGCCACGCATTGCCGACCGAACTACGCTCAGCTGTATGTCGTCAGCGCAGGACCCCCCAGCAGAACTCGACGTAGAGACGGGTAAGTCGGGTTCCTGGTCGGCCTTCGCGATGTTGACGGCACTGGCGGGTGCTATAGCGGCGGTTATCTCCGCACTGGTGGTCGGACTGTCCGCGGCGCAGGCGTTGAGCCTGCTCGGTATTCCCGATCCCGGTCCGCTGACCACCTACGGTCTGCCCGCGATCCGCGCCCTCGCCGACCTGTCCGCGGCGTTGACCGTCGGCTCGCTGCTGTTCGCCACATTCCTGGTGCCGCCGCAGGCCAACGCGTTGCTGGATGTCGGCGGATATCGCGCGGTGCGACGTGCGTCGAATTTCGCCGTCGTCTGGGCCTGCTGCGCCGCGCTGCTGATCCCTTTGACCGTCTCGGACACAACCGGTCAACCGGTCGCCGATGTCTGGCGACCCGAACAGCTGTGGCGGGCGATCGGACAGATCGACCTGGCCGACGCCTGGCGAACCACAGCGTTGTTCGCGCTGGTCGTCGCGGTGGGCTGCCGCCTCGCCCTGCGCTGGGGCTGGACTCCGGTGCTGTTCGGCGGCGCGATCGTGACCATGATGCCGCTGGCATTGACCGGGCATTCATCCTCCGGCGGTGCGCACGATCTCGCCACCAACAGCCTGATCTTGCACCTGGTTTCCGCCGCGATGTGGGTCGGCGGACTGTTCGCGGTGCTCGCGCACGCCATCCGCGGCGGCGCGCACACCGATGTCGCCGCCCGGCGATTCTCGATGACCGCCACGATCGCGTTCGTCGTGATCGGGTTCAGCGGTGTGATCAATTCGTGGGTCCGGGTGCCGAGCTGGGATGAACTGTTCACCACCACCTACGGCAGGCTCGTGCTTGCCAAGGTCGCCGCGCTGGTCGTGCTGGGTGCGTTCGGCTATCTGCAGCGCCGTGCTTCGTTGCCCGCGCTGGCCGCGAACCCAGGCGACCGCGCGGCACTGGTCCGGTTCGGTGGGGTCGAGGCATTGGTGTTCGCCGCGACCATGGGACTGGCCGTCGGCCTCGGCCGCACACCACCGCCACCGCCGACATCGGTGCCGACCCCCGCCGAAGTGGAGCTCGGGTACAACCTCACCGGGCCGCCGACGGCCATGCGATTGCTGTTCGACTGGCGCTTCGACCTGATGTTCGGCACGCTGGCCATCGTGCTCGCGATGCTGTACCTGCTCGGGGTGCGACGGCTGCGGGCACGAGGCGATGCCTGGCCGATCGGTCGAACCCTTGCCTGGATGTCCGGGTGCGCGGTGCTGTTGTTCGCCACGTCCTCGGGCGTCGGGCGTTATTCGCCCGCCGTGTTCAGTGTGCACATGGGCCAGCACATGGCACTGTCGATGTTGGCGCCCATCCTGTTCGCGCTCGGCGGTGCGGTCACGCTGGCGCTACGCGCGCTCCCGCCGGCCGGGCGCGGTGGTATTCCCGGGCCGCGGGAATGGATCCAGGCCGCGGTGCACAATCCGGTGTCGCGCTTGCTGACCCACCCGATCGTCGCGTCGGTGATCTTCGTCGGCGGTTTCTACGCGCTGTACATGGGCGGCATCTACGACTCGTTCGTCGACTCGCACGCCGCGCACTTGCTGATGAATGCGCACTTCCTGCTCAGTGGCTATCTGTTCTATTGGGTGGTGATCGGCATCGATCCCAAGCCGCGCCAGGTGCAACCGCTGACCAAACTGGGGATGGTGTTCGGTTCGCTGCCCTTCCACGCCTTCTTCGGCATCGCCCTGATGAGCATGACCACCGTCATGGGTGGGTGGTTCTTCCGCAGTCTCGGCCTGGGCTGGAACAACGATTTGCTCGGAGATCAGCGCACCGGCGGTAGCCTGGCATGGGCCAGCGGTGAAATACCGCTGGTTGTCGTAATGCTCGCGCTGCTGATCCAGTGGTCGCGCAGTGATGCGAAACTCGCGAAGCGGACCGACCGGGCCGCAGACCGTGATAACGACGCGGACCTCAGCGCGCACAACGCGATGTTCGCCGAGCTGGCAAAACGTGACCGAGAGGTGCGCAAGTGATCGAGCGGGCTTTAGTTGAGCCGCAGCACCGAACGTCTCGGCGGGTATACCGATCGGATGTCCGTGCGGCGCGTAAGCGGTTGGCCGGGCAGACCCGCAAGACGCCGGTCTTCCACACCACCGTCTCGGGTCCGCACGGGCCGATACCGGTGACATTGAAACTCGAATACCTCCAGCACGGCGGCACATTCAAGGTGCGGGGCAGTCTCAATGCGCTGCTCGAGTCGGGTGCGGATGTCGAACAGGTGGTCATCGCCTCCGGTGGCAATGCGGGCATCGCCGCAGCGTTGGCCTCGGCCCGTCTCGGCAAGACGTGCACGGTGGTCGTGCCGGAATCGGCGCCGCACACCAAGGTGGCCGCGATGTGGGCATACGGTGCCGAAGTGCTGTGGCACGGAACCACATACGCCGAGGCCTACCTCTACGCGACCGATCTGGCCGCCGAGCGCGCGGCCTTGCAATTGCACGCCTACGACCTGCCCGCTGTTGTCGCGGGTGCGGGTGTGGTCGGCCTGGAACTGGAGGAGCAGGTGCGGGGCAGGCCGCCGGTGCTCGTCGCGGTCGGCGGCGGCGGACTCGTCGCCGGGATCGCCGCCGCAGTCGGTCGCCGTCAGCAGGTCATCGGCATCGAGCCGGAGGGCATCCCCACCTTGCACGCCGCGCTCGTGGCGAACCGGCCGGTGGATATCGAAGTGTCGGGTGTCGCGGCGGAATCCCTCGGCGCCACCAGGATCGGCGATATCGCCCTCGATATCGCCCGCCGTCACGAGGTGCGTTCGGTGCTGGTCACCGACGATGCGATCACGACCGCCCGGGAGTATCTGTGGCGGGAGTTCCGCATCGTCGTCGAACTCGCCGGGGCGACTGCGTTGGCCGCGGTGCAGAGCGGGGCCTATGTTCCTGCGGAAGGTGAGCGACCGGTAGTGGTGCTGTGTGGGGCAAATACCGACCTGGCGGTCCTGTAGCGCTCGGCAGCCCGCTATTGCGCGGAAACCGTTCGCTCCGAACAGCTTTCGGCGGATAGATAGCACTCTCGCGCCGATGACGCGGTTTCTGGCTCCGGCGAAGTCGGGTTGCTGTGTTATCGCCGGAGCGCAGATCGGCTGCTGGCGATAGGTGAACCGCTCGATGGCCTGCCGGTCGGCAATCGAGCCCTCGGGATGGTTCGCCCGGTGACCGCGACGAACGGCCCCGGGCGCCGGTAGCATCGCTACCGGTGGAGGTGGCGTCTGCGGCGCCCGAAACCTCCGATTACATGATCGACCTACTCGGACGAGCCGCTCGATCGACCTGCCACCGGCTGAGGCGTGGAAACCTACCTCCGCCAGCCACTGCTCGTCGTATCCAGCGAAGGGAGCCCAGCATGAGCGAAAGACCTCAGGACTGGCTGTCCATGCCGAGTGTGTCCCGTGATCACCAAAGGATCGCGCTGCACAGGCCTCCGATCGTCGGGTACCGATTCGGGCGATCGGGTAATCCTGCGGCCGATGAAGGTGGCACTGCGAATGATCCGACCACTGGCAATCGTGCCTGGGTGGACGATCCACGAGTCGTACACGGCAGAGTGAGCCCCCTCCCGGCGGGGGATGCCGACCACGGTGAGCAGAGCAGGCGTAGCGCAGCACCGTCGGCAGACCAGCATTCGGCGACTGATTCGCGGATGTCGCCGCCCGGACAGCGTGGTCACCTCCAAGAGCGAAACCCCCCAGTGGCTCCAGTTGTGGTGGCCGAAATTACCCCAGGGGATGACGCCGAAATTACCCCAGGGGATGACATTGAGCCGATGTCCGAGGCACAGGCGATTATGGCTGTCCGCAGGTATCTGCTCAGCCGCAATTCCGACCCGAGTACATGCGCACCGGGAAGGCTGGTGGCCGAACGATGCAGTGTGGGCTGGATCGTGGGCGCGGCTGCCCTCGCGCGTCAGCGCAACGATGAGCGCATCTACTACATCGCAGACGATGGAGAGCTCGAAGAAACGTCATCCGCTGCCGAACGGTCTGCCTATGTCACATCGTTCGAGCAGCGGTTCAGGCAACGCCGGGCCTTGTTCGGCTAGGTGATCGGGCTACCGAATCGGTTACACCACAAAGGATCTCGGTGAGCTCGCCGTCGGTGTGCCGGGCCGGATGGCGCGGCCGATGTCGGTGCGACTCGTCTGCGCGACAGATCGTCTACGGCCTCTCGATCGACTACGAGGTCTTCTGTCTCCCGAGCAGTCGAGGCCCGCGCCAAGGGCGCCAAGCGGTTCTCGACGCGGCGAACAGATGTATCTGTCGCGCGCGGAGTCAGTGGCGGACGTCCGGTGTGTCGGCTTGCTGTCGACAAGGCCGGAAATGGCCGTTGTCCACATGCGGGAAAGTTCTCCACAGCTTCGGAAGTCGGGGGTCCGCTCAGGCTCGGGATCGGTCAGGCTGGAGGTGCCCTCCTGGCGGGGGAGGCAGCGACCGAGGCGGATGGCCGAGGGGCGAAATATGAATGAAGGGGCGGGAGCATGTACGAGGCAATGGCAACGGTGATCGGCACCGTGGTCACCCATCCGGTCAAGCGGGATCTGACGAATGGGGAGCAGGTGGTCACTTTCCGAATGGCCAGCAATTCCCGCAGGTTAGACCCCGCGACCGGGGAGTGGGTCGACAGCGGAACGCTGTACTTGACCGTCAGCTGCTGGCGCAGGCTGGTGGCGGGGGTCGATGCGTCGATACGCCGCGGTGATCCGGTCATCGTCTACGGCCAGCTGCGGTCGCACGAATACCGAACCAAGGATGGTGTCGAACGGCGCGACCTCGAAATGCGGGCCAGTGCGCTCGGCCCCGACCTGTCGCGCTGCACCGCGCAGCCGATCCGCCGGACCGAAGCGGGGCGTTCATTCGGTCCGAGTAATCTAGTGCGCAATACCTGTGACCGATCGAGCGCAGAAGACCGTGCACGGGTCGACGGCGAGGCGCTGGGGAAGGGCGCGTTGCCCATGCCTGACGTACCGGCCCGGATCACCGAATCCGCGTCGGCAGACGCCTGACCGCACGGCCGATTTGCGCTCGGCGGCAGTGGTAGCTCTGCTTCGTTCCACCAAACCTCACACCGATAGGCTTGTGTATATGGCTGAGTTCATTTACCAAATGAAGAAAGTTCGTAAGGCGCACGGCGACAAGGTCGTGCTCGACGACGTCAACTTGAACTTCCTTCCAGGCGCCAAGATCGGCGTCGTCGGCCCCAACGGCGCCGGTAAATCCAGCGTGCTGAAGATCATGGCCGGACTGGACCAGCCGAACAACGGCGACGCCTTTCTCGCGCCCGGCGCCACGGTTGGCATCCTGCAGCAGGAGCCGCCGCTGAACGAAGAGAAGACCGTGCGCGGCAATGTCGAGGAGGGCCTCGGCGAGGTCAAGGTGAAGCTGGATCGCTTCAACGAGATCGCCGAGCTCATGGCCACCGACTACTCCGACGAGCTCATGGACGAGATGGGCAAGCTTCAGGAGTACCTGGATCACGCCGATGCGTGGGATGTCGACTCGCAGCTCGAGCAGGCCATGGACGCGCTGCGCTGCCCGCCACCGGACGCGCCGGTCACCAACCTCTCCGGTGGTGAACGCCGCCGCGTCGCGCTGTGCAAGCTGCTGCTGAGCAAGCCGGATCTGTTGCTGCTCGACGAGCCGACCAACCATCTGGACGCCGAGAGCGTGCTCTGGCTGGAGCAGCACCTGGCCGCGTACGCGGGCGCCGTACTCGCCGTCACCCACGACCGGTACTTCCTCGACAACGTCGCCGAGTGGATTCTCGAGCTCGACCGTGGTCGTGCCTACCCCTACGAGGGCAACTACTCCACCTATCTGGAGAAGAAGGCCCAGCGACTCGAGGTCCAGGGCAAGAAGGACCAGAAGCTGCAGAAGCGGCTCAAGGACGAGCTGGCCTGGGTGCGCTCGGGCGCCAAGGCGCGTCAGGCCAAGAACAAGGCCCGCCTCGGCCGGTACGAGGAGATGGCGGCGGAGGCCGACAAGCACAGGAAATTGGACTTCGAGGAGATCCAGATCCCGGCCGGACCGCGCCTGGGCAATGTGGTGGTCGAGGTCGCGAACCTGGACAAGGGCTTCGACGATCGGCAGCTCATCAAGGACCTGTCGTTCACGTTGCCGCGCAACGGAATTGTCGGCGTCATCGGACCGAACGGCGTCGGTAAGACCACGTTGTTCAAGACCATCGTCGGGCTGGAGGATCCGGACAGCGGCATCGTCCGGGTCGGTGAGACGGTCAAGCTGAGCTACGTCGACCAGAACCGGGCGGGCATCGACCCGCAGAAGAACGTCTGGCAGGTCGTTTCCGAGGGCCTCGACTTCATCCAGGTCGGCAACCAGGAAATGCCGTCGCGCGCCTACGTCAGCGCGTTCGGCTTCAAGGGTCCCGACCAGCAGAAGCCCGCTGGTGTGCTCTCCGGCGGTGAGCGCAACCGGTTGAACCTGGCGCTCACCCTCAAGCAGGGCGGCAACCTGATCCTGCTCGATGAGCCGACCAACGACCTCGATGTGGAAACCCTGAGCTCGCTGGAGAATGCGCTCGAGCAGTTCCCCGGCTGCGCCGTGGTCATCTCTCACGACCGCTGGTTCCTCGACCGCACCTGCACCCACATTCTGGCGTGGGAGGGCGACAACGACAACGACGCCAAGTGGTTCTGGTTCGAGGGCAACTTCGAGGCGTACGAAGCCAACAAGATCGAACGCCTCGGCCTGGAAGCGGCACGCCCGCACCGGGTCACCCACCGCAAGCTCACCCGCGACTGAGTGGAGGCTCGACAGGCCGCACTCGCGGGTGCGGCCTGTCGAAGCGGTCGAGCAGACTGGCGAGTAACTGCCGACTCTGCCGAAGGAACTACGGACAACCCTGTCGGAATGGACCAGTTGCCGAAGGAAATACGGTCGGCCCGCGCCACGGGTCTGATCTGGCTAGGGTGGTAGCTGTGCATGCGAAGGCGCAGTCCGAGGACCGGGTAGGTCTCATCGCCGACGCGGCAACATAACTTCGTCGGTCCGATCGGTTGCCGTGCCGGGATCGTCGACTTCGGCAATCGAGTGGCGAACCTCGCGTTCGCGGTGAACACCCTGGGTTCGAAAGGGAATTCACCCCTATGTTCGCGACTCGCAGCTACTCTCGGACCGGCGTCACTTTGGTGCGGAACCGAATCCGAGGGAGTTGGCGAAAAATGACGGTCTCGTCCGAATTGTCCAGTGCGGCGTGGGCCGCGAGTTTGCCGCAGGCGTTGCGCGGCGATCTCGGGCCACTCGAGGAGGCGTATTTCCGCCACGTCGACGCGGGCGATGTGGACTGTGCGATCACCGGTATCACCCAGATCTTCCGACGGCACACGGAGCTGGCGATGACCCGCCCGGCCGGTCGCGCGCTGGTTCGGGTATATCACCCGGACGACGCCTCCGGGCTCGGCGCCGCGGTGCAGCTGGTCACCGACGATATGCCGTTGCTGGTGGAGTCGATCACCTCGTCACTGAGCCGGATGGGTGTCAGCGTCAGCGAGGTGATCCACCCGATCTTCGAGGTCGAGCGTGACGCGGACGGCCGCCTGCTCAGGGCGATGCCGCACGAGGTCGACAGCAACGGCAACACCGGGCTGCAGGAATCGTGGATGCACATCCAGCTGCACCCCTCGACCAGCCGGGCGCTGCTCGACCGGATCGAGGGGGCGATGCCGGATGTGATCGCCGACGTGCGCCAGGTGACAGGTGACACCGAAGCCATCCGCGACGTGCAGAGCAGGCTGGCCGACGAGCTGGAACTCGCGGCCAAGGCAGGCACCGCGCCCTTCTCCGGAACCGACCTGGTGGACTGCGCGAACCTGTTGCGCTGGTTGGCCAGTGGCAATTTCACAGTCCTCGGCTATGCCCGTTATCGACACAGCACCTCGCAGGACCAGACCGTGTCGGCCGCACTGCCGGGCACCTGCCTCGGCGTGCTGCGTCCCGATGTCGGCACCGATTTCCGGGTCCCTGTCAACGCAGGGGAGCGGCCACTGCTGATGTTGACCCAGGGCTTGGTGCCCGCGACGGTGCATCGCTCGGTGTACCCGTACTTCGTCGGCGTCGCGGACTTCGACGAGGCGGGAACCATCATCGGTGAGCATCTGTTCATCGGTGTCTTCACCGTGACGGCGGTGCACGAGAACGTCCTGGACATTCCCGTCATCGAGCGCAGGGTGCGGTCGGTCATCGAGGAGAGCGGATTCGATCTGGACTCCTTCTCCGGGCAGGCGATGCTCGAGGTCATCCAGTCGTTTCCACGTACCGAGCTGTTCTCCTCGAACGCCGAGACAATGCGTAGGACCGCGACCGCGGTGCTCAATGTCGGCCTGCGCAGACAGGTCCGGCTGTTCCTGCGCTCGGATGGCTACGGCCGCTTCGTCGCCTGCATGGTCTACCTGCCCCGGGACCGCTACACCACTCGGGTGCGGTTGGAGATGCAGGAAATCCTGGTGCGTGAACTGGGCGGCGTCTCCATCGACTATTCGGCGCGGGTCAGTGAGAGCGAGCTGGCCAGCGTTTATTTCACGGTGCGGATGCCGGAGGCCGAGTTCGGTGTGCCGCGCACGTCGGAGGCGGTTGCCGACACCTCCGAGGACAACCGGCTGCGCATCCAGAAACTGCTCGCCGAAGCGAGCCGGACCTGGGACGACCTCCTCAATGACGAGGTGAGTACCTCTACGGTGCTAGATCCCGGTGTTGTCCAGCGCTATGCCGAGGCATTCCCCGAGGGGTACAAGCAGGACTTCACACCCGACCGTGCGCTGTTCGACGTCGTCCGGTTGGAGCGGCTCTCCGAAGGCTCCATCGACCAGAATCTGTATCGCCGTGCGGATTCGGACCCGGGTTCCTGGCGGTTCACGCTGTACATCGGCGGCACCGGGATATCGCTGAGTCAGGTGCTTCCGGTACTGCAGAGCCTCGGCGTCGAGGTGGTCGACGAGCGGCCGTACCAGGTCGAGCTCGACGCACCGCCCGGCGGCGACCAGGCCGTCGAACGCTGGATCTACGACTTCGGCCTTGTCGCAAGGCCCGAGCTGCTGCGCAGCTCCTTGGATCGGGACCTGGACGCGGAACTGTCGGAGTCCTCGGCCCGCGTCGCCGCCTTGGCGTCGGAGGTGCGTGGCCTGCGCGAGCGGTTCACCGAGGCCTTCGAGGCCGTCTGGTACGGCCGCGCCGAAGCCGACGCGCTCAATGAACTCGTGTTGCGTGCCCGGCTGCCGTGGCGTGCGGTGTCGATTCTGCGCATGTACTCGAAGTACTTGCAGCAGGCGGATTTTCCATACAGCCAGGCGAATATCGCCAGGGTGCTGCTCACCTATCCGGACATCGCGCGGCTGTTCGTCGACCTGTTCGCGGCCCGATTCGATCCGGATACCGAAACGTCGTTGCATGTCGGCGACCTGGAGACCCAGGTGCGCGGCCGCATCGACGAGGTCGTCAGCCTCGACGCCGACCGCATCCTGCGCGCCATCCTCTCGCTGATCAAGGCGACGCTGCGGACCAACTACTACGTCACCGACGCCGAGGGCACACCACGGTCGTACATATCGGTGAAGGTCGAGCCGCGCGAGATCGCTGAATTGCCCAAGCCCAAGCCGCAATTCGAGATCTTCGTGTACTCGCCACGCGTCGAGGGCGTGCACCTGCGCTTCGGCGCGGTGGCGCGTGGTGGGTTGCGCTGGTCGGACCGTCTGGAAGATTTCCGAACAGAGATCCTCGGTCTGGTGAAGGCACAGGCGGTGAAGAACGCCGTTATTGTGCCGGTCGGGGCCAAGGGCGGTTTCGTGGTCAAGCAGCCGCCTGCCGCCACCGGTGATCCCGGTGCGGATCGGCAGGCGCTCAGTGCCGAGGGCGTCGACTGCTATCGCACCTTCATCTCCGGCCTGCTCGACGTCACCGACAATGTGGATCTCGCGACCGGCGCGGTGTTGCCGCCCGCGCGGGTGGTGCGTCGCGACGGCGACGACACCTATCTGGTGGTCGCCGCGGACAAGGGCACCGCGACGTTCTCCGACATCGCCAACGACGTCGCACAGCGCTACGGTTTCTGGCTCGGTGACGCCTTCGCCTCCGGCGGCTCGGCGGGGTACGACCACAAGGCGATGGGTATCACCGCCAAGGGCGCGTGGGAGAGCGTGAAGCGCCACTTCCAAGAGATGGACATCGACACCCAGACCCAGGACTTCACGGTGGTCGGCGTCGGCGATATGAGCGGTGACGTATTCGGTAACGGCATGCTGCTCTCCGAGCACATCCGCCTGGTCGCGGCGTTCGACCACCGGCACATCTTCCTGGACCCGAACCCGGATGCGGCCCGCTCCTTCGTCGAGCGGCAGCGGATGTTCGAGCTGCCCCGCTCCTCGTGGGCCGACTACGACATCTCGCTCATCAGCGAGGGTGGTGGCGTGTGGGACCGCACGGTGAAGTCCGTTCCGATCAGCCCGCAGGCCCGCAGGGCGCTCGGCTTGGCCGACGGGGTGGAAGCGCTGTCACCGCCGGAGCTGGTGCGCGCGATCCTGCTCGCACCGGTCGGGCTGCTGTGGAACGGCGGCATCGGCACCTACATCAAGGCGAGCACCGAAACCAACGCCGAGGTCGGCGACAAGTCCAACGATCCGGTGCGGGTCAATGGAAGCCAGTTGCGGGTCGAGGTGATCGGCGAGGGCGGCAATCTCGGCGCGACCGCGCTCGGCCGGATCGAGTTCTGCCGCAACGGCGGCAAGATGAACACCGACGCCCTGGACAACTCGGCGGGTGTGGACTGCTCCGACCACGAGGTCAACATCAAGGTGCTGCTCGACGGCGTAGTCAGCGCGGGCCGGCTGGCCGAGGCCGATCGCAATCCGCTGCTGGCCTCCATGACCGATGAGGTCGCGCAGATGGTGTTGCAGGACAACGTGTCCCAGAACTTTCTGATGGGCCTCTCGCGAGCCGAGGCGCCGCGCATGATGAATGTGCACCATCGGCTCATCGAAGACCTGCAGGAACGCCGTGGCCTCGACCGCGAGTTGGAGGCGCTGCCCTCGGACGCCGAGATCAAGCGCAGGATGGAGGAGGGTTCGGGCCTTGCCTCGCCCGAGCTCGCCAATCTCATGGCGCACGTGAAGCTTTCGCTGAAGGCCGATCTGCTCGACACCGACCTGCCCGACAGCGCCTATTTCGCGGCCCGGCTGCCCGAATACTTCCCGACGCCACTGCGCGGCCGGTTCGGCGCCGCGATCAAGAAGCACCGGCTGCGGCGCGAGATCGTCACCACGGTGGTGGTCAACGAGATGGTCGACTACGGCGGGATCACCTATGCGCACCGCCTGAACGAGGAGATCGGCGCGACGACCACCGACGCGGTACGCGCGTTCGCGGCGACCGCCGAGATCTTCGACCTGCACGACGTGTGGCGGCGAATCCGTGCCACCGACGCTTCGGTCGCGGTCCGTGACGAACTGGAGCTGGAAACCAAGCGCATCCTCGACCGTGCCTCCCGCTGGTTGCTGAGCAACCGGCCGCAGCCGATCGCGGTCGGTGCGGAGGTCAACAGGTACAGCAGGGGTGTGCGGGAGCTGGCGCCGCAGGTCCCCGGCTGGTTGCGCGGTCACCACGTCGCGACGCTGACCGATCAGTCTGCGGAGGTGATCGCCCGAGGTGCGCCGACCGATCTGGCCACCGAGATCTTCGGCCTGCTGAATCTTTTCCCGCTGCTGGATGTGTTGGATATCGCAGATATCACCGATCGCGGCGGTGACGAGGTCGGTTCGCTGTATTACGCGCTGAACGAACATCTGAAGATCGACTGGCTGCTGCAGGCCGTCAGCCACCTGGAACGCGGTGATCGCTGGCACGCACTCGCCCGGCTTGCGCTGCGCGACGACATGTACGGCTCGCTGCGCTCGCTGACCCTCGACGTGCTCTCCGGCGGTGACCCGGAAGAGACTGCCGACGAGAAGATTGCATACTGGGAGTCGAAGAATCAGTCTCGGCTCGGGCGTGCCCGTGCCGCACTGTCGGAATTGTTCGAGTCCGGAACCCACGATCTCGCCACGTTGTCGGTTGCAGCGCGGCAAGTGCGAAGCATGGTGAGCGGGGTGGGCGCCCAATCGGAGGTACCACGTTGACGAGTTCGTTGAACGGTCGCGGGCAGGCGCACGGCAGCAGCATCGTGCTGCCGAAGCGCTTTCACGCCAAGGTAGACGTCAGGTGGTCGGATATGGATGTGTTCCAGCACGTCAACCACGCCCGCATGGTGACGCTGCTGGAGGAGGCGCGGATCCCGTGGCTGTTCGAGGACGGCCGCCCGACCGCGCCACTGCGCGAGGGCTGCGTGCTCGCCGACCTGCGGGTGCGCTACCGCGGCCAGCTCCGCCACGAGGACACCCCGCTCGATATCGCCATGTGGATCGAGCAGCTGCGTGCGGTCGACTTCACCATCGGCTACGAGGTGCGCGCGGCAGGCGCCGCGCCGGACTCGCCGCCCGCGGTGATCGCCTCGACGCAGATCGCCGCGTTCGACATCCAGCAGCAGCGGCTGCGCCGGATTACCGAGACCGAGCGTGACTATCTCGCCGAGTGGATGGAGTGAAAGGTCGCGCACTCGGTGACAGCCGCGTGGTGACAACAGCGTGATGTCCGGGCAACGTGTGCTGGAGGTTTCCGATCCAGCCGAGCGAGAGAACCTCGCCACATTTCTCACCAGGGCTGTGCGCCTGGACCCCGCGGCGGTGGTGCGGTTGCGCCGTCGCGGGGATCGTTTCGTGTCCGGCTGGGTGGCAACGGGCTTCGAAGCGCTGGCCGTACGGACCGTGGTCGCCGAGCTCGGTGTCGACGATGTCACCGTCGGCGCCGATCTGGTGCTCGCCGGCTTGGCCACCGGAAGTCCGATCGACCTGGGTTACTCGATGGACTCGGCCTGGCGCGGCGCCCTGCCACCCACCGACGGTTTCGTGCACGTCGATGATGTGCCCGCCCGTACCCTGGTCGAACTCGCCGAACAAGGCGCGCAACTGGCCAAGGAGCACGGCAGCAGCCACGGGCCCCCCGCCTCGCTGCTCGACCAGACCGTGCTGACCGTCTCGGCCGCGGACACACAGGTGGAGGTGCCGATGCGCGTTGTCTTCGCCCTCACCGCAATGGATTTCATCCCGCACTCCGGTGACAAGGCCGACTCTCGTCGCATCCTGCCCACCGAAATAGTCCGCGTGCGTGCCACCAAAACCTGGTTGCGTATCGATGCCCGCTACGGCTCGGTCGCCCGCCGGCTGGGCGGTGCCATCCCGCTCACCCCCAGCTGACCCCTCTCAGCTGACGCCCACCACGCGAAGGAGGGCCGTTGTGCCCGCAGCCGCGAGAATGACCACGAGCATGGGGTGGCTGCGCCAGGCCAGCAGTCCGCCGGCGAGAACCCCCGCGGGCAGGGCGAATCCGAGGTGGTCGGATCCGACGGGCAGGGTGGTGATCGCCACCAGCGCGGTGAGGAGCACAACCGCGCCCACATCCAGCAATACCGTTGCCCGAGCGGGGAATCGGATCCGGGTTCGCAACGCCGGCCCGGCCCACCGGAACGCGTATGTTCCCGCGGCGAGCACGAGTGCGGCGGCGAGCAATAACGGTGACATCATGAGCACATCCGCCCGTCGAGCTGCGCGCTGTCGAAAGCCATTGCTGCCGAACAGGTTCGGGACGCGAGTGGCGAGGATATAGTCATTCGATGCTCGGTTCCGGCGCGTCGGCTCCGCCTTGGTCCCACCCGGCGAAAACGACGCCGATCAGTGCGACGAGCACCGGCAGGCCCGCGGGCAGAAACAGCGAACTGAGCACGGCGGCGGCCGCACCGAACGATGCCGCGCGCATGGTTGCCGTCTTGGCCCGCAGCGCAGGAACCACCAGTCCGAGCAGTACCGCGGGGAATATCGCATCCAGTCCGATCACCGAGGTGTCGGGAACCACGGTCCCGATCGCCGCGCCGATCGCGGCGCCACCGGGCCAGGCCAAGAGCACACCGAGCCCGCTGATCCAATAGGCGGCCCGCCTGCGTGCGACGTCGGGTTGTGCCATGGCCAGTGCGACGGATTCGTCGTTCATCACATGTACGCCGATCGGCCGCCGCCAGCCGGTGCCGACCACGTCCGGAATCGATAAACCGTAGGGCACATGCCTGGCATTGACGAGCAGCCCGGCCAATGCCGCCGCGATCGGACTGCCGCCCGCGGCGACGATACCGATGAACAGGAACTCCGAGCCGCCGGCGAGAATCAATACGCCGAGCGCAATGGGAAGCCAGAGTGGAAAACCTGAGTTCACGGCCGTTGCGCCGTAGGAAACGCCGATCAGCGCGACCGCAACGCACACCGCCGCGATGCCGGAGAGCGTGTCCCGATCGAGTGTTCGCCATATCGAACGCATGTTTCTTATACTGAACATGGTTGGTCGGTTCGTCAATATGGTTTTCTGTGGGCGGTCGTCTACTCGATGGGAGCGGGCATGGTGCCGGAAGAATCGGCGGTGGCGACGCCGCAGGCGGTGATCGCTGCCTCGTTGCGCCGGGAACGCGCACGGGCAGGCCTGTCGCTCACCGAGGTGGCGAGCCGGGCGGGCATCGCGAAATCGACACTGTCCCAATTGGAATCGGGCACCGGTAATCCGAGTCTGGAGACGCTCTGGGCCTTATGTGTCGCACTGGATATGCCCTTCTCGCGCCTACTCGACCCGCCTCGTCCCAACGTTCGGATCATTCGTGCGGGGGAGGGGCCGGTGGTGGTCGCCGAACAATCCGACTACCGCGCCACCCTGCTCGCGTCGGCGCCGATCAGTTCCCGCCGCGACCTGTTCCGGATCACCGCCGAGCCGGGACATGCGCGCCGATCCGACCCGCATATCCCGGGTGTTGTGGAACACGTGTTGCTCGCCACCGGCCGGGCGCTCGTCGGGATCATCGACGCGCCGGTGGAACTGCATCCCGGCGACTACATCTCCTACCCGGGCGATGTCCCGCACATCTTCGAGGCGCTCGAACCAGGCTCCTGGGCAACACTGGTCATCGAGTACACCTGAGCAGGGCGGCTGTCGCTCAGGCGGCGCCTTCGCCGAGATACTGCAACCACACCGGGTCCAGATCGGCGGTGGTCGACAGCAGTCGCCAGTGCGGCCCTTTCGGTGAGACCAGCGGTGAGCGCAGTGTCCACCCCAGCTCGCTGAGCAACTTGTCGGCCTTGCGGTGATTGCACGGCGCGCAGCTGGCGACGCAGTTCTCCCAGGAATGCTCGCCGCCGCGACTACGCGGGATGACGTGGTCGATGGTCTCCGCCTTGCCGCCGCAATAGCCGCAGCGGTAGCGGTCGCGGTGCATGAGGGCGGCGCGGGTCATCGGAACTCGGGCTCGGTAGGGCACGTGCACGTAGCTGCGTAGCCGGATCACCGACGGAATGCTGACTGCGGCTTCGGCGGAGTGGACGACAGAGCCCTCGGGATCGTGGTGGACGGTGTCTGCCTTGGCGCAGATGAGCAGGACGACGGCGCGGCGCGCGGACAGGGCGGTGAGCGGCTCGTAGGTGGCGTTCAGAAGCAGCACCCGGCGCTTCAACCAGTTGGTGCCGTCGCTCGGGACGGACGCGAGATGGTGACCATGCTCACCGTGATGGGAGGGGTCACCGTGCTGAGGAATCTCATCGGTGCGATGCGCACCCGGATAGTGATCGGACAAAATGTGCAGCGGAGTAGCCCCCGACCCACGATTGTGGACGTCGGCGGGCTGGAGTTGTCGGTGCGTCCTGGCCTCGTGTGATCGGCCGTGCCGCTGCTTCATGGGGACCCCGATTTCATAGTTTTCAAGATCATGTGGTATCTCGGCAGACACTGCCACCCAGTTGACCATGGAACGACGGCTATTGCACGGTGATTTCGCACAATGTCGGATGAACTGTGGTTGAAGGGCTGCGCGTTCGTGACGCAGGCACAATGGACTGCGGTGGATTCGGACCGATCGAGAGGACCTGATGACTTCCGGCGAGCAAGCGGCGGGTCAGAAAACGGCGCAACAGTCGTTCTACGAGGCGGTCGGTGGTGCGGAGACGTTCCAACGGATCCTCGCCGCGTTCTACCGCGAGGTGGCGACCGATGAGGTGCTGCGCCCGCTGTACCCGGAGGAGGACCTCGGTCCGGCCGAGCGGCGACTGCGAATGTTCCTCGAGCAGTACTGGGGCGGTCCACGCACCTACTCCGAGGAGCGCGGGCACCCGCGGCTGCGGATGCGGCACATGCCCTTCACCATCGGCCCGGTGGAACGCGACGCGTGGCTGCGCTGCATGCACATCGGCGTGGCGGAGATCGAGCCCGCGACCCTCGACGATGAGCACCGCAAGGCGCTGCTCGATTACTTGGAGATGGCGGCGAATTCGCTGATGAACGCCACCTTCTGAGGTGGTTGCGGTCGAGTGCGGGGATGGCGGCAGGGTTTTCGACCCACCTCGGGAATGCTGATGATTTGCCCGATGTCGAGAACGCTGCTGCGCCTGAGCGATTTTGCCGCATAGTTTTGGCACTATTGCGGGTGTGACTGATACACCAGCCGTTCCGGTGCCGGTGGATCGCACCACGCAACCATGGTGGCGGTCGGCCGTGTTCTACCAGGTTTATCCCAGATCCTTCGCGGACTCCGATGGTGACGGCATCGGCGATCTCGGCGGTGTCCGTGAGCGGCTCGGCTACCTGGAACTGCTCGGCGTCGACGCGCTGTGGATATGTCCGGTGATGCGCTCGCCGATGGCCGATGGCGGCTACGACGTGGCCGATCCGCGCGATATCGACGCGTTGTTCGGCGGCATCGCGGCGATGGACGCGCTGATCGCCGAGGCGCACAGCCGCCACCTCAAGGTCACCATGGATCTGGTGCCGAACCACACCAGCAGTCAACATCCCTGGTTCATCGCGGCACTCGCCGCCGCGCCGGGCAGCCGGGAGCGCGCCCGCTACATCTTCCGTCCCGGTCGAGGTCCCGATGGCGCGCAGCCGCCGAACAATTGGCCGAGCATCTTCGGTGGGCCTGCGTGGACTCGGGTCATCGAGGCCGACGGCATGCCAGGCGAGTGGTATCTGCACATCTTCGCGGCCGAGCAGCCGGACCTGAACTGGGAAAACCCTGAGGTGGCTGCCGATTTCGAGGAGACGCTGCGGTTCTGGCTCGATCGAGGCGTCGACGGGTTCCGGCTCGATGTCGCGCACGGGATGGCCAAGCCTGGCGGACTGCCCGATATGGCGCTCGTCCAGACCAAACTGCTGGTCAACGATGACAGCGACCCGCGTTTCAACAATCCGGGTGTGCACGATATTCACCGCCGCATCCGCAAGGTGCTCGACGAATATCCCGACGCGGTCTCCATCGGCGAGGTGTGGGTGGACGACAACATCCGCTTCGGCGAGTACGTCCGTGCGGACGAACTCCACCTGGCCTTCAACTTCCGGCTCGCTCAGACCCTGTTCACCGCCGATGCCGTGCGTGTGGCGATCGACAATTCCCTCACCGCGGTCGCACCGGTCGGCGCGGTGCCCACCTGGACCCTGTCCAACCACGACATCGCCCGCGAGGTCACCCGCTACGGCGGTGGTTTCGACGGCGTGGCGCGGGCCAGGGCGATGTTCATGGTGGAACTGGCGCTGCCCGGCGCGGTGTTCATCTACAACGGCTCCGAGCTCGGCCTGCCCAACGTGGACGATCTGCCCGAGGCGGTGCTGCAGGACCCGGTCTGGGAACGCTCCGGGCATACCGAACGCGGTCGCGACGGCTGCCGGGTGCCGCTGCCGTGGGAGGGGAGTGCACCGCCCTTCGGGTTCACCCCCGCCGCGACATCCTGGCTGCCGATCCCACCCGAGTGGGTGGGGCTGACGGTAGAGGCGCAACTGGAAGAACTGGGGTCGACTCTGTCGCTCTACCGGATGGCGATCGAATTGCGCAGCGTACGACCGGAATTCGCGGGCCCGCGAATCGAGTGGTACGGCAGCCCCGCGGGTTGCCTCGCCTTCCGTCGACCTGGCGGGCTGGTCTGCGTGCTGAACGCCTCGGCCGTCCCGATCTCGTTGCCGCCCGGTGACGTACTGCTCGCGAGTGCGCCACCGGAGAACGGACAGCTGCCCCCCGATGCCGCGGCCTGGCTGGTCTGACTTCGACACGACCGGCGGGCGGTGTCGACCAGAAGACGATCTACTACACACGATCGTCTACCGTTGGTCCGTGAGCATTCTCGAGACAGTGTTGATCTTCGTCGGCATCCCGCTGGTGATCTACGGCGCGATCGCCGGATTGTCGTTTCTCGGTAAGCCACTGGCCGGTGAGAAGCCGGTCCACTACGACCTCGGTCAGAAGTGGACACAGCCGCCGGTGCTGTGGAGTGCTACCGACGAGGTGACCGCCCAGGGTCACCACGCTGAGACCCCGCATGGCTCCCATGCGGCTATCGAATCCGCGCAGGCGGAGCTGATCGGAGGCCGGGCAAGTGGCAAGTTCTAATTGGCCCGCGGTGGTCGAGGCCGATCTACCGCACGGATACGTCATCACCACCAGCGGCCGGGTTTCCGGCGTGCACGAGGCGGGCGATGTATTCAAGGAAGCGCCGTTCAGCGATGACGAGCGGCTGTCGATGGACAACGTGCTCACCGAGGCGACCAGGGCGACCAAGATCCGCTTCAACGTCTACATCGGCGATCTCGGCGAGGACCCGGCCGCAGGCGTGGACGAGATCTTCCCCACGACCCCCGAGGCTGCGCATTCGGTGCTCATCGCCGTTTCGCCCAACGATCGCGCGATCGAAGTTCGGTCCGGCACCGATGTCGCCGACCGTGCCAACGATCGGGTCTGCCAGCTCGGCGTGACCGCCGCGCTGAGCTCCTTCCGTCAGGGCGAGCTCATCGACGGTCTGGTCTCTGCGGTCCGCGTGATGGCCGCGGCCATCGGTCGCTGAATCCTGAAGGCGCGGAACGGCTCACCCGTTCCGCGCCGACCGGGAATGTTTGGGGATTGCCTCCCTCAGCCGCTCACGATGACCTCATCGGCGGCTGAGGTCGAGAGATCAGCCCTCCGCTGCGGCGTGTTCGCGGCGGAACGCGTCGGGACTACGGCCGGTCCACCGATGGAAGGCACGGCGCAGTGCGCGGGCATCGGTGTATCCCAGCCGGGCAGCCACCGACTGCACTGAGAGATCGGTGTCGCGCAGCAGCGCGGTGGCGTGGGAGTGTCGGACGGCTTCGACCTCTTCTCGCCAGCTGGTGCCCTGCTCGCCGAGGCGACGCTGCAGTGTGCGGGGGCTCATCGCCAGCCGGTGCGCCACGACATCGAGGCTGACCTGGTCGTGGATCAAGGCATCGATCATTGCGGCGTGGAGCTTGTCTCGCCAGCTCGGCGCGGACTTGGCGGAGGCGATGGTGAGTTCGGCGTGGCGGCGAATGATGCCGCCGAGGTGGGGATCGGTTCCGGTGGGTAGGGAACCGGCATCCAAGAGGGTGAACTCGGTGTGCGGCGCGCCGAAGTCGACGCGGTCGGTGTCGAACGCATCGATGAGGTGTCGGTGGTGCCCGCGGGCCCGATGGCCGAACGCCACTCGTACTGGAACGAGGGGCAGGCCGGTGGCCTCACGGATTCGCCGCAGCAGCAGGGAAAGGGCGAATTCCTCGGTCGCGGCGAGAAGGGGCTCAGGCTCGATCCCGGTGTATCGGACGGTGAGTAGCCGGCCGTCGTCGTCTATCTGGAAGCCGACGGCCGGATCGGTCACTGCCGCGTGCAGGTCGAATGCGGCTGTCAGGCTGTCACGCAGGGTTGGGCCCGTGGTGAACAAGTAGTCCCACACGTGCAGGCTGCCCATATTCGCGGCCGCCGTGATGCGCAGACCGGCGTTTGGCACGCCGCGGGCGTGGATGAGTTCCCAGATCCGCAGGGCCGTCGCGACGGGCACACGCATCAGATCATCACCGAGCAACTCCGGATCCAGCCCCGGCAGTCGGATGAGCTCCGCCGGTGCGACCCCGGCCTGCAGGGCAGTCGTTCGAATCAGTCGAGTTACCTGAGCCGACACCGTGCCATCTATCACCGGCGACAGCATATCCGGCACCTCGAGATCAAGTGATCCGGAACATCTGGCGTGAAAAGTCCGCATCGTGTTTCCGCCGTCCCGGGTCGGTCGGAGTTGGCGCAGCGTGTGCGCTGGGGTCGGGCGTCTTGTCGTGTTCGGTCCGCATCACGGCGTCTCGGGTCCGCATAGTGGCGGCTCGATGCGTCCTAGATTCATGGATGTCAGGCGAAGGTCCGCACAGTGCAGAAAGTTTGGAGGATCGGGAATGATCCCGAGTGCTCTAACCTTTAAAGGGATTATGATCGGTTAGAACGGTCCGGCTGTTCGGCTCGCATATCCCTGCGGCAACTACCCACGAGAAAAGGTCTCACCATGTCACGACTTCCCCTGATCCAGCCCGACGGTGCCTCGCCGCAGGCTGCTGAGCTGCTGGCGGGCGTACAGAAGGCGCTGGGTGTCACCCCGAACATGACCAAGGCGATGGTCAATAGCCCCGCCGTGCTGCAGGCATATCTGGCGTTCTCCGGCACTCTCGCCGGCGGCGAACTGTCGGCCCCGACCCGGGAGCGAATCGCGCTGCTGGTGGCCGAGGAGAACGGGTGTGACTACTGCCTGTCCGCGCACAGCTACATCGGCGCGAACATCGCCGAGCTCGACGCCGAGGAGATCGAGCGAAACCGTCGCGGCCGGTCCGCGGACTCCAAGGCCGAGGCGGTGCTGACCTTCGCAATTGTGGTGGTCCGAACCCGTGGTGGTGTTGCCGAAGCCGACCTGGAGGCCGCGCGGGCCGCGGGCCTGACCGACGGCGAAATCGCCGAGGTCATTGCGGGCGTTGCGCTCAATGTGTTCACCAACTACCTGAATAAGGCAGTCGACACCGATATCGACTGGCCGGTTGTGCGCCACCACGAGCACTGACCACTGAGCCTGCTGTCTCGACCGAGTACGACGAACAAGGAATAACTATGACCGCCTTCAAGATCCTGGCCATCTCCGGCAGCCTGCGTGCCGACTCGCACAACACCGCGCTGTTGCGTGCGGCGCAGAAGTTCAACACCGGCCTGGATATCGAGATCTACCAGGGGCTTCGCGAAATCCCGCCGTATGACATGGATCTGGACAACTCGCAGCGTCGGCCCGCCGCGGTCGCGGAGCTGCGCAGGCGCGTCGACGAGGCGGATGGTCTGCTGATCGCCACACCGGAGTTCAACTACTCCATCCCGGGGGTGCTGAAGAACGCCATCGACTGGGTCAGCACCGACTGGACCAAGACCGAGGGGCTGCCGCTGCTGCACAAGCCGGTCGCGATCCTCGGGGCCGCGCCGACCAACTTCGGTTCGGTGCGTGCACAACTCGCACTGCGCCAGGTGTTCGTGTGGACCGAGAGCGATGTAGTGGTGAAGCCCGAGGTAATCGCGTTCCGTTCGCACGAGCGTTTCGACGACGAGGGCAACCTCGTCGACGAAGCCACCATCGAGCTGCTGCAGGGCCTGCTCACCGCACTCACCGCCAAGATCGAGCGCGCGGGCCGGCGCTGACCGATGTGGTGGGTCCGTGCTGAACATGGGCGAATAACCGCCTCCGAGAAAGGAATCCGGATATGTCGAAGATTCTTCCGCAGCGAAGGTCGTCGAGATGACCGGGCATTACGCACAGGTGGCGTTCACCCCGGCCGTCCGCGAGCATCAGCGCAAGCACGGCAGCCTGCGCAGTTACGAGCGAATGGCGGAGGTGCCCGCGATGGCCGACCCGATCGGCAGGGACGAGGCGTGGTTCATCGGAGAGCGCGACAGCTTCTACCTGGCCACGGTCGGCGAGACGGGCTGGCCCTATATCCAGCATCGGGGCGGTCCGAGGGGGTTTCTGAAGGTCATCGACTCATCGACGCTCGGGTTCGCCGACTTCCGTGGCAATCGGCAGTACATCAGCCGAGGCAATCTCGATCACGATGCTCGGGTTGCGCTGTTCCTGATGGACTACTCGGCCAAGACTCGGATGAAGATCTTCGGGCGGGCCACGGCTGTCGAGGCGGTGGATGATCCGGAGCTGATGGCAGCACTCGCCGTCGAGGGCTACCGAGCGCACGTCGAGCGGGCGGTGCTGATCGAGGTCGAGGCGTTCGACTGGAACTGTCGTCAGCACATCCCCGAGCTGTACCCGCGCGAAGAAGTCCTGGACGCCGTCCAGTCGCTGCGGGACCGGGTCGAGGAGCTCGAAAGGGAGAACGCGAAGCTGCGGGCGAATATCGGCCGCGAGTGACAGACCGCCTCGTCTGAACTGGGCTGCACTGCGCCGTGGCCCGCACCGGCTCACGCATGGTGTAAATCGGCGGTCCTGTGCGGGTGGATAGGCCGCAGTGGTGGTCTTGTCTCTATTGTTATAACCGTTAAAATAAGCTTTAATAGTTAGGAAGTGATGGGCATGCGACGCGAACAGGTCGCTTGGGCCGGATTGGCGGCAATGACCGTGTCGTTCGGCTTGAACTTCTCGATGGGAGTGTTCTTCGCACCGACCGCGGCTTCCTACGGGGTGAGCACGGCAGCGCTGGCGATCGCTGCCGCATTGGGGACAACGGTGACCGGGTTTGCCCAGCCGTTCGTCGGCAGGCTGCTCGACAGAGTCGGTTCCACGCTGGTGCTGATCGGTGGACTCACGCTCATCTCGGGCAGCTACCTCGCACTCGCGGTGGTACGTGAGACCTGGGAATTCGTGGCCGCCTACATGGTGCTCGGCGGGCTCGGCTTCGCGGCCTCGTCCACATTGACGGTCACCACGCTCATTGGGCGATCCCTCGGAAACCAGGTCGGACCCGCCCTCACCCGCGCGGCGATCGGCATCAATCTAGGGCAGCTGATCGGGCCGTGGGCGGCGACCGCGCTGTTCGAACCCGTCGGTGTCCGGGCGACCTATGCCCTGCTCGGTGCGGTCGGGCTCGCGGTCGCCGGAATCCTGTGGGCTGTCCTGCCCGCCGATCGAGTCACCGATGCGGTTGCCGGGCGCGGGGAGTCGCTGGCCGGCCGGGGCAAGGTGCTGATCTCGTTCGGATTGCACTCCGCGACCCTGTACGTAGTGATTTTGATGCTGCCCAAGCACGCCGTCGAGTCGGGCTGGTCGGTGGTCGGGGCCGGACGTCTGGTGGCCTTGGCCGCGCTCGCCGCCGGCATCACCTCCGCGGCGATGGTTCGGCTGCAACGTCGACACCCACAGGAGACCCTGCTCCGCGTTCTCTATCTCGGGCGCATAGTCGCCCTGGCACTTGCTGTTTCCTCCACCGCCCCTGCCGCGCTCATCGCGGTTGCCGCGCTGTTCGGCGCGGCCTCTTTCCCGATCGTGCCACTGACGATGGCTGTCATCTCGCGTGGTCTCGACCCCGCTCGAATGGGACGGACACTGTCGCCGGCATGGGTGATCCACCAACTCGCCGCCGCAGCGGGACTCGCGGTCGCGGGTCTCATCCACGCCCGAACCGACAGTTACCAAGGCTATTTCGCACTCGGGCTGGCCTTCAGCGTGGCCGCGGCATTACTGCTCACCCCCACCAGGAAACCCGAAATCGAACTCGTCGCAAGCGCGGCCTGACCGCCCGAACCCGAGGAAATCCATGAGCGCCACCGAGGCCAACGCGCCACCGAGCATCCGGCCACGCAGCTCGAGGTCGTCGAGACTGCCGACCCGCCGATAGCTCGTCCCGATCAGAAACAGATCACACCAACAGGAGAAATGACATGACCAACGTTCGCCACAACACCGTAGAGATCCAGGGCCTGCCGGTCTTCTACCGCGAAGCGGGCGACCCGTCCAAGCCGACACTTGTACTACTGCACGGCTTTCCGACCAGCTCGGCCATGTTCCGCAATCTGCTGCCCGAATTGGCCGCGGAGTACCACCTGATCGCACCGGACCATATCGGCTTCGGCCAATCGGCGATGCCGTCGCTGCTCGCCTTCGACTACAGCTTCGAGAAGCTGACCGAGATCACCCTGGAACTGTTGGACACCTTGGGCCTGCAGCAGTTCGCCCTCTACATCCAGGACTACGGCGCTCCGATCGGGCTGCGTATCGCCTCCCGCAACCCCGAGCGCGTCACTGCGATCATCACCCAGAGCGGCAATGCCTATCTGGAGGGTTTCACGCCGTTCTGGGAGGTGCTCTTCGCGCACGCCAACGACCGGGCCGCGCACGAACCCGCCGTGCGCAAGCTGCTCGAACTCGACGCGACGAAATGGCAGTACACGCATGGTGTTCCGGCCGACCGGCTGGCGCTGGTCAGCCCCGACACCTGGACCCTGGATCAGCACTACCTGGATCGTCCCGGCAACAAGGAGATCCAGCTCCAGCTGTTCGCGGACTACAAGCTCAACCTCGACGGCTACCCGGATTTCCAGAAGTACTTCGCCGAATACCGGCCGCCGGTCCTGATCACCTGGGGTGAGCACGACGAGATCTTCGGTCCCGATGGCGCTCGCGCCTTCCTGCGTGACCTGCCCGAGGCCGAACTGCACCTACTGGACGCGGGCCACTTCGCACTGGAGACGCACGGCCCCGAGATTGCCGCGCTGATCCGCGACTTCCTCGGCCGCACGCTCGGCTGAGCCGAAAGGTGAACGGGGCGTGCTCATCACGAGGGGTGGGCGCGCCCCGATGGCTGCGGGCGAAAGTGCCCCTTGCACGATGTCCGGCAACCTGCGAACAGTGGGGAGATGAAAATTCTTGTGACCGGCGCGACCGGGAATATCGGCCGATTGGTCGTCGACCATCTGCTGGCCGCCGGCGCTGAAAATGTGCGGGCGCTGACCAACAACCCGCAGCGCGCCGCGCTGCCCGCCGGTGTCGAGGTCGCCGAGGGATACCTGCGCCGCACCTCGTCGCTGCCCGCGGCCTTCGCCGGTGTGGACCGGATGTATCTCGCCCCGGTGCTCGAGACCGTGGACGAGGTCGTCGCGCTGGCAAGGGATGCGGGTATCCGGCACATCGTCGACCTCTCGGGTGACGAATACACCGACTGGCAGCCGATCGCCTCCGCCGTAGCGAAGTCCGGAGTCGACTGGACCCACCTCTACGCCGGTGAATTCACCGAGAACACCGTCATGTGGGCGGATCAGGTCCGCTCGACCGGTGAAATCCGCGAACCATACCCCGACGCCGCGAACGCCCCGATCGCCATGGACGACATCGCACGAGTGGCCGCCACCATCCTGCTGTCCGACGGACACGAAGGCCGAATCCACCACCTCACCGGCCCGGAAACACTGACGAGGGCCGACCAGGTCCGACAGCTCGCCGAAGCCGTCGGCAGCCCGATCGACTTCGTGAAAGTGCCACGCGCAGAAACGATCCAGCTGCTGACGCCGACCTTGGGCGAGTACGCCGAATGGTATGTCGACGGACTCGAGATGCTGGTCGAGCATCCACAACGGCCGACCACCGCGGTAGCCGACATCACCGGCGCCCCCGCCACTACCTTCGCCCGGTGGGCAGCCGCCAACGCCGGGCTGTTTCGCTGAGGATCTGTCCGGCGCCGACGGTGCCGGGGAAGTCCGCGGCGACCTCCAGGATCGTCTGGACGAAGGTTCGGATGTAGGTGTTCTCGGCCGAGGTGAGCCAGGTCAGTCCGAACTCGATGTTCGGGGCATCGTGAAAGGGGACGAAGGCGAGTTCGGGGCGGTTGTAGTAGTCGGCCGAGCGAATGGAGGTGGGGCAGAACGCTTTACCCGCGCTTACGAGCGAAAGGACTTCCTGCCACGCGGTGGTCGCCGGGCCCCGCGGGATCGGTCGGCCCAATGGAGTACGACGCGGAAGGTGGAAGTCGAGAAAGTACTGCGGCGGTCCGTCGATCGTGATCAGGGGGTAGTCCGCAAGGTCCTCGAGCGACACCGATCCGCGATCGGCAAGGGGATGTGCCGCTGGAACAGTGAGTGCGCGCGGATGCGAGAAGATGACCGGGCCGGTCGTGACATCGGGTTCGTCGGCAGGGAATTCGGCGAGCTGAAGGTCGAGCTCGCGGGTGCGCAACGGCCCGAAGCGGTCGTTGAGCGCCACTTCTTGGATCTGGATCTCGCACCCGGGGTAGCGCGTGCGGAACAGATCATCGGCCGCGACGATGAGGTTGCCGCACCAGGCGCCGGAGAAACCGACCCGCAAAACCCCGGTGATGGCGTGGCCGTTCGCGGTCGCCTTGACGATCGCCTGCTTGATCTGCTGGTAGCCGGGGGCCAGATCGTCACGCAGCTGACGTCCGACCGGGGTGGGTGTCACCTGACGGCTGGTACGCACGAACAACGGTGCGCCGACCCGGCTTTCCAGCTGTTTGATCACCTGACTGATGCGTCCCGGGGATACCCCGAGCCGCTCTGCTGTCCTGCCGAAGTGCAGTTCATCGGCCAGGACCAGAAATATCTCGATTTCGCGAAGTTCCACGCTGCTCCCGACGAGCGTGTTCGCCCACCGCTGTGGTGGACGAGCACGCTCGTTTCGAATCCCGCCGCCGGCCGCTACGACTCGGCGTCGAACGCGCGGGCGCGCAGTGAGCGCTCGATGCCTGCTTTGCCTTCGGTGACCAGGCGGCGCAGCGCGGGAGGGTGATCACCCGCAAGGAACTTGTCGGCCGCGGCGACGGCCTCCGCGCTGATCGCCCAGGCTGGGTACAGGCCGATCACCACGGTTTGCGCCACCTCGCTCGAGCGCCGCTCCCACACACCGGGGACCTCGGCGAAATACCGGTCCACATAGGGCGACAACAGCTCGCCCTGACCGGCCGGTGCGAAGCCACCGACAATCGAACGGGCGGTGATATTGGGAACCGAATCGTCGCCCATCACCGTCGCCCAGGCCTGCTCTTTCACCTCGGCGATCGGTCGCGCCGTTGCGGCGGCGGCGGCTTGCCGCTTGCCTGCCGCGGTCGGGTCGTTGGCCAGTTCCTGGTCGATCACCGGGGTGCCCGTGTCGTCGGCGTCGATCTCACCCGCGGCCGCGAGTGCGGTGACGATCCGCCAGCGCAGGTCGGTATCGACGGTCAGGCCGGGAAGGCCGATCTCGGCGGGATCGCCGTCGAGCACCTCGCGCAGTACCTCGGTGTGCCAGGCGGACAGTTTGGCGCCGGTGAGTGCGTTGACGAAAGCGAGTTGATGGTCGGAGGCAGGGTCGGCCTCACGGGCGAGCTCGAGCAGACGGTTGGCGAACTCCTGCCAGCCGATGGTCGCGGCCCACGTGGGATCGGCGTAGCTGCCGATGGCGGTGTTGGCCTGCATCAGCAGCCTTTGCACCACACCGATTTCGGTCTCCGCACCGATACCACGCTGGACGAGTGCGACGAAGTCGCGCGCCCGCATCTCGGCCTGCCGCGTCATTTCCCACGCGGCCGACCACGCCAGGGTGCGGGGGAGTGGTTGTGCGATATCGCCGATGCGGTTCACCAGCACATCGAGCGAATCGGGGTCCAGGCGCACCGAGCAGTAGGTGAGGTCGTCGTCGTTGACCAGCACCAGCTTGCCGCGCGCAACGCCGACGAGTTGCGGGACCTCGGTGCGCTCGGCCGCTTCCAGGTCGAGTTCGATGCGCTCGGTGCGGACCAGCTTGCCGTCCCGGTCGTCGTAGACGCCGATGGCCAGCCGGTGCACGCGCTGCTCGCCCGCGCCGGGCGCCGCGCCTTCCTGCACGACCGCGAACGAGGAGAACGTCCCGTCGGCAGCCACTTCGAAGTCCGGGCGCAGGATATTGAGGCCGGTGGTCTTGAGCCACTGGGTGCCCCAGGTCGACAGGTCCCGACCGGACGCCTTCTCCAGTGCCGTCAGCAGGTCATCGAAAGTGGCATTGCCGTAGGCATGTTCGGCGAAGTATGCGCGCAGCCCGGCCAGGAAAGGCTCGAGCCCGACGTAGGCGACGAGCTGCTTGAGCACGCTCGCGCCCTTGGCGTAGGTGATGCCGTCGAAGTTCACCTCGACCGCCGCCAGGTCGGGGATGTCGGCGGCGATCGGGTGGGTGGAGGGCAGCTGGTCCTGACGGTAGGCCCAGGACTTCTCCACATTTGCGAAAGTGGTCCAGGCGCTGGTGTATTCGGTGGCCTCGGACTGGCACAGCACCGAGGCGAAGGTCGCGAACGACTCGTTGAGCCACAGGTCGTCCCACCACTTCATGGTGACCAGGTCGCCGAACCACATGTGCGCCATTTCGTGCAGCACCGTCTCCGCGCGCCGCTCGTAGGAGGCACGGGTGACCTTGGACCGGAAGACGTAATCCTCCAGGAAGGTCACCGCGCCGGCGTTCTCCATGGCGCCCGCATTGAATTCCGGCACGAACAGCTGGTCGTACTTGCCGAAGGCATAGGGCACGCCGAAGTTCTTGTGGTAGAAGCCGAATCCCTGCTTGGTCTCGGTGAAGAGCCGGTCGGCGTCCATGTGTTCGGCGAGGGAGGCACGGCAGTAGATGCCGAGCGGAATGGTGCCGTGGTCGTCGGTGTAGACGTCGGTCCACGTGGCGTACGGGCCTGCGATCAGTGCCACCAAGTAGGTGCTCATCTTCGGGGTGGTGCGGAAGATGTGCTTACCGGGGTCGGCGGCGAGGGTTTCCACGACAGCGCTGTTGGAGATGACGTTCCAGTCGGCGGGCGCGGTCACCGAGATGTCGAAGGTGGCTTTGAGATCCGGCTGATCGAAGCAGGCGAACATGCGCTTGGCGTCGGCGGTCTCGAACTGCGAGTACAGGTAGACCGCGTCGTCGGTCGGATCGACGAAGCGGTGCAGGCCCTCCCCGGTGTTGGAGTACTCGCAGTCCGCCTCGACCACGAGTTCGTTGCGCTCGGCGAGGTCGGTCAGCGTGATCCCGGTGGACTCGTCGTAGTCGGCGACATCGACGGACCTGCCGTTGAGGACCGCCGAGCCGACCCCGCGCGCCACGATGTCGATGAAGGTGCTCGCGCCCGGGGTGGCGGTGAAGGTGACCGTGCTGCGGGAGGAGAACGTCTGCTCGCCCGGTTTGCCCGCCCCGTCCGTCAGGTCGAGTTCGATGCGGTAGTTCTCGACCGACACTGTCGAGGCGCGTTCGATCGCCTGGTCACGAGTCAGGTTGGGTGCAGACATGAGTCTCCTTCGTTGGTCGAAGAACTGTGCCCGGGCAGGCACGACAGTGACCACAATGCCACCTCGGTAAGGTTGCCCGCGCGGAACTTTTTCTCTTGAACCCTATCGACCAGGATCGGAGCTGCGACGTGAAGCACATCCACGCGGGAAAGGTGCGCGACCTCTACGAGGACGGCGATACCCTGCTGCTCGTGGCCACCGACCGGGTGTCGGTGTACGACGTGTCGTTGCCCACCCCGATCCCGGACAAGGGCAAGCTGCTGACGCAGTTGTCGAACTGGTGGTTCGAGTTCTTCGCCGACATCCCCAACCATGTGCTGTCGACCACCGATGTGCCCGCCGAATTCGCGGGTCGTGCCATCCGGGTCAAGCCGTTGAAGATGGTGCAGGTCGAATGCATCGCGCGCGGCTACCTGGTCGGCATGGGGCTGCGCGAGTACCAGCGTGACGGCGCGGTTTCCGGCGTGCGGTTGCCCGCGGGTCTGCGCGAGGGCGACAAGCTGCCCGAGCCGATCTTCACCCCGACCACCAAGATCTCCGATACCGGTCACGACGAGTTCATGACCTTCGACGATGTCGTGAACCAGGAGGGCCGCGAGGTCGCCGAGCGGCTGCGCGATCTGACCCTCGACCTGTATTCGCGCGGCGCCGCGCACGCGGCCGAGCGCGGTGTCATCGTCGCCGATACCAAGGTCGAATTCGGCTGGGACGGTGAAACACTGACGCTCGGCGACGAGGTGCTCACATCGGACTCGTCGCGCTTCTGGCCCGCCGACGAGTGGGAGCCCGGCCGCCCGCAGCGTTCCTTCGACAAGCAGTTCGTCCGGGACTGGTCAACCTCGACCGGTTGGGACAAGGAGCCACCCGGCCCGGAAATCCCCGCTGACATCGTCGAAGCGACCCGGCAGCGCTACATGCAGGCCTACGAGTTGATTACCGGAAAGACCTGGAGCGTGTAGCGCGCAGTTGCGGGCGCGGGCGGGCACCGTTCACTTCCCTGGTGAACGGTGGGGTCGGCGTGCAGGTGTCTGCTCAGGACGGTGTCCGGCCGAGGAGATGTTCGGCAAGCCGGTCCAGGTACGGCCGCTGGCCGGTGCCCAGTTTGTCCTGCGCCGCGGCGAGGTCGAACCATGCGGCGCGGTCGATTTCCGGGAATGCCGCGATCCGGCCGGAACGTGGCGGCCACTCCATCTCGAATGTCCCCGGCACCACCTGTGCCGGATCGAGGTCCGCCTCGATCGCCCACACGGTGAGGTTCTTCGCGCTCTTGCCGCTGCCATAGCGCACCGCACCCAGCGGTATCCACGCACCCTCGGGCACGGGCAGGCCGAGTTCCTCGGTGAACTCGCGACGCGCCGCAGCAGCGACGTCCTCGCTGTCCGGGTCGTACTCGCCCTTCGGAATCGACCAGGCGCCGTTGTCTTTGCGCGCCCAGAACGGTCCACCCATATGTCCGATGAGGACCTCGGTGTCGCCCGAGGTTCGGCGGAACAAGAGAATTCCCGCGCTGTATTTGCCTGCCACAGCAAGCAGTCTGCCGTGCGCTGTCGGGGCGCCGCGGACCCGACACGGCGTTCGCGCACTCCGTCCGCGCAGGTTCTCTTGGCCGGGGTCAGTGCGCCGCAGGCTCTCGCCGGAGTCGGGCGGCGCGGATGGTCAGGTAGTCGCGCTCGGGTGTGCTGGTCGTGCGGCCCGCGGCGGCGGTGTACGAGACGATGGCGGCGTCGAGATCGCCTGCCATTTCGTAGAGGTGACCGCGGACGGCGTCGAGCCGGTGGTTGCCCGCCAGTTGGTCGTCGAGGGTGTCGGTCAATGCCAGACCGGCCGCGGGGCCGTGCACCATGGCGGTGGCGACGGCGCGGTTGAGGGTCACCATCGGATTCGGGGCCATGCGTTCGATCATGGTGTAGAGCAGGAGGATTCGGGGCCAGTCGGTGTCCTCGGGGCGTAGCGCCTCGGCGTGTAGGACAGCAATCGCGGCCTGGAGTTGGTAAGGGCCCGTGAGGCCACCTGCGAGGGTGTCGGTCGTCAGCGTCACGCCCTCGGCGATCGCCGCGCGGTCCCACAGTGCGCGATTCTGTTCGGCGAGGGGAATCAGTTCGCCATGCGCGCCGGTGCGTGCGGCGTGGCGGGCGTCGGTGAGCAACATCAGCGCGAGCAGGCCGGTGACCTCGGTGTCCTCGGGCAGCAGCCGGTGGATGGACCTGGTCAGGCGAATCGCCTCGGTGGACAGATCCGCGCGATGCAGCTTCGGGCCCGAGGTTGTGGTGTGGCCTTCACTGAAGATCAGGTAGAGCACGTGCAGCACTGCGCCGAGCCGCTCCCGCCACTCGGCGTTATCCGGTTGCGCGAAGGGGCGATCGAGGGTGGACAGCCGCTTCTTTGCGCGCGAGATTCGTTGCGCCATAGTGGTTTCCGGCAGCAGGAAGGCATGCGCGATCTCGCCCGTTGTGAGGCCGCCGACGGCGCGCAATGTCAGTGCGATCGCACTCGCGCACGACAGCGCGGGATGGCAGCACAGGAAGAACATGGCGAGCGTGTCATCGCGGTCGACCGCCTCCGCATCGCGCACGTCACGCTCGAAAACCGTTGTCTCTCTACGTCTCCTGGCCACCTCGGCCCGCACCACATCGGCCATTCGGCGCTGTGCGACCTGGATCAGCCAGCCGCGCGGATTGTCCGGCAGCCCCCCGGTCGGCCATTGCGTCGCCGCCGCGAGCATTGCCTCCTGCAGCGCGTCCTCCGCGGTGTCGAAGTCGCCGAATCGGCGCACCAACGTGCCGAGGACCTGCGGTGCGAGTTCACGCAACAGGTCCTCGGCGTCGACGGGCAGCGTCCCGGTCATCGTGTGATTGTCCGCGACGTGCCGATGCGGGACAAGGTCACCGTTGTTCGGTTGCGGCGCGGGGTGGCGATGTCATCGGGTCGGGCGGTCGAGCGTGACGCCGGATTGTTCCGCCGCTGCGCCGGATCCGGTCACTGCTCGGTGGCAGGAGCGCCCATCACCGCACGCACCTCGATGTACTCGCCGATCGGTTTGCCACCGGGACCGGGGCCTGCCGACGCCGTCGCGGCAATCTCCAGCGCCCGCTCCTGGCTGTCCACATCGACGATCCAGTACCCGGCCAGGAACTCCTTGGTCTCTGGGAAGGGGCCGTCGGTGACCACCGGCGCCGAGCGCCCGTCGGAACTGACCAGCACCGCCTGGTCGGGTCCGGCCAGGCCCTGCGCGTCGACGAGTTCGCCGGACTTGGCCAGCTCCGCGCCGAGCATCCGCTGGAAGTCGATGTGCGCCCGGATCTCCTCGGGCGTCCACTCGGTGATCGGGGTGTCACAGTATGCGGCGGGGCTGTAGGTCTTCAGCAGCATGTACTTCATGGCACGGCTCCTTGCCGTTCGGTGCCTCCATGCGACGCTCTCGCGGTGAGGTCGGAGCCCACGGCGGCGGTTCGACACATCCTGGATGCTTGTGATGTGATTTACATCACAAGAATTGATCAGAGTGGCGCTGCGGTGTCGGTGAGCCGATCCGGGTCCACCTGCGCGCCGATCAGGTCCTTGATCCGGTCGGTCACGTCCCAGACATTGACGTTCATCCCGGCGAGCACCCGGTTGTCGGCATCGAGCCAGAACGCGACGAACTCGCGCTCGGCCAGATCGCCGCGCACTACCACGCGCGCGTAGTCGCCGGGGGCGGCGTACCCGGTGTACTCCATGCCGAGGTCGTATTGATCGGTGAAGAAGTAGGGCATGCGATCGTAGGACGCGGACTTGCCGAGCATGGTCGCGGCCGCAACGGCGGGCTGGTTGAGCGCAGTCGCCCAGTGCTCCACGCGAATTCGGCGCCCGAGCACCGGGTGCTGCTGCTCGGCGATATCACCGACTGCGACGATATCCGGGTCGCTGGTGGCCAGGCTCGCATCGACGAGCACCCCGCCCTCGACGGCGAGCCCGGCATCGGCGGCCAGCTCGATGTTCGGCCGGGCGCCGACCGCGACCAGTACCGCGTCCGCATCCACCACGCTGCCGTCGCCGAGCCGGACCCCCGTGGCTTTCTCGTCGTGCGTGACGATCTCGGTGACCTGGGTGCCGAAGCGGAAATCGACTCCGTGCGCCCGGTGCAGATCCGCGAACACCGCGCCCATCTCCGGTCCTAGCGCCCCGAGCAGGGGCAGCTCGGCGGTCTCGACAATGGTTACCTCGACCTTAGCCGCGCGCGCCGCGGCGGCCACCTCCAGCCCGATCCAGCCCGCACCGATGATCACGATCCTGCGGGCCGCACCGAACAGGTCGATGAGGGCGTCGGAGTCGGCGATGGTGCGCAAGGTGTAGACGTTGACGGCCTCGGCCCCCGGAATCGGCACCCGACGTGGCGTCGAACCGGTCGCCAAAGCCAGCTTGGTGTAGGGCAGTGTCGAATCGTCCGGCAGCGTGACGGTCTTGGCCACTGGATCGATCGCGATGACGGTGGTGCCGAGCCGCAGATCGATGTGGTGGTCGCGGTACCACTGGGCCGGATCCACGGTGAAATCGGCGAGCGCTTTCTTGCCTGCCAGATGTTCTTTCGACAGCGGTGGTCGTTCGTAAGGCAGATGTTCCTCGGCGGCGATCACCGTGACGGCCCCGTCGAAATCGTTGTCTCGCAGCGCTTCCGCGAGCTTGGCCGCGGCCAGTCCGCCGCCGACGATGACGAAACGCCGATCAGAGGTCATTGCGGACTCCTTGTCGAGAGGGAACCGGACTCCTGCGCTTTCACCCTACTGGGACAGGTCGTCGTCGTTCTCGAAAACGACCCACCGGAAAAACGGACCCGAAGTCGGGAACGAATCGCGCGATCGGTTGGTTGGCCCAAATGGCGGCGAGGCGAATTTCCGCCGCGCGACGAGCATGTGATGGAGAGGAAGCGACCTGTGAGCGCCGAAAAGGATGTTGCCGATTTCTGGTTCGACCCGCTGTGCCCATGGTGCTGGATCACCTCTCGCTGGATCCTCGAGGTCGAGCAGGTCCGTGATATCGAGGTCCGATTCCACGTCATGAGCCTGTCCGTGCTGAACGAGGGCCGCGATGGCTTGCCCGAGCAGTACAAGGAATTGCTCGCCAACGGCTGGGGCCCGGTCCGGGTCGCGATCGCCGCGGCGCAGGAGCACGGCGACAAAGTGCTCGCGCCGCTCTATGCCGCCATGGGGTCACGCATCCACAACCGGCGCGCGGAGTACGAGCGGGAGTCGCAGGCGGAATCCCTCGCCGCGGTGATCGCCGATTCACTCGCCGAGGTCGGCCTGCCCGCCGCGCTGGCCGAGGCCGCCGGCGGCACCGACTACGACGAGGCGCTGCGCAAGAGCCACCACGAGGGTATGGACAAGGTCGGCCCCGATGTCGGCACCCCGACGATTCACATCAACGGCAACGCCTTCTTCGGTCCGGTGCTTTCCCGGATCCCGCGCGGCGAGGAGGCAGGCAAGCTCTGGGACGGCGCGGTCGCGCTGGCGTCCTACCCGCACTTCTTCGAGCTCAAGCGCACCCGCACCGAAGACCCCGCCTTCGACTAGTCGAACTGTTCGCAGGCGATCGGTGGCAGCGCATCATGCGATGCCACCGATCGCGCCCGGTTACGGTACGGGCTTCGGCGGTAGCGCCGGGAATTCGCCGTAGCTGCTCGGGTAGGTGCCCGCCGGGGGACCACCCGCGGGCCGACTCGGACGCAGGAACATATTGCCGTGCCTGCTGCGATCGCGTAGCGCCCACATGCGCCAGGTCAGCACGGGGTGCGACGACATGGCGTTGACGATCCAGATGAAGAAGCCCTTCTCGATCGCCGCCCGGTCGGCCATCTCGTCGTAGCCGACGAGGGTGTTCATGTACTTGCCCGCCGCGAGAGTGCCCATGGCCGTCGGTGCGCCGAGATGTCGATAGCAGTAGCCGTGATTGTCGGCGGTGTACTCCTGCGCGCGGCTCAGCGAGCTGCCGAGAATCGGCAGGAACGGCACCAGGTACATGCCGAGCTGTCGCCAATAGGACACATGGCCCGCGGCGATATGCCCGACCTCATGGCCGATAATGAAGGCCAGCGCATCGGGTTCGCGCGCCGCGCCGCCGACTTCGAAGAGATCGCTGTAGACCGCGACGAAGCGGCGGAATCCGTGCCCGGAGGCGAAGGCGTTGATCTGGCCGTTGCCGAGCAGCACGTAGGCGTCGGGCACCTTCGTCATGCCGAATCTGGCTGCCGCCTCGGCCACCATCCGATAGCCCTCGGGAAATTGGGTCGGCGACATCTTGACGCCGTTGACCCGCAGAGTGGCGAAGGTCTGACCGCGCACGAGCCACACCAGTAGCGGCGCGGCGAGAAACAACAGGATGTACTCGTTGATGGTGCCCAGTGCCGCGAACAAGATCGCGAACAGGAACGTCACAACGGTGAGCATGACGACGACGACCAGCAGTGGAATCTCCCAGCTGTGTCGAGCGGGCATCCCGAAGGGCGATAGCCCGCGCGGCCGCTGGTGCGTCGGCATCGCGGGCGGCACCGACACACCGCCGTACGGTGCGGGGCCGTAGGGGGCTGTGGGATACGGACCGGTGGGGTAGGGCACGCCCGGATAGGGATTGGGCACCGGCGGATACTGCGCCGAGCCGTAAGATGCCGCGGCCGCGTCCTGGGCCGGTGCCCACCCGGCCTGCTGTGGGGTGTGGGGGTCGACCGGCGGGCCTGCCTGGTGGGGTTCGTGCGGCTGCATGGAAAGAACTCTATTCAGAATCCGGTCGGTGGGTCCGGTCACCGGCTCCGTCGAGGGGGTGGTCTCGATCGGTGAGCGTCCCGGCTCGGGCACTGGATCAGCCTGTGGCTGTGGATCGTTGGGCATGGGATGCCACTCCGTTCGGTCGGCGGGACGAGCGTGCCGGACGTGGCGTCGGGCGGCCGGCGGCGGCTGCGCGCGTCGGGCACAATCGGTTTCGTGGGAGGTCGGTGCGGGCGTTGATGCCGTGTCGTGTCGTCTCCCGATCCCTCTCGTGACCCCGCCGAAGCGGCCTGACACAATCGCTGCCATGCGCGTATACCTGGGTGCCGACCATGCCGGTTTCGAACTGAAGAATCTCGTCAAGGCCCATCTGGAGCAGGCGGGCCACGAGGCCGTCGATTGCGGCGCTCTCGAATACGACGCTCTCGACGACTACCCCGCGTTCTGCATCGAGGCGGCCCGCCGCACCGTCGCCGACCCCGGCAGCCTCGGGCTCGTCTTCGGCGGCAGTGGCAACGGCGAGCAGATCGCCGCGAACAAGGTGCCGGGCGCCCGCTGCGCGCTCGCCTGGAGTGTCGAGACCGCGAAGCTGGCGCGTGAGCACAACAATGCTCAGCTGATCGGCATCGGCGGCCGCATGCATTCCACCGAGGAAGCACTCGCCATTGTCGATGCCTTCCTCGCGGCCGAGTGGTCCGACGAAGAGCGCCACCAGCGCCGCATCGACATCCTCGCCGAGTACGAAAAGTCCGGTGTCGCACCGGCCGTTCCCGCGTACTGATCCGGGCGCGGTCGTCATCAACTGTGCCTGAGGGACATACGCTGCACCGTCTCGCGAAGCTGCATCAGCGGCGCCTCGCGGGCGGTGTGGTGCGGGTGTCGAGCCCGCAGGGGAAGTTCGCGGCCGGGGCTGCGCGGGTCGATGGCCAGCTGCTGGTTCGGGCCGAGGCGTGGGGTAAACACCTACTGCACCACTACGAGTCGGGGCTCGTCGTGCACGTGCATCTCGGACTGTACGGGAAGTTCACCGAGGTGCCGGTGCCGATGGGGGAGCCGATCGGGCAGGTGCGGATGCGGATGTTCGGGGGTGGATCGGGCGAGCAGCCCGGCTTCGGCACCGATCTGCGCGGCCCCACTGCCTGCGAGGTGTACACCGATGCCGAGGTGGCGGCGCTGACCGATCGGCTCGGCCCCGACCCGCTGCGGCGCGGCGCCGACCCGGATCGCGCCTGGCAGCGAATTCACCGCTCGCGCAGGCCGATCGGTGCATTGCTGATGGATCAGCAGGTGCTCGCCGGTGTCGGCAATGTCTACCGGGCGGAACTGCTGTTCCGGCACGGTATTTCGCCACAGCGGCCGGGGACCGCGCTGAGCGCCGATGAGTGGGCCACGATGTGGACCGATCTGGTTGCGCTGATGCGGGTCGGTGTGCGGGTCGGCAAGATGGTCGTCGTCCGGCCCGAGCATGACCACGGCGAACCGTCCTACGCGGTCGACCGCCCACGGACCTACGTCTATCGTCGTCCCGGCTCTGCGTGCCGTGTCTGCGGCACTCCGGTCCGGCATGCCGTGCTGGAGACGCGAAACCTGTTCTGGTGCCCCAGCTGCCAAGCAGGCTGACCCACGGCCGGATAGCCGCCGTCCTCCTCAGCCTGCGACGGCTGTCTTGATCTCCGGTTCGTCGGACTCGGCGAGTGCGAAACGCTTGCCGCCCGCCGTCTTCGCTGTGTACATCGCGCGATCTGCCTTGCGCAGCAGGTCGGTGAAATCGCAGGGGCTGCCCGGTCCGCAATAGGCGGTGCCGACGCTGGCCGAGACCGGCACCGGCCCGGCCGTCGACCACACCGGGTCACGCAGTGCACCGACGATCTGGCGTGCGAGATCGCCGAGGGTGTTGTGATGCGGGTTGGTGGCCAGCACGAATTCGTCGCCGCCGTAGCGGCAGATCACCGTGTCCGGCGGACAGATCTCACGCAGCCTGCGCGCGAGCTCGACGAGCACCTCGTCACCGACCGCGTGGCCGAAGCTGTCGTTGATCTGCTTGAAGCGATCCAGGTCGATCAGCAGCAGGCCGACACCGCGGGTCGGATCGGCCGCCATCAACCGGACCTTGTCCTGCAGTAGTGTGCGGTTGGCCAGATCGGTCAGCGCATCGTGGGTCGCCTCGTGGCGCAGCCGATGCTGTAACGCGGCGATTTCCTGCACCCGCAGTGACACCGCGGCCGAAATATGTTGTTCCTGCTGCGCGAGTGCGCGCTCCTGGAGGGCCTGGGCATAGCTGTCGATGGCTTGGCTGGCCACCAACGGCCAGCGGGTGGCGACCAACGATCCCGGTGCGCCTGCCGGGAAGCCGAGCAGCCACCTGGTGGCCTGCGCCAGCATCCTGGTCCTTTCGAACGGGGCCTCGACCAGCCGAGCGCCGAGCATCCGCGCCTCGGGTACCGGGAACGGCTCGGACTTGGCCAGGTGCAGCAGCCGTTCGATGATCTCGATCAATACCGGTTCCAGTTGCTTGGGTGCCGCGTGCGAACCCGGCTCCGCGCAGACAGCACGTGCCCAGGCTCGGGCCATGGCGGCTACCGGGGGCTCGATGTCGGTCGCCATCGCACTCACCCGGCACAGCTCGAGTCGGTGGCGTGGTGTGTTGAACCCACACCGGCGCCCGCCTCACCCCGATCGTTCCCACTGCCATGCGGCTGTGTCCACCTTGCCTGGTGCACGCTCACCGCCCCCTTTCCAGATACCCCCGTCCGGCAAAAAGGATCCTAGCAAGCCACCGGGCTTCGAAAAACGCTGTTTTACAACGTGTTCTCGAATCCGCGCGAATGGCGATCGGGTATGTCATCGCTATCGAGGTTCGAGCGTTACACAGGAATTTCATTCGCTGGGAAGTCGCGCACCGACACGCCGACGGCGCGCCGGAGCGGATCCGAAGTTGGGGTGCACCCACCCCTCCTGTCGGCGATAGCCGCAACCTACAACCAGAGGTCGACCCGGGGTCGTGCCGGCGAGAACGATTGCGGCGCACCGGTCCGCGTGGGGCGATTAGCGTTTCCGAAGCGACGTTCGGTACAGTCGGTACGCACACGGCATCGTGGCGATCCCATCGATGTCGTATGCCTGCGGGTGTAGTTCAATGGTAGAACCTCAGCCTTCCAAGCTGATGGTGCGGGTTCGATTCCCGTCACCCGCTCCACACAGGGTTATTCATCCTCTGCGGCGGCCGATCCCGCCGCGAGGTCAACGGGGTGTAGCGCAGCTTGGTAGCGCATCCGCTTTGGGAGCGGAGGGTCGCAGGTTCAAATCCTGTCACCCCGACAACAGTTCGACAGCAATGTTCTCCGGCCTACCCGGCCGTGGCGGCGCCGTGATCGGGTACCTCACCCGGTTCCGGCAGTGGGTCACCCCACCCATCGGTTGTAACTGCCGGGCGTGCTGGGAAGAAGCGGCGTGATTGCGGCCGGTGCATTCGGCATCTCGAACTATCTGTTACCGACCGCGGGTTCGACACGGATGTGGTTCGCAGCTGGTTCCCAGGCTGGTCTTAGAATTCCCGGGTTCTATCCCAGGTGTCGTTGATCGACATCGGATTCACCCACTGGGAGAGGTTTCGAACATGAGGTCCACATCGAGTCGTATCCGCATCGCCGTGGCGGGCGGCGTGCTCGCCGTCGGCGCATCGGCGGCGCTGCTGGTTCCCGGAATCGCCGCGGCAGCGCCGGGCGGCCCTGGCCACCTGCTCGCGGAAACGACGTGCTCCTTCGCTCAGGTGGATGCGGCGCTGCACGCGGCGGCACCCGAGCTCGCCGCCCGTCTCGACGCCAACCCGGAGCGCAAGGCGAAGCTGGAGCAGTTGCTGGATCTGCCGCCCGAGCAGCGCAGGGCCGCCATCCAGCAGCGTCTCGACGATCCCGCGGTCAAGGAGCGCATCGAGGAGCACCGCGGGAAGATCGAGGAACGCCGCAACGACCCGCGCTTCACCGAAATGCGCGACAAGATGCAGACCGTGGCCGACACCTGCCACAACTACTGAGCGCGAACACCCGCCCTCGCCTGCCACAACACGGCACGCGAGGGCGGGTGTCTGTGTTTGGATCATGTGCATGTCCTATAAGGCCGACCCACGCGTCGACGCTTATATCGACGCGCTACCCGAGTGGCAGCAGCGGATCTGTCACGAGGTTCGTGAACTGGTGCACGAGGCGGACCCGGAGGTCGTCGAGACCGTCAAGCGGACCGTCCAGCCGTACTTCGTGCTCGATGGCAATATCTGTGCGTTGCTCGCGGCGAGGCTGCACGTCAATGTGTTCCTCTACGACGGTGCCATCGTGCCGGACCCCGAGGGCATCATCACCGCAGGCCACGACAACAAGACCGCGCGCACGGTGGCGATCCGGGAGGAGGAAACCCTCAATGCTCCGGCGCTGTTGACCATGTTCCGCCAGATCATCGCCAACAACCGCGCCGGTGGGTGGCGAAAGTTGACGGCGCAGGAGTCCGGTCAGTAGCCGATCGTGAAGCGTCGCTGCACGAATCGTGGCAGCTCGGCCTCGTCGAGCAGCGCGACGGCGGCGTCCTCGATCGAAATGCGGCTGTGGCCGTCGGCATCGAGCACCGGCTGATCGCTGCCGACGCGGTAGCGCCCGGTGCGTTCGCCCGGTGCGATCAGTTCGGCGGGGCTGAAGTAGGTCCACAACCGGTTCGAACTACGCAGCACCGTCAGCGCGTCGCGGTGGCCGCGCACCGCCGCCGCGTACGCGCGCGGTAGGCCGACGCTGTCGAGGGTGTCGGTGAGGCGCTGGTCGTCGTCGGCGGTGACCCGGCCCGGCGCGAATTCCAGACTGCCCGCGCCGCCCACGACGATCAGGCGGGTGCGTGGATGGCTACCGAGTGCCTGTACCAGTGAGCGCGCCGCGGTCGCATAGACGGTCGGGTCGGCGATCGACGTCGCCACCGTGCTCGCGAAATCCGTTGCGGCATTGCCCGGCTGATAGCAGCTGATCAGCACGTCCATCCCGGGCAGGGCGGCCGCCACGGCGGCGCCGTCGAACACGTCGAGGCTGCGCCAAGCGACGTTCGGCTGATCGTCGGCCTGTCCACTCGCATCTCTGCTGAATGCGGTGACGTGATGGCCGCGGGCTACGGCTTCGGCGTGCACCCGCCTGCCGATATTGCCGGTCGCGCCGATGATTCCGATGAACATGGTTCTCCTAGAGCTATTTCGATACGGCGTGTAAAAACTATATGCCGTGAAGTTCATGCGCAATGTCTAATTTCTGCACGCCGTTGTAAAGTGGCTCCGTGGCCACTGCGGCGCCGAGCAGGCGGGAACTACGACGTTCCGAGACGACAACCGAGATCAAGCAGGTTGCCCTACGCCTGATGGCCGACGGTGGGCCAGGCGCGATCACCCTGCGGGCGATCGCCCGCGAGATGGGCATGACCGCCAACGCGGTCTACAGCTACTTCGCCACTCGCGACGATCTGGTCACAGCGCTCATCAACGATGTGTACAGCGAACTCGCCGACACGGTGGAAGCCGCGAGGGATACTTGCCCGCCCGCCGACCCCGCAGGCAGAATCTTGGCCTGGGCCTGCGCCTTCCGCGAATGGGCTGTGGCCAATTCCGAGGGTTTCCGCCTCATCTACGGTGATCCGGTGCCGGGCTATCAGCCACCGGCGGGCGGTGCGGCCCCCGAGGCCGAGCATCGGGTGTGCGCGGGCCTCACCGGCCTGGCGGCAGGCGCTTGGCCCCATGCCGAAAAGCTGTACGCCGACAGCGGCTTCGAGTGGTCGGACTTCGATGACAAACTCGTCGGCGAGGTCGCGCAGGACTTCCCTGGATTGCCCCCGGCCGCTATCGCGATCGCGCTACGCATCTGGGGCCACCTGCACGGCCTCGTTTCCTTGGAGATTCTCGGCCACCTGCGCTCACAGACGAGCGCCCCGGACAAGCTCTACCGCAACGAAATCGGCCACCTAGTGCGCTCCCTCGGCCTCACACTGCCGAAACAGCCGAGCTGACCGGCCGTCGACGTCAGGGGAAGCCTCCGTAGCCGATCGTGCGGCCACGTCGAGGAGCAGCCTGGTGATGCCGGCAGTCGGACCGGTCAGCTCGCCGCCGCGGTGGTGTCGATGAGACCGGAGGTGCTGTCGATGTCGGCCGATCGGGCGGCGCGCTCGGACATGGCGGCGAGCAGGGGAAGGCGGGCGTCGCCCAGGGACATGGCGTGGTTGCCGAGATGGTTGGTGACGAAGCCGATCGATAGGCCGAGCCGGGGTATGGCGATGCCGCCGGAGCCGCCGATGCCGAAGTGGCCCAATGCATGCCTGGTGAGTTTGGCGCCGACGATGGCGCGGTGGTACCCCAGGGCGAAGTGGGGTGCGGCGCCGAGGACGTAGTCGTAGCGGCCGTTCGGCGGCATCTCGGCGATGTGGCGGGTGGTCTCGGGCCGCAGCAGACGGCGGTGGCCGACCATGCCGTCGTTGGCTATCGCGCCGTACATCTTGGCCAGCGAGCGCGCGGTGAAAACGCCGTTCCAGCCGGGCATCATGGCGTCGTAGGGCCGCTGGCCGAGGGTCATGTCCGCCCAGCCGTCGTAGATGGCGCTGCGTGCCGAGCGGACGATCCGCACCGCGGCGAACGGGGCGATCAGCGTGTCGAACGGCACCCCGGCGACGCCGAGGCGGGGTGCCAGTTGGGTCAAGCGGTGGCGCTGATGCCCGGGTACGCCGAACCAGAAGTCGTTGTCGCCGAGTGGTTCGACGAGTTCGCTGCGTACCACCTCGTGGAAGCTGCGGCCGGTGGCCCGCTGGGCGATCTCCGCGACGAGTGTGCCGAAGGTCAGGCCGTGATAGCCGGATGCGCGCAATCGCATCGGGTCGGGCGCGGCGGCGGCCATGGCGGCCGCGACGGCGTCGTGGTCGAGCAGATCGTCCGGGTGCTCGACCAGATCGCGGGTGCGTTGCAGCCCGGCACGATGGTTGAGCACCTCGCGAATCGTGATGTCCCCCTTACCGTTCGCTGCGAATTCCGGCCAGTAGGTCGCTACCGGCTCATCCAGGTCCAGCACGGCGCGTTCGACGAGGCGATGCATGATGGTCGCCGCGACGCCCTTGCCGGTCGAGTACGACAGCGCCATGGAGTCCGCTCGCCAGCGTCGGTCGGTGTCGGCCCAGCCCGCCCAGATGTCGAGGACGGGCTCGCCGTGCAAATACACCGCAAGCCCGCCCCCGCCCTGACTTTTGCGGCGAAACATCGAGAAGAACTTGGCGGCGACCGCGGTGAACCGGTCGTCGATCAGCATGTGGCCTGGCGCGTCGATGCTCGCAGCGGGCATGGTCAGACTCCCTTGTCTGTCAAAAAACGCCTGCAAGCTGGCATGTAACAGTTGCAAGCGGCGTGCTGACGCAAACTGTAACGGGTGTCACTTACGGGTGTCACTTACGGCCGGCAATGGTCGCTTGTGTGATCGCAGTCGAGATCACTGTTGCCCAGCGGCACGATGCCGCAGGCCCGGCCCGGAGTAATCACGCATTTGCCCTCCTCACCAGTGGGGCTTCTCGCAGTCCTCGTCTCCCACACCAGATGTAGCATCGGCCGAGGCCTCGCCGATAGTCTCGTCGAGCAGCCGGCCGACAGGCGGTGGGCACTTGATTCCGTTGGAAGATTTGGGAAATGAGCAAGGGTTACGACGAGAGGCCGGCGACGCTGGCCCCGATTTTCTTCGCCAGTTTTGCGCTCTGGCTCGGTCGCAGCGTTCGAGACGCTGTACAGCCATCCACGGGAGGCCAACAGGATCTCGAGGTGCCTGCTACGGACTTCGAACTCGAGCCGGTCTTCGACAAGCAGACCCCGGTCGTCTTCCGTGGTGTCGCCAAGACCTGGTCGGTCTTCGAGGACTACCAGCCCCAGGAGCTGCGCACCAAGTACGGCAGTGAGAAGGTGGCCGCGCTGACCAGCACGACCAACGTGTTCACTCAGGAAACCTCGCCGGTCGAGGTACTCGAGTACCGCGACGTCATGGATGCCGTCTTCGACCAGCCGAAGCCGGGCAAGAATTACTACTCGCGTTCCGCGGCGGATCCGCGTCCGCTGGCCGATCAGCTGCCCGCGCGCGTCGGCACCCGGCTGCAGAGCATGGCGGCAAGCAGCGTGTGGATCGGGCAGCAGGGCAACCTGACTCCGCTGCACAATGATCCGTGGCACGGCCTGCTGATCCAGCTGCACGGCCGCAAGCGGGTCCGGCTGTTCCCACCGAACGAATACCGCAATGTGTACGGCAAGATACCGTTCAAGGCGTCGGATCCCTACACCGGGCTGCCCGACGAGTTCGAGCCGGATCGCAGCACCTTCGAGAAGCTGCAGGACGCGTCGTACTACGACGTGGTTCTGGAGACCGGTGACATCCTCTACATCCCGATGTTCTGGTGGCACCAGGTCGAATCCGTCGACCCGGCGATCTCGTATGTCGCCCGCTACAACCCGAACTACTTCGAATTCATGAAGGCGGCCTTCTTCCCGATGGCCATGCGTGGGCTCCTGCGCATCGTCGACAGCGTCAAGGGCGCGTTCCGCAAGAAGAAGTGAGGTACCCCGCTGCGGTGACCAGCGACTGAAGCCGGTCGCTACCCGGCTCTACCGGGTATCGACCGGCTTGTTCTCGGTGGTCAGAGCCGAGGATCGACCGGCTCGGCTTCGAGGGCGAGGACCGCGAAGACGGCCTCGTGGACACGCCACAGCGGTTCGCCCGCGACGAAACGATCCAGCGCCTCCAGGCCGAGTGCGTACTCACGCAGCGCCATCGACCGCTTGCGGCCGAGACCGCGAGTGCGTAGGCGGCGAAGGTTGTTCTCGCGTAAGTATTCCGGGCCGTAGATGATCCGAAGGTACTCGGGCCCACGGCATTTCACGCCGGGCTGGACCAGTCGGTCCGCCGTAGTGCGTACCAGCGCCTCGACCGGCTTGACGACCATGCCCTCACCGCCGGCGGCGGTCAGCTCCGACCACCACGCGGTGGCCGCTGCTTCGCTGTCGGGCTGTGCGAGGTCGACGATCATCCGCGCGGTCGCGGCGAATAGATCGCCATCCGCTGCGGCCAGTCGATCGATGCGCTCCAGGTGCCAATCGTGGTTACGCACCGCATAGTTGACGCCCTCGGCGGCCAGGATCTGGAACGGGGCGAGCCGGAGTCCGGCCAGCCCGTCGACCGGCCAGCAGTAGCGGCCGTAGGCGGTAGTGAAGGCGTCCGCGTCCGATTTGCGGGTGGCGGTGCGCTCCGCGAGATCGGCGATGTCGAGGCCGCGGCTTGCCGCTGCGGCCAGCAATTCGGTAGCCGCGCCGAGCGAGGCCCGTGCCGCCGCGCCGACCGCCGCGTATTGGTTGCGCAGCAGGCCGACTGCCTTGGCCGACCACGGCATCAACTCGGTGTCCAGCAGGAGCCACTGGCTGTTGAGCTCCTCGAACAGCCCGGCAGTTTCGGCGGCCGCACGTGCTCGGGCCAATAAGGCCTCGGTCTGCGCGGTGTCGTCGAAGAACGGACGACCGGTGCGCGTGTAGATCACGCCGGTGCCGCCGTCCTCGACGCCGAACCGGTCCCGCGCCGCCGCTGCCGAGCGTGCCACCAGAACGAGGGCGCGCGAGCCCATGTGCTTTTCCTCGCACACGACCCGCTCGACACCCTCGGACCGGTAATAGGCGAAGGCTTCCGCGGGGTGCTCGAGCAGGCCCGTCCGCTCCGAGGTCGCACAGGGCGCCATCGTCGGTGGCAGATAGACCAGCCAGCGCGGGTCGATGGCGAAACGGCTCATCACTTCCAGTGCGGCGCAGGCGTTTTCCTCCTGCACGCCGACGCGGCCGTGCTGGCGGGTTTCGACCACCCGGCGGCCGATCACATCGTCGAGGTCGAGCACGCCGGGATCGCGGCGTACCACGCCCTCGGCTGTCGCGATCGTGGTGGCCTGCAGCGGTCGCACCGGCTCGTACCACACCTGTTCGGCGGGCACCGAAACCGATTCCCGCTCCGGGTAGCGCAGTGCCGAGAGGCGGCCGCCGAACACCACACCGGTGTCCAGGCACAGCGTGTTGTTCACCCATTGCAGGTCGGTGACCGGTGTGTGTCCGTACAGCACCGTGGCGCGACCGCGATAGTCCTCGGCCCACGGATAACGCACCGGCAGGCCGTATTCGTCGGTCTCCCCGGTGGATTCGCCGTACATGGCGAAGGACCGCACCCGGCCGGACATGCGGCCGTGGTACTCCTCCTTCAACCCGGCGTGCGCAACCACCAGATTGCCGCCGTCGAGCACGTAGTGACTGACCAGACCGCGGCAGAATTCGGTGGCCGCCTTGCGGAACTCCTCGTCTTGCGTCGCGAGCTGGGCCAGCGACTCGGCGAGGCCGTGTGCTACGCGCACGTTCCGACCGTCCAGCGCGCGCACCAGCTTGTTCTCGTGATTGCCGGTGACGCACAACGCGGTACCCGCGGTCACCATGCCCATCACCAACCGTAGTACGCCGGGGGTGTCCGGGCCACGGTCGACCAGGTCACCGACGAACACCGCGGTGCGCCCGGCTGGATGGTTCGCGCCGACCGCGCGGCCCAGGCCGTCGCGGTACAGCTCATAGCCGAGCCGGGCGAGCAGCGTCTCCAGTTCGGCGCGGCAGCCGTGTACATCGCCGATCACGTCGAACGGGCCGGTGAGCTCGCGCTTGTCGTTCCACGACCGCTCGTCGACGATCGTCGCGGATTCGACCTCCTCGACTCCGTGTAGTACATACACCTTGCGGAAGCCCTCGCGCTCCAGACCGCGCAGTCCGCGGCGCAGTTCGCGCTGCTGCCTGGTGACGACATGCCGCCCGAGGTGCGCTCGGTCGGCGCGCAGCGCGTTGCGGTCCAGGCAGACCGCATCCGGCACGTCGAGCACGATCGCCACCGGGAACACATCGTGGGCGCGGGCCACCGCGATCAGTTCCTGACGCGCCTTCGGCTGCACATTGGTGGCGTCGACGACGGTGCGCAGTCCGCGCCGCAGTCGTAGGCCCGCGATGTGGTGCAGCAGGGCGAAAGCCTCGGGCGTCGCCGACTGATCGTTCTCGTCATCGCTGACGATCCCGCGACAGGAATCCGAGGACACGACGCCTGTCGAGCGGAAATGCTTGTGCGCGAAGGTCGATTTCCCGGAGCCGGTGGCACCGATCAGCACGACGAGCGAGAGCTCGGGGACAGACAGTTCGGTCATTGCGCGACTCCTTTCGTTCCGTCGGTGGTTTCGGCGGTTGCCTTGGTGAACACCGCCAGCTGGGAGGACGAGCCGGCGTCGGGATGCTCGGGTCCGACCGGGACGAATCGGATGCGGTATCCGTGTCGTGCCGCGACTCGATCGGCCCACGCCGCGAATTCGGCACGGGTCCATTCGAATCGATGGTCGGAGTGCCGGAAGGTTCCTGCCGCCAGTCCCTCGTACAGCGCGTTGTACTCGGCATTGGGAGTCGTGACGATCACCGAAGTCGGTGCGGCGGAACTGAATACAGCGTGTTCGAGCGCCCCGAGGCGGGGTGGGTCCACGTGCTCGACGACCTCCATCAGCACCGCGGCGTCGTAGCCGCGCAGGCGCGCGTCGGTGTATGTCAGCGCGCCCTGCCGCAAGGTCAGCCGCTGTGCCACCCGCTCCGGCAACCGGTCCAGCCGCAGCCGCCGTTTCGCGATATTCAACGATCGCATCGAAACGTCGACTCCGACGACCTCGCTGAACATGCTGTCGGCCAACAGCTCTCGAAGCAAGACGCCGTCACCGCAGCCGAGATCGAGCACTCGACGTGCGCCTACCTCGCGCAGTGCGGCAAGTACCGCTTCGCGTCGCAGTGTTGCCAGCGACGGGGTGTGTTCACCGGCCTCGACGGTCCGCTCGGCTGCCGGACTGATGGTGCCGGTGTCCTTGCCGAACTCGTCTCCGGTGTCTTCGACCGCGTCAAGCTGCTCCGGGTCGGTGTCATCGATCTCGGCGAGACGCGCGAGCGCGGTGCGGACCAGTGAGTGCCGCCGGGCCAGGTAGCGCCGGGTGATCCAAGCCCGATCCGGGTGCTCGGCGAGCCAGCCCGAGCTGGCGCGGATCAACTTGTCGACCTCGTCGGCGGCCACCCAATAATGCTTGGCGCCGTCGAGGACGGGCAGCAGGACGTACAGGTGCGAGAGGGCGTCGGCGAGCCGCAGGGTGCCGGTGAGTTCGATCCGCACGTAATGGGAATCGCCCCATTCGGGAAAGGCCGGGTCCAGCGGCAGGGGAGTGACCGCGACAGTCCAGCCGAGTGGGCCGAAGACGCGTTCGGCCGCCTCCGGCCCGCCCTTGCACGGCACGGCGGGCAGCTCGATGCGCAACGGCAGTGCGGTGCGCACCAGTTCGGGGCGCTGGTCGCAGCGGCCGTGCAGTGCGGTGCGAAACACCGCACCGAGCGCGACCGACAGCAGCGACGACGCCGCGTACGGCCGATCGTTGACGTACTGTCCGAGGCTGAAATCCGGTGTGCTGCGCGAGCGTCCGCGCACCAGCCGGATCGGGTCGACCTCGAGCACCAGTGCCGCCGTGCACCGTGCCGCGTCGGCCTGCGGGTACAGCACGTGTGCGACGCCATAGGACTGCTCGAACGCCTGCACCCGGTCGGGGTTCTTGTGCAGCAAGAAGCCCAGGTCGGTCGCCGGCCACTCGGCGTCCTCCGGCGCTGCGCAGGTGATCGTCAAGAGCATCCTGCGATCGTGGCCCAGCCGGGACATCACCGCAAGGAATTTCGCGGTCCCGGCGGCCACATTCCGCGTCAGAGGCTGAGGTTCGGCCAGCTCCAGTCGGCGACGGCGGGGATGTCCTCGCCGTGCTCGCGGGTCCATGCTCGGGCGTTCCAGCGGGCGTCGACCATCTCCTGACGCAGGCCCGCCGCCTTGTCTCGCAGTGTCGGCACCCGATCGATGACATCCATCACCAGGTGGAACCGATCGAGGTCGTTGAGCATGACCATATCGAAAGGAGTTGTCGTGGTGCCCTTTTCCCTATATCCACGCACGTGCATGCCGTTATGGTTCGCGCGACGGTAGGTCAGGCGGTGGATCAGCCAGGGATAGCCGTGGAAGGCGAAGATCACCGGACTGTCACAAGTGAACAGGGTGTCGAATTCGCTGTCGGACAGGCCGTGTGGATGTTCGTCGGGCTGCTGCAGCCGCATCAGGTCGACCACGTTCACCACCCGGACGCGCAGCTCGGGCAGCCGCTCGCGCAGGATGGCCGCGGCAGCAAGGGTTTCCAAGGTCGGTACGTCGCCTGCGCAGGCGAGCACGACATCCGGTGTGGTGCCGGGATCGTCGTTGTGCCCGGCCCAGTTCCAGATGCCTGCGCCGCGGGCGCAGTGCACGGCGGCATCGGGCACCGAAAGCCAGTCCGCCTGTGGCTGTTTGCCCGCCACCACCACATTGACGTAGTGCCGCGAGCGTAGACAGTGGTCGAAGGTGGACAGCAGCGTGTTCGCGTCCGGTGGCAGATACACGCGCACGATCGACGGTTTCTTGTTCAGCACCACGTCGAGGAATCCGGGGTCCTGGTGGGTGAATCCATTGTGGTCCTGGCGCCAAACATGTGACGACAAAAGATAATTGAGGCTGGCGATGGGACGCCGCCACGGAACTCCCGCACTGGCGTCGAGCCATTTGGCGTGCTGGTTGAACATCGCGTCGACGATATGGATGAATGCCTCGTAGCAGGTGAAAACTCCGTGCCTGCCAGTGAGAAGATAGCCCTCGAGCAGGCCCTGACACATGTGCTCGGACAGCACCTCGATCACCCGGCCCGACCGGTCGAGGCCGACGTCGAATTCGCCCACCTCCGCCTGCCAATCGCGCCCGGTGACCTCCAGGATGTCCTGTAGCCGATTGCTGGCCAGCTCGTCGGGCGCGAAAGTAAGGAAGTTGTCGGTATTGCGCGCGGTGACCTCGCGCAGCCAGCCGCCGAGCACGCGGGTCGCCTCGTGCCTGCTCGCGCCGGGTGCCTCGACCTCGACACCGTAGTCGCGCCAGTCCGGGAGCCGAAGATCCCGAACGAGCGTGCCGCCGTTGGTAATGGGATTGGCGCTCATCCGCCGATCGCCACGCGGCACCAGCTCGCCGAGCGCGGCCACCGGTCGGCCCGCCTCATCGAACAACTCCTCCGGGCGATAGGAGCGTAGCCACTGTTCGAGTACCACTCGGTGCCTGTCATCGGTGCGCGCGGCGGGCAACGGCACCTGATGTGCACGAAACGTGCCCTCGACCTGATTGCCGTCGACGACCGGTGGGCAGGTCCAGCCCTTCGGTGTGCGCAGCACGATCATCGGCCAGGTCGGGCGCACTCCATCGGCGCCGACGCGTGCGGCACGGTGGATCTGCCGGATGCGATCCAGACAGTCGTCCATGGCGGCGGCCATCGCCTGATGCACGGCCGCCGGATCGTTCCCCGCGACAACGATCGGTTCGTAGCCGTACCCGCGCAGCAGCATCAGCAACTCGGATTCCGGAATGCGCGCCAGGACCGTCGGATTGGCGATCTTGTACTCGTTCAGCGCGAGGATCGGCAGCACCGCGCCGTCGCGCACCGGGTTGAGGAACTTATCGGCGTGCCAGCTGGCGGCCAGCGGCCCTGTCTCCGCCTCGCCGTCCCCCACCACGCAGAAGACGGTGAGATCCGGATTGTCCAGCGCCGCGCCGAAGGCGTGCAGCAGGGAGTAGCCGAGTTCGCCGCCCTCATGGAAGGAACCCGGCGTTTCCGGCGCGCAATGGCTCGGCACGCCGCCGGGAAAGGAGAACTGCGCGAACAGCGCACCCATCCCGGCGCCGTCCCGTGGCACATGGCTGTAGAGCTCGGAATATGTGCCCTCCAGCCAGGCACAGGCATTCGGGCCCGGCCCGCCGTGCCCTGGCCCCGCGACGAACACCGCGTTCAGATCGCGCTGCTGGATGGCCCGATTGGCGTGCGCCCAGACCAGATTCAGGCCGGGCACGGTCCCGAAATGTCCGAGCAGCCGCGGTTTGATGTGCTCGGCGCGCAGCGGTTCCCGCAGCAGCGGATTGCTCATCAGATAAATCTGGCCGACCGCGAGATAGTTCGACGCTCGCCACCACGCGTCGATCGATTCCAGCTCACCGTGATCGAGCGGACCGGGCACCTGCGCCAGTCGATAGGGTCGCGGCGCGATCGTCGCACCGCCGCCGCTGTCGACATTGTCGGCCGAGGTATCGCCCCCGGCATCGGCCATCTGCGTCATACGTCGACTCTCCTCACGCTCGGGGCATCGAGTGCGGTACCGGAGCAACCGCTGTCGCCGGGCCCCGCACGGTTGTCGACAAGTGATCGACAACACCGGATGGAGAATTCCTCGTCAGGCTACCGGCAGCAGGCCCGCGAGTCAGGCGTCTGCGCACGACATCACCACCCGTGCCTGCCGTTACCGCCCATACTGCTGCCAAGATTGCCCACGGTGTTGCGTTCGATGGCTCGCGGCCTGTCGAATGCGGAGATCGCAGGCGAGCTGTTCATCGGCGCGGAGACGGTGAAGACCCATGTCAGCGCCGTGTTGTCGAAACTGGGCGCGCGTGATCGAACACAGGCCGTGATCATGGCGTACGAATCGGGCTTTGTCCTTCCGTGAGTCCCGAGCGTTCGACCCGCCGTGTGGTCAGGGCGGCACGATGCCGGTGGCCGTGCGTGGATTAGGGTGCGCCGCATGCAAATACTCGGCAGGATCATCGGTCTCGGCGCCATCGCCGCGGCCGCGTTCACGCTGACCGCGTGTGGGTCGGGGGACGACAACAACTCGGTGTCCGCGACGACCACCGCGGCGGCGAAGACGGCCTCGTCCGCGGCGGCCGCGCCGCAGAGCAAGGGTCGCGAATGCACCGCCGACGACATCAAGGTCGACGGTGGGTTCGGCGCCAATCCGAAGATCACCATCCCGGACGACTGTGACCCGCCCAAGCAGCTGATCGTCAAGGACCTGGTCGAGGGCGGCGGGCCGGGCGCGGCCGCAGGCCAGCAGCTCACCATGAACTATTCGCTGGTCACCTGGTCGGACAAGAAGAAGCTCGACAGCTCCTTCGACCGGGGCAAGCCGTTCCAGCTGACCCTCGGTGCCGGGCAGGTCATTCCCGGCTGGGACCAGGGCTTGGTCGGTGTCCAGCAGGGCGCGCGGCGGCTGCTGATCATCCCGCCGGACCTCGGATACGGCGCGGGTGGCAACGGCATCAAGCCGAACGAGACTCTCGTTTTCGTCACCGACGCGGTCACCGTTCCCAAGAGCTGATCTCTCGCCGGCGACTGGCAAGCAGCCGCTGGGACGTCTAGGGCGGTGCTGCCCGCAACCCGCCGCGACCGGTCAACTAACCTTGTCGGGATGCGTGCGCGTGGGCGCGCTGCGTCCATGTCCATGAGAGCAAGGCGCCCATGTCGATGAGAAGCAAGTCGACCAGAACCACCAACGAACAAGGAGCATGTCCGTGAAGAGCACCGTCGAGCAGCTGAGCCCGACCCGGGTCCGGATCAACGTCGAGGTGCCCTTCGAGGAACTGAAGCCCGACTTCGACAAGGCGTACAAGGCACTGGCCAACCAGGTCCGTATCCCCGGCTTCCGCCCGGGTAAGGCTCCGGCCAAGCTGATCGAGGCCCGTGTCGGTCGTGGCGCGATCCTGGAGCAGGTCGTCAATGATGTGCTGCCCGGGCGCTACAGCGAGGCCGTCACCACCTCCGAGGTGAAGGTCATCGGTCAGCCCGAGATCGAGATCACCAAGATCGAGGACGGCCAGCAGCTGGCGTTCACCGCCGAGGTCGATGTGCGTCCCGAAATCGCCCTGCCCGCCTACGACGGCATCGAGGTGTCGGTCGAGGCGTTCAGCATCGGTGACGAGGACATCGAGGAGCAGCTGCAGTCGCTGCGCCAGCGCTTCGGCACCCTGACCGGTGTCGAGCGTCCGGTCCAGGACGGCGACTTCGTGTCCATCGACCTGTCGGCCACCGTCGACGGCGAGGATGTGCCGGAGGCCGCCACCACCGGCTTGTCCCATGAGGTCGGTTCCGGCCAGCTGATCGAGGGCCTCGACGAGGCGCTGGCCGGCCTGTCGGCCGGTGAGTCCGCCGAGTTCACCTCCACGCTGGTCGCAGGCGAGCACGCGGGCAAGGAAGCGGTCATCACCGTTACCGTCGGTTCGGTCAAGGAGCGCGAGCTGCCCGAGGCCGACGACGACTTCGCCCAGCTGGCGAGTGAATTCGACACCCTCGAAGAGCTGAAGGCCGACCTGCGCACCCGCGTCGAGCGGGTCAAGAAGGTCGAGCAGGCGGGCGAGATCCGCGACAAGGTGCTCGAGGCGCTGCTGGAGCAGGTCGAGGTGCCGCTGCCGGAGGCCGTGGTCAAGGCCGAGATCGACGCCGTGCTGCACGACGCTGTGCACGGCTTCGACCACGACGAGGACGCCTTCGCCGCCGCGCTCGAGGCGCAGGGCAGCACCCGCGAAGAGTTCGACAAGGACACCAAGGAGTCCGCCGAGAAGTCGGTGAAGACCCAGCTGTTGCTCGACGCCATCGCCGAGGCGGACAACACCCAGGTCGGGCAGGAGGAGCTCACCGAGCGGATCCTGTTCCAGGCGCAGCGCTACGGTCTGTCGCCGGAACAGTTCATCCAGCAGGTGCAACAGGCGGGCCAGCTCGGTGCGGTGTTCGCCGATGTGCGCCGCGGCAAGGCGCTTGCCGGTGTCGTCGGCCAGGTGAAGGTCACCGACTCCGAGGGCAACTCGGTGGACACCGCCGAAATGTTCGGCGCCCCTGAGGGTTCCGCGGCCGAGGCCGCCGCCGAAGAAACCGCCGCCGCGAGCGCCGAATAATTCCATGGAATGCCAGCGTGATCGACGGCCGTGTGGTTGTGTGATTGCGCTGTGAGCGAAGTAGGGCGGTGCCGGGAGTTCGGTGCCGCCCTGTTTCGTTAATGTTTGTGACAGCGAACGGTGATGGCTCTGTAGCAATCAGCGCTGTGTAGGTTTCAGTGACAAGCCGGTGAGAAGAGAAGGCAGGTATCCGTGACAATCAACCAGGCAGGGGTCATGACAGCCGCTACTGCTGGTCTCAACCTCAGTGATTCGGTGTACGAGCGCCTGCTGCGTGAGCGCATCATCTTCCTCGGCACTCAGGTCGACGACGACATCGCGAACAAGCTGTGCGCCCAGATCCTGCTGCTCTCGGCGGAGGATCCGGTCAAGGACATCTCGCTCTACATCAACTCGCCCGGCGGTTCGGTGACCGCGGGTATGGCCATCTACGACACGATGCAGTTCGCCGAGTGCGATATCGCCACCTACGGCATGGGTCTGGCCGCCTCGATGGGGCAGTTCCTGCTCACCGCGGGCACCAAGGGCAAGCGCTACGCGCTGCCGCACGCGCGCATCATGATGCACCAGCCTTCGGCGGGCATCGGTGGTTCCGCGGCCGACATCGCGATCATGGCCGAGCAGTTCGCGCACACCAAGCGTGAGCTGAACGAGCTGCAGGCGCAGCACACCGGCAAGTCGGTCGAGCAGGTCACCATCGACGCCGACCGCGACCGGTGGTTCACCGCGACCCAGGCGCTCGAGTACGGCTTCATCGACCACGTGATCAGCCACGCGAATCAGGCGGGGAACGGCGCGAAGTAGCCGACCATTTCGAGCGACCTGCAACCAGTCGCAACGGCTGAGAACCGCTCACCCACTCAGACTTTGGAGACGAAGATGGCCAACCTGATCGACCCACGCGCCGGCCTCGGCGGTATCGCGCCGCAGAGCCCGCAGGCGCGCTACATCCTGCCGTCGTTCATCGAGCACTCGAGCTTCGGTGTCAAGGAGTCCAACCCGTACAACAAGCTGTTCGAGGAGCGCATCATCTTCCTCGGCGTGCAGGTGGACGACGCCTCGGCCAACGACATCATGGCGCAGCTGCTGGTGCTGGAATCGCTCGATCCCGACCGCGACATCACCATGTACATCAACTCGCCCGGTGGCTCGTTCACGTCGCTGATGGCCATCTACGACACCATGCAGTACGTGCGCGCCGACGTCGCGACGGTCTGCCTCGGCCAGGCGGCCTCCGCCGCCGCCGTGCTGCTCGCCGCGGGCACCCCCGGCAAGCGCGCTTGCCTGCCCAACGCCCGTGTGCTGATCCACCAGCCGTCGCTGGAGGGTGGCATCCAGGGGCAGGTTTCGGACCTGGAGATCCAGGCCGCAGAGATCGAGCGCATGCGTCGCCTGATGGAGACCACGCTGGCCTACCACACCGGCAAGGACGCGGACACCATCCGCAAGGACACCGACCGCGACAAGATCCTGACGGCCGCGGAGGCCAAGGACTACGGGATCATCGACACGGTGTTCGACTACCGCAAGCTCAGCGCACAGAAGTAGTCTCCGCGCGCGATCAGGTGTCAGGCAGAGATTCTGGGGTACGCCCGGAATACGGGTTGCGCCGGTCGCTCGTATGTTGCTGTTAGTCAGGTAAATCCGGCCGGGACAGGTGCCGCTCGGCATCCGTTCCGGCCGGATTGTTTCGATGGAACCGACCTACCGGAAGGGTGTCCGGCGGGAGAGGCCACGAGGCGGGCGGCCGAACCGGGTTTCGGCCGCAGCTCGGGGAGAACGTGTTCTAGTGCCGTGAGAACTCGCGCAACCCCGGCGAGAAACATGCTCGAGTTGTCGACCTCCGTCGCGCACACCGGGTACGGTCAACCTAGGGGCCTTTGCTCCCGGTTGACGGCAGTGCTCGACCCGCCGGAACGCTCGAGGTGTTCGTGATTACACCCGAGGGTGGCGGATTGCCGGCAACCTGGACAGACGGTTGCACGCGGACAAGGAAGTAGGGACCCACGAGATGGCGCGCATCGGAGACGGCGGCGATCTGCTCAAGTGCTCGTTCTGCGGAAAGAGCCAGAAGCAGGTCAAGAAGCTCATTGCGGGACCAGGGGTGTACATCTGCGACGAGTGCATCGATCTATGCAACGAGATCATCGAGGAAGAGCTGGCCGAGTCCAGCGAGGTCAAACTCGATGAGCTGCCCAAACCTGCCGAGATCCGGGACTTCCTGGAGAACTACGTGATCGGGCAGGACACGGCCAAGCGCACGCTCGCGGTGGCCGTCTACAACCACTACAAGCGCATCCAGGCCGGCGACAAGGGGCGCGACAGCCGTGGTGAGACGGTCGAGCTCGCCAAGTCGAACATCCTGATGCTCGGCCCGACCGGTTGCGGCAAGACCTACCTCGCGCAGACCCTGGCCAAGATGCTCAATGTGCCCTTCGCCATTGCCGATGCCACCGCGCTGACCGAAGCCGGGTATGTCGGCGAGGACGTCGAAAACATTCTGCTGAAGCTGATCCAGGCCGCCGACTACGACGTGAAGCGGGCCGAGACCGGCATCATCTACATCGACGAGGTGGACAAGATCGCTCGCAAGAGCGAGAACCCTTCGATCACCCGCGATGTCTCCGGCGAGGGTGTGCAGCAGGCGCTGCTGAAGATCCTGGAGGGTACCCAGGCGAGCGTGCCGCCGCAGGGTGGACGCAAGCACCCACACCAGGAATTCATCCAGATCGACACCACCAACGTGCTGTTCATCGTGGCGGGCGCGTTCGCCGGGCTGGAGAAGATCGTCTCCGACCGCACCGGACATCGCGGCATCGGCTTCGGTGCCGAGGTGCGCTCCAAGGCGGAGGTCGACACCTCGGATCACTTCGCCGAGGTGATGCCGGAGGACTTGATCAAGTTCGGTCTGATCCCCGAGTTCATCGGCCGCCTTCCTGTCGTCGCCTCGGTGACCAATCTCGACAAGGATTCCCTGGTCAAGATCCTCTCCGAGCCGAAGAACGCGCTGGTCAAGCAGTACATCCGACTGTTCGAGATGGACGGCGTCGACCTCGAGTTCACCACGGACGCGCTGGAGGCGATCGCTGATCAGGCCATCCTGCGTGGCACCGGTGCTCGCGGTCTGCGCGCCATCATGGAAGAGGTCTTGCTGCCGGTGATGTACGACATCCCCAGCCGCGATGACGTCGCCAAGGTGGTCGTCGACGCCGACACGGTCAACGACAACGTGCTGCCCACCATCGTGCCGCGCAAGGCGCAGCGCACCGAGCGGCGCGAGAAGTCGGCGTAGTCGCTTGATGGCAGGGGGATTTCAGGGTGCAACCGCAGCCACTGCTGCATCCGGCGGGGCCGGGTCAGCTGCTGGATGTGCGCGGCGTGCTCAGCGGCGCCGTCGACATGCGGACCTATCGGCACAAACATCTCGTAGTCTTCTCACGCACTGAGGGCGGCCTGATCCGGGACCCGGGCCCGGATCAGGAAGGTCTGCTGGCGAGGCTGACAACGTGTGTCGAATGGCTCGACGAACACTTCGGATTCGAGTTGGTGAGCGTTTTCACCAACCCGCTCGAGATGCAGTACATCTACTACGCCATGCTGCGCCGTCGTAGTGGAGGTCAGCCGTAGTAGGTGACGTTGTGTCGTCGCCCATCGTGGACATCGGGTCGAAGCAGAGGTGTACAGACCTGTCTGTTGGGGTAGTCCATGGGAAGGGTTGAGCAACCAGCCCAGTCCTGGAGCGGACGCATCCGGGCGAAATTGAACGCCGGCAATGTTTCGAGTGTGCCGTGCGTGACCGGACCGAGGTCCTTATGTCGACTGTTGTTGCTACTTCCAGCCAATCCGCCATCGTGGCACCGTGGCCGTCCAGTCGCGGTCCGTCCGACCGCCTGCGTGTCACCCTCATGACACCCACGGATTCGATCACGCTCTGTGCTCTCGTCGGCGAGGTGGACTACTACAGCGCCGATGTCTTCCGTAGTGGTCTGCTCGGATCTCTCGGTAGCGCAGGGCCCGTGGTGGTGGTCGATCTGTCCAGGGTGACGTTCTTCGGCAGCGCGGGTCTGCGGGTATTGATCGAGGCCGAGTCGTTGATGGGAGCGGCGGGAGGCAAGCTCGTGCTGATCACCGGCCGACGCTGTGTCGACCGACTGCTCGACGCTGCTGAGGATGTCGTGGTTTTCCAGACCGTGACAAGTCTGGCCGAGGTGATAGCCGACGCCGCATAGCGGCTTCCCCGTACCGCCCGTCGACTTTGTCCGACGGGCGGTACGGTCGTTTGGTGGGTCAGTCCTGGGCCCACGGGACTCGGCAGGAATCGGTGCTGAAGCCCTGTGCCGTGATTCCGAGCGCGGAGTAGAAGCGCGAGCGCATGTTCTCCAGGCCGATCTGGTAGGTCAGTTCGATGACACCCGCACGGCCGAAACGCTTTTCGAGGTCGGCGACTTGATCGTCGGTGACGGTGGTCGGTGTCGCGGTGATGGCGTCGGCGTAGGCGATGGCGGCGCGTTCGTCGGCGCTGTAGAGCGGCGAGGTCTCGTATTCGGCGATGTGCTCGAGTCGGTCGATGTCCAGGTCGCCGTGCCGCATGAGCATTTCGCCGAAGTCGATGCACCAGGAGCACCCGACGATCCAGGCCGCGCGGTAGACGGCGATCTCTCGGATGGCGGCAGGCAGATCGGTGCAGGCGCGTTCGACGAGCAGTTCGTGAATGCTGCTGGCGGCGAGTAGTTTTCCGTGGTTGGCCGTCACCGCGAACGGTTCGGGTACCGCACCGAAGCGTCGCGCGGCGACGCGGTACAGCAGCTTGGTCAGCGGCCCCGCCTGCTCCGGGGCGACGGCGGGGATACGGGTCGTGCTCATCACGGTTCTCCTTCGATCCGACGATGTTGTCCTGCTACTCGGACGAGGAGGGATCGTGGAATGTGATGGGCAGGCGGGTGTGATCTACGGCACGCGTGGATGGCCAGGGCTACACCACTTCGGTATGCATATCGTCGGGGCTCCAGTACGCGCGCATGCTGATGATCTTGCCGTCGTCGTCGAACTCCATCACGTCGATGGGGGTCAGCGTGAAGCGCTTGTCGCCGAACCTGGTGATGATGCTGAACATGAAGGCGGCGTGATTGCCCCCGATGCGGATGGTCTCCGGCTTCAGTTCGGTTTCCCGATCGAGGTTGGCGATCACGTCGTAGAACTCACGGATGGCAGCGTGGCCCTGTTTGACCTCGGAGCCGATGGGATCCTCGACGGTCGCGTCGGCGGCATAGAGGTTGACGATCTCCTCGGTCGGACCCGAGCCGACCAGCTTGACGTACTGCTCGACCACATCGCGGATCTGCTGTGCCATGAAACTCCTGCCGAATTGAAACGCGTTCTAATTCGGAGCCTAGCAGCGTCCATGGAGCCCGGTCCGTTGTTTGCGCTCTCGTACCGGTCAGTGGGACGTCGAGCGGACGCGTATCCGCGGACGGCCCGGAACTCCAGGTGTAGCGCCTTCGGGGACACGGTGACGATCGGCCGGCTGCTGCCGTTCGATCACGCCCGGGTCGGGATCGCCGTTGATCCCCCTGGTTCGCCATTGAACCTTCGTACCCTTCGGGTGCTTTCGTTGATGCTTTCGTTGGCGGGGCCTCCAGTGTTACGTCCGTCACTTATCGAGCGATCCGTACTTCGGGGCGCCGGCGTTGCGGTAGGTCGCGATGACGACGCCCGAAGCGGTGGTGCGCACACTGGTGCTCGAATCCGGCGGGCCGTACATCGTCGGTGAACAGCCGCTTGCCGGTGCCGAGCAGTACCGGAAGGTGAGCAGGTGCATGGTGTCGATCAGGTCCGCGGCCAGCAGGCTCTGCGCCGGATTGCCGCTCCCGTGCACCTGCAGTTCGCGACCGGGGCGTTCCTCGAGGCTGGTCACCTCCTTGACCAGATCACCGCGCAGCACCTCGACCGGGCCCCATCCCGCGCTGTCCAGGTGGGTGCTCACCACGTATTTGGGAGCGAATTCAGCGCGGTGGCAATGGGATCCGTCGGGTCGGTCACTTTCTGGCCGGTAGCTCGCGAAAGTCTCGTGGGTGCGCCGACCGAGCAGGAAAGCGTCGACCTCGTCGAACACCTCGGTCATGAAAGCGCCGAAGTCCTCGTCGCCGTAGGGCGCCGACCAGCGACCGTGGGTGAACCCGCCGCTCGGGTCCTCCTGCGGTCGCCGGGCGCCTGATAGGCGCCGTCGAGGGTGACGAACTGTGTGAGCGACAGCTCCATGGCGGGGGTTCCTTCCGTCCTTGTCGTCCGCCACGCGCGGGCCTCTCCCCGGATTCGACGGCGCGGGCCCGGAAAACTCATCGCTATTTCCGCCGGTCGCGCCCCGGTGTGTCGGACTTGCGCTGTCGGCGACGTGCTGTTGAATCGGTCCGGTCAACCAGATGTTCGAGTGACGAGTGAAAGCGGAGGAGACATGGCACTGCCTACCATGACCGCGGAGCAGCGCACTGAGGCGCTGGCCAAGGCGGCTGCGGTCCGCAAGGCGCGCTCCGAACTGATCGGCAAAGTGAAGGCCGGCAAGGTTTCGGTGGCCGATCTGCTGAAGAAGGCCGATAGCGACGAGCTGGTCAAGAAGACCAAGGTCGCGGCCGTGATCAAGGCCCTGCCCGGCGTCGGCCCGGTGAAGGCCGCCAAGCTGCTGGACCAGGCCGAGATTCCCGAGGACCGCCGCATCGGTGGACTCGGCGCTCGCCAGCGGGCCGCACTGCTCGAAGCACTGGAAGCCTGATCGCGTCTCAGCTGTCGAGGTAACCATGATCGAGGAACGAACGCTCACGTCGGTGGCGTGGTTGTGCGTCGAGAACGGCCGCTTGCTTGCGGTCCGCACCAGAGGACGCGACGCCTTCTACCTACCGGGCGGCAAGCCCGAGCCGGGTGAAACCCTGGCGGGAGCGCTCGTTCGTGAAGTTCGAGAAGAAGTCGGCGTCGAGTTGGAGGCGCACCGGATCGCGCCCGTGGTAACCATCACCGCTCCTGCCCACGGGCGTCCCGGCACTCTCGTCGAAATGCACTGCTTCACCGCGCCGGGCCACGGCAACCCAGCACCAGCCGCGGAAATCGCGGAAATGACGTGGCTCGGTCCTGCGGACCATCATCTGTGCGCTCCGGCCGTCAGCAAGGCCCTCGACCACCTCACCTCCACCGATGCCTGGGGCCAGCAGTAGGTCGCTCGGCAGCCGGCAGCCGGCGAATGAGTGGTGCCGATAGATCAGCGCGGGCGACGGCGCGGAAATCGGATGTCCATCGGCGCCGGGTCGGACATGGGGATGTCGCCACGCGGCGGGATGACTACACAGCCGAGGCCGAGGATGACCAGCGCGGCCGCGGCGAGCACGCTGAGCGTGAAGGTGCCCGCGCCCATTTCGGCCGGTTTGTGGAAGGCGTGGTAGACGACGTGCGGTAGACCGAAAGTCAGCCAGCCGATGCCCGCCACTCGGGCGACGGCGGTGCCGTTGATGACGAGCGCGGCGATGGTGACCGCGGTCAGGGCGAGGAAGAAGGCGCCGACGTCACCTGCGAGGTGATGATTGTATGGCCCGTCCGCCGAGATCCAGTGCATGCCGAAACCGGGGAAGCTGGTGTACCAGGAGTGTGGCGCGAAGACCGCCCACAGGCCGACGATGGCGCCCTGAACCGCGAGGATCGCCAGCAGGGTCCGAACGATCAGCAGCCGCCGTCGAAACTGTTCGAACCGCATGCGCACGCGCACGCCGCCGGACTTGCCTTCCACCGAAATCCGCATCGGGCGCTCCGTTCAAGCCGAATTTCTGGATCGGGTGAAGCAACCGTAATTCGGACATCGAGACCGGGCAAGAGGTGCACCGTCAGGGGCGGGTCCCTACGTTGGTGGGCACAATCGGCGCCTCGGCGACCGATGTGCGGTCGATCCGGTGCCCACCGGTGTAGATGTTCATGGTCCGACCGCGGAGGAAACCGACAAGGGTGAGGCCGGATTCGGCCGCCAAGTCGACGGCGAGCGAGCTGGGTGCGGAGACGGCGCCGAGCATCGGAATGCCTGCCATCACCGCTTTCTGCACCAATTCGAAGGAGGCGCGGCCACTGACGATCAGCACCAGATCGGGGGCGGGGATACGGTTTTCGCGCAGTGCCCAGCCGAGCACCTTGTCGACGGCATTGTGCCTGCCGATGTCCTCGCGGACAGCGAGGGCGGTGCCGTCCGCGCTGAAAAGCCCCGCCGCGTGCAGACCGCCGGTGGCGTCGAAAACGCCTTGGCGGGTGCGCAATTCGGTGGGCAGGGTGGTGAGGGTGGCGAGGTCCAGGAGGAGGCCGTCGGCCGGTATCGGGAATCGGGTGCGGGTGCGCACCTCCTCGAGTGCGGTCTTGCCGCAGAGCCCGCAGGCGCCGGTGGTGAGGACGTGGCGCCCGCGTACCGGGACCGGCGTGCGCAAGTGGACGTCGAGGACGTTGTAGGTGTTGTGCCCGTTCTCGTCGGTGCCCGCGCAGTAGCGTGCGCTCACCACATCATCGGTGGCGCCGATGATGCCCTCGCCCAAGAGAAATCCGTGCACCAGGTCGATATCGCTGCCCGGAGTGCGCATGGTGACGGTGAGTTGCTCTCCGCCGAGGCGGATTTCGAGCGGCTCCTCCACCGCGAGGGTGTCGGGCCTGGTGATCTCACCGTGGGAGGTGATACGGATCGTCGGACGGCGTGCGGTCACTCTACTCACGACGGCACCCTCGCGCTCTCGGCGGGCGATCGGTGACGGTCTGCGCGATCACGACGGCTGCCCGATATGCGTATGCCGCTCGAGCCGGATGGTCACCGCTTTGGACACCGGGGTATTCGACCGTGCCGCAACATGATCCAACGGAACCAACGGATTGGTCTCCGGATAGTAGGCGGCGGCGTTACCGCGCGGGGTCGAGTAACCGATGAGGCGGAAGCCGGTCACCTTGCGTTCGGTGCCATCGGTCCACTCCGAGATCAGATCCACCAATTCACCTTCCGCGAAGCCCAATTCGCTGATGTCCTCGGCGTTCACCAGGATCACCTTGCGGCCGCCGTGCACGCCGCGGTATCGGTCGTCCAAGCCGTAGATGGTGGTGTTGTACTGGTCGTGGCTGCGCAGCGTCTGCAAGATCAGCTTGCCGTCGGGAACCGGAGTCCAGGTGAGATCGTTCACCGCGAAGTTGGCTTTACCTGTGGTGGTGCGGAATTCGCGGGAGTCACGCGGCGGATGGGGCAGTACGAAGCCGTTGCGCTGCCGGACCCTGGTGTTGTAGTCGGCGCAGCCGGGCACCACGCGCGCGATCGCGTTGCGGATCTTGTCGTAGTCGCGCTGGTACTGCGCCCACGGCACCGGGTGATCGGCGCCGAACAGGGCCTGCGCGAGTTCGCAGACGATGGCGACCTCGCTGCGCAGCTGGTCGCTCACCGGCTTCAGTCGGCCGGTGGACAGATGCACCATCGACATCGAATCCTCCACCGACACTTGCTGTTTCACGCCGTCCTGCAGGTCTTCGTCGGTGCGGCCGAGGGTGGGCAGGATCAGCGCGGTCCGCCCGTGCACAACGTGGCTGCGGTTGAGTTTGGTGGAGATCTGCACGGTGAGCGCGCAGTCGCGTAGCGCCGCCTCGGTGACCTCGGTATCGGGCGTCGCGGAGACGAAGTTGCCGCCCATTCCGAGGAACACCTTCGCTGTGCCCTCGCGCATGGCGCGGATGGCGTCGACGGTGTCGAGGCCGTGCTTGCGTGGGCTGGTGATGCCGAACTCGTGATCGAGCGCGTCGAGGAAGGAGTCTGGCATTTTCTCCCAGATGCCCATGGTGCGATCGCCCTGCACGTTCGAGTGACCGCGTACCGGGCATACACCGGCTCCCGGCTTACCGATCATGCCGCGCAGCAACAGCAGATTGGTCGCCTCCTCGATGGTGGCGACGCCGTGCTTCTGCTGGGTGAGGCCCATCGCCCAGCAGATGATGATGTTCTTCGATTCGGCCAGCAGCCGGGCAGTGCGGTGGAGCTCGTCCTCGGTCAGCCCGGTCGCCGCTCGGACGGTGTCGATATCGACGGTCCGGACATTCTTTTCGTATTCCGCGAAGCCTGCGCAATGCGCGTCGACGAATTCGCGGTCCACCACCGTTCCCGGCGCGGCGTCCTCGGCCTCGAACAACAGGCGGCTGAGCCCCTGGAACAGCGCCAGGTCACCGCCGAGGCGGATCTGGAGGAAGTCGTCGGCGATGGACACGCCGTTGGTGAAGCCCCTGACGGTCTGCGGATCGCGGAAGCCGAGCAACCCGGTCTCGGGCAGCGGATTGACGGCGATGACCCTGGCGCCCTTTGCCTTCGCGCCCGCCAGCGCGCTCAGCATGCGCGGATGATTGGTGCCCGGGTTCTGGCCTGCGACGATGATGAGGTCGGCGGCATCGAAGTCGTCGATCGAGACCGAGCCCTTGCCGATACCGATGGAACCAGTCAGTGCGGTGCCGGAGGATTCGTGGCACATGTTCGAGCAGTCCGGCAGATTGTTGGTGCCGTAGCTGCGCACCAGCAGCTGATAGAGGAACGCGGTCTCATTGGCAGTGCGCCCCGAGGTGTAGAAGAGCGCCTCGTCCGGCGTCGCCAAGGCACGCAGCTGCTGCGCGATCAGCTGGTAGGCATCGGCCCATTCGATGGGCGCGTAGTGGGTGGCGCCGGGGCGCAGCACCATCGGATGGGTGAGCCTGCCCTGCTGGCCGAGCCAGTAGCCGGACTTGTCGGCGAGCTCCTCGACGGAGTGCGCGGCGAAGAATTCGGGGGTGACGGTGCGCAGCGTCGCCTCCTCGGCGACCGCCTTGGCGCCGTTCTCGCAGAACTCGGCAGGACGACGATGACCACTCGGCTCGGGCCAGGCACAACCTGGGCAGTCGAAACCGTGCACCTGGTTGACCCTGGCCAGCGTGCGGGCGGTGCGGACCACGCCCATCTCCTCGACCGCGCGTTTGAGCGCGACGGCGACGGCCGTGACACCGGCCGCCTGCTTCTTCGGTTCGGACACGCTCAGCGCGGTCTCGTCGATGTCGCGTGTCGGCCCATTACGGTGCATGGTCGTCATTGTCCTCTCCGCAGGGAGGCTGTCTCGGCGCGGACGAGATAACCCTGTCCGGTCGTGCGTACCCGCCGGAGGTCCGCAGCGCAACCGCAGCACGCGACAGGGCCGACTTCGAGGCCGCGACCACGACCCGGCTGCGGCACGGAGATGACCCGACCGCGGTACACCGGGAGGTGCGACCGCTGCGCGCGGCAAGGCTCGAGCGCGGTACGCGGGATGGTGTGGACTGCGGCGTGCGGGGCGACTCGGTCGCTAGGTATTTCCCAAGCATGGGGATCCTGGCCAGTAGCCCGTGCCTACGCTGCCCGCGTAGCGCGAACTGATCGATTGCCGAATCCAGATCCGACTCTCGGCGAGATGCTTGGCAACTGCCTGGTTTCAACCAGGTCGGCTGGAACAGCGGTAGGGACGTCTAGGAGATTGCGGTGGGTAAGAGTCGCGGAGTTCATCTGTGCGGCAGTGTTCCTCTGGCGGATGCGCGGACTGTCTTCTCGGAGGCGGCACGACGAATCGGAACTCACTTGACGCGAATTCCGGATGGCGAGACCGGAGTGCGGGACAACTGGGTGGTGTGGCAACTGCCCAAGATGCAGGCGCATCCGGACCTGGAGACCGTTCCGCCGCCCAGCCCGGAGTACGGGCCCAGCGAACGCGTGCAGCCCAAGCCGGGCGTGGACGCAGCGTCGATCGACTTCGGTGCTCTGGGTTACGCGCAGGCCGCTCTCGAGTCCTGGCAGGTGTTCCGGCAACTGCGCGAGGATGGCACGATTCCGGCGAGGATCCGGTTCCAGGTCAGCTTGCCGACGCCCATCGCGGTGATCGGGGCATTCGTCGCGGGACCACAGGGGGAGTTGGAGCGCCGATACGAGGCGCGTCTGCTCGACGAACTCGCCGCTATCTGTGCGGTGATACCGGCGGAAGATCTTGCGGTGCAATGGGATGCCGCGGTCGAGTTCGCCATCTTCGAGGGCGTCTTTCCCTCCTGGTTCGGGGTCGACTATCCGACGCAGCTCAAGGAAGTGGGGCAGCGGCTCGTCCGGCTGGGCGCCGCCGTGCCCGAACCGGTGGAGGTCGGCTACCACCTCTGCTATGGAGATTTCGGGCACCGTCACTTCGTCGAACCCGCCGATACCGGCCGACTCGCCGCCGTCGCCGGTCGCGTTCTTGCCGGACTGGACCGGCCGGTCAACTGGTTCCACCTGCCGGTCCCGCGCTCGCGCACCGATGCGGACTACTTCAAGCCCCTTGCCGACCTCGCCCTTCCACCTGAGACAGACCTGCACCTGGGCCTGGTCCACGCCACCGACGGCAGGCAGGGCGCACTCCAGCGCATCGAAGCCGCCCGCGGCACGGTCACCGAGTTCGGCATCGCCACCGAGTGCGGCATGGGCCGCCGCTCGGCAGACCAGATCCCCGCCTTGTTCGACCTGCACGCGGAACTGGCGGACTCCTTGGCTTGAACTCGGATTCCTCGGCGCGCCGGGGCGGTGATCTCCGAACGCCGGCGTTGATCCTCAAAGGCTGTGGGCTGGCATAGTTTCGGAGCGGTGGCTGCCGACGGCACTGATCACGTCATTGTCATCGATCGCTTCGCGCTGGTGTTCGTCTCGAGGTCGGTGTTGTCACAGGCGGGGCAGTCGGTGCGGCCGTGCTCGGCCATCATCCCGCCGCCCTGGCCGTGGCCCAAGCATGCGGTGCACCACCGGGTCGAGATTCCCAGCGCGGCACTGAACGACCCACGCGCGGACGACTGGTCCGCACTGGCCTCCGGCGGCGGTCACGACAAACCGTGAGCGTTCAGGGGCGGCGGCGTTCACCGGAGATCTCGGTGGCGTCCTTGCGCCGATCTTCGATGCGATGGGTGGCGATTCGCTCACCGATGCGGACACTCCAGCCGGGCGGGAGTTCGATGGGGGCGGTGCCGACGCGGGTCCACTGCTCGGCGCCGGGCGCCGCGATGAACGTTCCCGCGGGAGTGGATGCGTCGCGCACATAGACCTTGCCGTGTTCGAGCGAGACATAGGCGTGCACCCGTGAGACGTGCCGATCGCGCGGGACAGCGATGGGTGAGGCGGCAGCGGTGCGCACCGAATCGTCGGACATGGGGCTGCGGCCGATGACGTACGGGCGGTCGAGCGGGTAGGCGGCGCCGTCCTCGAAGACGAGTGTGCCGGTGGCCGGACCGAGTGTCGAGGCTGCCGATCCGCTGCCGGCGGGATGTACGCGCCGCGGGCGCGCGCCACCATGGGCCGGAACCTTGTCCAGTGCCACAGGCTGCGGTCGCGACGATGTGGTCGGTCGGGTCGCCTCCGATATCTCCGACCAGGCCGGTGGCCCCACCCGGGTACCGATCTCCGCAGGTGCCCGGGCTTCGTCGCTGGACTGAGTATCGGATTCCGACAGTGCGACCATACCGGCCGGGGCCGTCGGTGGCGGCTCGTTCCCGGCGACGGACGGCGGCGCGGCGGGCGCCGGGCGCGCGGACTTCCCGGTTTTCCGCACCGCGACGCGAAACACGAAACCACCTCCGGGAACCACGCCGTCGCGCAAATTGCTGCGCGGGTGCGTGGCCAAGGGAAGCGCGGTGTCGGCGCCGACCGAAATCTGCCGCACCGGCTCGCGCACGATCTCGTCCACCCAGGTGAACGCACGCGCGCCGGCCAGTCGCCTGGTCCCCTCCGCGCCCTGGATCTCGGCGCTCACCGGCCCGCGCAACAGGATGACCGTGCCATCGCCGGTCGGCGCGACCACGCCGAACGGTGGTGGCTCCGACCCGCCGCCGAACACCACCGCGGCCAGGCGTTGCACGATCGCCGCGCCGGGATGCTCGCCATCGGCGACGGCTTCGATCGCGCCGAGTATGCGGTCGGTGGAAGACGTTTCGCCTGGCAGGTACACCACGACCGCACCGAAGCGTGCGATCAAACCATCGCCCGGCGCGATTCCAACGGTGGACGGGTCCTTCGGCACCCGTGCCCTCCTTCCCGGCGCACTACGGCCCCCAGCATAGAGCGTGCAGTACACCCGGAACGGGCGCGGCGAACAACCGCAGGGCGGGCACGGGGGTGTCCATGCCCGCCCTGTTGTCGATGGTGCGCGAGGTGGCGCTGTCGGTCGTCTTGCGGGCGTTCGCAGTTCAGGCGGCGAATACCGCGGCGTTGTCACGAATCCAGTCGGCGAAAGTGCGGGCCGGGTGGCCGGTGAGGATGGCGACCGTGTCGGTGATCACGGTGGGCACCCCGTCACAGCGCCGCCAGTAGTCGAGCAGGCCGTCGGCATAGTGGGCGGGGATGTACTCGGCCATCTCCTGCCGCCAGGCGTCGGGGGTGACGTGGTCGACGGTGACGCTGCGACCGGTGAGCTCGGCGATCAGGTCGAGTTGTGCGGTGAAGGTGAGGGTTTGCGGGCCGGTGAGCCGGTAGACCTCGCCACGGTGTTCGGGCTGGGTGAGCAGGGCGTACACGGCCTCGGCGATGTCGAGTTCGTGGATCGGGTCGGCGTAGGCGTTGGGGTAGGGCAGGCTGACCGGGCGGTCGGCCTTGATCGAGAACGACCAGCCACGGGCATTGCCTGCGAAAGCGCCTGGTCGCAGCACAGTGACGGCCATCGGCGCATCCGCGAGTCCGAGTTCGGCATCGAGGTGCGACTTCGCGACCGGATTGGTGGCGGCGTCGGGGTCGAGCACCGAGGACGAGGACAGCAGCACGATGTGCTGGACTCCGGCTTCGGTTGCGGTGGTGACGAATTCGGCGATGTGCGCGGGCTCGGCGTAGAGGAATACCGAGGTGATGCCGGCAAGCGCGGCGGGGAAAGTGGTCGGGTCCCGCAGGTCGCACGCGACCGCGGACACCCCGTGGGGGAGTTCGAGCTGGTCGGGTCGGCCGGAGCCGACCCGGACGGCGTGGCCGTCGGCGCGCAGCAGGGTCAGCAGGTTGGTGGCGACCGCGCCGCGGCCTCCGGTGATGAGGATCATGACAACTCCATGGGGTCGTGCGATTGATGGTGTTCGATCGGTGTGCCGATCAGTGGCCTGCTGCCGGCGCTCGCCGCGGAAGCAGCCGGACAAGGCCGCAGCTGATCAGCGTGATCGCGGCGACGACGAGGAGGCTGACGGTCAATGCGTGGGCCTGCCCGGAACCGACGGTGTGGAAATAGACGGTGGTCACGGCGGCCGCACCGATGGCGTTGGCCAGTTGCTGCACGGCTGAGAGACAACCGCTGCCGCTACCGGTCTCCGCGGGGTCGATATCACCGATGGTGATCTGGAAAATGGTGCCGAAGCAGGTGCCCATGCCGACACCGAGAATGAAGACGGGTACAGCGAGAACCCATGCGGTGATACCGGTTCCTACGGTCAGCACGAGGCCGAGCAGCAGACCGGTGCCCGCCAGCGTGATCAGCAGCCCGATCCGGATGAGAGTGCGGCCGAGTTTCGCAAGCAGTTGGTGTGCGGCGACCGAGGCCACGATGATGCCGGCGGCCAGGGGGGCGAGGCCGAGTGCGGCGCCGGTCGGGGTGTAGCCGAGGCCGGTCTGCATGAACAGCGAGAGCACGTAGAGCAGACCGGACACCGCGGCGAAGAACACCAGGCCGAGCAGCAGGCCAGAGGTGAAACCGCGGTTGGCGAACAGCGACGGCTCGATGAGTGGATTCGCTGCGGTGAGCTGGCGGCGGGCGAAGAGTGCGAAGGCCACCGCGGCTGCGGCGAGATAGCCGCAGGGTGCGGCGGTCCAGCCGTTGGTCGAACCCTCGATGAGGCCGAACAGTGAACCGAACATGGCCGCGCCGAGCAGGGCGGAGCCGAGCGCATCGATGGTGACGGTGCGATCGCCGTCGTCGGCGGGCAGCAGGCGGTATGCGGCGGCGAAGGCGAGCGAGCCGAGCACGATATTGATCAGGAACATGGCCCGCCAGCCGAGGCCCAACAGGTCGGCGTCGATCAGGCAGCCCGCGAGGATCGGGCCACCGACCGCGGAAAGGCCGAGGGCCGGGCCGAACACGCCGAAGGCTTTGCCGAGCTGTTCGCGCGGGAAGACCTGGGTGAGGATGCCGAAACCCTGTGGGATGAGGAGTGCGCCGAACGCGCCCTGGACAAGTCGTGCTGCGACGATCGAGGTCGGGTCGATGGCGAGGCCGCAGGCGACCGAAGCCACGGTGAAGCCGGCGATGCCGATCAGGAACAGACGACGGGTGCCGAAGCGATCGCCGAGTCTGCCGCCGACGACGAGCAGGACGCCGAGTGCGAGGGCATAGCTCGCGCCTAGCCACTGGATCAGTGACTGGCCGCCGCCGAGGTCGTTCGCGATGGTCGGCGCGGCGATGTTGGTGATCGTGGAGTCGAGCAGATCGAGGATGTCAGCCGCGAGGATGACGGCCAATATCGCCCACATGCGGGCTCTGACCTGGGTGTTTGCCGCCGTTTCCGGATGCGTGATGGTGGACATCGGGTTTCCCCTTCAAGGAAGAAATTGGGCGAACATTGATCGTTACGAACGATGTTCGATCGATTCGAATCTAGAAGACGAACACTGTTCGTGTCAAACGGTGTTCGTTGGGGAGCGTATGCTCGTCGTCATGAGCTCCGCACCCGTCAGCCGCCGGGCCCGTCCCGCAAAGGCGCCACTCAGTCGCGATGCCATCGTCGAAACCGGTCTGCGCATCCTCGACAACGACGGCTTATCCGCCCTCACCATGCGTCGCGTCGCTCAGGACCTGGATACGGGTGCGGCGTCGCTGTATGTCTATGTCGCCAACCGGGACGATCTGATGGCCGCGATGCTCGACCATGTGCTCGGCACGGTGCCCGAGCCGGCCGATGGCACCTGGCGCGCACGGCTCGGCGAGCTTGTCGCGTCGACCGTGGCGGCCATGAGCAGGCACGAAGGTCTGGCGCTCGTCGCGCTCGGCTCGATTCCCGCCAGTCCCAACGCGCTGCTGCTCATCGAACGGATGCTGACGCTGCTCGACGAGGGCGGCCTGGACAAGAGGACCAATTCCTGGGCCGTCGACCTGCTCTACCTGCATATCACCGCGCAGGCCGCGGAGCAGAGCGCCTACAACGTCGGAGGGCGCGAAGAAAGCGACTACGTCGCCGAGGTCCAGCGGCATTTCGCGGAACTGCCTGCCGACCGGTATCCGATGCTTGTCGGCCTGCGCGAAGAAATGATGAGCGGCAACGGCGACGACCGTGAAGTATGGGCGCTGCGGGTGCTGATCAACGGCATCTTGGCCACCCCGGCCGAGTGAGCCCCGCGCGAGGAGCGGCAATGCAAGCGATTCGACCGGCGACCGAGAACGACCTGCCGGTCCTGCAGGACATCGAGCGCGCGGCGGGAAAGCCGTTCGCGGACATCGGCATGACGGCCGTCGCCGACGACGATCCGCCGCCATTGGACACCCTGCGCGAGTTCCGGCAAGCGGGGCGCGCGTGGGTGTGCGCCGATGACCTCGACCGCCCGATCGGTTACCTGATTCTCGGCATCGTCGACGGCGACGCACATGTCGATCAGGTGTCGGTGGATCCCGGGTATGCCGGCAACCGAATCGGCAAGCGACTCATCGACCACGCGGTCCGGTGGGCGAAAGCGCAAGGGCTGCCCGCCATGACACTGACCACCTTCACCGACGTCGCCTGGAACGGCCCGTACTACGAGCGGCTCGGTTTTCGCTACCTCAGCACCGCGGAAGAGACGCGGGAATTGCGCGAGATCCGCGCCGCCGAGGCGGCCAACGGGCTGGATCGGTGGCCGCGCGCCTGCATGCGCGCGGAGCTGGCGGGCTGGGTCTTCGACTAGCCGCCTGCCCGGGCGAAGGCGGCTTGCGCCGCGGGCAGGGCGGCGGCCCGGTCCGCGGCGACCAGGCCGATGCGGGTGCGCCGGTCGAGGAGGTCGTCGGTGTCCAGTGCGCCTTCGTGAGTGATGCCGAAAGCGAATTCCGCGGCAGTGACGTCGATGCCAGGGGCGACCTGCTCGAGTGCGACCGAATTGTCTTGTGCGACAGCGAGAACGGTGGGTGCTTCGCTGCCGTAGCGTTCGACGAGGATCGGTGGGCCGGCGATATGGTCGCGTGCGGCTCCGGATACCGCGCCGACCAACGGGAGACGCTTGGTGCGACAGGGCCCCGCGGTGAGGCCGCCATGGGCGACGGCGGCATCAACGGCGTCCTCGGCCATCTGGCGGTAGGTGGTGAGCTTGCCGCCGACGATGGTGATGACGCCGGTGGGGGAGTGCAGGACCGCGTGCTGACGGGAGATGTCGGCGGTGGCGTTGTCCGCGGTTTTCAGCAGCGGGCGCAGTCCCGCGTAGGTGCCGCGGATATCCGCGCGGGTCAACGGCTCGCGCAGTGCGGTGTTGATGGTGTCGAGCAGGAAATCGATCTCGGCCTCGGTGGGCTGCGGTTCGTCAGGAACCGGGCCTGGGGCGTCCTCGTCGGTGAGGCCGAGATACACCCGGCCGTGCGCGGCCGGGAACGCGAACACGAAGCGGCTGGTGGTACCGGGAATCGGCACCGTCAGCGAGGCGGTGAGGCCGCCGAAGGATTCGGCGTCGAACACCAGGTGGGTGCCGCGGCTGGGGCGTAGTTCGATGCTCGGGTCCACCTGATCGGCCCAGACTCCGGAGGCGTTGATGACGGTGCGGGGGCGAACGGTCATCGACTCGCCGGTCAAAGTGTCGCGCAGGGTCGCCGAATCGCCTTCGACAGCAACGGCTTCCACCCGGGTGAGCACCGTCGCGCCGTTGGCCGCCGCGGTACGGGCGAGCGCGACCACCAGTCGAGCGTCGTCGACGAGTTGTCCGTCCCAGGCCTGTAGACCGCCGCGCAGCCCGTCGCGCCGGACAGTCGGCGCCAGCCGCAGCGCCTCCGCGGTGGTGACGCGGCGCGAACGGGGCAGGATCGCGGCCGGGGTGCCCGCGGTGCGCCGCAGTACATCGCCCGCGACGAAACCGGCCCGAATCAGCGTGCTCTGCGCAACGCCGATATCCGGAAGCAGCGGTACGAGCTGCGGCAGCGGACGCACCAGATGCGGTGCGGTGGTACCGATCAGAATGCCGCGCTCGACGGCGCTCTCGTGCGCGATGCCGACCTGACCGCTCGCCAGGTAGCGCAGTCCACCGTGCACCAGTTTCGAGCTCCACCTCGAGGTTCCGAACGCCAGGTCCCGCCGTTCGACCAGCACTGTGCGCAGGCCGCGCGCGGCGGCATCGAGTGCGGCGCCCGCGCCGGTGACGCCGCCGCCGATCACCAGCACGTCGATCTCGGTGTCATCGCCGAGCTGCGCCAGCTCGCGGGAGCGCCGAGCGGCGTTCAGGGCGGAGTTGTCGATGGAGGCCGAATCAGCGGTCATCGCAGTCTCTTTTCGAGGTCGGACCTGCCGCAGGTGCGGAGGTGATCGATCGTTGACGATGCGGGTCGGGCGTCAGGGGACTGCAGTTGGCGATAGCGGGGCCGGTGAGGCCCGATGTTCGCTCGCTCATGCCCGCTCCTCCTGCGCGAGGTTCGATGATTCGACATCGCTGCTGTCGGCCGCGGCCGAGCCGGCAGGTGGAACAAGGTAACCGTCGATAGCGCGCGTCAATTCGGCGTCGAGTGCTGCTCCGTCGAGCAGGGCGGCGACGGTGCCCGCCGACTGCACCGCGGACTGGGCGATCAACAGCAGCATGGTCGCCATCTGCTCGGCGTCGCCGTCGCGGATCGTCGAATCTTGCTGGCCCTCGCGGATTCCCGTGGTGAACAGGTCGATCAGGTGGCGTTGGTTGCGGCCGAGGCGGCCGAACACGTAGGTGAGCATCAAGTCGGTGTCGGTGCGGAAGATCTTGCCGAACAACGGATTTGCTCGGATCGCCGCAGCGCCGGTGACAATGCCTCGGACCAGGCGGGTGCGCGCGGGTCCCACGGCAGGCATGGTCGCGGTGACGATCGCACGCAGCTCGCGCACCAGCAGTTCGGCCACCAGGGCTCCGGTGTCGGGCCAGCGCCGGTAGACGGTGGGCCTGCTTACCCGGGCTCGCCGTGCCACCTCGGTGAGGGTTGTGCGGCGCACGCCGAATTCCTCGACGCAGTCTCGTGCGGCGTCGAGAATGGCAAGGTCGGTCGCCGACAGTGTGGTGTCGGGCTCGTCGGGGGCAGGCATTCGGGGTGTCACCGCCGGGTGTGTCGAAATGGACAGGCATCGTTACTGCTTGACAGTATATGTCAAACTGTAACGCATGGTCGAGACGCAACAGCATGCCGACGAGGATTCGGCTTCCCGCTCGGACGCCCGAGCGGCAAAACCGGGGGTGCCGGAGCGGGCAGCGCATATGGTGTGGGACGCCTGGGGTGTTCCAGCTGGACACAAGCCGCTTTCGGAGCAGGTCCGTGGCCTGCTGGCGCAGGTTTTCGGGGTGTCCGGCGACCCGGTGGCACGCCGTGACGAGGCGGACGTACCGCTCCGCGCGTCGGTGCTGACGCCCGCCGGACGAGACGGGTTGGCCGAGGTGGTCGGCGTGGACCACGTGTCGGTCGACCACCACGATCGGCTGCTGCATGCAGGCGGCAAGAGCACCCCTGACCTGCTGCGCCGACGTGCCGTCGAGCCGCAGGAAGCACCGGATGCGGTCGTGTTTCCCGGCGGCCACGAGCAGGTGCTCGCGGTATTGGCCTATTGCGCTGACCACGCCATCGCGGTGGTTCCCTTCGGTGGCGGCACCAGCGTGGTCGGCGGCGTCGACCCGGTACGGGGCCGCTTCGAGGCGGTCATCGCGCTGGACCTGCGTCGCCTCGACACCGTCTCGGGCATCGATCCGGTGAGCGCGACGGCCACGCTGGGCGCTGGTCTCACCGGCCCGCGCGCCGAGGCATTGCTCGCCGACCGGGGACTTTCGCTGGGCCACTTCCCGCAGAGCTTCGAATTCGCGAGCATCGGCGGTTTCGCGGCCACCCGGTCCTCCGGACAGGCGTCCGCGGGCTACGGCCGCTTCGACGATATGGTCCAGCACCTGAAGATCGCCACGCCCAGCGGCACGCTGGAACTCGGCCGCGCCCCCGCTTCGGCCGCGGGTCCGGACCTGCGCGAACTGTTCGTCGGTTCGGAAGGCACCCTCGGCGTGATTACCGAGGTCACCCTGCGGGTGCATCCGGTGCCGGAAACCACTGCCTACCGGGCCTGGTCGTTCCCCGACTTCGCCACCGGCGCAGCCGCACTGCGCTCGGTGGTGCAGACGGGTGCGGCGCCGACGGTGCTGCGCCTGTCCGACGAGGTCGAGACCGGCGTCAACTTGGCCCGCTCCGGTGATGTCGGCGGCACCCCAGTGTCGGGCTGCCTGGCTATCACCACGTTCGAAGGCACCGAAGCCCACGTCGCGGCGCGCAGCGCCGAGGCGAGTGTGTTGTTGGCGGCGGCGGGCGGTACCGACTTGGGTGCGACCCCTGCCGAGGAGTGGGAGCACGGCCGCTTCGCCGCACCGTACATGCGTGACGCGCTGCTCGATGCCGGGGTGCTGTGCGAGACGCTGGAGACCGCGACCATCTGGTCGAATCTCGACAACCTCAAGGCGAAGGTCACTGCGGCACTGACGGATTCACTGGCCGGACAGGGTACGCCGCCACTGGTGATGTGCCATATCTCGCACACCTACCCGACGGGTGCCTCGCTGTACTTCACGATCATCGCCAAGCAATTGGATGATCCGATCTCACAGTGGGGCCTCGCCAAGCACGCGGTCGGCGACGCCATCGTGGCCGCGGGCGGCACCATCACCCACCATCATGCGGTCGGCACCGACCACCGCCCCTGGATGTCCGCGGAGGTCGGCGACCTGGGTGTCCGGGTATTGCGCGCGGTGAAACAGGAATTGGACCCCGCAGGGATCCTCAATCCTGGAAAGCTGGTCCCGTGACGGAGGACTCGACGCGCATCGTCGGCGCGGTCACCGTGGTGACCAACCCCATGTCCGGAGTCGGCCGTGGGCACGACGTCGCGGCCGCCGCAGTGGCCCGATTCACCGAACGTGGTGTCGCGGTCACCGAGGTGCGTGCGCCATCAGCCGCCGAATCTGTTCGCCTGGTACGGGATTCGATCTCCCGGGTGGATCAGGTGCCGGACGCGGTGGTGTGCATCGGCGGGGACGGTCTGGTCAACGTAGTCCTCGAAGCACTGGCGCAGACCGGTGTGCCGCTCGGACTCGTCCCCGCGGGCACCGGCAACGATCTCGCCAGGGAACTCGGTGTCCCCACCGACGATCCGGTGGCCGCCGCGGACCTCGTTCTCGACGGCCACACTCGCACCATCGATCTCGGTCGGATCGAATCGCCCGGGTCGGAGCCGATGTGGTTCGCCACGGTGGCAGGCACGGGGTTCGATGCCCGAGTCACTTTGCGCGCCAACGGCATGCGCTGGCCGAAGGGCCCACTGCGATACACGTTCGCGGCGCTGGCCGAGATCTCCGGTCGCTTCACCGTGCCCTATCGGATCGAGCTGACCGGGGTCGCGCCGGGCGCACTGGACAATCCGGCGACCGACACAGTCGTGGAAACGGCGGCGGTCATGGTCGCGGTGGGCAACACCCGCACCTACGGCGGCGGCATGCTGATCTGCCCGGACGCGATCATGGACGACGGTCTGCTCGACCTGACCGTGGTCGGTGCGGTATCGCGACTGGACATGCTCCGGATGCTTCCCGCGCTGTCGGCGGGCAAGCGGATCGACCATCCGGCAACCAAGCAGTATCGAACCGCGCAGGTGACGTTGACCGCCGCGGGCGCCCCCGCCACCGCCGACGGTGAACCGGCGGGCACCCTGCCGGTCACGATCAGTGCCGTACCCGGTGCGCTCACCGTGCTGGTTCGCCGATAGACGTCGGATCCCTACGCGGCGAAGCCGACTCGGCTGATCCGGTCGACATTTGTCCGGTCGATGATCACCATCGAGGCCGGCGTGGGCCGTGGCAGGTGGCCCGCGCCGAGTTCGCGGATCAGTCGTCGCCATCGATAGCAGTGCAGGGTGAACGCGGGCCCGTTGATCCGGCGCCCGCGGGCGAACTGGCCGGCGCGGGCCGCGGTGGCGGGCACATCGAGCAGGATCACATGCACTTGCCTGTGGTACCCGGTGGCCCACCGCGCCAGCAGTCGGCGCGTCCATCCGAAGGTCGCGCAATCGTGGATGATCACGGGTCCTGCGTTGTCGCGCAGCGCATGTCGAATCCGGACGAAGTGCGCGATGTGTACCACCGGTCGCCACAGGGGATAGGGCAGCAGGCCGACCCGATGCCGCCACCAGTTGCGGGTCTGGTTCGAATCGAGCACGACCGAACCCTGCGGTCCCTTCGTCGCCTGGTCGGCATCCGCGGTCGCACCGAAGAACATTCGCAGCGCGGTGCTCTTGCCCGCGCCGGGCACCCCCGCGACGATCAGCGCGGCCGTTGCCGGATACCGCAGCTCATCGACGACCATTCCGCGCAGATCATGGACAGAATCCGGTGCGATGACAGGGAATTCGGTGCGAGGCGGCTTCGATTGCCCAGCGGCGAAGGGCGGCCCGTCGAGCGGAGGGTTCACCCTTTCCAGGGTCGCGGGCCGAATTCGATTCGGCAACAGGGAAAACCCTGATTTCGGCTGAGAATTCCCTGATGATGCTAGGTCGTCGTGCGGCCGCGGGACCGCGCCCGTAAATGCATGCGCTCGCCTTGACTGCCGAACAGGCTCAGTATCTCCACCGGCCCGCGCCCGGCACTGCCGAACCAGTGGGGCTGTCTGGTGTCGAATTCGGCGGCTTCCCCGGGGCCGAGGACGACATCGTGTTCGGCGAGGACCAGGCGCAATCGGCCCGACAGTACGTAGAGCCACTCGAAGCCCTCGTGGACACGGGGATCGGGCTCGGTGCGCTCGGCCGGGATGACCATCTTGAACGCCTGTAGCGGACCCGGCTGCCGGGTGAGCGGCATGATGGTGGTGCCGTTGACCTTCCGCGGACGCGAGTGCACGCGCGGGTCGGCGATCTTCGGTGCGGCGACGAGCTCGTCGAGCGGCACCTGATGGGCGAGCGCGATCGGCAGCAGCAGCTCCAGGCTGGCCTTGCGCTGGCCGGACTCCAGGCGTGACAGGGTGCTCTTGGAGATCCCGGTGGCCTCCGACAGTGCCGTCAACGTCACGTTTCGGTGTGTGCGCAACGCCTTGAGGCGCGGGCCGATATCGGCGATGGCCTGGGTGATTCCTGGCTGAACCTTCATCCCACCAGTGCACCGCTGATTCCCGGAAACAGCAATATTCGTTGCCGAAATCGTGCGGACGGCGGCAAGGTGACCGCGGAGGTGATCGCAGATGAGCGAGACATATGACGTAGTGATCGTTGGTGGCGGCGCGGCGGGACTGTCGGCTGCCCTGGTGCTGACCAGGGCGCGGCGGCGGGTTGCCGTGGTGCGCGGTGGTGCGCCGCGCAACGCACCGGCCGAGCACATGCACGGGTTCCTCTCGAGGGACGGCATGCCCCCCGGTGAGTTGATCGCCAGTGGCTCGGCCGAGGTCGCGGGATACGGCGGTGAGTTGATCGACGATATGGTCACCGGCGCCGAAAAGGACGGCGGACCCGGCGATTTCACGGTGCGACTCGCGAGTGGACGAGAACTTCGTGCGCGCAGGGTGCTGGTGGCAACGGGCCTGCGCGACGTGCTGCCAGCACTACCCGGCCTACGGGAGCGTTGGGGTGCCGACGTGCTGCACTGTCCGTACTGCCACGGCTACGAGGTGCGTGACCAGCCGCTCGGGATCCTCGGCGCAACGGAGCCCGCTGCGATGGCCAGGGCCGTGCATGTCGCGTTGCTGTTGCCCCAATGGTCGGCCGATGTGATCTTCTTCGCGCACACCATGGAGCTGTCGGAGGCCGACCGGGCCCGGCTCGCCGGTCGTGGCGTGCGGGTCGTGGACGGTCAGGTCGCGCGGCTCGTCGTGGCGGACCGGCTGCGTGGTGTGGAGCTGGTCGACGGGCGCGCGGTGCCGCGAGCGGCGATGTTCGTGGCGCCGAGTTTCGTGCCCAATGCGGATGTGCCCCTCGCACTCGGCTGTGCTGTCGACGGCAACGGCTGGGTGCACACCGACAAGTCGGGCCGGACCAGCGTGCCCGGCGTCTGGGCCGCGGGCAATGTCGCCGACCCGGCCGCGCAGGTGATCTCCGCCGCGGGCGCGGGATCGGCCGCCGCCATCGCGATAAACGCCGATCTGGTCGATCAGGACATTCGCGTGCCCGCGGCCACGCATTGAATGCGCACAGAAGCTGAGAATTACTTATGGATTCCGGGGCCTGCCCCGGATCGACGGTAAGCTCTCACCTGTAGGCGGAGTGTTCGGTGTCCCTCATCCACCGAAGACTCCGCCTTTTTTCTATGCCTGGTGGGCGGTGCGAGCGCGCCGAACTCGGCCACTAGAATCGTCGGGTGACCAGCGCAGCCTCTGACAACTCGCGTAATCGTGCCGATGCCCTCCCCAAAAGCTGGAACCCCGGCGAGGTGGAGGCCGAAATGTACGAGCGCTGGGTAGCCGCCGGTTATTTCACCGCCGATGTCACGAGCGACAAGCCCGGTTACTCGATCGTGCTGCCGCCGCCGAACGTCACCGGCAGCCTGCACATGGGCCACGCACTCGACCACACCCTGATGGACACCCTCTCCCGCCGCAAGCGTATGCAGGGTTACGAGGTGCTGTGGCTGCCCGGCATGGACCACGCGGGCATCGCCACCCAGACCATCGTGGAAAAACAGCTCGGGGTGGACGGCAAGACCAAAGAGGACTTCGGCCGCGAACTGTTCATCGACAAGGTCTGGGACTGGAAGCGTGAGTCCGGTGGCGCCATCCAGTGGCAGATGCGTGCACTCGGCGACGGTGTCGACTGGAGTCGCGACCGGTTCACCATGGACGAGGGCCTGTCCAGGGCCGTGCAGACCATCTTCAAGCGGCTCTTCGACGCGGGCCTGATCTACCGCGCGGAGCGGCTGGTCAACTGGTCGCCGGAACTGCGCACCGCCATCTCCGATATCGAGGTCAAGCACGAGGAGGTGCCGGGCGAGCTGATCTCGCTGCGCTACGGCTCCCTCGACGACAACGAGCCGCACGTGATCGTGGCGACCACCCGCGTGGAGACCATGCTCGGCGACACCGCCGTCGCGGTGCACCCGGACGACCCCCGGTACCAGTCCTTGATCGGCACCACGCTGTACCACCCGATCACCGGACGTCAGATCCCGATCGTCGCCGACGACTACGTCGACCCCGAATTCGGTTCCGGCGCAGTGAAGATCACCCCCGCGCACGACCCGAACGACTTCGAGATGGGGCTGCGGCACAACCTGCCGATGCCGACCATCATGGACGAGCGCGGCCGGATCACCGGTACCGGCACCGAATTCGACGGCATGGACCGGTTCGAGGCCAGGGTCAAGGTGCGCGAGCGCCTGGCCGTCGAGGGGCGTATCGCCGCCGAGAAGCGGCCCTACCTGCACAGCGTCGGGCACTCCGAGCGCAGTGGCGAACCGATCGAGCCGCGCCTTTCGATGCAGTGGTGGGTCAAGGTCGAGGCGCTGGCCAAGGCTGCCGGTGACGCGGTGCGCAACGGCGACACCGTCATTCACCCGGCCGCCCAGGAACCGCGCTGGTTCGACTGGGTCGACAACATGCACGACTGGACCATCTCGCGACAGCTGTGGTGGGGTCACCGCATCCCGATCTGGTACGGCCCCGACGGCGAAGTGGTCTGCGTCGGGCCGGATGAGACCGCGCCGGAAGGCTGGGTGCAGGACCCCGACGTGCTCGATACCTGGTTCTCCTCGGGGCTGTGGCCGTTCTCCACCATGGGCTGGCCCGACTCCACCACCGAACTCCAGAAGTTCTATCCGACCAGCGTGCTCGTCACCGGATACGACATCCTGTTCTTCTGGGTGGCCAGAATGATGATGTTCGGCACGTTCGTTTCCGACGACCCGGTGCTCACGGCGGGCAAGGACGGCGCGAAGCAGGTGCCGTTCAAGGATGTATTCCTGCACGGTCTGATTCGCGATCAGTTCGGTAAGAAGATGTCCAAGTCGCGCGGTAACGGCATCGACCCGCTGGACTGGATCACCTCCTACGGCGCGGACGCGCTGCGCTTCACCCTGGCGCGCGGCGCACAGCCCGGCGGTGACCTTTCGGTCGGCGAACCGCACGCGCTCGCCTCGCGCAGTTTCGTGACAAAGCTGTTCAATGCCACCAAGTTCGCGCTGATGAACGGCGCCCACACCGGTGAGCTGCCCGCGCGCGCCGAGCTCACCGACGCCGATCGCTGGATCGTCGACCGGCTCGAGGAGGTACGCGCCGAAGTGGATTCGGCGTTCGACGCCTACGAGTTCGGCAAGGCCTGCGAGGCGCTCTACCATTTCGCGTGGGACGAACTCTGCGACTGGTACCTGGAATTGGCGAAGGTGCAGTTCGGCGCGGCGGGCTCGCGCGCCGAGTCGACCGCCGTGGTGCTCGGCAACGTCCTCGACGCAGTGTTGCGGCTGCTGCACCCGGTGATCCCGTTCGTCACCGAATCGCTGTGGCAGGCGCTGACCGGCGGCGAGTCGGTCGTTATCGCCGCGTGGCCGCAGGCCAGCGGCGTGCCGACCGACGTGGCTGCGGCGCAGCGTATTTCGGACGCGCAGCGGTTGATCACCGAGATCCGCCGGTTCCGCAGCGATCAAGGCCTCGCCGACAAGCAGAAGGTCGCGGCCACGCTGATCGGCCTGGACGCGGCGGGCCTCGCCGAGCAGCAGGCGTCGGTGACCAACCTGGCCAGGCTGACCGAGCCTGGCGACGATTTCGCGGCGACCGCCTCCCTGGAGATCCGGCTCAGCGCGGCAACCGTCACCGTGGAACTGGACACCTCCGGCGCTGTCGATCTGGAGGCCGAACGCCGTCGTCTGGAGAAGGACCTGGGCGCCGCCGAGAAGGAATTGGCAGCCACTACGGCCAAACTCGGCAACGAGGCCTTCCTGGCCAAGGCGCCGGAACCGGTGGTCGACAAGATCAAGGGCAGGCGCGATGTCGCCGCGTCCGAAGTCACCCGCATCAGCGCCCGGCTCGCGGAATTGAGTGGCAAATGAACGCCGAACCGGAACCGCAGTACGACGACGACGGGTCACCGATCCCGGCCACCCGGCTCGGTGCCGGGCCCTCTCCTGTGGACCTGGCCGAGATGGCCCTCGTCGAGGCAGAACTCGATCGCCGCTGGCCGGAGACCAAGATCGAGCCGTCGCTCACCCGCATTGCCACCCTGATGGATCTGCTCGCCTCGCCGCAGCAGCACTATCCGGCGATCCACGTCGCGGGCACCAACGGCAAGACCTCGGTGACCAGGATGATCGACGCACTGCTCACCGCGCTGCACCGGCGAACCGGCCGGATCACCAGCCCGCACCTGCAGCTGGCGACCGAGCGGATCAGCATCGACAACAAGCCGATAACGCCCGCCCAGTACGTGGCGACCTACCGGGAGCTGCTGCCCTTCATCGAGATGATCGACAAGCAGTCGGCCGCCGCGGACGGCCCGGCGATGAGCAAGTTCGAGGTACTCACCGGCATGGCCTTCGCGGCCTTCGCCGAGGCGCCGGTCGATGTCGCGATCGTCGAGACGGGCATGGGCGGCACCTGGGACGCGACCAATGTGATCGACGGGCAGGTCGCGGTGATCACCCCGATCGGCCTCGACCACACCGACTACCTCGGCCCCGACCTCACCGCCATCGCCGGGGAGAAGGCCGGGATCATCAAACGTGCGCCCGAGAGCCTGATTCCACGCGACACCGTCGCGGTGATCGCCGAACAGGAACCGGAGGCCATGGAGGTGCTGCTGCGGCGCGCCGTCGAGGTCGACGCCGCGGTGGCCCGCGAGGGCTCGGAGTTCCGAGTGTTGGCCAGGCAGATCGCAATCGGCGGCCAGCAGCTCGAATTGCAAGGCCTGGGCGGGGTGTACGACGAGATCTTCCTGCCCCTGCATGGTGAGCACCAAGCGCGCAATGCCGTGCTCGCCCTCGCCGCGGTCGAGGCGTTCTTCGGCGCGGGCGCGGACCGTCAGCTCGATATCGAAGCGATCCGAGCCGGTTTCGCGAGCGTCACCAGCCCGGGCAGGCTCGAGCGCATGCGCAGCGCGCCGACGATCTTCATCGACGCCGCACACAACCCCGCAGGCGCAAAAGCCCTTGCCGCGACGCTCACCACGGAGTTCGACTTCCGCAAACTGGTCGGCGTGGTCGGGGTGTTCGGCGACAAGGACGCCGCGGGCATCCTGGAGGCGTTGGAGCCGGTCCTCGACGAAATCGTCGTCACCAGCAGTGGATCGCCGCGCGCCATGGACGTCGACACCCTCGCCAACCTGGCCGTGCAGCGTTTCGGCGACGAGCGGGTCGTCACCGCCGAATCACTGCCCGACGCCCTCGAAACGGCTATCGCGCTGGCCGAGGAAGTCGGCGAGCCCGGCGAGATGGTCTCCGGTGCCGGTGTCGTGGTGACCGGATCGGTGGTCACGGCGGGTGCGGCCCGCGCGCTGTTCGGAAAGGATCCGGCATGAGGGTTCGATCCGCCGCAAAGGAGACAGCATGAGTGAGCCGACCGCCGGCGATCAGGCCGCCGCGCCCACTGCCCCCGACCCGTGGAAGGGACTGCGCGGTGTCATGGCGGGCACCCTGATTCTCGAGGCGATCACGGTCCTGCTCGCGTTGCCGGTCGTCGGGTCCGTCGGCGGCGGGGTCGGCTGGTTCTCCGGCAGCTACCTCGTGATCTTGGCGCTGGTCATGATTCTCGGCGCGGGACTCCAGCGCCGCCCGTGGGCGATACCGTTCAACCTCGCCCTCCAGGTGCTGCTGATTCTCGGAGTATTCGTGCACGTCTCTATCGGGGTGATGGGGATTCTGTTCGCCGTGGTGTGGGGCTTCATCCTGGTCTTGCGTCACGATGTCAAGCGCCGCATGGAGCAGGGACTACTGCCGAGCCAGCGCACTCGGCGCTCCACCTAGCCGCTCCTGGGCCCGCTGCGCAGTTGCCCGTTGAATACTCCGCCCCGACCGCCGGTTAGGCTGTGCGCCGTGACTGAGCAGACGTTGGTACTCATCAAGCCGGACGGCGTGGCCCGTGGCCTGGTCGGCGAGGTGCTGGCCCGGATCGAGCGCAAGGGGCTGAAGATCGCCGCCCTGGAGCTGAAGCAGGTTTCCGAAGAGGTGGCACGCGGCCACTACGCCGAGCACGCCGAGAAGCCGTTCTTCGGCTCCTTGATCGAGTTCATCACTTCCGGCCCGGTCGTCGCGGCCATCCTGGAGGGTCCGCGCGCCATCGCGGCATTCCGGCAGATCGCCGGCGGCACCGATCCGGTCGAGAAGGCGGTACCCGGCAGCATTCGTGGTGACCTTGCCCTGCAGACCCAGGAGAATCTGGTCCACGGCTCCGATTCGCCGGAATCGGCCAAGCGCGAGATTGCCCTCTGGTTCCCCGAGTTCCCGGCCTGACCCCATTGCTCCACGCGCCACGTCCACAGCGCGTGGCGCGGCGCCCTCGGCGTGCGGCGAAACCACGCGAATGCGGGGTCGAGTCGTGCGCCGATGGCGAACTGTTGGCGCACGGTGTGGGATACTGGCATCGGGTGCAACCGATATCGACTGTTCGCGCTGGTACGTGAGCGATCGGTGACGGAAGCAGCCGGATGACACCGCGGTTCGATGCCGATCATCGCTGCCACGGACAAACAGCCCGGTAGTTGGGGTTGATTGTTCGCGTCGGCACGCTGGATGAGCGCTCGCTTCGCGGAGTTCAGCCAACAGCCAGGCGCCGCGTGACCAGTTAGCCCGACGAACAACCAGGTGATAACCGGGCATGCGGGGCGAGACCACATGACCTTGCGTCAACCACGTGAGGCGAACGATTAGTGCCCCCGCGTCGGCCGCGTCACTTCTGCCAGGAGGGACGCGCCCGGGGGTCCCGAGGAGACTTCGTGGCCGATCAAGAGCCGCTGGAAACAACATCACAGGATGCCGAACAATTGCCGGAGCGAATCCGAGTTCACGCGCTTGCCAAGTTGCTGGGAGTGACGAGTAAGCGCATCCTGGCCAAGCTCACCGAGTTGGGGTCCGATGCGCGCAGTGCGCAGTCGAACGTCGACAGAGCGGTTGCGGAGACTGTCCGTGACGCGTTGGTCGAGCCAGACGCCACTGTCACCCCGCCCGAGACCACGCCTGCGGTACCGGAGCCCGAGCCTGCTGCCCCGGCCCGCGAGCCAGGGCTGCTGTTCTCGGCACCGGACCCGGTGATCGATCAGTCCGGTTCGGCGGCTACCGGTGCGGTCCAGCCCGCCCACCAGCCCTCGGTGCAGCTGTTCACACACCTGGACCGGGAGGAGCCGCACGTCGCGGCGCCGGCGGTGTTCGAAGCCGCCGTCACGGTGCAGGCGCCGTTGTTCCTGCCACCGGACGCCGCCGCCGCCGAACAGACGCGGCGCAAGCGTCGTGTCGAGCGCGATACTCGTCGCACCGAAGAGCCACAGGCCGAGGTGGTCGAGGACGAGGTCGACACCACCGAAGACGATCAGGACTCATCCGACCAGCAGGGTGATGTCGACGGCCAGCCGCGTCGCAGGCGCCGTGGTCGCCGTGGCCGCGGTCGTGGTCGTGGCGAGCAGCACAGCGATGCCGAAGGTGACGAGAACGACACCGCGGACTCCGATGCCGACACCGAGGACGAGCAGCCCGTCGAATCGCGCGACGCCGTTGCCGAGCCGGTCGAGGCCGACGAGACCACCGAGTCCGATGACGACGAGGCAGACCTGCCGGAGGGCTCGACCCGCCGTCGCCGTCGCCGCCGGCGCCGCAAGGTGGCAGGGGAGGGCGCCGAGTCCGAAGCCGCTTCCGAGGACGACCCACCGAACACCGTCGTGCACGAACGCGAACCGCGGAACAAGAGCCGCAACCGCGCCGCTACATCGGACGAGGTGCAAGGCATCACCGGTTCCACCCGGCTCGAGGCCAAGCGGCAGCGCAGGCGGGACGGCCGCGAGGCCGGTCGCCGTCGGCCGCCGATCCTGACCGAATCGGAGTTCCTGGCCCGTCGTGAGGCGGTGGACCGGGTGATGGTGGTGCGCGAGAAGGCGTTCCCCGATCTCCCGACCGCTACCCAGGTCGCGGTGCTCGAGGACAACATTCTGGTCGAGCATTTCGTCACCAGCACCGGTTCCGCGTCGATGGTCGGCAATGTCTACCTGGGCAGGGTGCAGAACGTGCTGCCCAGCATGGAGGCGGCGTTCGTCGATATCGGCCGTGGCCGCAACGGTGTGCTGTACGCCGGTGAGGTGAATTGGGAGGCCGCCGGACTCGGTGGCAAGGAGCGCAAGATCGAGCAGGCGCTCAAGCCGGGCGATCAGGTGCTCGTTCAGGTGAGCAAGGACCCGGTCGGGCACAAGGGCGCCCGGCTGACCACGCAGATCAGCCTGGCCGGCCGCTTCCTGGTGTACGTGCCGGGCGGCTCGTCCACCGGCATCAGCCGCAAGCTGCCCGACACCGAGCGCAAGCGGCTCAAGGAGATCCTGCGCGACATCGTGCCTGCTGACGCGGGTGTGATCATCCGCACCGCGTCGGAGGGCGTCGCCGAGGACGAGCTCGCCCGCGACGTCGAGCGGCTGCAGGCGACCTGGCGCACCATCGAGAAGGCCGCCGACGGTAAGGACTCCGGCGGGCCGAAGACCCTGTACGAAGAGCCCGACCTGTTGGTCAAGGTCATCCGCGACCTGTTCAACGAGGACTTCTCCAAGCTCGTCATCGAAGGTGACCGGGCGTGGAGCACCGTCGAGAAATACATCGGCACCGTCGCACCGGACCTGCTCGCCAGGGTCGCCCGGCACGAGAACAACGGGATCGATGTGTTCGAGACCCACCGGATCGACGAGCAGCTCGCCAAGGCGCTCGATCGCAAGGTGTGGTTGCCCTCCGGCGGCACCCTGGTAATCGACCGCACCGAAGCGATGACGGTGGTCGACGTCAACACCGGCAAGTTCACCGGTGCGGGCGGCAGCAACCTCGAAGAGACGGTCACCCGCAACAATCTGGAGGCCGCCGAAGAGATCGTGCGCCAGATGCGGCTGCGCGATATCGGCGGCATGATCGTCGTCGACTTCATCGACATGGTCCTCGAGTCCAACCGTGACCTGGTGCTGCGTCGCCTGACCGAGGCGCTGGGCCGCGACCGGACTCGCCACCAGGTCTCCGAGGTGACCTCGCTCGGCCTGGTACAGATGACCCGCAAGAAGCTGGGCACGGGTCTGGTGGAGGCCTTCTCCACCACGTGTGAGCACTGCCATGGCCGCGGCATCCTGGTGCACGCCTACCCGGTGGAGTCGTCCGCCGGCGAGGAGGGCGGCGCGAAGAGCCGGGAGACCGGTTCGCGTCGACGCAGGGGCCGGGACAAGGGTGCGGCTGCCGCTCCCGCCGCGACCAACGGCGCTGCGCCGGTGACCGAGGCCGTCGAAGAGGATGCCGCCGTCAAGCGGGCGCATCCGGTCGCGTTGGCGATGGCAGCGCATCACGGTGATGCGACCGAGGCCGACGCCGAAGCGCTCGAGGCTGATGCCGAAGCGGTCGAGGTAGTCGACGCGGTCGTGGCGGCAACTGCCGACATCGATGCTGTGGTGACCGAGGCCGTGGCCGAGGAGTCGTCCGAAACAGCCGCGGCAGTGATCGAGGAGGCCGTGGCGACCGAGGTCGAGCCGGTCGAGGTGGCAGCCGAGCCTGTTGCAGTCGTGGTGGAGCCGCAAGCGCCGGCTGCCGGTGCACCGGGGCCGGTCGCCGTCCAGGAGCCTGCTGCCGGAAACGGTGTTCCCGAGCCTGCCGCGCCACGGACAGCCGGTCGCAGGCGCAGGGTGGCCCGTTCGGCCGCCGCGCCCGCGGCCGACAGTAGCGGTGCGGTGTTCGTGCTGTCGGCAGATCAGCCGCCCGCGGCGCCGGTCGTGGACTTCGTGGCCGAGGCTCCGGTAGTGGTGCCCGTGCGCAAGACGCGCCGTCGGGCCGCGGGACGTCCCGCGGGGCCGCCGGTGGACGAGGCGAACTGACCGGTCCGAGCTGATCGGATCACGCCGAGCGACCGAGACCCCCGTCACCATGGTGGCGGGGGTCTCGTATTTCGGGCATGCCGGACTACCGTGCATGGCGGGAGCGAAGATGGAGGTTCGCCGCGCATGGCTGGAGCGAAGGCGGAGGTTCGCTGCGCATGGCCGGAGCGAAGGCGGAGGTACGCCGTGCATGGCCGGAGCGAAGGCGGAGGTACGCCGCGCATGGCCGGAGCGAAGGCGGAGGTACGCCTGTTCGGGGGACGCCGGTTTGGACCCGGTGCTAGGCGTCCTGTAATCTCGAACAGTCGCTGCCCGGCGACAGCGCTCTACTGCGCTGTGTTTGTGACTCGGCCCCGAGGCCGAGGGCCTTCAGGTTTACTGAGGCGGCGGTGACTACCAGACCAGAGTGCTGTGGTTTCCAAGCCGGATAATCCGGGTGGGAGCATGCAGCCGCGTGAGCATCAGCCGCGCGCATTACAGGAAGAAGGGCAGCCGACCGATGGCAACGTACGCGATCGTCAAGACCGGCGGAAAGCAGTACAAGGTCGCGGTCGGTGACCTGGTGAAGGTCGAGAAGATCGAGGGTGCGCCGGGTACGTCCGTGGCGCTTGCTCCGGTTCTCGTCGTCGATGGCGCCGAGCTGACCACCGATGCGGCCAAGCTGGCCAAGGTCTCCGTGGCCGCCGAGGTCGTCGAGCAGACCAAGGGCCCGAAGATCCGCATCCATAAGTTCAAGAACAAGACCGGCTACCACAAGCGGCAGGGCCACCGTCAGCCGCTGACGGTCATCAAGGTCACCGGCATCAAGTAAGCCTCCTCGATTTCGAGTTACTTCACAGGAGTTCAGAAATGGCACATAAGAAGGGTGCGTCCAGCTCCCGCAACGGTCGCGATTCGAACGCCCAGCGACTCGGCGTCAAGCGCTTCGGCGGCCAGGCCGTCCAGGCAGGCGAGATCCTGGTTCGTCAGCGCGGTACCCACTTCCACCCCGGCGTCAACGTCGGTCGTGGCGGTGACGACACCCTGTTCGCCCTCGCGGCGGGCGCGGTCGAGTTCGGCAGCAAGCGTGGCCGCAAGACCGTCAACATCGTCGTCCCGGAGCCGGTTCAGGCCTGACCGCCTGATAGGCGCAGCCGGACGTAATCCGTCCACCATCTGCGCCGACCGAGCGCAGGCGAAGCAGCCGCCTGCCACTCCAGACAACAGCCGAGCGGGTCAGGGTGACATACCCTGGCCCGTTTTCGCGTTTTCGAACGATCGCGTCGGCACCGACAACCACAACCACCGAGGAGGATGATTCGGCTTATGTCCAAATTCATCGACCGTGTCGTATTGCACGTGCATGCGGGCAAGGGTGGTCACGGTTGTGCCTCCGTGCGCCGCGAGAAGTTCATGCCGCTCGGCGGACCCGACGGCGGTAACGGCGGTCGTGGTGGGGACGTGGTCCTCGAGGTCGACCCGAATGTGCACACCCTGCTGGACTTCCATTTCCATCCGCACGCCAAGGCCGGCAACGGCAAGCCGGGCGAGGGTAGCAACCGCGACGGTAAGCAAGGCAGTGATCTACTGCTGAAGGTCCCCGACGGCACCGTAGTGCTCGACAACGACGGCAAGGTCCTCATCGACTTGGTCGGCGCGGGCAATAAGTTCATCGTGGCCCGCGGTGGTCGCGGCGGGCTCGGCAATGCGGCACTCGCGTCCAAAGCGCGCAAGGCTCCCGGCTTCGCCCTGCTCGGCGAGGACGGTGAAGAAGGCGACCTGGTTCTGGAACTCAAGTCGCTCGCCGACGTCGGTCTGGTCGGGTTCCCGTCGGCAGGCAAGTCCTCGCTGGTGTCGGTGCTGTCGGCAGCCAAGCCGAAGATCGCGGACTACCCCTTTACCACGCTGGTGCCCAACCTCGGCGTGGTCGCCAGTGGCGACACCACGTTCGTCATCGCCGATGTGCCGGGACTGATTCCGGGAGCCAGTGAGGGCCGTGGGCTCGGGCTGGAATTCCTGCGCCATCTGGAGCGCTGCGCGGTGCTCGCGCATGTCGTCGACTGCGCCACGTTGGAGCCAGGTCGCGACCCGGTCTCCGATGTGGACGCGCTGGAGGCGGAGCTGGCGGCTTACAAGTCCATGCTCAACGCCGACACCGGCCTCGGCGACCTTGCCGATCGACCCCGTGTGGTCATTCTGAACAAGATCGACGTGCCCGATGCCGCCGAGCTGGCCGAGATGGTGACCGCGGAGTTCACCGCGCGCGGCTGGCCGGTGTTCGAGATCTCCGCCGTGAGCCGAGCAGGCTTGCGGCCCTTGACCTTTGCCCTCGCGGACATGGTACTGAAGTACCGTGAGGCGCATCCGAAGGCAGCTCCTGCGCGCCCGGTGATCAGACCGATCGCGGCGAACGAGACCGGTTTCAGCGTGATCGCCGATCCCGAGGAGCCGGGCGGCTTCATCGTGCGTGGCAGCCAGCCCGAGCGCTGGGTGCGCCAGACCCAGTTCGACAACGACGAAGCGGTGGGCTATCTCGCCGACCGGCTCGCCCGCCTCGGTGTCGAAGATGCTCTGGTGAAACAGGGCGCCCAGCCGGGAGCGCCGGTCACTATCGGCGATGTGACCTTCGAATGGGAGCCGCAGATCTCGGCGGGCATCGATATGGTGCCGACCGGCCGCGGCACCGACCTGCGGCTGGAACAGAACGACCGGATCGGCGCCGCCGAACGCAAGCACGCGTCCCGAGTGCGTCGTGGTCTGGTGAAAGAGGACGAGGACAAGTGATGTTGCCCGGGGGCGCAGGGACTGTCACCTTGGCGGTGCGGCGCACGCCGGAGTTCGATGGCGTGCGTTGGGGTTCCGGTGTTTCCGGTGTGGATGCGGTGTGGTTGCGCGCTGTTGTGGCGCGGCGGGGTTTGACGGGATTCGGTGTGCGTCGGGGTTGCACTGCAGGCGTCGTGGGTCTGCCGGCCGTCTCGTCGCCAGGGTGGAAGCCGGAGCCTCGTGGTGCTATCGGTGTCGGTCGAGCCTCGGTGTTCGCCGGGGCGACGGTGTGTTCTGGTGTGGTACAGGGAGTTCGGTTGCTATGCAGGTGAGTTCTGGTATGGCCGAGGCGATGTCGCGGGATGGGCTGAGTGAGGCTCGGCAGGCGATTGCTTCGGCGCGCAGTGTGGTGGTGAAGATCGGTTCGTCCGCGCTCACCAGCTTGAAGGGTGGACTGGATACCGCGCGTCTGGATCGGCTCGCCGATGCGGTGGAGGCGCGGATGCGTGCGGGATCCGAAGTGGTCGTAGTGTCCTCGGGCGCGATCGGCGCGGGTATCGCTCCGCTCGGGCTGACCCGACGCCCGCGTGATCTGGCCACCAAGCAGGCCGCCGCCAGTGTCGGCCAGCTGGCGCTCGCACACGCGTGGGGCACCTCCTTCACCAGATACGGACGTACCGTCGGACAGGTGCTGCTCAGCGCCGACGACTTCTCCCGTCGTGAGCACCACCGCAACGCCCAACGCACCCTCGATCGTCTGCGCTCGCTCGGTGCGGTCGCCGTGGTGAACGAAAACGATACCGTCGCAACGGAAGAGATCCGCTTCGGCGACAATGACCGGCTCGCGGCGCTGGTCGCCCATCTGGTCGGCGCCGACGCGCTGATCCTGCTCTCCGACGTCAAAGGCCTCTATGACGGCGACCCGCGCAAGGGCGCGGCGAACTTCATTCCCGAGGTCCGCAGCAGCGCCGATCTCGACGGTGTCATCGCAGGCAGCGGTGGCGCGCTGGGCACCGGTGGGATGGCGTCGAAGTTGTCCGCGGCCCGCCTCGCCGCCGACGCGGGCGTGCCCGTCCTGCTCGCGGCCGCCGCGGAAGCCGCCACCGCACTGACCACCGGCACCGTCGGCACGGCCTTCGCTGCCCGCCCGGTCCGCCTGTCCGCTCGCAAGTTCTGGGTTCGCCACGCTGCCGACAGCCGCGGTGCCGTCCTCATCGACGAGGGCGCAGTCCAAGCCGTAGCTCACCGCCGCCGTTCCCTGCTGGCCGCAGGTATCACCGGTGTCCGCGGTCGCTTCCACGGTGGCGACGTAGTCGACCTCGTTGCCCCCGACAACCGCGTAATAGCCCGCGGCGTAATCGAATACGACAGCACCGAACTCGCCGGCATGCTGGGCCGCTCCACCGCCGAACTCCCGGACACCATGCAGCGCCCGGTAATCCACGCCGACGACCTCGTCAACGTCTGACCCATACTCCGCAAGATTTGCACCTTGCCTCCGGATCTGGAGGGCATTCCGTTGAGTGGGTTCGGCGACGCCGGGTTCCAGAAGTAGCGGTTTGTTGAGGAGATCGCGACCGTCCTTCGGTTCCGCCCGGCGCTTCTGCGGCGCGGTTGCTGTGGGCTGAGCGGTGGGTGCCCTGGTGGGTCGATTGGCCCGACAAGCAATGGAATGCGGGGCCGGGTGGGGACTGTGTGGCGTGGAGGCTGGTGTGCTCGTCGACCGATGGTTGCGCTCGAATCAGCCTGCGGTGCTGCAATGTTGGTGAGTAGCGCGTTGTGGTGTGGTCAAGTTGAGTCGTATGACGGTTCGAGATCGTCGCATGGCCGCCATGCGACTCCGCTCGGCGGCAACGGCAACGGCAACGGCAACGGCAACGGCAACGGCTACGGCAGCGGTTGCTGCGCGCTGGGCTTCGCAGCTGGAGGCTTCGGTTGGTCGGTCTGTCTTGGCACCTGGTCGAATGCGGGGTCGGGTAGAGGATTGTGTGGCAGGGGCCCGATGCGCCTCCGCGCGGCGGTTGCCCTCGAGTCGTGCTGCGGTGCTGTGGTTGTGTGCTGGCTGTCTTTTGTCGAGTCGAGTCATTTGGCGGTTCGAGGTTGTCGGGTGGCCGCCGTTCGAGCTCGGCCGCTGTGGTGCGGTTGCCGCATGCTGGGCTGTGCCGGGTGGAAGGTGTCGGTGTGCCTTGATATCTGATCGAACGCGTCTTCAGGATGGAGGGGTCGAGCTGATCGGGCCTCCAAGGTCGGGTGTTGCTGGGTGCGTGTCGGTATCGAGTGCTGTCGGTGGCCTACTGGTGGAGTGTGGGTATGACGCCGGGCTGGTTGGTGTTCGAAGGTGATTGCTGGTCTTGGTCTTCCGTGATGGGGCCGGTGACGCCAGGCTGGCCGCCGGGGTCCACAAGTGGGGGAGTGGGTTCTCCCGGCTGGGGGGTCGGTGGTTCTGGCTGTGGGGCTGGGGGTGGTTCCGGTGGTGGTGCCTGTTGTGTTGGTGGGGCAGGTAGGGGTGTGGGAGCTGGTGGCTGCGGCGCGGGCGGCGGCTCCGGTGGTGGTGTTTGTTGGGTCGGCGGAGCAGGTGGCGGAGTCGGTTCCACTGTGGGGGTCGGTGGTTCTGGCTGTGGGGCTGGGGGTGGTTCCGGTGGTGGTGCCTGTTGTGTTGGTGGGGCAGGTAGGGGTGTGAGAGCTGGTGGCTGCGGCGCGGGCGGCTCCGGTGGTGGTGTTTGTTGGGTCGGCGGAGCAGGTGGCGGAGTCGGTTCCGCTGTGGGGGTCGGTGGTTCTGGCTGTGGGGCTGGGGATGGTTCCGGTGGTGGTGCTTGCTGCGTCGATGGAGGGGGTTCCGGTGCAGGAGAGGGTGACTCCGGCTGTGGAGCCGGCGATGGTGCGGGCGGCGAGGTTTGCTGGGTCGGCGGTGGGGTCGGCTCCGGCGTGGGGACGGGGGTTTGCTGGGGGTCGGGCGCAGGAACATGTGTCGACGGTGTCGGCGCGTCAGGGGTCGACGGTGTCGGGGTGGACGGTGGTGTCGGAACCGGTTGAGGGGCTTGCTGTTCCGGTGTCGACGGAGTGCTCGGCGGCGCCGGACTGCCGGGTGGTGGTGTCGGGGCGGGGGTGGCTGGAACAGGGGTGGTCGGCTGCTGATCCTGTTGCGGCAGTGGGGGTTCGGAGTAGTCCGGTTCGATCCGTCGTGGGCGGCCGGGCCGTGGTGCAATCTCGCCGGGCAGCGGTGGGGGTTCGGGAAGGGCGGGAACGCCGGTGCCTGCCATGCTGTAGGCCGGTTTGTACACCATGTTCATCGCGAGGACGGCTTCCTGGCGCAGTGCCTCAGCCGCCATCTGTGCGTCGATAATGCCGCCGGCCTCCAGCAGTTTCGCGATCGCGCCGACCGGACCCGAGCCGCCGGGGGGAACCACGGCGATCTTCACCGCCTCGGCGGCCGCGGCGACCCCACCGAGCCGCGCGCCCACTTGGCCCATGATGGCGGCGAGCTCGTCGACCGACTCGGCGTAGCTGCGGGCACTGGCGTAGGCCGCGTCGGCCGTCGCGCCCTCCCACTCCATGGAGTTCATCACTCGATCCGAGCTCGATCGGGTCAGCGGGAACGAAGTAGCAAGTGTGCCTGCCACTTCCAGCCAGGTGACCGAGGCATTCAGGATCTGTGCGGCGTCGATTCGCTGAGTCTTGGTGTAGATCTCCTCGTGCCGCATCGACTCGAAATGCTCCATCGAGCCGATGTAGTCGGGGTCGTTCCCGGTCACCGCGGCACTCTCGTTTCGATGGCCCGCAACGCGGCGGCATTCGCGGCGTCGGCCTCATCGAACAGTCCGCCGCTGATCAGGAACGCTTCCTTCATCCGGTAGGCGGCCTCGATGTAATGGTCGAGCAGTGCGGCGGCGTCGCGGGCCTTGTGGCTGAAACCGGCCTGGAGCTGCTGAGCGGAGACGAACCCGCCGAAGCCCTGCGCCTCGGACGCGGCTTCGAGGCGTTGTTGCAGAGAGAGCAGTCGATCGGCCTGTTGGTCGTACATCTCGGCACAGCGCCGTGCCGCGGCCGGATCGAACTTGACTGTTCCTGCCTGCGCCTGCTGCTTGAACCGGGCGATATCGGCTCTGCTGGTCTCGATCGTCATGCGCACCCCTGAGATCGGTCGGTCCGACCCAGACTAACCGGAAGCCAAGTCTCCGGTCAGCAAGAGTTATCTGTCGGCGATAGTCATCCTGCCTGTGCCGGAATGCGTTTCTGCAGCTGAGCGGCGAGTTGCTCGGCCGAAGCGGGCACAACATGCACTGTCGATCCCGCTTTGATCAGGTAGCGGCCGTCGCCTTCGACATCGATCCAGGTGTAGTGGATCGGAGGCGCCGGTTCCGCCCGATCCAGACGTGCCTCGATCCGGATGTGTCCCTCCGCGGTGTGCGGCTTCAGCAACAGCCTGCGGATCGGTGGCGCGGACGGCTGGCGCGCGACGATCTCTTCGTCACGGATGGTGTCGGCTGGTGCGGCTCTTGCCGGTTCTCGCCCCGGCGGGGTCTTGGGCAGTAGCGCCGCGATCCTGGCGCCGAGTTTGGCACTGTGCCCGATCGAGATGCGCACTCGGCCACCGAAATCCGGGCTGGCGCCCGGGTCCTGTAGAGCGAGCACGGCATGGTCGAAGATCGCACCCGCCAACAATCGGATCTCGGTGCCAGGGCGGTGTGCCCCGCCGATCGCCACGATCCGCGTCTGCGGTTGGGCCAGGATCCGTAGACACGCGGTCAGGTCCGGATCGCTGCCGGTCGGCAATCGCTCGTCCAGCTGCGCGCGCAACGCATCGGCGTCACGCTCCGTGCGCGGTGTCTCGAGGATCCGGATGGGGTAGGGATGGCGATCTACCTTGGTTTCCTGCCAGACATGGACGAACTCATCCGGGGTGAATGTCCAACCCACGCCGACTCACATCCTCACCGAACCCACCGAATCAGCCTGAAGCTTAGCGGCGGGTCCATGGTTGCGACCAACTCTTCGGTAAGCGGGCCCGCAGGAATGCGGGCTAACGTCGAAGTGAATTCTCGGATATATCCAAACAAGTCCCCTCTGTTTCGATCGGCGTGCCTTGTGCCGGAGCATCCGGCTCCTGCCCGGTGCCGAGGGGGCGATGGGAGACACCTTGCAGGTACTTGGACCGTGGACTGATACAGCGACGATCGCTGCGCTGGCGGGAGGCAAAGCGCGCGGATTGCACAATTTGCACACCAGTGGTTTCCGCGTGCCGGAATGGGTCGTGCTGGGTACCGACGTGTTCGAGCAGGTGCTGCACGCGGGCGACCTCACCGCGGAGTTGACGGCTCTTCTCGCCACCGACGACTTGGAGAGGGCGTTGGCGGCCGGTGCTGCGCTGCGCACGCAGGTCGCCGCAGCGGCACTGCCGCCGACAGTCCTCGCGTTGATCACCGACGCCTACGACCGGCTCGACGGCGGCGCGATCGCCGTGCGCTCCTCGGTGGCCGCCGAAGATGGCCCCGGCCACTCCTACGCGGGCCAATTCGACTCGTTCCTGAACGTCAACGGCCACGACGCGGTGACATCCCGGGTGTTGGCGTGCTGGGCGTCGGCGTTTTCCGAGCGGTCCATCCGCTACGCCTTCGCGCACGGGCTGCCACCTACCGGCGCTGCTGCCGTCGTCCTGCAGCGATTGATCCCCGCGCGGACCAGCGGCGTGATGTTCACCGCGAACCCGATCACCGGCGCTGCGGAGGAGTTGGTGATCAGCGCGGTGTACGGGCTCGGAGAAGGCCTGGTATCGGGCTCGGTGGACGCCGACTCGGTGATTGTCGACAAATCCTCCGGCGCGGTGCTGGAAACCGTGCTGGGGGACAAGGAGCGTTCCTACACACCCGCCGGGGACCAGGGCGTCGCGATCGATGAGGTCGACAAGGGGCGTCGCAGCCGCGCCGCGCTGTCGGATGCCGAGCTCGTCGAGGTGGCCGAACTGGGGCGCAAGCTGGAAGCCGACCTCGGCGCGCCGCAGGACGTCGAGTGGGCGATCGATGACGACGGGCTCTGGTTGCTGCAGACCCGACCGATCACCACCACCGTGGGCGGCACCTCCCGGTCCGGTGGCGCGCTGTTGCGCGGCGCCGGTGAGGTACTCGCCGACGACGAGCAGCGGATCTGGGACAACTCCAACATCATCGAGAGTTTCAGCGGCATCACCTCGCCGTTGACGTTCACCACGGCGGCCGACATCTACGGCCGGGTCTATCACGGCTACGCGAAATCGTTGCGGGTGCCCGACGAGCAGCTACGCCAGACCGATCGCTGGACTCCGGTGCTGCTGGGCTACTTTCACGGCCGCGTCTATTACAACCTTCTGCACTGGTACCGGATGGTGGGCATCGCACCCGGCTACCCGTTGAACAGGAAGGTCTTGGAGGCGGCGCTCGGCGTCGACGAACCGCTCGCCGACGAGCTCGCGAAGACGCTGCGGCCGTTCACTTTCCGAACGTCCTTCGCGCGGCTCCGCTCCAGGACGGTCACCACGGTGACGTATCTGCGGCGGCTGTTCGGAATCGACGACATGGTCGAGCAATTCATGACCGAGTTCTATCGCGTCTACGACGAATACGACGCCATGGACTACCCGACCCTGTCCGGCGAACAGGCCTATGCGGCCTACCGCACCGTCGACCGTGACCTGGTGCAGCGCTGGGGTCCGCTGATGGTGTTGGACGCGATTCTGCTGACCAGCACCGGATTGATGTTTCTGCTGACAAAACTGCTGCTGCCCAAGGCACCGGAGTGGTTCCTGTACGCCGTGGTCGGCCCGGGTGCCGACGTCGAATCGGCGGAGCCCGCGCGTGCGATGACAGAGCTGGCGCAGTTCGTGCGTGTCGAGCCCGAACTCGTAGCATTGGTCAATTCGACTCCGCCGGAACAGATCTACCCGGCACTGCGCGGATCAGCGCACACCGAATTCCTGGCCCGCGTCGAGGCCTACATCGATCGCTACGGCTATCGAAGTCTCGACGAGCTGAAATTGGAGACGCCCGATCTGCGGGAAGACCCGGCCAGCCTGTTCGTCATGCTGCGCAGCGCTATCGGGCGGGTAGGAGACACCACACAGCACAGCCGCAGCGCCGAGGCCGACGACTATCTCGACGCCCACCTGCACGGCTTCCGCCGTCGGATCTATGAACGGTTGCGCGCCAAGGTGAATTGTTGTGCTGCGCACCGCGAGCGGCTGCGCTTCTGCCGGACCCGAGCCTTCGGCATGGTGAAGCGGATGATCCGGGTGATGGGCCGCGACCTGGTCGAGCGCGAGGTCATCGACGAGTTCGGCGACGTGTTCTTCTTGACCGTGCAGGAATTGCGCGGCTGCTACGAGGGCGCGGGAACCGAGACGTTGCGCGATCTGGTGGCGGCGCGAAAGGCGCAGCGCGCCAGGGACGGTGAGTTGGTCGCGCCGGCTCGCTTTCTCACAACGGGTCCGACCTTCGGGCGCGCCGAGCTCGCGGCTCAGGGCTGGGTGCCGGTCACCGACACTCCGGCGGCAACGGTCGGAACGGTGCTGCCCGGAACACCGTCAGCGTCGGGGATAGTCGAGGGTACGGCTATCGTGGTCGATGAGCCACGCGACGTCGCAGGCGGCATCCTGGTGGCCTATCGAACCGACCCCGGCTGGGTGGCTGCGCTGCCCTCGGCGTCGGCTCTGGTGATCGAGCGCGGCAGTCCCCTCACGCATGTCGCGATCGTGGCGCGTGAATTAGGAGTGCCCACCGTGGTACAGGTCAAGGACCTCACGAAGAAGATACGGTCCAGTATGCGGATTCGGGTCGATGGAACCAATGGGACGGTGACCGTGCTGTCCGAAGGAGACCTCCGCGATGGAGCATGAAAAATATGTTGCGGCAGTGCGTAATTGGCTTGTCGAGCCCGCGCAGGACGCCGGGGTCTATCTGGCCGACGAGGCCGACGGCTGGACCTATCGCAGCTATCGCGACCTCGCCGACACGACCTGGTCTATCGCCGCCCTGATGCGGGCACACGGCATGGGCAGCGGCGATGGTGCGTGTGTGATTATGCCGACCGGATTCCCTTGTGCCGCAGCGTTCTACGCCGTGTGGGCCTGCGGCGGGGTCTTCACGCCGGTCGCCCCGCCGATGTTCGGCGACCTCGACCAGATCGTCGCCCACATCGCGGCGATCCTGGTGCAGGCCCGCCCGCGACTGGTGGTGACCTCGACTGAGTTCGAGCAACTGGTCCGCAGGGCGGCGATCGAGGCGGGACGCACCGATGAGCCACTGGTGATCAACGCTCAGACCCTCGGGTCGCCACCCGCGGTGCGCGAGTTCGGTGAGCCGGACGAGTGCGCGCTGCTGCAGTTCACCTCCGGCTCCACCGGCACGCCGCGCGGCGTGCGCGTCAGCTGGCAGAACTTGGCCAACAACATCGCGATGATCTCCACCCTCGTCGACTGGCGACCCGGGGAGGCCATGGTCTCGTGGCTGCCGCTCTACCACGACATGGGCTTGGTCGGCGCCTTCCTCACCACCGTGACCAATCAGGGTGACCTGTACCTGATGCGACCCGACCAGTTTGTTCGCGACCCGGTGCGGTGGCTGCGTGCGATGACCCATGCCCAGCACTCGCCGTCCCCCTCGTTCGCGCTCGGCTATGTGGCCCATCGGGTGCCGCGCCAGGACATCGCCGAGCTCGACCTTTCCGGCTGGCGCACGCTCGCCGTCGGCTCCGAACCGGTCGAGGTCGCCGATCTACAGTCGTTTGCGAATCTGGCAGGCGAACAAGGCTTCTCGACCAAGGCCTACACCTTGGCCTATGGGCTCGCGGAGGCGACGCTGATGGTGACCTCGTCGGCACGCAACCACCCGGTCACCGCGTTGCGCCTCGACAACCCGAGTCTGCGCTTCGGGTCCAGGATCACGATCCTGGACGAGCAACTGCTCGACGACACCCATCGGGTCGAAGGCGCGGGATGGATCACCGGCCTGGGCTATTCGACGCCGGAGTCGACCGTCACGGTGGTCGACGAGGACGGCCACGAACTCCCCGACGGCACCCTGGGCGAGATGGTCGTGGTCGGCGATTCGGTGGCGCTCGGGTATTCGGTGACGGATTCGGGGGAGTCCGCAGCGGCCTCGTCCACCCGGATCACCGACGGTAAGCTCTACACCGGTGACGCGGGATTCCTGTATCGTGGTGAGGTTTTCGTGCTGGGCCGGATGGGCTCGAGCCTGAAGGTGCGCGGTCGTTCGGTGTTCATGGAGGACATCGAATCCCGGGTCGCCCAGGAAACCGGGATCACCAAAGGCAAACTGGCCGCGGTCACGATCACCGAGGCGGGTGCACAGGGCATCGCCCTGTTCGCCGAATCCGCGCCGGGCGACTGGATCTCCATGGCGCGCAGCATCATCAGCGGCGAGCTCGGCCCCGCCCAGTCCGTCACCGTCGTCACCGGACCGCGCGGCACCATCCGTCGCACCTCCAGCGGCAAACCGCGCCGCCGCCATATGTGGCAGCTGTTTCGCGATGGAGTTCTCGACGGCGCTGTCGCCCACGGGACAGACGGCACCACCGGTTCCGGCGGGCCGCGCAACGCCGAAGCAGGCGATGGCCGAGCCGCTCATGACATCGCACCGGAGCCGACGCTGGCGCTCGAGCGGGTACGTCAGCTGCTCGAGCGGGCCGTGGAAACCGTAGCGGTACCGCGAGATGCGACGGTGCTGTTCGAAGGCTCGCTGGCCGAGGGGTTCGGCAACGAGGGATCCGATGTGGACTTCCTCGTGCTCGCGCCCGGCGACGAGGAGATGCCGACACTGCCGACCGTGCTGTTCATCGATGGGCGTCGCGTCGAGGTGCGCACCCGGTCGCAGGCACAGCTGCGCAGGCAGTTGGCGCAGGTCGCGGCAGCGGGCCCTACTGAACTCGACGAGGACCTGCTCAACCGGTGTCAGCGATTCCTGCGGGCGACCATAGTCCGATCGGGCACTCCCGACGTGGCCGAGTTGCGCTCGCTGCTGCCCTATTCCGGCTTCACGGAGCTGATGGCGAATTGGTGGACCGGGCGGGCAACCCAGGCATTGCGGTTCGCCGTCGCACTGCGCGCGCTGGGAGCGCACGCCGAAGCGGGCGGTTGGGCACGCGATGGTCTCTTGCAGGCGATGAAGGGGTGGGCCGCGCGGCACGGCGAGAGCTACCTGGAGACCAAATGGCTTCCGCAGCAGCTGGACCGGATCGGGCACGACGACCTCATCGATCGCTACCGGGACACCACTGATCCGGCCGCCTGGGTGTTCGACGACCAGACGGGGAAGCTCGGCGATGCCGGAGGTCGGCACCATGCCTTCCCGGTGGCCGTAGGCGCTGGATTCGATCGGCCCGGCGACACGCAAGCCGCAGTAGCGGCCGATCAGCGGATCTGGCAGAAGGTGTGGGAACTCGCCGCCGCACTCGGCGTGTCCGCGGTGGCGGACGAACCGCAGCAGATCTTGTTCGCGCGCCGCCCCCGCGTCACCACCTGGACGATCGGCGGGCGCATGCATGTCGTGCGCGACGATCAGGATGTCTTCGTGCTCTCGGATCGGGCCGCGCGGGCCTGGCGGTCGGTGGTGTTCCGGCATTCGGTGCGCGATGTGCTCGCTCGCGCCCAGACGGACATCGCCACCGAGCTGCCCGAGTTCATCCGGCTCGGTTTCGTCGGATTGCAGTGGCGCGGGGGAGAACTCATCGAACCCGCCTTGGCGATGTGCAAGCGGGTGCGGCCCTACACGCCGATGCCGAGCACGAGCACCCCGGCACTCGGCCTGACCGGAGCCACGGGAGACGATCCGATCGCCACCCTCTCTCCGCTGCCCGCAACCAGATTCACCGAATGTGCACTGAACCTGGTGTGGTCCAACATCGTTCTGGAGAATGCCAGAGAGGACCTGGCAGGCGCGGTGAAGAACTCGCAGGGTGCAGTCGCCGACATAGCCGCCCACCGACTGATTGCTATGGCTGTTCGGGTCGTACTGTCTGCCTTCGGTATTCATCCACTGCCCGCCGACGTGGCACCCGCCGAAACAATGCGGCGCATAATTCCTTCACACGTGTCGGGTCGCGATGAGCTGCTGACACAGCTGAATTCGGCTCGACAGGTGTGTTTCTCGGACATCCTCCGCACGAGCGGCGACATCAGCGCTGGTCTCGCGGTCCTCGACGATTTCGTCGTCCTGGTGCGGCGGATCGCAGGTGGCTCGGAGTCCGCCACCGGTTTCCCGGCCTCGTTCGATTCGCGCGAGCAATGGCGTCGCACCTTGGCCATCGGGTACGACTGGCTGCGCCTGGCCGGCTACCTGAACACCGACCTGCCGCTCGACGAGGCCCGCGATCTGCTGACCTCCGGTGGCCACCAGCCTCATCTTCGGGAAGGAGAGTCGGCATGACCGCTGTAGCCGATACCGCGATCGCCGAGAAGGTCCGCCGCCTCGTCCTCGCGATGGCGCCGCGACCATCGGCGGCCGACGACGAGAAGCGGCTGGTCGAAGACCTCGGCTTCGACTCGTTGCGCCTGATGGAACTCACGGTGGTCCTGGAGCGCTCCTTCGACCTGCCGCGCTATCGCCCGGAGCAATTGATCGGCGTGCGTCGAGTCGGGCAAGTGATCGCCCTCGTCTCGGGGACACTGACCGACGGTGGCCCATCATGAGCGAGCGCGCCAGGGCCGACCAGCCGCGTAGTGTGATCGCGAGCGCGCGCGACACCGTGCTGGTCACCGGCGCGACCGGATTGGTAGGCGCCGAGGTTGTGGCGCGGCTGGCCGCCGCGGGACGGCCGGTAGCTGCTGTGCTGCACAGCAATTCGAGCATTGTCCGCAACGACGGCACGGTGCTGGAGGCGGGCACGCCGGTGGTGGGCGATATTCGGGCGCGCGGTTTCGGTATGTCGGAGCGCGACACTGCCGACTTGGCGGAGCGGGTCGGCACCATCGTGCACTGTGCGGCGACTACCGCGTTCGACGCGCGAGAGGCCGATTATGAGGAACTGAATGTGCGGGGCACCGTGCACGCCGTCGCGCTGGCGAGGCAATGGGATGTTCCGCTTGTGCATGTCAGCACCGCGTATGTGTGTGGACAGCGTGGCGGCGTGGTGACCGAGGGGGAGCTGGACGCGGGCCAGCCGTTCGGCAATGGATACGAGGACAGCAAGTTTCGCGCCGAACAGTTGGTACACGCGGCCGGTGAGCAGGGGCTACGCTGGGCGATCGTGCGGCCCGGCATCGTGACCGGTGCCGGTGACTCGGGCGCGATCCGCGAATACAAGAACCTCTACACCGTCGTGAAACTCATGGTGGAAGGCAAACTCCGGACACTGCCGGGGCGCTACGACGCGACCTTGTCGCTGGCCCCTGTTGATCATGTCGCCGACGTCATCGCCGCGGCGGTCCTGGATTTCGACTCCGCTCAGGACCGCACCTTCCACGCGCTCGGCCGGGACACTTTGTCGTTGCGCGAGGTATCGGATGTGCTCGCCGAATATCCCTCCTTCGAGGTGGCCACGTTTGTGCCGGAAGCGACCTTCGCCGAGGATGACCTGGACCTGGTAGAGCGGGAGTACTACCGCCGCATCGGCTCGCTCTACACCAGTTACTTTCAGCGGCGCTTGATATTCGACACCGCTCAGGCGGAGGTATTGCTGGGCAAGCCGTCGCCACCGAGCGGCAAGGACTACCTGCGCCTACTGCTCGACTACTGCCTGGAGTCGGGATACCTGGGCGTTGCGCTGCCATCGATCGAAGAGATATTGGCGAACAACGACTTCGGAGGCGGCCGATGAGCGGTGGATCACCGGGCGAGCGCGATTCGCTGCGCGAACTGCTGGCCGCTTCGACACCCTCGGCAGAAAAAGTCGGTGTCTACCTCGACGACACCTATGTGCAGGAGTCGGTAGACCAGCTCGACCGGTTGGGTGCCGACGCGGCGAAATTCGCCATGCAACATTCGCTGCTGCTACTCAAACCCGATGCGATCGTCGCCCGCGCCGTCGAACCGACGCTGCAATGGCTGGCCGACAAAGGTTTTCGTGTGGTCGGCGCCTACCGTGTCCCGGTCGATCGACACCTGGCCCGTGCATTGTGGTACTTCGCATGGAATATCGCCTCACCCGAACGCAGGCGGCTCGCGGATCTGCTGGTCGGCATCTCGGATGTACTTGTCCTCGTGGTGCACGGTCCCGACGGGGAGCTTCCGGTCTCGGTGCGGCTCACCGAGGCCAAAGGCGCAACCGACCCCCGTAAACGCCAGCCAGGGGAACTGCGGTATCTGCTCGGCAGGCACAACTATCTGCTCAATCTGGTGCACTCGCCCGATGATCCCGCCGATGTGCTGCGCGAGCTCGCCATCTACTTCGACGAGCGGACGCGGGCGGCGGTGGTCGCACAGGCAGGCGCGGGTGTCGACCGCTCGGCCGATGCCATCGCGATCGCTCGTGACCTGTACACCCACGCTCGTGCCCGCAGCTTCGACCGCGCCGACGCACTCGCCCGACTGCTGAGCGAGCTCGACCAGGCAGCTTTCCCCCTCCCGCCCGAGCTCGATCTCGAATCCGACGCGGGCTGCGCGCAATTGCTGTACTCGGCCTGGGCTGCGGACCAAGACCTGGATCCGTGGTCGGTGATCGTGCTCGGCTCATACGTACTTCCCATGCGGACCGGCACTCAGCCGCAGACCCTGCGGCCCGTGTCCGCGACAGAATGGTTGGAGGGTCGATCGTGACCACAGACGCAGCACCGGTACAGACAGCAAGCCACGTGCGCACCATCTCCCGCGAACTAGCGCATCGTTGCGCAGTTTCCGAGGTCTTCGTGACCTCGCTGGACACCGTGGCGCCGGACGAGTTCGTCGCCGGCGCACAGCTACCCAGAATGCACGCCTACTACGGCGACCACGCCGGTTCACTCGCTATGCGACACGATCCGCTGCTGGTGATGGAGGCCGCCAGGCAGGCGGCGATCGCGCTGACTCACGAGTTCTACGGTGTGCCGCCCGAAATGGCCTTCGTCGTCCGGACTTTCAACGGCACCGCCGCCGATACCCCGGCCTGGGTGGTCGGTACCGCGCCCGCCGACCTCGTGATGCGGGTACGGGTGCCGCAGCAGCACCGCCGCGGTGGTGCGCTGCACGGTCTCGATATGGTGCTGGATCTCGAGTGTGCGGGCGAGCCGATGCTGACCGTCGACGGTTCCTTCTCCTGGGTCACCTCGCGGCAGTGGTCGGGCTTGCGCTCCGCTTTCCGGGACAGCTTGGGGCTCGGACCTTTCCACGGCGCCTCGGCACTGACCGAACGCGCCGTGCCCGCCGCGGTGGGCAGGGAGAACTGGCGCAACGTCGTCATCGGACCGCCGCGCCGGGACGGCGCAATCGCGCGGGCCGAGCTGGTCGCCGACCTCGGCCACCCGTTCTTGTTCGATCATCAGCTCGACCATGTCCCCGGTAGTCTGCTCATCGAAGCGTGCCGCCAGACCGCACTCTCGATGATCGTCGACGAACTGCCGCAGTTGGAGTGTGTAGCAAGTACTTTCGATCGGTTCGTCGAGCTCGATCTGGCGGCCGAATGCGTGGCGGAGATCGTCGAACAGGGTGCGGGCACGGTGGTGATCCACTGCGAGATCCGCCAGGCACGTGCCGTGGCGGCCCAGATCGATCTCGAATTCGCAGAGGACACACTCGATCCCGAAGCGGAGCCGGACTCGGGGATCGTCTGATGGACAGGAGCACGATGGGCAACGACCTGCTGACCACGACCAGGGCGTTCCGGCGCCGCCTCGACCTCACCAGGCCGGTCTCGAGACAGGACCTGCTCGACTGCCTCGACGTCGCGGTGCACGCCCCGAGTGGTACCAACCGGCAACCGTGGCGTTTCCTCGTGGTCGAGGACTCCGATACCAAACAGCAGATCGCCGAGTACTACCGAAAAGGCTTTGCCGCCTACCTCTCCACCCGCACACCGCGTCCCGATCAACTCGGCGACCTCGCCTCCGGTCGCTACCTCGCCGACCATCTGCACGAGGTCCCGGCCCTGGTGGTCGTCTGCTCGCTCGGTCGCCCACCCGCGAACGCTGCCGCCCTCCAACTGGCCAGTTTCTACGGCTCCCTCTACCCGGCGGTCTGGAACTTCATGCTCGCCCTGCACGACCGCGGCCTCGGATCCACCATGACCACCGCCCACCTCGTCTACGAACAAGAGATCGCCGACGTACTCGGCATCCCGTTCGACCAGGTAACCCAGGTCGCCATGCTGCCGGTAGCCCACCTGCTACCCGGCAACAGAAGCCGCGGCCCGCGCCGAATTCCAGCAGCCGAGGTGACGATGTGGAACCGCTGGAGCGAGCAGTGAGTGGCGTATCGGTGGGTGTGGTGAGTCGCGATCATCGAGGCGCGCAATGAGCAGTGCGGCAGGAACTTCGTCGACTCCGCGCGTGTTCGGTTCCATCGCGCGCATCGCTCGATTCACTGCGGTGATGTACAAGCCACACTACCTGCTGTACGGCGTGCTCTGGGTGCTCGCACTCGAAGGCACGGCAGCCCTTGTCTCCCAGACCGATTCGTCGTGGCGTCCGACCTGGTCCACTGTCGTCCGCATTGTTGTGGTCGCCTTTGTCTTGCTGTACCTGCGCATGGTCGACGAGCAGAAAGACCTCGATTACGACAGGGTGCACAACCCCGACCGCCCCCTGGTGACCGGCGCGATCAGTGCGAATGAACTGCGCAGCGCGATGGTGGTCATCGCGGTGGGTGCCCTCGCCGCCTGCCTGACGCTTTCCATCGGTTCGGCTGTGCTGATCGCCGCCGTACTCGCCTACGGCCTCGTTCTCTGGGGTCTGGAACGTCTTTCGGCGACGGTGCGCACCGACATCATGCTGAACCTGGCCATCACCTACCCGGTCCAGTTACTTGTTACCGCGTACGTCGTCGTTTCCGCGATCGGGACCGGCGAAGTCCGATCCTGTTGGCGGGCAGCGGCGGTCGCGATCATCTTCGCCGGCGCTTTCCTCCAGTTCGAATTCGCTCGCAAGACTTCCAAGTCGCCGCGCCCCGGCGAGATGTACTATTCGAACGCCTTGGGCGCCGACGGCAGTGCGGCTGCGGCGCTGGTGTGCGCCGCAACAGCGGTTATCGGCGACCTCGCCCTTGTTCGGCCGTGGACCTACTCCGGGCCGCACGCGCTGATCGCCTGGATTCCTCTGGCGCTCTTACTGATTCCAGCCACGGCGGCATCGAAGTTCCGACGCGCTGGTACACCGGACTACCCGGTATTACCCGCGGTCCTGTTCATTCTTGCCCTCTACATCGTGCTGATCGTGCAGGCGCTGGTTCTGACATGATCAGACTCCACCACCGTCACCGCCTCGCCTTGGTGCGCGGCCGTCCACCATCGCGAACGCCTGTTGCGAGTGGCACATGGTGGAGTGTCTGTCGATGTTTGCCGCGGCCGGCTGCCACTGGGCACCTAACTGGGGCGCACTTCGAGGATGTTGTCGGGGGCCGCGGTCGGGATACGGCGCACGAGGGTGAATCCTGAGGCGGCCAGGAAGTCTCGGTATTGGTCTTCGGTGCGTTCGCGGCCGCCTACGTTGATGAGCATTTCCAGATCTATGAATTTTCCCGGGTGCGGTCGATTGTCTTCGGGGAGCACGAGTTCGATGAGCAGCAGTGTCGCGTCCTCGGGCATCTGCTCGCGCAGGGTGCGCAGGATCTGCTCGGCTTTGTCGTCGGACCAGTCGTGGATGATGTGTTTGAGAATGTAGGCGTCGCCGCCACTGGGCACCATCTCGAAGAAGGAACCGCTTTCGACCGTGCAGCGGTCGGAGAGGCCGAGTTCGGCGAGGCGGGCGGGCGCCGACGCGACCACTTCGGGCAGATCGAACAGGATGCCGTGTGCCGTCGGTGTGCGGGAGAGGATTTCGGTGAGCAGGGTGCCCTGTCCACCGCCTACGTCGACAATCGTGCGGTGCCGGCCGAAGTCGTAGGCAGCGAACAGCGGCTCTATCGCCAGGGTGCTGATACTGGTCATGGCGCGGTCGAACAGTCCGCCGAGCTCGCGGTCCTTCCGCACATAGTCGAAGAACGACATGCCGTCCAGATCCGTGCCGACGGTTTCGCCGGTGCGTACCGCGTCGACCAGATGCGTCCAATGATTGCGGTGCATTGTGGAGCCGAAGAACAGCACGGTATCGCGCAGCGAAACGTTCGCATCCCGACGCAGCGCCTGTGCCATCGGGGTGAGGGTGTACTTGCCGTCCGATCGGCGAGCGAAGATGCCGTGGCTCGTCAGCAAGCGCAGCAGCCGATGCAGCGCGTCCTCGTTCGCGCCGGTGGCGCTCGCCAACTCCGTACCGCTACGCGGACCGTCGGCCAGCGCGTCTGCCACACCGAGTGCGGCGGCCGCGTGGATCGCTTGGGTCAAGAACCCGGCAACGATCATTTCCAGCAGCGCGATATGCCCTGGCACAAGTCGCCGGTGCAGCCCCGCCATCGAATTGCGGGCGAATTCGATCACCCGCAGCAGCGCCTGGGGTGGAACTTTCGATCGGTTGGATGCCATCGTGCTCCATCCCGTCGGGTATCAATGATCTCTCTCAGGAGGCTACGTGGCGATTCGCCACTCGCGCGGCCGAATGGGCGGCAACGCCGTCGGCTGAGTTACGCGCCCAGGTCGTGGCACCCGAGCACGCCACCGAGCTTCGCCGACCAGTACACGTGGCTACATCGGGGTGGGCCCGTCTTCCGCACCGCGATGCGTGCGGCCGGGGCAACCGCCGAGGCGAGCCTGGAGTGCGAGGGCGTCACGTGGTGCCATGACCTTGGCGTCGTTGTCGAAGTAGACGAATACATCGCGGTCTGCGGCCCAGGAGCGGATCTTGGCTGCCCACATGTCGAGGCCATCGTCGGTATAGCCGCTGACGTAGAGCTCGTCGTGGCCGTGGAGCCGGATGTAGACGAAATTCGAGGTGGCTTCCTCGATGAGTGGATACTTTCCTGCCGCGTCGGCGACGACCAGCGCGATGTCATGTGTGGCCAACAGTTCGGTGAATTGCGGCGTGATGAAGCTCGGATGGCGGATCTCGAGCGCGTACCGCATCGGCCGTTCGGCGTCGGTCGTGGTGAATCCGGGGTCGACCCGATGGTCGTGCTGGGTCGCGATCTCGGCGGCCCGTGTCGTTGTGCGGGGCAGGTGTCCGAAGAATTCGGCCAGTAGAACCGGATCGAAGACGAAGTTGGGAGGCAGCTGCCAGAGGATCGGCCCCAGCTTGGGGCCGAGTGCAAGCAGGCCGGACGCGAGGAAATTCGCCAGTAGAGCGTCACCGTCGCGCAGCCGCTTCATGTGGGTGATGAACCTGCTGCCCTTCACGGCGAACACGAAGTCCTCCGGCGTCTGGCTGGCCCACTTCTGGTAGCTCGACGGACGCTGCAAGGCATAGAACGAACCGTTGATCTCGACGCTGCCGAGTCGCTGCGAGAGATAGGCGAGCTCGTTCTTGTGAGTCACCCCCGCGGGGTAGAAGGTGCCGCGCCACGGCGGATACACCCACCCTGATGTGCCGATCCGGATCTCGCCCACGCCGTCCATCGTGGCAGACACAATCCCTGCGAAGCCGCAGGCCGAAACACTCTTCGTTGTCGGGTTCGCGCAGTCGCCGGCCTCCGAACACCGGCGAACGGGACTCGACCCTGGCAACACCCGCGCACCTACACGGACGATGACACCACCGACGCGAGATCAAGCCCGAGATTTCGCGCCATCCCAGCCTGAGCACCTGAAACACAGACAGCACAGTCGCAAAATCCCACAGACACCCACTGGGCACGATGATGTGTTCCGAGCGAGGCGAGATCGGGCATTAGGGTTTGTGGCCTGTCTTGCTGCTGAGCTGTCGATGCGTATCTATCAAAGTCGCAAGCCAACTACCGGCGCCCCCGCTGGGCACGATGATGTGTTCCGAGCGAGGCGAGATCGGGCATTAGGGTTTGTGGCCTGTCTTGCTGCTGAGCTGTCGATGCGTATCTATCAAAGT
>NZ_JBFBAB010000017.1:0-143754 GCF_040681975.1 Nocardia sp. NPDC051463
CCGCCGAATACGAAGCCGCGTACTACTCTCAACAATCACCACGCCGACCGGCGCTGGTCTGAAACCGAAGCCGGTCCCTTACCCGTGACGGTTCATGGTCTGAAACCGAAGCCGGTCCCTTACCCGTGACGGTTCACATGGGCAGACGGATGGTCTGAGGGTGCGTGCCGTGCACGGTCGTGGTTGCTGCTCTGTGCCGCGAACATCACGACCGCTGCGGACTCGATGATCGGACCCCGCGCCTGTCGACGGTCAGCGTCACGGCAGTGCAGGAACTTTCGGCACCGAAAGTTAGCGCTGAGCGGGGGTTCGGGCTTGAGTCCCAGGCTGTGGTGCTGGACCTACACAACGGTGAGCGGTGTTGCGGTGAATTCATGGCACGGTGATCGCCTGCACCACGTCGATAGGCACTAGGTGCGGCACGTTGACCATGGCCAACGTCGCGCTGATCGAGGGCCAGGCCGACGTGCCATTGGCGCGGACGTGGGGCGGCGGACTACTCGCGTCGGCGGACGGCATCCGGTACGTGGTCCCAGTCCGCAGTATCCACGCACGACCCAGCCCAAATTCTTTGGTCCGGAGGGGGAATACTGGTTGAACACTGTCAGGCTGAGGGCCTAGCGAGCGAGGTCTTGTCCGGAACACCGCGTGACTCACTGAACTTCGTCGAGGTGGTGTTCAGTCAGTGACTGGTGCATCTGCTGGACCATCAGTACAGGCCCCAGCTGGCGAACCTGCCGGATCAGCGGTTGTGGCGCTTCGACCAGAACACCGACTACGGTGCGCTCAACCGCGCCGCACCACGACTGAGGCCCAGCGCCGTAATACCGCCTCACAGCACGGTTTTGGATAACTCGATCTTGGATGGAAACCGATCGGCCCCGCCGCCCATCTACCTGTGTGTAGGCGAAGAATGGGTCTTCGCCACTTGCCGGGATACCCGCCGCAGCTCAATGCCGAGGGCAGCGGAATCCCGATGCGCGAGAGGGGATCTCATGCCAAGAATCTCAACTTTCCGCCGTGCCGCTGGCCTGTTCGTCGGAGTCGTTGCGGTTAGTGTGATGACGGGTGCCGGTGTCTCCAATGCAGCGTTGCACGCCGACATCAGCAGTGCCGTCACCCAACAGATTCACTTCCAGAAGGACTCCGACGACGACTGGATCCCCTGGGATCGTGTGCTTGGTTCCTACAACTCCGAACAGGAGTGCATCGGCGTCGGGCAAGCTTTGGCGGACTCCACTCACGGTCGGTACCACTGCCAGAAGGTCAAGAACGGCGGGGCCTGGGTGCTGTTCTACTAGCGCGAGTTCACGGGGAAGGTCGGTCCGACACCCCCTATCTGTGGGACACAATGAGGACATGACCATCGTGCACCTCGCTCCCAATGCCACCTCGGCGGCATCGATCCGCGCCGCGCTCGATGCCGTCGGCGACAGCGGGAGCGAGGTGGTCGCGGGTCGCGACGACCTCAGCTGTGGCCCCATCGACCACATCGATCAGGGCGACAGGCGTGCATGGTGGATCGCCGCCTTTACCGGCGACATGGGGCGTCGCCAGCTGCACCTGTGGGATTTGGCCGACAAGGACACACAGCGGCTCGTCGGCATCGACGCGGACGCCCGGATGATCGTCTGGGTCGGTCGCCGGTCCCCGGAGGAGTACGCCAGCTACCTGTTCCTCGCCGAGCATTTTCGTCTGCGCCAGCTCCACGTCATCGACGTGACCGCTCCCCGCCATGATGGGGAAACCGGCGTGATCGGGAAGGCCGCCGCGCTGCCGCCGATCAGGATCGGCGACTATCTGGGGTCCGAGCGTGCGCTCGACGACAACGAGCGCAGCGAACTGGCGCAGCAGTGGTCGATGCTGCGGACCGAGAACGCACCGTTTCGGGTGGTGTCTGCGGCAACCCAGCTCGTGTCCGCACCGATCGACCACTTCGACAGTGCACTGCTCACCCGCATTTCCTCGGAGCCGAAACCGATGACAAAAGTGATCGCCGAAACCATGGCCGATCACCCGTTCCAGGTCGGCGATTATGTGCTTCAGCAACGACTCATCGCGCTCATCGACGCTGGGGTGGTCTCAGCCGAGGGTGACCCGATGACAGCGCGGATGTGTCTGATTCGGCGGATGTCGCAGTGACTCACGATTCGCGTATTCCTACGCCAGGAAGTTTTCTGCGCCGGGTCCAAGTCACACCGACCGACGCCGACCACTACCCCTTCGACCTGCCCCTCGTCCGCCACCTCACGCGGACCGGCGGCTTGGAGATCCCCCCCGGTGTGACATTCGTGGTGGGCGAGAACGGCTCCGGCAAGTCCACCCTTGTCGAGGCCGTCGCGGTCGCCGCCGGGTTGAACGCGGAGGGAGGCTCGCAGAACTACCGCTTCGCGACCCGCGCGACGGAGTCCGATTTGGGCGCCCACCTCACCCTCGCGTGGGGACCCCGGAAACCTCGAAGCCGGTTCTTCCTGCGGGCCGAGTCCTACTACAACGTCGCGACCGAGACCGAACGACTGGGTCCAGAGCAACTCGTGGCCATGGGCGGAGTGTCACCGCACACGCGTTCTCATGGCGAGTCATTCGTCGATCTCATGCGCCACCGGTTCTTCGTTAACGGGTTCTATCTACTCGACGAGCCGGAGGCGGCACTCTCGCCTCAGGGTTGCATGGCCGTTGTCGCACGCATGGCCGAACTGGCACGCCAGAACTGCCAAATGCTGGTCGCTACCCACTCCCCGATCCTGTTGGCGCTGCCTGGCGCGACCATCTTCGAAATCCAGGAGACCGGCGACATCACCACAGTCACCTACGACGACGCGATGCCGGTTCGACTGACCAGGAATTTCCTTGCCGATCCAGGCCGGTACCTACATCACCTCACCGCACCCGAACCCTCAAACCACGGTCCGGAATGATCGAAGTACCGCCGACCATCAGATGGTTCCGACCGTTGTCGTAGGTGGGCCCCGCCGTCAGGCTCTGCCCCAAGTGCGGGGCTACAGTCGGTCAGGAACACCGGCCCGGACTTGCGCCCGGATAAAAGTCGCGGCAACAACCGGGCGTCCCGGTCTGCCACGCGATGAGATTCCGCGCCCGCCCTTGCGGGTCACTACCGCACACCGGTTCGTCGTGTCCAGGTCGGGCACGTCGAGCATCAGAACCTCCTCGGCACGGGCAGAGGATTCATACAGCAGGTGCCATTACACCCGTTCTCGAAGGGGGTTCCGGTAGTAGTCGCGGGAAAAACAACGAAGTTGCCTTGACCAGCGGCGATGGCAGGTTCGGGCTGCGGGGCATGGCGATTGGTGCTTGGCTGCCGATGAGGTTGGTCGGCGTGGTGGAGGTCGGGTTTCGTGGCGACGCAGGTGTTCGCGGATGAGGAGTTGGCGCGTCTGCGGGAGTTTCCGGAGGTCAGCCGCGAGGAGTTGTTCCGTTTCTTCACGATGACCCCGGCCGATATCGCGTTCATCGCGCCGGTGCGGGGGCGTGGACCGGCGGATCGGTTGGGTTTGGCGGTGTCGTTGTGAACGCTGCCGTGGCTGGGGTTCGTGCCGGACAAGGTGGCCGCCGCACCGCCGGTGGTGGTGACGCGGCTGGCGGATCAGCTGAAAGTCGATGCGTCGCTGATCCGTTCCTACGGTCGGCGGGCGCAGACCCGCACCGAGCATCTGCGCCTGGTGGCCCATATCTGGGCTGGCGCCCGGCGGGGGCGATGGAGTTGAAGGAGCTGGATGAGTTCCTGTTGGCGCGGGCGATGGAGCATGATTCGCCGACGCTGTTGTTCCGGTTGGGGTGTGAGTATCTGATCTCGGCGCGGGTGATCCGGCCCAGCCCCGACACCGTGGTTCGCCGCGTTGTGCACGCGCGGGAGCAGGCGCAACGGGAGACCTACGATCGGCTCGCGCACGAGCTGACTCCGCAGCGGTGCGTTGAGTTGGACGGTTTGCTGGTCACCGATGCCTCGATCCGGATGTCACGGTTGCGGTGGTTGTCCACCGGCCCGGTGGAGGCATCCGCAGCCGCGGTGCGCAACGAGGTCGAGAAGCTGGGGTTTGTGCGCGGCCTCGGCGCGGACACCCTCGATCTGTCGGTGCTCCCGGCGGAACGTCGCCGGTTCCTGGCCACGCTGGGCCGCCGCCTGACCGGGCAGGCACTGGAACGGCGTGATCCGGAGCGTCGGTATCCGATGTTGTTGACGGTGCTGGCGCAGGCTGCCGCCGATGTGCTCGATGAGGTGGTGGCGCTGTTCGACCAGGCGCTATCGGCGAAGTTCAGCGCTGCGGAGAACCGAATGCTTGCCGAACTGGCCGAGCGCGGCAAGACCGGAGAAGACCGGCAAGCGCTGCTGGATGAGCTACTGGCGATCATCATCGACCCGCAGATCCCCGATGAGGATGTCGGCGGGTTGATCCGGGGCGAGGGCATCGGGTGGGAGCGGTTGCGGGCCGCGATTGCGCAGGCCAAACCACGGTTGCCGCGCGATCACGGGCATCTGGCCGCTCTCGATACGTCGTATTCGTATCTGCGGAAGTTCGCTCCGGCGGTGTTGTCGGCGGTGCGATTCGCCGGCGGTACGGCAGCCACCGAGTTGCTGATCGCGGTGGACATGCTGCGCGAGCTGAACGCGACCGGTCGCCGGAAGGTGTTCGACGACGCACCGGCGGGGTTCGTGCCGGCCAAGTGGCGCGGCTATCTCGAGGAAGCCCGCAAGACCGGCAACACCGTTGCCTATCGGCACTATTGGGAGCTGTGTGTGCTGCTCGGGTTACGGGACGGGTTGCGCACCGGGGATGTGTTCGTTGCGGGGTCGCGCCGCTACGCCGACCCAGCCGCCTACCTGCTCACCCCTGCCCAGTGGGAGCCGCAGCGTGCCGAATTCTGCCGCCTGGTCGACAAACCGGCCGACCCGGCTCGCGCGTTGGCTGCTCTCACCGACGAATGGCATGTGGCGGTCGCCGAGCTGGAGCAGCTGCTCGCCGCCGGTGACGGACCGGTGCGACTGGATGAGGCCCGTGATCTGGTGATCTCACCGCTGAGTGCAGAAGATATCCCGACCGAGGCTATCGAGTTGAAGTCCGAGTTGACGGAGATGCTGCCGTTCGCGCCGATCGTGTCGCTGTTGATCGAGCTGGACAAACGCACCCGCTACCTGGACTGTTTCACCCACGCGGGCGGTAAGCAGGCCCGTAGCCCGGAGTTGAAGCGCAATCTGATCGCGGTCCTGCTGGCGTATTCCACGAACCTCGGATTGACCAACATGGCTGCGGCGTCGGGGATCTCCTACGACATCCTCGGGATGCAGCTGTCCCCGCGCATCCGGGACCTGGGGGCGAGCCCTGCGCTGCCGTGACTGCGATGGCGCGCAAGATCATCGCGGCTCTCGACGCTGCCTGACGGGGTGCAGGGGTCGGTGCAGCGCCGCTGGTGGCCGTGTCGAGGGGTTCTCTGTGGATCCCGCGACACGGCCACCGACTGTTGAACCCCGGGTGCGGCTGCGTGGCGTTGGGAACCGCGCGGTATGCGGCAATACAGGACGTTCGAAGCTGAGACTCAGAGTGCCTGTGCAGCGCAGCGCAGACCTCGTTCGGTAGCGGGCGGCCGCCAATGCGCGGCGGGCAAACGTCGAATTCGGCGACCTCCAGATCATTCATGCCGTAAGGATCGGAAACCGCCGTGTCGGTGGGCTTCTCTACGCTGCCTGCATGAGCTGTTCCCGAACCAGACCGCACCACCACACGGCGGCCGACCCTTTCGCCCCCGCGGTGGTCGGCACCGATCCCACTGAGCTGAACGCTCCTCACTCATGTGGCCCCACGCTGCCCGTGGCGCTGCTGGCTGATGGCCGGCTCTCGCCGGTTGGGACGGTGTGAGAAGTGTTCAGGCTCGATCGCGAGGTTCACGTCTCCTACAGCCAGATCTATGTCGAGAGTGCCCCCGGCATCAACTCGCGCATGGACGAGGCGTTCGCCGGTCAGAGTTCAGGACTGTGTGGCGCCGCGGTACCCGGCGCACTCTTCCTGCGCACCGGGCTGCACACCGGCAGCGTCGGCTTCACCGTCGAGGTGCACGGCCAGGCTCCACCGCTGGACCTGGCATGGGAAGACGTCGTGGAGGTCTCCTTCTACCCGGTCTCGGATCAAAGCTTCCTGTCGCAGTGGGCCGGCGAGGCCTCCTGGGAACTGGACTTGAAAGAAGGGATCAACTACCGGGTGCGGTACTGCGCGCAGGGCATGGACCAGGCACGGGAGAAGGACGTCCGACTCGACGAGGAGCCACTGCTGGACTGCTACCTCTTGCAGTTCTGGCCCGCGCCGCCCGAGCCGGACCGCGTCGTGCGCCAGACCTCGCAAGTTGCGGCCTACGCCCATGATTACGCCCGCCAGCAACCCGATTTCGAGTTCAGCGTGCGGGCCATCATCGCGCAACGACGGGCACTCCTCACCTCTAGCACGGCTGAATCATCTCGCGACGTCGAATCTCCGGACGGGATCGCGGCCGTGGCAGTCATCTCCCGCGAGGCCGATCCCTGGCCTGTCCGCGAGCAGTTGACATCGCTGAGCTCCTATCCCACGGCGCTGCCCTGGGATTGGCTCGCCGTCTTCGACGCTCAGCATGGCCAGGACGATCGCGTCGGTTACCTCCAAGCGTTCCTCGAAGAGATCGGTGAGCGTGCCTTTGGCCTCGGTACTGTCTTGGCGTCGCTGGATTCCGGGCAGGACTACTACCTGGCCTTCGTGACACCAGCCCAGTTCGAACAGCTCTCGCGGTTTCTCCCCGGACACAGCTTGGGCGTTGAAAGCGTGCGGATCGGCCGTTGGACGCCGCGCATGCACCCGGAGCAGAGCGCCGCGATCAGAGCGTGGGCCATGGCCAACGTTCACAGGTTCACAGGTTCACAGTAACGCGCCGAGTGACGAGCGCGGCGCCGCTCGAAAGCCTCGGCGCACCCGAGGAGACCGAGCCAGACCCACCCGCCTGACGCATTCACGCTGGGAATCCTCCGCCCGCTACCCGCCCCTGGGCGGGAGGGGATGGGCACATTCCGTGCCTGCGCCACAGCCCATGAGCCAGCCGAGGACAACCCGACCCATCCTGAAATCGGCATGTGCGGATGTCTGCGCGGTCAGCGGCATTATCGTGCGTTTCCCTGCTACCCCGTCGGCGTTGCGGCTGGGCGACGAACAGGTATCGGTGATCGCGGCATGTCCCAGGAAGAGGTCGGGCCTCGTAATCTGCCCGCCAGCCACGTGATCGATTGCAGAATGGCCAAATCCAGCTCTGGATCCTCGAACGGCAGTAGGCACCACGGAGAAGCCCCGCGTGCACATCTGGTGCGCGCCGGGCATCTTCGGGTGATTCGCCTCGGGCGGGCGTCGGTGCCCGCGACCTCAGGCAAGATTCTGGGTGAAGAACGCGGTGAGCTTGTCGAGTGGGATCAGATCGGTCCGGTCGACGCCTACTCCAATATCGCGGTGGGCAACGCCAACCGGGCGGGCAGCGGGGCGAGTGTGTAGTTCTTCCAGATGTAGTTGTCCATCTGGTGCTGGTCGCCGGAGAGGTTCACGACGCGGTCTACCTTGCCGTCGGCGTCGAAGTGCCATACCAGCGCCCAGATGGTGTCCACCGTGCCTTCGCCGGCAGTGGAGTAGCCGCGGTGGATGTCGACCACGTATTCGTCGTTGGCCTCCAGGAAGAAGGTCTCGGCCTTCATGCCCGCCTTGGACAACTGGTTGAAGAATGCCACGACCTCATCGATGCCGCGCTTGGTGCCGGACAGTGCGTGATGGCCCGGAATGGTCCAGGTGATGTCATCGGTGAGAACGGCACGCATGCCGTCCAGGTCGTAGCGGGCATATGCGTCGAAGAAGGCGGAAATGGCGGCGATCTTCGGATCTTGTTCGGTCACAATGTCTCTCTATCTGGGGGTGGGGATTCTGGTCGGTTCGGTCGGGTGGCAGCGCTTGCCCACGGTGGCGCACCCGATGATCCGGCGAGCGCTCGGCATCGCTTCGCCCTGCGAAGCGCGACTGGATGATTCAGTGCGCCATGGTGCGGAATTCGGTGTCCAGCGAGTCCTGCAGCCGCTCGAAGGTGTCGTCCACGGATTCGGGAAGGCCGAAGCCTCCGGCGGATTCGAGGGTGACCATGCCGTGGCAGACGGTGCGGACCATGCGCACGGCGTGGACGAGGTCGGCGTCGGAGAGGTGGTAGCCGCGCAGGGCCGCGGTGAGGACGTGGTAGGCGCGGGTGGCGGTCTGGACGTAGGTGTCGTCGTCGGCGGCGGGCGCGACGATGCCCGCGGCGTAGCGGCCGGGGTGGGCGCGCGCGTAGTCGCGATAGGCGGTGCAGATCGCGCGCAACGCGTCGCGGCCGGAGAGGCCCGCGGTGGCATCGGCGAGAACGGTGGTCAGCTCGCCGACCGACAGGACCGCCAGATCGCGTTTCACAGCCTCGACATTGTCGATGTGCTTGTAGAGGCCCGGTAGGGAAACGCCGCAACGCTGCGCCACCGCGGCCAGGGTGAGCCTTTCCAGGCCCGCCTCGTCCGCTACGAGCGCGGCTTCGGCGATTATTCGCTCGGGTGTGAGACCGGCGCGCGGCACGTCGTTACCGGGACTTCCGGCCCAGGACGAGGCCGGCACCGGTGATGACGACCAGCAGCAGGGGTCCGGACACGTAGGCCAGCGTAGCCAGGCCCTGGATCAGGAACAGATACCCGATCCCCGAGGCCACGATCGCCACCGCCATGGCGATGGCGGTGTAGTTCAGCCAGCGGGGCAGCAGCCCGGTCAGCACCGCCGCGACGGAGAGCCCGGCCAGCAGGAACATCTTCGCCCCGTCGAACCGGTTCACAAGCTCGAAGAGCAGATGCGCGGAATCAGGGGAACCGGCGCGGGTCAGGGCCAGCCCGAGCAAGAACTGGGTGAACGAAATCAGCGCCGCCGCAACGCCGGTCACTGTAGCGAGCCGGCCGGCGAGTGGGGAGTGGGCCGTGCGGGCCAGTGCCAGCGCCACGACCGCCAGGCCGATGGCGGGCAGCCCTTCGGTCAGCAGGAACTGCGTGGCGAAAGCGCCGGTGTGGCCCGACAATTCGCGGATGATCTCGCCGCCGGAATCGGTGAATGCCGGAGCGGGTGCGCCGACCGTCAGCCCGGCGATCCAGGAGGCGGAGTAGGCGATGCTGACGGCGGCCGGGAGGGAGGTGAGGACGTGGTGACGGGGATGGACGACAGCGGTGGACATGTGGGCAACCCTCTCATGCGGGTTAGTTGGATTAACTTTAGGTTAGGCCAATTAACTTCAGAAGGCAAGGCCAGCCCCTGACGCGGGCGTGGGCCAGGCACCACACCGAAATCGGCATGACAGGACGTTCGCGACTCAAACGATCTCGGTAGCACTCACACCGTTCGTCCGGTTCCCCAGGCCCTGGCCGCACTCGCGAGCAACCTTGGGCAGACGACTACAAGCCTCCGAGATTCGTGAACGCCAGCCGCCAGAGACGATGGCAGGCCAAGCTGTGTTAGGTACCGGCGAAGTCGGAATTCTCAGTGTCGCTACCAGCTTCGGTCTTGGCGCGTTGTGTGGCCAGGGGTGGGTGGACGGCAAGGGCGGTGAGTTGAGGTGGGAATCGGGCTCGCAGGTCTGGGCGGGGGTGCGGCAGGTATAGGGCGGGTAGGAATTCGTCGATCGGGATGATCGCTTGCGCGAGTCCGGCGGCCAGCATGATTGGGAGAGCGGTGCGGGTGAGCAGGTAGGCGTAGCTGCAATGGCTGTATCCGGGGCGGACGAACCCTGTTGCTGGACCAGGACGGTCGGGTTCGAGAGGGTATCGGCCGATGTAGAGCAGATCGAATTCGATAGCCTGCTCTTGCAGTCGGTGCAGGCCGGCGAGGAGAGTGTCGAGGAACCCAGGATTGAGAACAGCGTCGTCCTCGAGAATGAGAATGTACGGTGCGTTGCTGTGTTCGTCAGCCTGGGACCAGCACGCCAGATGGGCTAGCGTACAGCCGATTTCGCCGTACTTGAGAGGTCTGTTCCACCACGGATTGTCGGAGTCGATCTGCCAGTCGAACAGTTTGGCTCCCGAGTCCTGCAAGTCGGCGAGCGTTAGTCGGTGGCCGTCGAATTCGGCATCCCAATCCGAGGCGGCTTGTCGAGGTGTGGGGCGTCAAGCCGGTGGTGGCGTTGATCGACAAAACAAGCGCCCAGATGGCCGAGGTCGGAAAGGACAATGCCAGCGCCAAGGCCGCGCTGAGTGAGCAGCTGAAGCAGATGAGCACCGACCGGGACATGGTGCGTATGTCCAGCGATGAGGTGCTCAAGAAGATCGGACAGTTGAAGAACGTGTTCCACAGACCCGAGGCCCGTGGTCAGTGGGGCGAGCAGACCCTGCAGGCGGTGGTCGAAGCCTCCGGCATGACGAACCTGATCAACTTCGACAATCAGCCGACCTTCAACACCGATGGCGGTGCCCAGCGACCGGACCTGATCGTCAAGATCAGCAGCGATATGGCAGTGGTCGTCGACGCCAAGGCGCCGTTCAACGCGCTCATCGACGCGGCCAACGCGCGCGACGAAGCCGAACAACAGCAACGGCTCGCGGCGCATGCCAAAAACGTTCGCACCCACATCGACCAGCTCGCCGCAAAGAAGTACTGGCTGCTGCCGAACAAGTCGCCGGAGTTCGTGGTGATGTTCGTGCCCTCGGACTCGTTCCTGTACGCGGCGTGGGAGCAGGACCGCGGTCTGTGAGAATACGCCGCGAACAAGAAGGTCATCCTCGCCACCCCGACAAGTCTGCTGGTGATCTTGCAGTCGGCCGCGGCGGTGCTGCGCTACGACAAGGCAGCGACCAACCTGCAGTCCACCGTGGACACCTGCAAAGAGCTGGTAGTCGCACGAGTTGCTCCTGCACAAACTCTGACCACAAGCTCGTGGTCTTCACCCCGACCCCGACCTTGTAGTCGTCGTCATAGTGGACGAGGAAGTCGATCCGGCTTCCTCGTGTTGCCGAGGTTCCCACCGAAAGCTCCCGCTCGTGCTCGATGGTGACATCGTTGTCGACGCGCCGGTGGCCGACCGAGGCGTTGCCCGCGGGTGGCGGCCAGGCCCTCGCTGGTGCCTTGCGCGATTAATTCGCGGACTCTCACAACCGCTGGACCTGCTCAAAGGGCTCCAGTCATTGCGACCCGTCCAGGTAGGTACAGTCGTCGTGTCGGATTGCGCAGCACCCATGCCGGCACGTCCAAAGTGCCCTGGGCGGTCATCGTGGCCGACTGCCAGTGACGGATGTTGGTACTGACGCCTCACACAATTCGCATGTGCCAGTGGCTACTGAGCGACAGACACCTGTCCCTACAGGCGGGCCAGAGGGTGGGGCTCGCCTGTGAGCGCGACCAGCACCTCGGCCACTGGGGCTAGTCGCCGAGGGTCGTACCGATTGTGGGCTTCGGTACGGTCGATGTGTGCGATTCCGCGCTTGAACAGGTTGGCGGTGGTGCGCCCGAATCGATTCTTGACGAATGCTTCTGTGGTGCGGCCGATCCAATCCATGTTCACCTGTAGTTCGTCAGCCCAGGGGAGTTCACCACGGACCCGGCGGACGAGGTACTGGTAGCGTGCAAGAGCGACAGGCGCTCCGTCGTGGTACCGCGGTACCCGGTCGGTGGCTTTACGGCCCCCGCGGTGTCTCACGTGATCGAGCAGGCGGTTCATCAAGGTAGGGGAGATGGGTTGCCACCGGATCGCGCCGCCTCGTTCATTGAGTCTTACCAGGCAGTCGTCGCGTTCCAGATCCTCGATACGCAGCGCGAGGACGGAGCTTCTGCGGCAGGCTGTTTCGATGTGTAACCGCAAGATGAGTGCGTCGAGTTCGGTGTCATCGCCGGTGGTTGAGGCAACACGGCCGAGGTCCTCGATCTGGTCGAGACTCAATGCGCGGGCCGGTCCGGAAGCCTGGGATGTCTTGCGCGCTTTGGCGGCCGGATTCGAATCCGGCCGGATTAGGCCGGCAGTCTCTGCGTTCTGGTATAGGAAGCGTAGCGCGGCGATGATGTTGGCTTCTGCCCCGTAGCCGCCTCTGCTGTTGGCTCGAACGGCAGCTCGGCTCCGATGCTCAGCCGCGACCACTTCGATTTCCGCCACCGTCAGCGAGTCGAGAGGTCTTTGGCCCCATTCTGTTTCGATGATCGTCCAGTAGGAGCGGTAATGATTCGTGCTTTCTGGTTTCTTGATGGCGAGTCGCTGGATGTACTGACTGATCGTCGGTATGCGTGCTCGGTCGGCGTGCTCGGTTGCCAGATCATCTAGGGTCAGCCCGAGCGATGCTACGAACCGTAGTGCGGCATGGACGTCATCGTGCTTCATGCGCAACCGCCTCGAACAGACCCGGTCGATACGACCACAGTGCCGCACCGACCGCTCGGAGGGGGCAGATGATCAGAACATCGCTGTCGAGCCCGCCGGCCATCAGCACCCGCTGGCCGGTGCGTAGACGCGAGGCGCGACGTACTGAGACCGGGAGAAACAAATAGCCGTTCGCCGCCACCGATGACTCGCTCTCGGGAACACGAGTGATGCGCAGCAGTCCCTGGCTGGGCTGGATCGAGACCGGTTGACCCTTCCGCCAGCCGAGGCTTTTGATCACAGAGCGGTCACCCAACCGGCCCGCCGGATCGATAGTCGTCGTTGCACAGGTGAACTCACCCATCGGTGGCACCGGCAACTCCACAGGGAACGCGAACGGGATCGCTGCTGCCCGAGCCTCCTGGGCCACAGTCGAAGCGTCCACGACACCACCTGAACCCTCGAGCTGGTCGGTGATTTCGCTGTCGGCACCTGCAGCAGCGGACTGCGAACCGTACATCGAAGACATCGACTCGTTCGCGACGCCCACCTGTCTCCGCACATTATTGAATGGCAATCTGCCAGAAGTTGTTTCCACGCTTCGATAACTCCTTCTCGATACTGTCAACGATCCACCGCGCGGCGAGTTCGCACCTGCCCCGCTATCCCCACATCCGGGCCTGCAGTCGACTGGTGGCCCCGGCCCTGGACACTTCCGCCTGACGACACCGGCACCCGCCACGAGCAGGAGCGACCCCAGATTCCGACGCGCTTGCCGCACATCGCGGCGCACATCACCGCTAGCTTCGGCACGAAATATGCAGCACAGCAACCGATTCCGCGCTCTTTGCCGCATGCACTGAAAACTAACGCTCAAGGCGTCAAGATCAAAAAGGCACCTAGCTTGTACGACCTCGCGGCGAATTAGACCCATCGGATGTCTTCCATCCCCGAGAGCCGAGAAGGCGACCACGCTGGACCTTGTCGGCTTCGGCAGGCGAAGCCGACCACCATCCGCCGCGCAGACCGCAACGACACCCTCGGAGAGACCAAGCACCAACACGCAGCAATCCGCCGACCCAGCCAGCCCGGGTCGCACTCCCGATATCGCAACTCTGCCGTCCGGCCGACCCGCCCGCTCGGCGGGTCCGTGGCTGCACACCGCTGCCTTCTCGGCCACCGATGTGAGAAACACAGCCGCCGTCGCTCGGCAACGGGTTCTCGGTTGGCGAAATCGTTTCGTGCTCTGACCGGCGCACTCAAGTCCCATGAGTGCACGACCCGCACATCCGTGCGGCTGCCCACCGCTTTCGAGTGGGTATCTGCGCAAATCTGCAGATCCGCGGTGTCCAGACACCCTCGGAGAGCAGAAAGAAATGCATCCTCTGCAAATTTGCAGAGGATGCATGACAAAACAGTGTCCGGAGGGGGACTTGAACCCCCACGCCCGTTAAAGGGCACTAGCACCTCAAGCTAGCGCGTCTGCCATTCCGCCACCCGGACCGGTGGTGCTCAGCAAGATTATCGGATGTGAGTGCGTGGAACCAAATCGCGCGTCTACCTGGCATTACTCGAGGATGTATGCGGGCGACCGTGCGTTCGCGGACCGGTGGCGAGCGCACGGCGCTGTGGTCGGGTCAGCGAAGTTCTCAGACGGTTCGCTCGAATCCCAGCGGACTGTGGCCGTCGGCGATTTGACGGTCGAGAGGGTGCTGGATGGGGGCGACGATGTCGAAGGCCACGCCTGCGTCGCGGCTGTCGCGGACGATGGCGGGTTCGTGGAAGGCGAGGGGCTGGAAGGGGGCGGTGTAGTCGCCGCTGTCGATGACGCGGGCGTATTCGGGCAGCGGTTGGCCATGGCGGTTACCCAGGCGACGGCGCGGTCGGCGAAGGTGGTTGCCGGGACTCCTGCTGAGCGAAGTATGGCCGCACCGTGGAAGAAGCCGGTGAACATGGTGTACACGTTCGGCAGCAGCGCAAAGTCGTAGAGTGCGGGGTCAGCGCCGAAATGGTCTGCGGTGGTGAGCAATTCGAGTGTGTCGCGATACTCGTCGAACACAATTCGGGAGCCGCTGTGGCGGATGGACGCGCCGGGTTCGCCGATCATCGTGGGCACGGCCATGATGCCCGGTCCAGGTAATCGATGCCATGCGCGGCGGCGACCGAGGCGACGCTGGTGGCGCCTGCGGCGACCAGGTCGGCATCCTTGCCCGCAGTGCGGTTCCATACCGTGCTCGCCCTTCCGGCCTTCAACAGGGTCGCAGCCATCGCCTGACCCACTGCGCCGAGTCCGAGAACCGTCACCGGGATTTGCTGGGTTTCCGCCATTGCGGGTCGTCTCCTTGGTTGGTGAACGTGGTGGTCAGCGCGCTGGAACCAAGGTTGCTCTTTGCCCGACGGACCGACAAGTACCTACTATTCGGTCGGGTACTCAGCACTCGGTTTGTGAACAGGTAGCGAGGTCGGACGATGGGCGAAAAGAGATCCGGACCATACTTCTGCGGCATCGACGCGGCGATGGATGTCGTCGGCGGGAAGTGGAAGGCACTGATCCTCTGGGAGCTCGAGAACCACGGTGTGCGCCGCTTCGGTGAGCTGCGCCGCGGCTTGCCTGGAGTGTCGGAGAAGATGCTCATCCAGCAGCTGCGCGAGCTCGAGCAGGACGGCGTCGTGGACCGCGAGATCTATCGCGAGGTCCCGCCACGCGTCGAATATCGCCTCACCGAGCTGGGCGCGGCGCTCAACGCCGCGCTCGAACCGCTCGGCGCCTGGGGCCGCGACCGCATCGATCGCATCGGAGCGGCCAAAGTGCACTTCTCTGCGTGATCGAATGGCACATCGCGGTGACCCGGCCACGCTATCGGCCGCCGCCATGCCACTTGGCGCCGATCAGCTGGGCGGCATTCTGCTCAGGCTGATGTTGGCGCGGGGCGGCCGTAGGATTGCCCACCGCAGGCGGTGGCGTGCGGGTGCGTTTCGCCCGGCGCGGCGGCCGGCACAGCACGGGATCTCGGCGGGTAGATGGTAGGAAAGGGTACGTGTCAGCAACTGGCGAAGGATCCGGCCCGAAAAGCAGCAGTCGTGCAGTGTCGGAGGTGGTGGAGCTGGTCAGCGCGCTGATCCGGTTCGACACCTCCAACACCGGCGATCTGGCCACCACCAAGGGGGAGCGCGAGTGTGCGCAGTGGGTGGCAGATCAGTTGCATCAGGCGGGCTACACCACCGAGTACGTGGAGTCGGGTGCCCCGGGACGCGGAAATGTGTTCGCGCGGTTGAAGGGCGCCGACGCCGGCCGGGGCGCGCTGATGATGCATGGTCACCTGGATGTGGTGCCTGCCGAGGCGGCCGATTGGAGTGTGCATCCTTTCTCCGGCGCCGTTCGCGACGGTTATGTGTGGGGGCGCGGCGCGATCGATATGAAAGATATGGTCGGCATGATGCTGGCGGTCGCGCGCCAGTTCAAGATCGAGGGGACGGTGCCGCCACGCGATATCGTGTTCGCTTTCCTCGCTGATGAGGAGAACGGCGGCAAGTGGGGATCGCACTGGCTGGTGGACAACCGGCCCGATCTGTTCGCCGGGATCACCGAGGCAGTGGGGGAGGTCGGTGGGTTCTCGCTGACGGTCCCGCGCCCCGACGGCACCGAGCGCAGGCTCTACCTGGTGGAGACGGCGGAAAAGGGGCTGGGCTGGATGCGGTTGCGCACCAAGGCCCGTGCGGGCCACGGCTCGTTCCTGCACGAGGACAATGCCGTCACCATCTTGGCCGACGCGGTCGCCCGACTCGGAAAACACACCTTCCCGCTGGTACTTTCGGATTCCGTCGCCGAATTCCTGGCCGCGGTGTCGGAGGAGACCGGCCTGCAATTCGATCCGGCGAGCCCCGACATCGAGGGCCAACTCGCGAAGCTCGGCACCATTTCCCGCATTATCGGCGCCACCCTGCGTGATACCGCGAATCCGACCATGCTGCAGGCCGGTTACAAGGCCAACGTCATCCCACAGACCGCGGAGGCGGTCGTGGACTGCCGTGTGGTGCCAGGGCGGCAGGAGGCATTCGAGCGCGAAGTGGACGAGCTGATCGGCCCGGACGTCGAACGGGAGTGGATCACCAAGCTCGATTCCTACGAGACGACCTTCGATGGTCATCTCGTCGACGCAATGAACGACGCCATCCTCGCCCACGACCCACAGGGCCGCACCGTGCCCTACATGCTTTCGGGTGGTACCGACGCAAAGGCGTTCGCGCGCTTGGGCATTCGCTGCTTCGGCTTCGCACCGCTGCAGTTGCCGCCGGAACTGGACTTCACCGCACTTTTCCACGGCGTCGACGAACGCGTTCCGGTGGATGCACTCGAGTTCGGCACGCAGGTATTGGAACATTTCTTGTTGCACAGCTGAATCAATCCGGAGAGGACCCCATGACCTACAACCCCTACGACGCGCTCCCGCAGGTGCCCACCTTCACAGTGACCTCGGAAGACATCACCCCAGGCGAGTCGCTGCGCAACGATCAGGTGAGCGAGTTCTTCGGTGTCGGCGGCAAGGACATCTCGCCGCAATTGTCGTGGTCCGGATTCCCGGAGGAGACAAAGAGTTTCGCGGTCACGGTGTACGATCCGGACGCACCGACCACGGCGGGCTTCTGGCACTGGGCCGTCGCGAATATCCCGGTGACGACCACCTCGCTGCCCGCAGGTGCGGGGAGCAAGGGCGGCACGCTGCCCGAGGGCGCAATCAACCTGCGCAACGACGCGTCGTTCCCCGGCTTCGTCGGCGCCGCGCCGCCCGCGGGGCACGGACCGCACCGGTACTTCGTGGTGGTGCACGCCGTTGACGTGGAGAGCCTGGAGGTCTCCGAGGACGCGACACCGTCGTTCCTCGGATTCAACCTGTTCTTCCACACTCTCGCCCGCGCGACCATCGTCGCCACCTACGAGGTGAAGTAGTCTCGACCCTTGTGGCTCTGAGCGACATGCTCAGAGCCACAGCGGTTTCGGAGCCACTCATCGCAGCCGGCCGTCGGGGATCGTGACGGTTCTCACCGCGAGAGCGAATCGCCGCATGCACCATGACACGGGCGGACACCACCACGACCCGGGTGACCGCGGAAACCTCGAACGCCCGACATCCTCGAGCGGGATCATGTGCCCACGACGCTCCCGCTTGGCCTCGAGATACTTGCGCGCCTTGTCACTGCGCGGCCGCGTCGCCACAGGCACCACCGTGACAGCGATGCCCTCATCCCGCACCGCACCCACCTTGTCCGGGTTGTTGGTCAGCAGCCGCACCGAGCGCAGCCCCAGCGCCGTCAGCGCCTCGGCCGCGAGTCGGTAGCTGCGCGTATCGGCCCGCAGTCCGAGGCGCTCATAGCTGTCGAACGTATCGACTCCCAGCCGCTCACTGGTGCGCAGCCCGCGCGCCTTGTTGACCAGACCGGCGCCGCGCCCTTCCTGCTCCAGATACACGAGCACACCGCACCCGGCGTTCTGGATGAGGTCCATCGACTTGTCCAGTTCGGGACCGCAATCGCAGTCCTCGGACTGCAGGGCGTCGCCATAGAGGCAGCGGGAATGGATTCGGACCAGACAACCGTCGGTGATCTGACCGAAGACGAGCGCATGACCGCCGTCTTCGCCACCGGGAATCGGCATGACCCGAACGCAGAGCTCACGCCCCTTGCGAGTCAGCCGATGTCCGGTGGCGGAAAGGCCCGGTGCCGCTTTGGCCATGCTCCTCCGATGCATAGTGAAGCGGTCGCACGAACTGTGAAATTGCCAGTCGCACAATGAATCCATGGTAGCCGGAGGGCAGGTCCCATGGCACTGCTACGCGGGGACGGCGGCTCGTTGGGTGATCTCGTGACCGATGCGCGGCGCGGCATTGTCGAGAGCAGGCTGCATAGTGGGAGCCGACAGGCCCGGTTCGGTAGGCAGGTACGCGACAGCTTCGGTCGGCAGCGCTCCGGGCTGCGGGGTGGGATCGCGGCTCGACTGTCGCTCCGCGGCCGCAGAGGCTCGCCGCCAGAACGCCAGACGACTGTTGCGGACACCCCCGAGTCGACGATGACGGCGTGGTCGCTGCACAGCCGGGAACGTGCCCAAGGCATCCGACTCCCAGTCGGCCGGCGCCCATGGCGCGTCGTCGGTCGGAATCCAATGACGCCGACGTCGACGTTTGGCCTCCAGATACGCGGCGGCGCGTGCGCTGAGTGGACGGGTGCGCAACGGAACCACGGTTACCGCGAGGCCCGCCAACCGAAAATCCTCGGCTTTGGCCGGGTTGTTGGTCAGTAGCTGCACCGATCGCAGCCCGAGGTCCACCAAAGTCTTGGCCGCGTGGTTGTAGGTGCGGGCATCGGCCGGGTAGCCGAGTGCCTCATAGCTGGCGAAGGTGTCGCTACCGGTGCGCTCGCTCTGCTGATAGCCGCGCGCCTTGGCGATCAGCCCGACGCCACGGCCCTCCTGCTCCAGGTACACCAAGATGCCCGCGCCCGCCACCTGGATGAGGTCGAGTGCTTTGTCGAGTTCGGGCCCGCAATCACAGTCGTCAGAGCCGAGCGCGTCGCCGTAGAGACACCGAGAATGCACCCGGACGAGGCACCCGTCGGTGAGCGCACCGAAGACCAGTACGTATCCGTACTCGGCGCCGCCGGCGACTTCCATAACAGAAACCTGTATTTCGCGTCCCTTGCGGGCGAACCGATGAGTGGTCGCACCGAGTAGGGACCCGGCTGTGATCAATGCTGCCCCGGACCCGAGCCGGAGCGACGCCGTTGGATGTGCGTGGTCACGACGGGGACTGTAGCGGATATGTGGTGTCGTCCAGATGAAGTGCGAGGCGTGGTGGTCAAAAGTCGCCGTTCATGATGATGTGATGCTCACCGGTTGGCGGCATAACGCTCGACGATCTGGTCGATATCGCCGGTCAGGGGCATGGCGCTCGGCACGTCACCCAGCTTCTGCGTCAACAGCATGGCCGCGGTCGCCCAGTCGAGGTCTTCTCGGCCGAGCGATCCCTCCGACACGACGACCCGATAGGCGAGCGCCGCGGAGAACGCGGCCGCCGCACCCGGCGCGTTCTTGAGTGCCCGCGGAAAATGCGTGACGTCGACGTTGAGCCGATCCGACCGCATCGCACACTGGAATTCGCCGACCGTGCACACCGCGCCGACCCCGAGCCCACGCAGCCGCTGCGCGACATCGTCGCTCGACGCGGTGGTCACGGCCGGGAGCATCTTGTCGAGCTCGTCAGCAGAACCCACCAGGTAGTCGACCGCGTCGAGATAGCGATAGAGATCCTGCGGTACCCGCAGACTCGGCGTCGGACAGACGATCAACCGCGGCTTGGGTCGCATGTTCGCAACCATGGCCAGCACCTGTCCGATGATGCCGATGGGGTGTTCGAATGTCAGCAGCACCACATCCGAGGCGGCGAGCGCCGCACGCACATTCGGACCGTCGAGATCCGCTCCTTCCAAGCGGACCCGATCGTCCTGCACACCGATCAACGCCATGTCGCCGCTCGAGGTCATGATGACCGCGGTGATTGGTGAGGGTGCGCGAGTGGCGGTCTTGATCAGCTCGGTCCTGACACCGGCCGCGTCGAGGTATTCCCTTATCCGACGCCCGTTTTCATCGTCACCGAGCGCGGAGACAATGCGGACCTGAAGTCCGAGGCGCGCGGCCGCCACCGCTCGGTTGAGCCCTTTGCCGCCGGGATGCTCGCCGTAGCCGTTGCCGCGAGCGGGCGCGTCCACCGCGGGTATACGGTCGACACGGAAGAGGTGGTCCATGACCGCGTCACCGACCACCGTCACCATGCCCGGTCTCGGCTGCGAGTTCGGTAGCGTCACTACGATTTTCGGCGTGGGAGTCACCTGCGGGATGGTGTAGCTGGATTCGCCTGCGAGCAGGCCCGCCAGCGCGGTGAACGCATCGTGTTCCGAGGAGGTACGCAGCCGCTTCACCGTCGGCGCCTCGGGAATGGCCTCGGCCCGCAGCGTCTCGTGCAATCGACGCCACATCTCGGCCAGATACTCCCGCCGCTGCCCGAGGTTCTCGGCGTAGAGGCGATCGAGATCGATTCCGTCCGGGGGGCTTTCACGAAACAACCCCAGCGAGAGCGCCGCATCGGCGATCAAACGGTCGGTCGGCTGCAAGCGGCGTGCCATGTCGCTGACGACGGGCAGCATGGATTCCTCCGGTGACCGACCGGTGCGCAGTGCGCGTTGCCGGACGACCACCAGGTCGAGCAGGGGCTCGACGTCGATCTCGGTGTTGCGCAAGCGATCCGAGCTCAGGCCGGAGTACTTGCACAGCCGCGTGAGGATGTTGCGTATCGCGACCATGCGAGAGTCCTGCGGAAGATTCTGCAAGATCCGCCCCTCCCTGGATGCGTTGTCGATTCGTTTGTGCTCTGCCGGCGGACTACCGGACGATCGGGGTTTAGCTCCAACACGATCCGGCAATCCCCAACTTACTCCGGCAATTGACCTTCATGAAGGGCAAATGCCACACTGGTTTTGGCGATCTGATCGCCCGCCAGACGAATCGGGAGGGTTTGGTGATGAGAATGCTGCACCTGATGCGACATGCTCGGTGGCGCGAACAGCACCGCACAGGCGACTGCGAAATCGAGCTGGAGACCAACCGCGCCACGGTCTAGGCGAACGGTTCGCCGTTCACCCGGACATCCGACAGAAATCACCCACCGTCGTTGCTGCGCTCCGCTACTTCTTTGGCAGCGAAGCCCGGTCGATTCGAGCAACTCGGGTCCACCGCGACTCGATGCCCTGGGAGCCGCAGCATCGGCGACGAGTCCTCCACCCGTGGAGACAGCCGTGACGATCTACGAAAGCAGTCGGTCGATGACCAGCAGCCTCACGCCCGAATGGGCATGGCGAGCAGGCCCCGAGGAACCGGCGTGGCGACTGAGCTGGTTGCCCCATTCACTGACCCGCGAACAGGCGCTGGCCGGCATGGAACTGCAGGAGATCCTCAGCCATCTGGACCTGGCATCGGACCCTGCCGCGCAGGCGCTGGCCGATCGACTCGGAATCACCGTGCGGCAAGCCATCGGATTGCTGCATCAGCGGATGCTCGACAGGAGTCATTCGTGACCATGTTGTACCCCCAGAGCTCACCAGGCTCGAACTGTTGCACCGGAGGCACCATGAACGTGCATACGACCGAATGGACGATGATCAGTGACATAACCCCCGAGTCGGCATACAAGGCCACCGGATCGGGGGCGGCAGTGTGGTCGTTGAGCTGGCTGACGGACCGGCCGCTGACCAGGGAACAGGCATTGGCAGGCATGGAACTCGATGAGATCCTCAGCGACCCGAGCGGCGTGCACGACCGGGGCGCGCACTTCGAAGCGACCAAGCGAGCGGACATCATCGGTATCCCCTGGGAGCAGGCGGTGATCCTGCTGTCCGAGCGGATCCTGGCACGCATGGGTCAGCATGCGAGCGAGACGCCGGAACCGGAGGACGCGGCGGCCGGTGCACCGGCCGGGCGCGCCTTGCGCTCCCGCCGCATTGCGATGCATCGCGGCGGGCCGCCTCGGGTGCTCGGATAGCACCGCGGTTCCGCAGGCGAGGCCGCACCGAATGTCACCGCAGGTGTCAGGAGCGATCGCCGTGCTCGGCGCCGATCGCGTCGGCGATCGACTTGTACCCGTTGTCGCGCAGCCGGGCGGCGATGCCGCGATGGATATTGCGAGTCCAGAAAGGGCCGCCGTAGATGAAGCCGGTGTAGCCCTGCAGCAGGGTAGCGCCCGCGAGGATCCGCTCCCAGGCCTGGTCGGGGGTTTCGATGCCGCCAACGGAGATGAGAACAAGGCGGTCACCGACACGGCGGTAGAGGCGGCGCAGGACGTCGAGGGAGCGCTCGGCGACGGGAGCACCGGACAGGCCGCCCGCACCCATGGCTTCGACCTCGGCGACCGGAGTGCGCAGACCGTCGCGGCGGATGGTGGTGTTGGTGGCAACGATGCCTGCCAGGCGCAGTTCGACGGCGAGGTCTGCCACCGCGTCGATGTCCTCGTCGGAAAGGTCCGGGGCAATCTTCACCAGCACCGGAACCCGCACACTGTCGAGCACGGCTTGCAGCACCGGGCGCAGCGATTCGACCGCCTGCAGATCACGCAGGCCGGGGGTATTGGGGGAGCTCACGTTGACAACCACGAAATCGGCGAGCGGACCGAGCAGGGCCGCGCTGATCGCGTAATCGGCTGCGGCGCCCTCCGGTTCGACGATCTTCGTTTTGCCGATGTTCGCGCCGACCGGGACTCCGCCGCGGCGGCGACGCAGCTGCTCGGCCGCGGCGGCCGCGCCGTGATTGTTGAAGCCCATTCGGTTGATGAGGGCATGATCGGCGGGCAGCCGGAACAGTCGCGGGGCGGGATTACCCGGCTGGGCCTGGGCGGTGACTGTGCCGATCTCGGCGAAACCGAATCCGAGCGGTCCCCACGCGTCGACGCCGTCGGCATTCTTGTCGAAGCCGGCGGCCAAGCCGAGTGGCGCGGGGAACTCGACGCCGAAGGCGGTGTTGCGCAGGATCGGATCGTCGGAAACCAGGACCTTCGACATCGCCCAGCGTGCGGGCGGGAAGCGGTCGGCCAGTTTCATAGCGGCAAAGACCAGATGGTGGATGCGTTCCGGCGGTAGCAGGAACATCAAGCGCAATAGCAGTGGGTACATCGGTTCACATCCCAGGTTCGGGCTGGGGTAGCAGCGCGGTTTTTCGGCGGCGCAGCAGCACTCGGCGGCTGCCGTCTGTATAGGCGCGCACGCGCGAGAGTTCCCAGCCGCCGAATTCGGCTTGAATGGCCAGCCGCATGGACGCGGTCACCCGATTCACCTCCGGTGGTAGTCGCAGCGGCACGTATTCGTAATCGTCACTCGTGGTTTCCCAGCTTGCGGGGAGCGCCGCGCGGTGGCCGCGGGTCCTTCGATGCTGTGGTGGTTCGTCATCTTTCGGCGCCATCACTGCCCTCCCTTCCGCTGGTCTGCCCGGATTCGTTGCAGACCGTTCCCGGTCGCGGATCCGACGAACAGATCGCCGGTGCGCTCGTCGATGGCGACGGAGTTCGGCTGCCGGACCGTCGGAAATCGGCCCACTTCCTTCGGTATACCCGTCGACAGATCGAATCCGACGACTTCGTTGGTTTGCGTGCACGTCACCCACACGGTCTCGGACCGCTGATCGTAGGCAAGCGCGTAAGGCGACGATCTTACCGGGAAACGCTGCCGCAGGACGAGCGGTCCGGCCGTGTAGACCAGCAGCTCGTTACCTGCGGTATCGGTAACGATGATGCGACCGAAGTGGTCGGTGATCAGGTTGGTGGCACCGTCCCCGGCGCGCAGCGCCAACCCGAGCTGGCCTTTGCGCAGGTCGAGCTCGGTGAGCGAGGTCTGGCGGCGGTCGAGCACGCTCACTCGATCGCCGGTGACGGCCAGCGCGTCGGCCGAGGCGAGCCCGGACACGGTGTCGAGGACCTCGCCTGCGGGAGACAGAACGCGCACCTTGCCGTCGGCCGTGCCGACGACGAGTGCGCCGTCGCCGCGTTCTTGCACCCCGTGCACATCACCGTCGACAGTCACCGCGGTGGCCGTCGACGTCGCGGCCTCGACCCGCAGCACTCGATTCGGCAGGGCGACAAGAACTTCGCCGGCATGTCCCGAGGCCAGGGCAGCGGCCTTCGCGGGCAGCGCGACGGTGCGCACCACGGGCGGGGTAGTAACCGGATCGATGAGCAGTAGCGTTGTCGCGCTGCTGTCGAGTGCCGCGAGCACACCGGTTCCGGTGACGAATAGCAGGTCGGTGATCGGTGTGGCGACCGGCAAGACCTGATCGGCCGGTGCGTCGGTCGTATCCGAGGAGACCGCGGCGGTGGCCGGTGGTCTGGTCGGCAGGTCTTTACCGTCGGTGTCGGAGGAGCATCCGGCGAGCAGCACCAACACCGCGACACCCGCAATGGCCGAGGGGACCGAGCCGCGAGGGCGCATCCACCGAACTCCTTCTACCGAAGCACTACCTACCGATCATCCTGCAACATCACCATCTGACCATGATGGCGCACCGGCGCGGCCGACCGGGGTGGCGGCCCGGGGAGAATCTCGGTGTTCGGGGTTACGGTTAGGTTGAAACAGTGTCCAACTCAGGGAGATCCGGTTGAAAGCCGACCATTCATCGGGATTTGCCATCGATGACATAACCGTTGGTCCGTTTGCTCACGGATTCGGCAGCACCGCCGACGGCAGGCCGTACGCCTTCCGCACGGTCCGCTCGATCGTCGTCCTGGAGATCTACCGCGCCGACCTCGACAGCGCCGTGCCGGGCCCAGAGGACATCGTCGCGGTCGCCCAAGCACGCGCCACCGACATCGATCTCGACGACGAACGCAGCGTGGTCGCGCTGGTGCGCGACATGATTCCGGACGCGGCGCCGGTCGAAGTGGCCGCCGAGCGCGACGTGACGACGGTGCGGGCGCTGCTCGGACGAATCAGTTCCGTCATCGATGGTATGTAGATGGTGATGCCAACCACACGATTCGCCCGCACCGCGCTGACCGCAGCGGCCCTCATCACGCTGGCCTCGGCGTGCAGCTCGGGACCGGACGAAGCGGCTGTCGACGCCGCGCGTTCCTCGGCCAACGCGTCACTGTCCTCATCGATCGCGGCCTCAGCGAGCGCCGCGCACCGGCCGCTGCCGACCGCGGCCGAACTGGACGCGCAGATCAAACGCGCACTCGACCCAGCACTGCCCGATAGTGAACGCACCGACCTCATCGAAGACGGCGAGGTATTCAAGGACGCGATCCCGGATATGTACAAGGCGCTACAGGACAATCCGCGCGCCGTGTACGGAGTCACCGACCCGATCTTCGACAACCGTGACGGCACCTTGACCGCGACCATGCGCCTGGACAAGGACGGCACCGGCTCCGCCGTGCGCACCACCGTGGTGCATTTCGTACTCATCGACGGCAAGTGGAAGATCTCCCGCACCGATCTGTGCGGCATCCTGCGCTCGGCCGACTACCGCACTCCGGCCTGCGGCTAGTGCTGGATACAGGCCTGGCACGGTGGGGCCATGCCGTCTATCGCCACCGTTATCTCGTCCTGGCGGTGTTCGCGCTGGCCGTCCTCGCTTCCGGCTGGTATGGCCGTGATCTGTCGGGCAGGCTGACCCAAGAGGGCTGGTTCGACGAAAGCAGCGAATCGGTGGCCGCGTCCAAGATCGCCGACGACACCTTCGGTCGCGACACCGACAGCGACATCGTCGCCGTCTACACCGCGCCCACAGGCAGCACGGTCGACGATCCGGCGGTGCGGGCCGCGGTGACGACCGCACTCGATCAGCTGCTGGCCCGCCACCCCGACCGGGTCCAGAAGGTCGACAGCTATTGGGACAGCCCGTTCGCCGCGCAGGCCACCGACACCTCACACACCCACGCCATCGCCAGCATCGGACTGCGCGGTGCGGGCACCGCGACCGTGGAGAACTACGCCGCGATCAAGGACGAGCTCGGCGCCGGACCGGCCGGTAGCGGGCCCGGCGGCACAACGGTGCAGCTTGCCGGGTTGCAACCAATCGTCGAGGGCATCAACCAGGGCATGCAGCACGACATCAAACGTGCCGAAATGATCGCACTGCCGATCGTGGCGGTCCTGCTGTACTTCGTCTTCGGCGGGGTGATCGGCGCACTGCTTCCCGTGCTCATCGGCGGGATGACGGTGCTCGGCACACAGGGCACCATGCGCGTGCTCACCGACCACATCAATGTCAACGTATTCGCCAGCGCGGTAGTGACTTTGGTCAGTCTCGGGCTCGCCATCGACTACGGGCTGTTCACCGTGACGCGGTTCCGGGAGGAGTTGGCCGCCGGCCACACGGTGGAGGAGGCGACCGTGCGCACCGTCGCCACCGCGGGACGCACGGTGCTGTTCTCGGCGGCGATCATCGCGATCAGCCTGGGCGCATTGTTCATCTTCCCCATCGGCGTGCTGCGCTCGGTACCCTACGGCGGCATCAGTTCGGTGTTGCTCGCCGCGCTGCTGTCGGTCACCGCGCTGCCCGCGGTGCTCGGCATCGTCGGACATCACATCGACCTGTGGGGCTGGCATCGCTTCTCCCGCAGCCGAACCGAAGCCCAAATCGATGCCGGATTCTTCTCGCGGCTCGCCACCACCGCGATGCGGCGGCCGTGGCTGGTCGCGGCGCCGATCGTGCTGGCGCTGCTGGCGCTGAGCATCCCGTTCCGCCACATCGAGTTCGGCGGGCTGAGCGAACGCTACCTCGCCGAGGACAACGCGGCCAGGATGGCGCAGGAACACTTCGACGAGCTGTTCCCGAGCTTCCGTACCGAACCACTCAAACTGGTGGTGATCGGCGCGAATCCGCAGCAGCTCAGTGACATCCGGTACGAGGCCAACCAGGTGCCCGGGCTCACCGGACGTTTCGAACCCGGCGCGCCGACCAAAGGCGGCATCAATGTGCTCAACGCGGGCTTGACCGACAAGCGTGACGCCGACGGGGTGATCGCCGCACTACGCGCCATCCCCGAACCGCCCGGCGTCGAGGTCATGGTCGCGGGTGTGCCCGCGTTGGAGCGCGACAGCATCAACGGACTACTCGACGGGCTACCTGCCCTGGTCGCGATCCTGGTGGTCGCCGCGCTGGGCCTGATGTACGCCGCATTCGGGTCCTTCGTCCTCGCGCTCAAGGCAGTCCTCATGAGTGCACTGAGTCTCGGCTCCACGCTGGGCATCCTCACCTGGATTTTCGTGGAAGGCCACGGCGCGAGGATCTTCCACTTCACCCCGGGCCCACTGATGTTCGCGGTGCTGGCCCTGATCGTGACGGTGATCTTCGGACTGTCCACCGACTACGAAGTCTTCCTGCTCTCGCGCATGGCCGAGGCCCGCGCGGGCGGTGCCGACCCACCCGAGGCGATCCGCTACGGCATCGCCCACACCGGCGGTGTCATCACCTCCGCCGCGGCGATCCTCATCGTGGTGACCGGCGCGTTCGGCTTCTCCGACCTGGTTTTGATGAAGTACATCGCCTACGGCATGATCGCCGCTCTGATCATCGACGCGACCGTGATCCGCATGTTGTTGACGCCCGCGGTGCTGAAAGTGATCTGGCACTGACAACGATCTGGCGCTGGAGCCGGAAGGAGAATGACCGTGCGCTCGATCAAGGGCGCAAACCTGCTGGTGATGTTCCTGTTGGAACTGGGTGTGCTGGTGGGAGTGGGTCTTTGGGGCTTCATGACGCCCGCTGATGTCGAGAACCGAGTACGCTGGGCTGGGTGGACCTGCCCTGTGCGTCCTCATGTGGGCGATATTCGGCGCAGCTCGAACCCGCGTTTCCCGTTGCACGGCGGGTGGCGGCCCACCGTGGAACTACTCTGGTTCGGCGGCGGCGCGCTCGCCTGTGCGCAAGCGATGCGACCGATCGCCGGGCTGATGTTCTGGACGCTGTGGGGATCAATGGGCGCGGCGGGTCTCTCTGCAAGACTTCAGGTTGCGGACGCAGTCATGACATGCACCTGGGTTCGGGCACAAGCTGATTCGGTTACCGCTGCGAGTAGCGCGCGGCATGCCCAGCCGACCGCGCCACCGGATTGTGGACTATGCGACCCAGTTGCGTTGCTGCAGTGTAGCTTTCGCCTTACCACGATGGTTAGGAATTGCGGTCGGTGCGACATCGACCAGAAGCAGAGGTGGATCGATTGCGCGGTGCTCGCCAGCTCGTGGCGAATATGCTCCTGTAACAGCAGGTTCAGCGGCATCCAGAGATCCCGAACGGTAAGACGACCGGATGGTTTATACTCTGGCGACGATGGCGCACAATCAGTCGATGGTGCAGGTATTCTACACCGTTCCATTCACATTTCGGTCGCGGACCAGTAGCCAGTCGGCGCTGATGCCGGGGCGTGCCGAGCTGAACTTTGCCTCCCGTTGGAGCAACGGCGGCCGTATGGGCATGCGCTCGAAAGTCGCTTGTGCGACACCCGCCGGTTCACATTGGGAGGATGCGCTGCTCAAATGGCCACACTCGGAGACCGCAGGATGTCGACGTGTGCCGAGGTTGGTGGGTGAACATTATCGCGGGAGGTACCAGAGTTGTCACAATTGACGCATTTGCGTCAATTGCGTTGTCGCGCAACCATTTACTCCGAAGTTGCTGGATAGCTAGTGCGAACTTTTCATAGTTGGATCCTGGATGCCCATCTGCATCGCATGCAGCTGGCTGCGCATCGCCTGGAGAACGCCTTGCACAGACTCAGCACTGGTCTTAGCGATGACATCATCAGGCCGACAGCGGCAGAGATGCGACGCGGCGTCGACCTATTCCTCTATAGCGATCGCGCGGGCTGGCGGATCATCCACAATTATCCAGATCTGCACAGTCCCATATCCGGATCCGTCTTGCCGGACAATCCCGCAGAGCTGAACGCCATGTGGTCGAGACTCTCGAGGGCGGAGAAGGATGAGCTGCATCGACAGGACCCGTTCGTGGGCAACCGTGACGGTATCCCGCATATCGACCGCGACCTCTACAACAGACAGACCATGGCCATGCTGCGCGCCCTAGCTAACGCGTCGTCCGATCATAGGGCCGTGGCGGGCTACGATCGCATCGCAGAGCGACTTCACCAACCGCAGGGATCACCGCAACGCTATCTGGCGGTGATCGAAGAGCCGTTCCGTTCGGTGACTTGCGTCGGCAACCCGGATAAGGCCCAGAACATTATTACATTCGTCGTCGGTGCCGGAAGGGGACCGATGGAGGGTCTGGAGAAGCCCGAGAAGCTAAGACAGGCCACGATGCATGTAGATCCGACCGCCGAAACATCGGTGATTCGGTGGTCTGGCTATCTGGGTCCGCCGGATGTCGTCAGAGCCATCGACCCCCGTTACGCAGAGCACGGCGCGCCGTTGCTACGGCGTTTCCAGGAGGGATTGCGTGTGACACACGAGGGCCCGCCGTCGCTGAATACAGTCATCGGTTACTCCTACGGATCCGTCACCGCTGGGCACGCGATGCTGGGCTCGGGGCTCGATGCTTCCCAAGCCATCTTCGTGGGCAGTTTCGGAGTGGGCGCCAAGAACATCGGCGATCTGAGACTGATCGGTGTCGACCCCCTCGACATGGACCAGTCTGTTTTCAAGACAGTAGCCAAACACGACTCTATCCAGCTGATGCCGAAAGTTCACGGCCCGATGCCCACCAGCTCGGGCTTCGGTGGCACTGATTTCGCGTCAGATTCCGTTCGCGGCCCGTCGACCTCGCTGGGCTTCAACCCCGACAACCACCAATCCTATTTCGACAGCGGCAACCAGTCGCTGCGCAATATGGGGTTGATCTCCGCCGGCTACAGCCATCTGGCGACATAAGGCGAGAACATATGAAGGCAGCCCTCGACACCAAGGATCGACCCGATGCCACAAGTAGCTACTGAGGCGGCAGCACGTCAGCAGCTGCACCTGTACTTCATCGAAACTCTGCGGATGCTCCCACCGGAACTGTCACTGGCGCTGCACAACCCGGCCATACCCAAGGCTCGCTTCGGCATAGGCATCACCATGCCCTGCGACGACGACAGAGACGACAACGACGAGACAGGTCAGAAGTACTTCGATATCTCCTATTGGATAACAGGAACCACCCCGGACACCTCCGACGCGTATTTCGACCTCGTCACAAAAGTGTGGAATAGCCTGGGACGGCCTGTGCGAACGGACAGGAAATCCCGACCGAGGGCCGCTTTCACTCGCACTGCGGACGGCTACGGACTGACCCTCCAACAGAGCGTCAACGGTTACCTCAGCCTGTCCGGTTCCACACCGCCCTTCCCTTCCGATGCACTCGGCGGAAGTCCGCTGCCGACAACGATAGAGCGCTCGGGCATTGCTTCCGAAGATGGCGATCTTCGCGCAGATGATAGGAATCATCCCGCCTAGCGGCCGATCTTCGCGAGCCCAGGGCTGCTCAGCGTCGGACCGGGAGGACTAGCTGGGCACCGGTGATCGGGTGGTCGAGTACCTCGACGGGATGTTGGTAGACACGGCTGAGCAGTTCAGTGGTGAGAACATCGCGGGGTGGGCCGTCGGCAGCGATGCGGCCGGATTCCAGGACGGCCACACGGTCGGCGTACGCGGCAGCGATGCCGAGGTCGTGCACGACGACGACAACGGCGGCGCCTTCATCGGCGCGAGTGGTCGCGAGATTCAGCACAGCCTCTTGATGGCCGAGATCCAGAGCGGCGGTGGGCTCGTCCAACAGCAGGGTGCCAGTGTCCTGGGCGAGCACACGCGCAAGGGCGACGCGCGCGCGCTCACCGCCCGACAAGGTCGGAAACGACCGGGCCGCAAGATGTTCCACATCGGTGGCGGCCATGGCGGCGGCGATCTTCTCGTCGTCGAGCGCACGCCGCTCGGTGCGCACCCACGGCGCTCGGCCCATGGCGACCACCTCGCGCGCGGTGAACGGGAAACCGACGGTGTGGCTCTGTGGCAGGACGGCCCGACGGCGAGCCATGTCGAGTGCAGACCAATGGGTCAGCGACCGCCCGTCGAGTTCGACCGTGCCTTCACTCGGGACGAGCTCGCCCGCGAGCGCGGCAAGCAACGTGGACTTACCAGCACCGTTCGGGCCGACCAGCGCGACAACCTGCCCGGCAACGACGTCGAAGTCCACTACCTCGAGCACGCGCCGACTTCCCGTTCCGGTGACCCCGCGCCGATCGATGCTGACACCGACCGCGCGCAGCGTTACCGAATCCCGTTCGTGCGCCATCGGCAGCTCGTGCGTCCGCGCAAAAACCCCGCCGAGCCCTTGCCGCACGCCACTCATGCGTTGCACCCGGTGATCACTCCAACAAGGCGGCCGGTCGTCGCAGGCCATTCATCCTTCCATTTGAGAACTCCACCAAGACCGAGCCGCATGCCGCTCATCCGGTGACTCCGGCCCTCGCGCGGTCCAGAGATCACGCCGTCGCGCCGCTCCGCACGGGAGGACATGCCTCGCTCCGCCGTACGTAACCGAGCATGTCCGGACCCTTCCGGCAGTGCCGGGTCATCGAAATTCCGGTCGGCGCGCTGGCGGCAGCCGCCAGGAAACGACCACCAGCTGTTGACAGCCGGAGCTGCCGTGGCCGAGCGCGTCGATGAGCCGGTCATGCCCAGCCTCCCGCGCGGGCGCGTGTGCGGCGCAGCAGCCAGAAGAAGAACGGACCGCCGATGAGGGAGGTGAGCATGCCAAGTGGGAGGTCGGCGTTATCGACCAGGGAGCGGGCGCCGACGTCGGCGGCGAGCAGGACCACCGCGCCGATGATGGCGCTCAAGGGGATCAAGACGCGGTGGGCGGGGCCGACGAGCATGCGGACCAGATGCGGGACGATCAAGCCGACGAACAGGATGATGCCGGTGAAGGCGACGCCCGCGGTGGCCAGGATCGCGACGACCAGGATGACGTTGCGGCGCAAGCGCTCTACGTCGACACCCAGATGACGGGCGGCGGACTCGCCGAGCGCCAGCAGGTCCAGGCGCGGCGCGATGAGAATCGCGGCGAGCACACCCACGGCGGTGAGCGGCGCGACCACCTGCACCGAGCCCCAGGTGGCGCCGTTGAGGCTGCCCAGCTGCCAGAACACGATCTGATCGCGGGCGGCAGGGGAAGCGACGAACAGCAGGAAGGCGATGAGGCCGCCCGCGAAGGCATTGATCGCGACGCCGGTGAGCACCAGGGTGACCACCTCGGTCCGCCCATTGGATCGAGCAAGCACATACACGAGCAGGGTGGTCGCCAGACCTGCCACGAAGGCCGCCACCGCGACCGACCAGGCGGCGACGAACGCGCCGCCGAACACGATCACGGTCCCCGCGCCGACCGCGGCACCTGCCGACACTCCGATCACACCGGGCTCGGCGAGCGGATTGGCGAACACGCCCTGCAACAACGCACCCGCTGTCGCCAACGCCGCGCCCACCAGCATCGCCAGCACCACCCGCGGGAAACGGACCTGCCACAACGTCACCTCACCGGCAGGATGGGCGGGCATCGGCCCCCAGTCCAGGCCGGTCCGATGCAGCACACTGCCCGCCACCTCGGCGGGCGTGGTCGGCACCTGCCCGATGGCCGCCGAAGCCACTGCGAGCAGAACCAGGACGGCCACCGCGACAACGAAAACGATCGTGGTGCGCGAACGGCGCCGAGATCTCGGGGCAGTCGGCTGCGGGCGGTGCGGCATCGACCGATCGACCGAGGTGCTCCCCGACGGCGCTTTGCTCACCACCGAACCTCGCCTGCGTTTGCCGCCACCGACCTCGGAGGCTCGCTCCGCCGAGACTCTGCGGCGGTCCACACGGACCGGAACATGCCACTGCGGTCGCGGCCCGCGGCCCTTCGCCTCGACAAGGCCCCGAACAGGTTCGTGGCGAAAGGGTCGGTTGTCGCACGGCTCGGGGCGATTGCTGCCCGGACCGCCGGGGCAGTCGTTCCGATGAGGCTCATGCCGAACGCACCAGAAACTGCCCGGAACGGACCGGAGTCCGTTCCGTCGACTACTCCGTCGCCGCCCATGCTCATGCCGGTCGGGTGCCGTATACGGCCTCGCTCAGGGCTGCGATGACACGGCCGGTGTTCGGGCCGAAGCTCAGCAGCACCGCGTCGGACATGTCGACCACCCGCCGGTTGCGGCCGGCGGGAGTTTGCGCGATGCCAGGGACCTTCTCCAAACCGTCGACACCCCCGACCGAATGCAGACCGTCGGTCATGACGAGCAGCACGTCGGGCGCGGCGCCGATCATGGCCTCGCTGGTGATCGCGACGAACGGTTCCTTCAGTCCGGCCACCGCGCCCGCGTCCTCGGCGCCCAATGCGGCGATGAGCGCATCCGCGCCGGAGCCGGGGCCGGCGAGCATGGTGATGGCGGTGCTGCGCAGGTAGAGGAAGGCGATGGTGAGAGGCTTGTCCTGCCTCGGGACGGCAGCGGTCGCGGCCGCGATCTCGTCGCGGGTCCGCTGGGCAAGAGCCTTTCCGCTGTCGGGAACGCCGAGGGCGCCTGCGACCGCCTCGATCTGCGGCACCACTCCGTCCATGGTGCGTTGCGGATCGAAGTACACGACGGTGACACCTGCCGCACGCAACTGCTCGCGCACCGCGGGTGCCGCGCTGGTGCTGTCGGTGAGGAACACCGAAGGACGCAGCGCCAGAATGGATTCCACGTTCAGCGAACCACTGCCGCCGGTCACGTTGGGCACGTTCTGCACCGCAGGGAACGCGGCCGCGGTGCTGCGGCCGACGATTTTGGGACCCAGGCCCAACGCCCACACGATCTGCGCGAGCGTGCCGTAACGGTCGGCGGCGATAATGCGACTCGCGCTGGTAACAGTGACCTCGGCGCCGTCGAACGACCGCACCGTCGCGGGCAGGACAGGGGTCGGTTCGGGCCCGATCGGCGTGGGGTCGAGGTTCGCCAGCTCGGCAGTACTCTGCCCCTGACGTCCGGAGGTCGCGGTATCGCTGCCGGTGCCGCACGCGGTGACCCCGACAAGAATGGTCAGCGCGAGGACGGCGTAGAGCGCGCGCTCCCATCCGCTTCGGGCACCGCCGAGCCCTGGCGCCTGGACGGACGTGGGCCCGGACAAGCGCGCCGGAAAAGCTGAATGCCTCGACGTCGCACACCTCATGCAGGCAAGGCTAACTTGTGTCATTCCGTGCGTGCACTGACGTCGTCCAGGGCGGCCGCGATGGCCCGCGGCAGTTCGAGAGCCTCCGCGGCGAGCACACCGGTCAGCTGCCCGATGTCGCGGGCGCCCACGATCATGCTCGAGACACCGGGACGATCCCGAATCCACGCGAGTGCGACCGCGAGCGGCGAGGTGGCCAGGCCGTCGGCGGCGGTGACCAATGCGTCCACGACCCGGGTGGCGCGCTCGTCGAGCCGGTGACGGATCTCGGCGGCGGTCGCCTCGTCCGCGCCCCGCGAATCGGCGGGCACACCGTCGCGGTATTTGCCGGTGAGGATGCCGCCGGCCAACGGGGCGGAGGCGATCAGTCCGACGCCGTGGTGATCGGCCGCGGGTAGGAAGGAACCTTCGGAGCCGCGCGCCAGCAGCGAATACGGCGCCTGCGCGACGGAGATCGGTGCAATGGCGGCAAGGCTGGCCAACTGCCAGGCGCCGAACCCGCGCACGCCGGCGTACCGGACCCGCCCTGATCGGACCGCGAACTCCAGAGTCGCCGCGACTTCGTCGAGCGGAGTCCGCGGATCCCATGCGGCGACATTCCAGATGTCGAGGTAGTCGGTGCCGAGCTCGAGCAGCGTCCGGTCGAGTTGACGCAGCAGCGTACGCCGCGAGGTGTCCACCGTCGGGCGGGCCGGTTCCGGCTCGGGCACCGACGGACCCGCGGGCGCGGGTGAAATCCTCGGCAGTACACCGGCACAGCCACTGAGCACCAGATCGTCACGCGAGACCAGGTCACCGAGCAACTCGGCCAGGATCCGTTGCGCCGCACCGCCGCCGTAGGCGGGAGAGGTATCCACCAGCGTGCCACCGGCATCGGTGAACGCCACCAGTTGCACGGCCGCCTCTTCAGAATCCGTATGCGAACCCCACGTGTGGGTCGCCAAACCTATCCGGGACACCCGCAGGCCACTGCGACCGACCGTCCGCTGTTCCATCACCGTGTCCACGATTTCGTCACGGCGCCAAGCCTAGAGCGTGCGAGCGGATGCGGACGGTCACGTGCGCTGTGCGTCGCATCGCCGCTGTCACGGCGTGTCGTGGGCACGGGCAACTGTAGTGCTGGTCACTGCCCCGACACCCGTTCCTCGCTTCGACACTGTACTGTCGCTGCGTGATTGCGGCGGTGATCATCTCAGTGCGACCCGCCTGTGGACCAATTGCCCAGCCGGAACGGATATTTCGGGCAGAAGCGGAGGACGGTACGTGGTCGGCGAGTCCATGACCTGGGTGCAAGCGCTGGTACTCGGTCTGGTGCAGGGACTCACCGAGTTTCTGCCGATTTCCTCCTCGGCGCACCTGCGCATCGTGTCGGCGGTGTTCTTCGGCGACGACGCGGGCGCCTCGTTCACCGCGGTGACCCAGCTGGGCACCGAGGCCGCCGTGCTGGTGTATTTCGCCAAGGACATCTGGCGCATCGTGCGCGCCTGGTTCACCACCCTGGTCCGCAAGGTGTCCGGGCCCGCCAGGCAAACCGTGCCGCTCACCGAACAGGTCACCACGAAGCTTCCCATCATGCGCCCCGGCGAGCCCATGCTCCTCGACGAGGACGCGCAGCGCGAACTCGACTACCGCATCGGCTGGTATGTGATCATCGCGACCATCCCCATCGGCCTGCTCGGCTTCCTGCTCAAAGACCAGATTCGCACCGGAGCCCGCAACCTGTGGCTGGTGTCGTTCATGCTGATCGCGTTCGCACTGGTCATCGCCGCCGGCGAGTACTACGGACGCAAGATCCGCCCGATCGAGCAGCTGACCACCCGCGACGGTCTGGTCATGGGTTTCGCTCAGTGCCTCGCGCTGATCCCGGGTGTGTCGCGTTCCGGCGCCACCGCGACGGCCGGTCTGTTCCTCGGGCTCGAGCGTGCGGCCGCGGTGCGGTTCTCGTTCCTGCTCGCGATTCCCGCGGTGACCGCGTCCGGCCTGTTCAGCCTGCCCGATGCGTTCGAACCGGCAGGAGAGGGACTCAATGCCAGCGGCCCACAGCTGCTCGTCGCCACGATCGTGGCGTTCGGTGTCGGGTACGCCTCGGTGGCGTGGCTGCTCAAGTTCGTCGCCAAGCACTCGCTGGACTGGTTCGTCGGCTACCGGATCGTGCTCGGGCTGACCATGATGGGCCTGCTGGCAGGCGGGGTGGTGTCGGCGACATGATTAGGCTGACCGCATGACGGTAATCCTGCTGCGACACGGTGTGTCGACTTCGAACACCGCCCGCACACTTGCGGGCCGCAGCCAAGGTGTCGATCTGACCGAGCGCGGCAACGAGCAGGCCAGGGCGCTCACCCACCGCCTCGCCGCACTGCCCATCGAGCACATCGTGCACTCGCCGCTACTGCGCTGCCAGCGCACGGTCGCGCCGCTGGCGGAGAAGCTCGACCTGGAACCCGAGTACGACGACCGGCTGATCGAGGTCGACTACGGCGACTGGACCGGCAAGCTGTTGGCCGACCTGCTTACCGAACCTTTGTGGAAGGTCGTGCAACAGCACGCCTCCGGCGCGGTGTTCCCGGGCGGCGAAGGACTCGCGCAGGTGCAGGCCCGCGCGGTGGCCGCGATCCGCGAACTCGACCGGAAATTCGCTGAGCAGCACGGTCACGACGTGCTGTGGGTGGCGTGCTCGCACGGTGATGTCATCAAGTCGGTGCTCGCCGACGCATTCGGTATCCATTTGGACGGCTTTCAACGCATCGTGGTGGAGCCCGCGTCGATCAGTGTCGTTCGCTACACCCCGACCGCGCCGTATGTCTGGCGTGTCAACGACACCGGGACCGACCTTTCCGCGCTGGCGGCGTCCAATACGCTACGCCCGGTGGCCGATTCCCGCACCACGCAGGACGGCGAACCGGTCGATACCTCCGGTCCTGTTCCTGGCGGGGAGGTAGGTGGTACCGGAAGTGCGGATAATGGGAATGCGGAGCGTCGAGATTCCTTGTAAACGAGTAGTCGGCGTGTTGAATGTCTGTGCGCCGCGGGTAGTCGATCAGGGTCACGTATCAGGAGGTGCATGTGTCACGCGCAATCCATGTATTCCGCACCCCCGATCGTTTCGTCGCCGGGACTGTCGGTGAGCCGGGCGATCGTTCGTTCTATTTGCAGGCCGTGCAGGAGCCGCGGGTTGTCAGCGTGCTGCTGGAGAAGCAGCAGGTAAAGGTGCTCGCCGACCGCATGGGTCTGCTATTGGACGAGGTCGCGCGCCGCTTCGGTGCCGAGGTGCCGCCGCAGGCCGACGACGTGGCAGATGTGGATCCACTGGTGACGCCGGTCGACGCCGAATTCCGGGTCGGGACCATGGGCTTGGGCTGGGACGCCGATGCGGGAGCGGTGGTGGTGGAGCTGCTGGCGATCACCGAAACCGAGGTGGACGAGTCGGTGGTGCTCGACGACACCGAGGAAGGTCCGGATGCGGTGCGGGTGTTCCTGACCCCGATCCAGGCGCGCGAATTCGCGCTGCGCTCGACCCGTGTCATCGCCGCGGGGCGTCCGCCGTGCCCGCTGTGCGGGGAACCGCTCTCGGCACGCGGGCACATGTGTGTGCGAACCAACGGATACAAGCGCGGGGATATTTTCGGCGCGGCCGAGCTGGAGGAGTAGCCGGTGACCGCGTGGCACACCGCCGATATGACGGTGATCGGACGGGTAACCGTCGCAAGCAATGTCACCCTCGTCTGTGACGTGCCCGCGAGCATGGAAACCGATGGTGCGCCGCTGCGGGTGGTATACAAGCCGGTGCGCGGCGAGCAACCGCTGTGGGACTTCCCTGACGGCACCCTCGCCGGTCGCGAGGTGGCCTCGTATCTGATATCGGACGCACTCGGCTGGGGTGTCATCCCGGAAACCATCCTGAGGGAGGGCCCCTACGGTCCCGGCATGGTGCAACGCTGGGTGGAGGCGGTGGACAACCACACCGCGCAGGGCAACCGTCTCGAGCTGATCGACCTGGTGCCCGCCGGCGCGGTTCCCGACGGATTCTGCGAAGTGCTGCGCGCCCTCGATCCGGCAGGCAACGAGGTGTCGCTGATCCACGCCGACGATCCGCGCCTGCAGCGGATGGCGGTGCTGGACGTAATCCTCAACAATGCCGACCGCAAGGGTGGGCACGCACTGGAAGGCACCGACGGTCAGGTTTACGGGGTCGACCACGGCATCTGCCTGCACAGCGAGCACAAACTCCGCACCGTGCTGTGGGGATGGGCGGGCCGCAGTGTCGGTCAGGATCTGCTCGACGACATCACCGCGTTCGCGAAGGCGCTGCCCGCTCAGCTCGCCGATGCCCTCGCCCCGCACCTCACCGACACCGAGATCGAGGCACTCGCCGATCGGACCCAGGAGCTGCTGGAGGACCCGGTGATGCCGGTGCCGCACACTTCCCGCCCGATTCCGTGGCCCGCGTTCTGATCGGCAGGGTGACCTCGCAGGGCCTCCCCGCGGTATCGCGTCGCGTACCAGACCGGGCGCATGCGCTACCCACTCTTCGGCTCGACCGCCTTACGAACCTCCGAACTCGTCTCGAGCACCATGAGTTTCGAGGACGCCGGAATGCCGACGCATCATCGACGCCTATGCCGACGCCGACGGCAATGTCCTGGACAACGTCTCGGCCTACGGCGAGGGAGAGAGCCTGCTCGGTACGTGGTCAATGTCGAGCGCGACCCCGAATGGGGCGGCTAGCGGGTCACCGACCACGACGGAACCTACATCGGGAAATCCAGCGTCAGGTGAAAATCGCTGCGGACATCGGCAAGCCCACGACACGAGGAACCACCACATCACCACCGACCCCTGGACCACCGTGGACCACGCTGGAGTCGGACTGCTACTCGATCATCTGGACCGCTACGAGCGCACACCGCGGCGGCACTGGTTGGGTCGGGGGAGCTATCGGTCACCCAGTCGATTCTCGACCGCGCCACCGGCCCACGCCGGGCGAATATTCACTGTTCGCGCAATGTGTCACCAACCGTGGGTGAATCGACGACGACGGGCGATCGGCGAACAATGGGTGGACCGCCGTTTGCGCCGAACGAGAGGAGTTTCACTGTGAACAGTTCTGACCCCATGGCGACGGTGCTCCAATACGTCGATGCCTTCAACAACGGTGACTCGAAGGCGATGGCAGCGCTGTGCGCTGACCCGATGCAGATACTTGACGGAATGTCGCCGCATGTGTGGCAGGGGCCGACAGCGTGCACGGACTGGTGGAGGGACGTCTGCGAGGAGGGCGAGCACGTCGGAGCATCGGGCTACCGCATTGCTGTCGACGAGCCACGGCACGTCGACGTCACTGGTGACCACGCATATGTCGTTGTTCCCGCGACCATGACGGTGAATCTGCAGGGCACTCGGGTAACCCAAACTGGCTCAATCTTCACGGTCGCGCTCGGCAAGATGGGGACACAGTGGCGGCTGAGGGCCTGGGCTTGGACAAAAGGCGCCTGACGGCCCCGACATCCTTTGACTGTCAAGAAGTGCAACGTACCGCCGGCGGGTCCGGTCGAGCACCACTTCGACGCTGCCGTCCTGGTGTCCCACCCCGGCGGCAGGTGTTCAAGAACCAATCGATTCTCAACACTCTTGATGCTCGTGATCAGCTATCGGTGGGCAGCCTGGGCAGTCCATAGCCCTGCGCTACTGCCGACGTGATCGGAAATTCTTAGATCCTCGCCCCGAAGTCTCTCATCAGCTTCCGCGCTCCCAGCGAGGCCGCCTCCGCACGCAAGACCAACGGGTGGGAAACACCGCAATTTACTCGCCAAGCAAACCCGAACCAGCAAATAAACCACTCAAGCCGGTCAATTTTCGATTGGCAAGAACTGGTCAGAATTCAGTCACCGTTGACACCCAGCATCCAAGACGTTGGCTTTCAGCCTCGAGTGCATCTATCTTCCGTCGCAACTGTCCCCATCTCGGCGTTGATTCGTTGAATTTCCGCTCGGTCGAGCCGAGGGTCCAACCCTTGCCGCTCGGTTCTCAACTTCATGATTTCCGCCTCCTTCTCATCTATTTCTCTCCGTATTGCGGCACAACGGGGAGGTGGCGGGGGAGACGCCTCAATTACCTGCAGAGGCCATTGGGAGTCGACGAGCCGCAGGTCGTCGGGGGCATTGCCAAAGCTGACCCGCAAGGTGCTGTCCCCTTCGAGTTGGGCCTCGAACAACAGCTGCTCGAAACCGGCCTCGCGGCCATCGAGCTCGATCACCCGGTCTCGCTGACCGACGCCATCCGCGCCCTGGCCGGCCTCCGAAAGTCCGCCTGAACGCGCCCGTGCAAGGCCAGCATGATGCCACGCTGCACCGCCAGAACCCCTGCGGTCTACCAGTTAGCCGTGTGCGTGACTCGGGATCCGAGTAGTAATCGCACGGAAACAACGAAGTTGGCTGGACCAGCAGTGATGGCGGGTTCTGATGCCCCGGTTCAATCGAAACGTCTCGAGCGGGTCGCATCCGATGCCCGTCCACGGGTGGTGTCCGCAGACCGTTCGCGAGACAACAAGTTTCCGCAGGTCGCGTCTGTACACGTGTCCTGTACACAGCAACGTCAATCGCTTGGGGTCGGCGATACATCGTCTCGAGGTGCTCACGACCAGGCCGAACCGCCATGAGACCGTCGCCCGTATCGACCGAGGTGGCCTCCGCAGCAGGCATCGGTGTCAGAGGTGGATGTGATGATCGGACGATGCATGGTTCCCTCATGGAAGAGTCTTGGCGACGGATCGATTCATGGCTCGCCGCGCATGCGCCGCGTACCTTCGCATCTTTGCGCCCGCCCGCCTCGCAGGAGGCCATCAACGCCGCAGCTACCGAGCTGGGGGTGGAGTTCCCCGCGGATCTGGTCGCGTATCTGCGGCACCACGACGGAGTCTCGCCCGGGGAGCGGGGCTACGTCTCCCCCGAGGAGGGGGTTTCAGCTTCCCCGGCTTTGAGCCCTACACCCTCGCCCAGATCCTCTCCTCGGGCCGGAGCCAGCAGGAGTCGTGGGCCAGGTACGAAGGGGACCCGCTACTCGAGGGCTTCTGGCACCACGATTTCGTACCCTTCGCCCGAAATTCCAGTGCGGACGGGCTGGTCGTGGACTGCCGTCAAGGCGAGTCGTTCGGCGTGGTAGGCCACGAGAGGGAGGCCGAGGGCGTGAGCTTCGGGGAATGGGGAAGCCTCGCGGCCTTCCTGGAGCAGGTCGCCGACTCCTTGGAGGGCGGAACCGTCATGACGGTGGGGCTGTCGTATGTGCCTGTCGTCGACGACGGGATGCTGCTGTGGGAGTTCGCTCCCGAACGGCGACCCGAGCCTCGGTCCCTGTTCGACCGGGCGCTCGCCGACCCGGTCATGGCCGCGCCAGGCCGGACGACTTCCCACGCCACGCTGAACGACACCTGGCCCAGCGGGTACGACAATTTCTGCCTGACCTTCGCGCAGGCCTTGGACGAGGCCGAACTCCTGCGCCGGTTCGGCGCGGTGCCCGAGACCCGGCGCCCACGGTGGAGGGAGGAGGCAGAAATTCCAGACCAGCGGCAGGACCCTCGCGTGCTGCTGCCGGTAGTCCGCGTGGGAACCCACGGCGGTTGGGCGTTCGGCATCGAGGAAGGTCTTCATCTTTTCGAGGGCACACGCGAGGAGGTGCTGCGCCGTGTGTCCTGTGGCACCCGCGCGGTGTCCGTAAGCTATTGGGCCGACGGCACGACCTCGGTGTCCCTTTTCGACAACGGCGAACTGGTGACGAGGTACGACACCCGACCGCCCGTCCCCTACGGCGCGCGCGACCCGTTCGAGGTCTTCCCCGGTCTGCCGACGCCCGTTCCGGAGCCCACACCCGAGCAGCGGCGGGAACAGCTGCTGGCGGTGTGTGACGCGGTCGTTCGCCGCTGTGGCATCCCACTGCCACCGCCCGGCCTGGAGGGGGAACTCGACAGCGCGCGGATCCTTCCTCTGCTACCGGACAACAACTTCGGGCTCCCGGAGAACAACTTCCGGACACCCGTGCCTGACCGGTTTGCCTCCCTCGTCGACGCCGCGACGCCCGAGCGCCTGCGTCGCGTACTCGCCGTGCAGATGTCGTCACTGGCCACCGAGACCGGACTCGACACCTATGACGAGGTCACTGCCGCACTGTCCCTGCTGAGCGAGGAGGATCACCCCGGCGTTACCGACGACTCCGCCCTTGACCTGCGGCTGCGCCGCGTGCACGCCGAGGCCCAGGTGATATATACCGACTGGAACGACCGGTCTGTCTGGCAGGAGCGCGCCATGGCCGCCCGCGCCATGGCCGACGCGCTCAACCTGCCGGCCCGGGAAGCCCTGGGCTTGGTCGTGGGCTGCCGTCAGGGCCCCCGTTGGCGGCAGGAGTTTCGCAAGCAGCTGACCGACGACTGATTCCTGCATGATCCTTGGTCAAGTCGGGCAGGGACCGCCATGATCTTTTGTCGGGGGTAGCGCGCTGCGGGCTTTGCCCAGGATCGGGCCCGCGAGCGTATCGGCGGCGTAGCAGGTTATGCGCGATCGTCGCGCACAGCACCCAGTCGGAATGCGCACGATGTTGAGCCCGCCGGCCGCGACCCCGACCGAGGTTCTACTCTCGCCGAGGAGTTCCGTACAGTGCTCGACCAACGCAACCTGCTCTTGGCGCTGATCGAGCGAATCACCGCCGCAGTCGGCACATCTGAAGGACTCCGCGATATCACCATGACGCTCGACGGCATGGACCTCACGCCCACCAGGCGCCAGATCGCGGCCACTCAGAGGTTCCAGTAGTAACGGCGCGAAAACAACGACAATGGCTTGAACAGCAGCGATGGCGGGTTGACAGCATCCGGAACCCCGGTACGCCAACGGAAACCGTTCGAGGGTTGGTGATACAACTTCCAACCGCGCCCTCGGAGACGCCGAACGACCAGGCGCAGTGGCACATCCGTTGTTTTTTCGGCGACTACTACCGCAACCCCAGCTCCGAACGGAAGGCGAGTTTGCCGGATGTCTCGTCGTCGTGGGCGTAGAGCAGGTCGCGTCGAAGGGCGTGCGGGGATTCGCCCTTGTTGAGCTGGCGGGAGATCTTGCGCCGATGTCGGGCCCGGAACGTTGAGAACACCAAGGGTTCTCGGCAGGCCCCCAGCGTGTCGGGGTGCTATGAGTTCGCCGACTCACAAGACCTCGAGGCCTCGGCAACCTCACCGAGGACCTCGACACCCCACCGACCCTTGACGAATCCCGCAGGGATACACCCTTTTCCGCCCCTTCCTTAGGATGATCAACATGTACCGATAGATGAAGGGTGAGAGATGCGGATAGAGCGATGCCGGATGGATGAAGCCGTGCTGGCAGCGGCCCGCGAGGGCTTCGCCGAGCGAATCGAGGGCGTGTGCCACTCCATGGGGAAGGCCGGTCCGATCGGAACCTACGAGTGGTGGCAGATCTCGGCGGAGTTCCTCGACCATCTGGGTGCTCTTTCCGTCGTCCTCCCCGACCTCGACGCTCCAGAGGTCAAGGCGGTCCTCGACAACGCCGCCGAGGCCGCCGCCGGTGGCGTGCAGTGCGCCGCTTACTTCAACAACACCACCTTCTTCGTCTTCCTCGACTACGCGAACTTCGGGATGCGATACGAGCGAGAAACCCCGGAGGACCCGGATCCTGTCTCCGCCAACCAGTGGCTGGACGCCTTCTGCCTGGCAATCCTGTCCGAGAGAACGGGATGGCATCGCGAGGCATTCGCATTCGCTCGGAAAGAGCTCGATGGCGAAATGGTCGGCAACCCGAACGTCGAGCTGGTCAACGGCCTGATGGCCTACGTCCTCGGGTTAACAGGGAACCAGTACGCCGACTATCCGCCGTCCACCGAAGCGGTGGTTGCCGCTATCGACGCCGCGCTGTCCCGAGTCCAAGTGGGAGAGAGTTTTTCCGACTTGCCGCACCACATTGCCTTGCGCGGCCTACGCGCCTTGGCCGCCGGGGACCAGGAGGCCTTCAACACAGAGTTGACCGAGTTGCTGCTCCAATACGGCACTGTGCCTGAACCCTTCACGGAGATGACCGAGGCGCTGGTCCAGTGCGGCATCGTGCCCGGCTTCTTCGGCAGGCCTCGTGCTCTGCTTCCCCTCGTGCCGCTCGCCCTGACCGCTCTCGCCTACCGCCGCGAGGGTTGGCGACCGCCCGTCGAGACCGACTATCTGCCGCGCACGCTGATCACCGGATGCTGGACCGGTTCTTGAGCGGCCTTGGCCTCCGTCGCAATCGGCGGCGCGCGGGGCACACTCGCGGGCGCGAACGGGCGCAGGGTCTCGGTGGCTGAAGTCGTTGCCCGCGACCGTGCCGCGGCCGACTCCGTGACGGAGGTCGCCGTCGAATCGGGTGCGTGGCCCGTGCAGGTGGCGCTGGCCTGGCTTCGACACAAGTCGCCGGTGGTGGTGCCGATCATCGCCGAATGCAAGCCGCATCCCTCGCATTCGGGAACAGAGTCACAGCCATCGACGGGCGCTGAGTGTCGGCAAGCGAGGGCCGGGAGGCTCGTCGCGTCGGCGCGTGCCGGCATGGTCGATTGCGCTGTCGGGTGCCCGCTCGGCGGCCAGCCGCAACCGTACCCGGGCCCTGTCTAGGCGATGGCCTGCTCGAATGCGTGCGCAGCGCCTGCCGCGTTGTAGTAGATGACAGCAACCCTCATGGTCATGTCGGCTCCTCGATATCGCGCCGAGAATTAGTTATGTGCATAATGTTATTCGCATAACTAATCTGTCGAGGAGAGCCCCATGGACTTCGAGCAAGCCGACGCCGTCAACCAGGCCATCCGCCTGCTGAGCCTGCGCCACCGAGCCAGGGCTGCGACGCTGCTGGCCCCGCTCGGCCTGCACCCCGGGCAGGAGGCGCTCCTGCTCGAACTCGCCAGGACGGGCCCGATGATTCAGGCCCAACTGAGCGAGGCTCTCGGCTGCGAGCCGCCCAGCGTCACGCTCATGGCCCGGAAGCTGGAAGCTTCCGGCCACATCCGTCGCCAACCCGCTCCCGCCGACAAGCGCGCCAGCATCGTCGAACTCACCGACAGCGGCACGACGCTGGCTCACCAGGTCAAGCAGCTATGGCGCGCGCTGGCGGAGGAAACCGTGGCCGGCCTGCCCGCCCAGACGGTCGCGGAACTACCCGGCATCCTCGAGACCCTCACCGGCAACGTGGATGCCAGGCGCCCCCGCCACTCACAGAGCCGCCGGTACGGCCTGGCCCCCGAACCGCGACCGGACGGGCACGTCGCGCAAGACATGGCGTCGACCGGCGATAACGAATCGCGCGCACCGGGGTGGGTCCGCGAGCACGTCGAGCAGATCGTCCGCACTGGGACGACCGACGGCGTCACCGTCAGCGGCCTGCCCACCGTGCTGATGACCTACCAGGGCGCCCAGACCGGCACGGCTCGCAAGGCGCCGCTGATGCGTGTCGAACACGAGGGGCGCTACGCGGCTGTCGCATCCAAGGGAGGCGCGCCGACCAACCCGCAGTGGTACGCCGGACTGGTCGCCGAGCCGGTCATCGAACTCCAGGACGGCACGGTGACCCGGGAGTACCGGGCGCGCGAGGTATTCGACGAAGAAAAAGCCCTCTGGTGGCGCCGAGCGGTGGACGCGTACCCGGATTATGCCGACTACCAGCGCAAGACCGACCGCCAGATCCCGGTCTTCGTGCTCGAACCGATCCTCGGGCAAACACCGGCTGGTGACGGCAACGAGGCCTAGCGTGGCGAGATCGGCACGGTCGAGGACGCATGCTGTCGGGTCAGTGTGCGGACAGCGGCGCGGTAGGTCATGAACTTCGTGGTGGTCGGTGCGGGTCTCGTAGTCGCGGACGAGGCACCCGTCGACCGATAGCTGAGGTCACAGCGCACACCGCGTTGTCGGCGGCACGAGCCCGTGACGCCGAAACCTCGGTCGAGGTGACATGCGACCCTCTGCGCGGAGTGGGTGATGGTGACTGCCGTGGCATCTGCCGGCACGTGCGCGAACTGCTCGACCTGATCGCGCAGTTCGAGCAGTTCGGGCAGTGTGAGATTTGCAGTGTGAGATTTTCGGGGTCCGCGAACCGGTGGGTGATAGTGCGCGGCAGTTCCCACCTCACACCGCGACCCGTCCTGCGATCGAGCCGACCATTCGAGGATGTTGCGCAGCATCGCCATGAAGCCCTCGACTGCGCCTCAGGCACCAGCCGTCTCGCAACTCGGCCCCGGTATCGCAGCGCATCGAACCAGCGAGACCGTAAACGTTGACATCCGCTCGGGACGCGATTTTCGCAGGTCGCAACCCATCAGGAGAGTGTGCTACATCGCGAATCGGACGGGGCGAAGGCCGATCATCTCGACCACCCCTTTACCCTCGAATCATGCAGTCCTGGTCCGATACCGCCCTTCCCACCATCCCCGGAGCAGGGCCACCGTTGCGGTTGTTCGACACCGCCGACCGACAGGTCCGGCCGGTCACCCCCGGCGCCACCGCCACTATGTACGTCTGCGGGATCACTCCTTACGACGCCACCCACCTCGGCCACGCGGCCACCTACCTCACCTTCGACCTGGTCAACCGGTTGTGGCGGGACGCGGGCCACACCGTGCACTACGTGCAGAACGTGACCGATGTCGATGACCCGCTGTTCGAGCGCGCCGCCCGCGACGGCTTGGACTGGCGGGAGCTGGGCACCCGCGAGATCGAGCTGTTCCGTGCGGACATGTCCGCGCTGCGGATCGTGCCGCCGCGCGACTACATCGGCGCCATCGAGTCCGTCGACGAGGTCGTGGAACTGGTGCAGAAACTGCTGGCCTCGGGTGCGGCCTATGTCGTCGACGATGCCGAATTCCCCGACATCTATTTCCGCGCCGCCGCCACCGAGCAGTTCGGCTACGAATCCGGCTACGACCGCGCCACCATGGAGCGACTGTTCGCCGAGCGCGGCGGCGACCCCGCCAGACCCGGCAAGCGCGACACCATCGACGCGCTGCTGTGGCGCGCCGCGCGCCCCGACGAGCCGTCCTGGCCCGCCCCCTTCGGCGCGGGACGTCCCGGCTGGCACATCGAGTGTGCGGCGATCGCGCTCAACCGCGTCGGCCCCGAGTTCGACGTCCAGGGCGGCGGCAGCGACCTGATCTACCCCCACCACGAGTACTCCGCCGCGCACGCCGAAGCCCTCATCGCGGGCCGCCGCTTTGCCCGCCACTATGTACACGCCGGGCTGATCGGCCTCGACGGCGAGAAGATGTCCAAGTCCAAGGGCAACCTCGTCCTGGTATCCAAGCTGCGCCGCGCGGGCACCGACCCCGCGGCGATCCGCCTCGGCCTACTCGCCGGTCACTACCGCCAGGACCGCATGTGGACCGACACCGTCCTCGCGGAGGCCACCCAGCGTCTGGACCGGTGGCGAAGCGCGACGTCGCAGGCCGCCGGCCCCGCCGCCGAGGACACCATCGCCCGCCTACGCCAGCACCTCGCCGATGACCTCGACACCCCGAAAGCCTTGGCTGCCGTGGACAGCTGGGCCGACCAGGCCCTCGACTACGGCGGTGCGGACCGTGGCGCTCCCGTCCTCGTCGCGACCGCGGTCGATGCGTTGCTCGGTGTGCAGCTGTAAGGCTCGGTGCGACCCGCCCGTTTTCTGACGAGCGGGTACAGCTGGTGCGCAGTGATGGCTTGCTCGCACCGGCGACGGACTTCGGAGGTCGGCCCTCGGCATCCTTACTCCGACACGACCGTCGACCGACCTCCAGCGGCCCGTGGTCGCGCACTGCGGATCGGTTCTCCGTGTCCATGTACGTCGACGGCGGCAGGCTGCTCGGTGCGCAGGACGGACTGCGCTCAGCCAGCGGTCCGCCTTGCCCGCGCTGCGATTCCGTGATCTGGTACACACGTGTGCAACATTCATCCGCGCGCGCTGATCGGTCGGCACACCGCACTCGGTGGCACCTTCGATACCCTCGCCCAGATCGCGGCCGGTCGTTTGGAAACATCCGCCGCGCCCGACGCCGAACGAACCATCGTGGCGCGCGGGCGTTTCTTCGGCACCGACATCGTCGACGCGCGAACTGGAGCGGTGCGCGCCGACCGGGTGGTGTTGTCGTGGGTGGGATGCACAACTTTCGCGCTGGCAATCGGCGGATCGGTGTTCCTGCTCGACGCGTGGGTGCCTCGGTTCACCAGCTCGGGGCTTGTGCCCGCCACCGCGCAGGACCTGGCCGACCTGCGCCCCGAGGCGATATTCATCGGGCACGGGCACTTCGATCACGCGGGTGACGCGGGCCGGATCGCGCAGGCCTGCGACGCAGTCGTACACGGCACCGCCGAGCACTGTGCGGCGATTCGCGCGCAAGTGTCGGACCCGTCGTTCCCGACCTCCGAGCTCGGCGATGCCGCGACCCTGATCGGTGCACGTCACGAATTCACCGTCGGCAAAGTTGCGGTGACTGCCGTCCGTCATCTGCATTCGGCACCGACCGCCCCGGACCGCAGCGATCCGGCGCCACCGTTCTTCCCGACGCCGGATCTGCGCGCGATCGTGCGGCACCCACCGACGCTCGACGGCGTTCTGCAGAACCTGCCGCGACTGCGCGATCCCGAAGGCGGTGTTCTGCTCTACCAATTCCGGGTCCCCGGATTCACACTCACCTGGCACGACTCCGCGGGCCCGTTGACCGAGAAAGCCCCGCACGTGTTCGACGTCTTGGCCGGCCTTGCCCCCACCGACGTCCAGATCGGTGCCGTTCAGGGCTTCAACCAGATCATCAACGGCCTACGAGACCCCCGCCGCTACATCGAATCCCTCGCCCCGACCCTCTTCGTCCCCAGCCACCACGACAACTGGCTCCCCGGTGTGACCAGTCCCGCCGCCCGCTACGACGCCCCATTGCGCACGGAACTGGCCCGCCTGACACCCGCCCGACGCCCGGAATTGCGCACCATGCACGACCCTGCCGACTACCTCAGCCCACAGCGCCTGACATTCTCGCTGTAGCCCTTTACAGCCCCGACCGAATCGGTGCCGCCGAGCGGAACATGACCCCCGCGATCATCGAGAGGTCTGCACAGCGCATGTGCCGCTGGTGCGTGGCCGGTGGCGGCGTGTGAGGTCCGGTTCCAGGACACCTCTGATCGTTCATCACCTCAACGGTCGCGCCTGTGGCCGCTCGACAGACCCACCGCGGACTGCTCCGCCTCACCTGGCAGCCGCGAAGTCGCCGGCGCGGTGCCGTCGATGGTCGGACACCGCGTTGATCACCTGCGCGCTGAACCCGGATCCCTGCTGCTCCGGAATTGCCGCCGCGGCCGTGGACAGGAACCCGGGCGCGCAGGGTCGTGACCGAATGCTGCTCGCAGCCGCCCGCCCGCGAAACCACCGCGACTGCGTCGCAGCGACACAGGGTGATCCGAGATCACCGAACAGGCGGCAGCACAGGGTATTTCCTCGTCGAGAAGGTTTCGCGACCGCGCTGTGGCGGGCGCACATGCTACCGATCAGCGACCGCCCCGACCCGCTAGCCGGCAGACAGCTCCACCGATTCGGCCGGCTCGTGCACCGTCGCGTCGGACTCTGCGGCATAGAGCTGTTCGATGGCCGTGGCGTATTTCGTGGCGATCGGCTTTCGGCGCAACTTCATCGTCAGGGTGACCTCGTCGCCGCCGGGTTCCCAGAACGTCGGCAGGATGATGAAGCGTTTGATCTGTTCGACGCGAGACAGTTTCGCGTTGCCCGCGGCGACGCCACGCGCGATCTCGGCGATCACGCCGGGATCGGCGGCGAGTGTGGCGGGGGAGGCGTCGGGCAGTCCGTGCTGCACGGCATACGGTTGGGCGGATTCGGCATCCAGCACGATCAGCGCGGTGTTGAACGGTCGCCCGTCGCCGATGGTGGCGAGCGCACCGACCAGTGGCGCGGCGGCTTTGATCGCGTTCTCGATGTTGGCCGGGGACATGTTCTTTCCAGCGGAGTTGATGATCAGCTCCTTTTTACGGTCCACCACCCGCAGGTATCCGTCGGCGTCGATGGTCAGGATGTCACCGGTGTGCAGCCAGCCGTCGGCGTCGATGGCCTCGGCGGTCTTCTCCGGCTCTTTGCGATAGCGCCGCATCACCAGGGGGCCGCGGATCAGGAATTCTCCGTCGTCGGCGATCATGGACTCCATACCGGGCAACAACCGACCGACCGTACCGAGGCGCGCCTGAGCAGGCGGGCTGGCGCTGGCCACACACGTCAGCTCGGACATGCCCCAGATCTCGGAGATCGGGATGCCGAGGCCCGCGAAGAACCCGAGGGTCTCCGGTGGGATCGGCGCCGCACCCGACATCGCCCACTTCACCTGGTCCAGCCCGAGTTTCGCGCGCAACCTCGATAGCACCGCGGCATCGGCCTTCGCCCATTCCGCCGCCAGCTCCGCCTCGACCGGTCGTCCGTCCAGCTGGGCGGCCGCCTTACGCGCCGCCACGTCCAGTGCCCACCGCAAAGCGGCGCGGGTGGTGTCGTCGGGTTCATTGGCGACCGAGAATTCGACCGCAGCCTTGAGCTTTTCCCACACTCGCGGCACTGCACCCCAGATCGTCGGATGCACATCCGATAATGCGGCGGGCAACTGCGCCCGGTCCGGCACCACGGTGATCTGGGTGCCGAAGAACTCCTGCAAATACAGCGCGGTCATCCGATCGGCCATGTGCGCGCTGGGCAGATAGGAGGTTTGGCGGTCGCCGAATTCGACCGGCAGCACCGCGTTGAAAGCGTGCACCTCGGCGTGCAGGTTCGCGTGGGTGATCTCCACGCCCTTGGGGTTTCCGGTGGTGCCGGAGGTGTAGACCAAGGTCGCGACATCCTCGGGCCGAACAGCCCGCCAGGTCGCTTCGAAGTCGAACTCGGTGCGGCCCTTGGCTTTGAGTTCGGCGACGCTGATCGTTCCCGCATGCTCTGCGTCGACGCACACGATGGTCTCGATCGGCACCCCGCACGACCGCACCCGATCGACATACTGTTCCTCGCAGATCACCACCCGGTTCTCGGCATTGGCGAACACATAGTTCAACTGCTCGGGGGCCAGCGTGTTGTACACCGAGAACGACGTCGCGCCTGCGTGCTGAGCGCCCACTTCCAGCGGATAGAACTCGACTCGGTTGGCCATCATCAGCGCGACGGTATCGCCGCGGCCGATTCCGAGGGCGTTGAGCCCTGCGGCGATGTGCCTGACCTGGTCGGCGTATTCACGCCAGGTCAGGCTCTGTCCGCCTCCGATGGAGCGAACCGCGACCGCCTCGGGGTCGATCGCGGCGATGCGCTGGAACGCAGCGCACGTAGTGTTCAGTTGGTTCATCCCACAATCTCAATCACGTCGCCCGGCTTTGCTGACACGACGTTAGGGTGCGAGCCGAGCGTCGTGGGACGTTTCGCACTATTTAGCTGCTCAGCCGCCACAGCGAGGTGACCTCCGCCACGCGAGCGGTGTGCAGCGGGTCGGTGGGGTCCAGCGGTCGGGTGTGGCGCGGCCGGGTATCGAGGCGGTCGAGAACCCGCAGGCCGGCCGCGTCGATGGTGTCGGTCAAATCCTTGCGGGTCCGGAGTCCGAGGTGCTCGGCCAGGTCGGACAGGATCAGCCAACCTTCGCCGCCGGGCACGAGATGGGCGGCGAGCCCGTCGAGGAATCCGTGCAGCATGGCACTGCCGGGATCGTAGACACCCTGTTCGACCGCGGCGGTGGGGCGCGCAGGCAGCCACGGCGGGTTGCACACGATCAGGTCGGCGCGACCGGGTGGGAACAGGTCGGGCCCGCACACCTCGACACGACCGGCAAGCTCGAGCCGGTCGATGTTGTCGCGAGCACAGACCAGTGCGCGTGGGTTGATATCGGTGGCCACGACCCGACCGATACCGCGACGGGCGAGCACCGCTGCCAGCACCCCCGTTCCGGTGCCGAGGTCGAACGCGGTGCGGTGACCGCCGCCCGGCAGTGGCGCCCGCGCGACGAGATCGACGTATTCGCCACGAACAGGCGAGAAAACCCCGTAATGCGGATGGATGCGCGCACCCAGTGCAGGCACCTCCACCCCCGTGGCCCGCCACTGCTGCGCGCCGATGGCGCCGAGCAACTCGGTGAGCGCGACGACCATCGCCTCACCGGGTGACCCGTAGGTTTCGGCGCACACCTGCCGCAGATCGGGCGCTCGCCGCAGCTCGAGAGTGTGGTCGGCGGACAGCTCGACGACCAGTTTCCCCAGCACCCGCGCGCGATGGCCGCGGGCCCTGCGGTGCAGGTGAAATGCGTCGGCGACGCTGCCGCCCCGTGGCGTCGCGATGCGGTCGATGCGGCGACGCAGTGCCTGCAACAACTGCCGCGCTTGCTGAAAATCGCCGCGCCACAACAACGCGGTGCCTTCACACACCAGCCGGTAGGCGGTGTCGGCGCGCAGAGTGTCGTCGGCGACGACGACGCGTCGCGGCATCGGTGCGGCGCTCTCGGAATGCCAGCGCACACTGCGGTCGGTGTCGGCTTCGGTCCAGTGCAGGGTGGGCACAGGCGTGCTCCTAGTGATCGAACGTGCATGGGCACCGAGAGCACTTCGACCAGGAGCAACAACAGCCGGTGTCGAACCCGGGCGGCGGGTCGGAACGAGGAGGGCTAGCGATCCTGCGTCGAAGCGCGAGCGAAGGAGTCGCCGAGGACCATGCCGAGCGTCACGAGAAGCCCTTCCACTGAGATACCGCACAAGGCTCCCACACTGCGCGAGGTATCGATGGCCGGGGTCCGGGAAAACACCCGGCAGGCGGATGCGAGCCGCGATCGAACACCGGTAGGGCCACTGCTGAAAGCCCGAACGCCGTAGCGCCGGAACGGGTTCGGCGAGGACGGCACCACCCGAGCTCAGACAGACACCGTCGCGTTCATCGCGCGGGTGAACGCGACGATGGCCGGATGGCGCTCAGCACCCTCGCGGAAGGCGATTCTGGTATGGCGTGCGATCGGTAGTTCGGTGAGGATCACTTCGGCAGACGGGTGTGTGGCACCCAGTTCGGGGACCAGTGCGACGCCCTGTCCGGCGGCGACAAAGGCCAGCGCCGTGGCGAATTCGTCGATCTGGTGGCGGATGTGTGGGAGAAAGCCCGCGGCTCGGCAGGCCCGGATGGTCATGGTGTGGCAGCGGGTGCCGGTGGTGGCCACGATCCACGGGTCATCGCGGCAGGTGGCGAGCACCCCGCCGGGAGCGGCGGCGCGCGGTGTGGTCGAGGCGAGGAACATCGTCTCGCGGTAGAGGGGCTCGGTGCGCACTCCGATTTCGGAGGGGAACGGCACCAGGTCGTAGTCGTGCACCAGTGCCACATCCAGCTTCCCCGCCCGCAGCGCGTCGGAGACCAGCGCCGGATCGAGTTCTGCCACCTGGGGTTCGAGGCCGGGATGGTCGGTGGCCAGCCTGCTCAGGGCCGCGGGGATGAAAGCCTGTGTGGCGGAAGGAAAAGCGCCGATCCGCAGTGGACCGGTCAGCCCGGCCTCGGTGTTCGCCAGATCGGCTTCGGCCTCTTCGAGCCGGGCCAACACGGCTTCGGTGTGCCCGACAAGGGTGAGACCGGCCGGTGTGAGCGTCACCCGACGACCGGTCCGCTGTAGTAACGCCACCCCCGCTTCCCGCTCCAGCGCGCTGAGTTGCTGCGAGACCGCGGAGGGCGTGAAGGCCATGGCCTGGGCGACGGCCGCGATCGTCCCGCGGCGCGCCAGTTCCCGTAGCAGTCGCAGGCGTCGAACATCGAGCATCAGCTGAGCTTACGCTCGAGGCTACAAATACGAACTAGACCTGCTGTTATCTGCCGGACAAGCTGGACGTATGGCTCAACACGAACCTCTGCAGGGGATATTCGTCCCCCTCGTCACCCCGTTCACCGCTGCGGGAGATATCGCGGTGGACGCCCTGGAATCCTTGGCTCACCGCGTCCTCGACGAGGGCGCGACCGGACTGGTCGCGCTCGGCACCACCGGCGAACCCGCCACCCTCGACGCCGAGGAAAAGCGCACGGTCCGTGCGGTGTGTGCCGAGGTCTGCCGCACCCGCAACGCACCGCTCATCCTCGGCGCCGGCGACAACAACACCCGCGCCACCATCGCCGCGCTCGAGGCTCTCCGAGGCCATCCCGAAATCACCGCGGCCCTGGTCCCGGTGCCCTACTACACGCGTCCGTCCGAAGCCGGGATCCGCGCACACTTCACTCAGCTCGCGGCAACCAGTCCGGTCCCGGTGATCATCTACCACATCCCTTACCGCACTGCCCGATCCGTCAGCGCCGATACGCTGCGCGAACTCGGTCGCCTGCCCGGCATCGCCGCGGTGAAATACGCGACCGGCGGCATCGACGCCGACACTGTCGACCTACTCGGCGACCTGCCCGAGGACTTCGCCGTCCTCGCAGGCGACGACGAGTTCCTGTTCCCCTTGATCGCCCTCGGCGCCACCGGCGGCATCCTCGCCTCCGCACAACTGACCACGGCACCCTTCGTCGCCCTGATCTCTGCCTGGCACAACGGAAACCACGCACTGGCCCGCGCACTGGGAGCAGTACTGGCGAAAATGTCGGCCGCAGCCTTCAACGAACCCAACCCGACGGTGATCAAGGCGGTCCTGCACGCCCAGGGGCGAATCCCCACTCCCGACGTCCGTCTGCCCCTGCTCCCCGCCGGGCCGACCTCCGTGGATCCGACCATGCGGTATCTCGCAGCCCTCTCCGAAATGCAGACCCCCGATCGGCGAACTCGCCCGACGCCGAACCCGCTGGTCACCTCATCGAGTGAGGTATAACAACGGGAGCCATCGTGCTATACGACATGCGCCACCGGCCGATCCGCGGTGGACATAGGGGCCGCCCGAACACCCACCCCCGCATGCCTGTTCGCGTCGATCAGGACCGACCGCCCCACCCGCCACTACACCTGCGCCCCTGCTACCGGCCCATCCAGGTGTCGATCCGATCCAACCCAACAGGGGTGTATGCGCAGGTGATGTGATCACACGGCAGCACCGTGAGCGACACGTCGACCCCCGCGTCCTGCCAGGTCTGCTGCAGCGCCCGCGCGCCCGCGACCGGGATCCACGTGTCGTGCAGGCCATGCCACAGGTAGATCGGCATGATCGGTGTCGCGCCACCGGCTTTCGTCTCGCGGTAGACGCGGCGCACGACCTCGGTGTCGTATGGGTCGCCCGTCGTCAGCGAGCGCAACGGCACCGGGACAACACCGAGCACCGCGGCACTCGAGCAGAGGTTCTTGTTCTGCCGCGCAGTCGCTACGCCGATATCACTGAGCAGATCGAAAGCATCGGGTGTCACGCGGGCCACGCCGAGTGCCGCCATCAGGTACAGCACCGAAGCAGGCGGTTGACCGTCCATGGTCATGCGCAGCAGGCTCAGATCCGCGGGCGTGCCGCCCGCCGCGGCCCCCAGCATTCTCAGCTCGGGCGCGTAGGTGGGTTGCATTTGCGCGGCCCAGATCGTCGCGATCGCGCCACCGCTGTAGCCGATCATCGCGGTCGGACTGCCCGCCAGACCAGCAAACGGGAAGACCAGCGCAGCACGCAGCCCGTCGAGCACCTCCCTGCCCTGGGTGGGGCCGTGCGCATAGGCCATCCGGGGGCCTTGGTAGTCGGTCATCACCACCGCGTAACCGCGCCACAGCAATTGGCGGGTGATATCGGGCGTCTCGATGGACACCTCGTGGGTCAGTTGATACGACGGGTTACATCTCAGGCCGACACTGTCGATCGCGTAGTTGTTGCCGACAACCCTGCCGTTCCACGCTTTCGGTTTCATGATCGTGGTCAGCGCGGCGATCGCCGCACCGTCGGCGGCGGTCGTCTTGAACCACACCTGCCACGCGTCGAAGCTCGAAGTCAGGGCAAGCGGCGGCAGGATGCGCACCGAGCGGCTCGACAGAATCGCCCCGTTGGGTAATCCGTCGGCGGCGAAATGCTGATCGAGATAGGCGTCACCGGTCGGGTCGGGGTCGAAGCTCGACGCGTCGACGGGTTGGGCCGCGACGATGGTCGATGTCGTGAACACGCTGAAGGCCAGAGCAGTCGCGATGAAGATCGCGCGCCATGGCGGCCCGAGTTTGACCACGTTGCCTCTTCTGTCGAAAGCTGCACCGCCGGAGCTTCGCCCACCGCGCCAGGCCTGCTACGTGGTGCCGTCGATCGGGTACCGCACCGGACTCCTTCCGCGCAGACGTTAGCCGACCGAAGTGCGGAGTTCGGTATTTCGATGGTCGTGTGCGATCGGAGATCTTTGCCGGCGCGGCGCTGTACACGTCTGAGACAGTGCCTTAGATTCGACAGGCATGAAGACCATCGAGCTCGACGCGCCCGACGGCACCATCGAGGCGATCCTGGCCCGCCCCACCGGCGCGGGGCCGTGGCCGGGTGTTGTGGTGCTGCACGACGCGGTGGGTTTCAGCGCCGATCTGCGCCGCAATGTCGAGATGCTGGCCGATTACGGCTACCTCACGATCGCCCCGAATCTGTTCTCTCGCGGCCGAGTTCGCTGCATTCGCGCGGTCTTCCGCGCTTTGTTGGTCACCGGCGAGGGCCCACCGGTGCGCGATATCCTTGCCGCGCGTGACCGTCTGCTCGCCGAGGCCGATTGCACACGCAAGACCGCGGTCATCGGCTTCTGTATGGGCGGTGGTTTCGCGTTACTCAGCGCTGCCCAGGGATTCGACGCATCGGCGCCGTTCTATCCGGGCCTCTACGGCGACTACCGGGCCAGGTTGGACGGCGTATGCCCGGTGGTAGCCAGCTATGCGGCACTCGATCCGTCCCTGATCGGCGCACCCGCCAAACTCGACCGCGCACTGACCGAACTCGGCGTCGAACACGACATCAAGTCCTATCCCGGCACCATGCACGGCTTCGCCAATGTTTTCCCGGTCGAGCCGCTGCTGCACGTCACCGGGCTCGGTTACGACGAGGACGCCACCCGAGACGCCTGGCGCCGCATCTTCGCCTTCTTCGACCGCCATCTCACCGCCGACAAACCGGCCACCCGACCCGACTCGACCTAGCACGGCTAGCTATACCGCACCTGCCGAGCGGAATCGAAGCACACCCGCGTTGTGACCGTTCGGATCGCGGTCGCCGATCGTCGCCTGGGCTGCGGCCGACGCCGGACCACGGCCCCGACCTCAGCCGGCATGGTCGATCGGACAGGCCCCGCCCGCGGCGGGACGCGTCATTCGCCGCGCCACTGCGGCGGACGCTTCTCGACGAAGGCACGGGGGCCCTCCGTGGCATCTTTGCTGCGGGACACCCCCATCGCCTCCTGCATGCTCATCTCCCAGACGGGGGTATCCCACTCGGAGCCGAAGTCGTTGACGCGGTGAATGATTCGTTTCGAGGCACGTACCGCGAGCGGCGCGTTGGCGGCGATGGTCTCGGCGAGCGCGAGGGCGGTGGGCAGCACCTGTTCGGCGGGGACGACACGGTTGACCAGACCCCAGGTGGCGGCCGCGGCGGCGTCGACGGGGGTACCGGTCAGCGCCATTTCCAGCGCGATCTTGGGTGGGATCTGTCGCGGCAGCCGCAACAGTCCACCCGCGGCGGCGATGAGGCCACGCTTGACCTCGGGCAGTCCGAGAGTGGCGTCCCGGCTCATCACGGCCAGGTCGCTGGCCAGCACGATTTCGGTGCCGCCGCCCAGGGCGAAGCCGTTGACGGCGGCGATGAGAGGTTTGTCGATGAAATGCTGGACGAGTCCGGCGAATCCGTATTCGGGGTGCTCGGGGTCACCGATCCCGTTGCCGCGGGCGAGTTCTGTGAGATCCGCGCCCGCGCAGAACGCCCGGCCCGCGCCGGTGATGATGCCGACCCGCAACTGCGGGTCGGCGGCCAGTTCCTCGAGGGCCGCGCCGACGGCGACCGACAGTGCGGCGTTCACCGCGTTCATCGCCTCGGGCCTGTTCAGAGTGATGACGGCGATGTGGCCCTGGCGTTGCAGGGTGGCGGCCTCGCTCACGACGGTCTCCTCGAATGGTGCGCGCTGGATCAGCTGAGGGAAACCTACTCCGACAACGGAATCGTCGAGGGCGCCTCGGCGGTCAGTGCGGTGAGCGCACCGGCGAACATGGTGTTCTTGATGGCGCCGAGGGTCCCGGAGTCCTTGCCGCCCAAGGGGGCCAGCAGTTCCACTGCTGCGGCGGTCACCGCGCCCTCGGCCGCGGTCGCATCGACGATGTCGTGGGCTCGGGCGTCTACACCGCCGAAGCGGCGCCCGGTGGTCATCGAGGCGATGGCCGACTTCGGGGGGATTTTGGCCTGGATGAGTGCGGCCATGCCCGGGGTGAACGGGATGCGGATGTCGACCTCGGGGAAACAGAAGTAGCCGCGGTCGGCGCGCATCACGCGGTAGTCGTGGGCGATGGCCAGCATGGCACCCGCACCGAAGGCGTGTCCTGGCAGTGCGGCGGCGGTCGGGATGGGCAGGGTCAGCACGCGCGCGAACAGTGCCTGCACCCGCCCGATATACCACTGGGTGCGGGCACCGTTGGCGATCAGCCAGTCCAGATCGAGGCCGTTGGAATAGAACTTGCCGCCGGCGGTGGTCACCAGACCTTGTGCCCCCTCGGCCAGCGCGGTGTCGAGGTGTGCCTCGACGGCGTCGAGGAAGTCGGGGGAGAAGCGGTTCTCGTCGCTGCCGAGGTCGAGGACGGCGATCTTGTCGTGGTAGCCGAGAGTGGGCATCGTGATTCCTTTCGAGGGGACTTCGGGAAACGGGTCAGTGCGGGCCCACGTCCACGACCGCGCGCACTGCGGCGCGCAACTGCCGGCGGGCACGGGGATCGGTGAGCTGGTCACGGCGCAGCAGGATGGCAGTGGGCAGGTCGACCAGACAGGTGGTGATCACCTCGACCGCGCGGGCATCGCCGCGATCCCACAGGGCACGTGCCAGGCGGATCATCAACTCCACCAGGGTCCGGTCGGTGCCAGCCAGTTCGGCGGCGAGCGCTTCGGGTATCTGCTCGCCGAGTAGTTCGTCGCGAGATACCAGGTGCAGCAACCGCGCGGATTCGGGGAAGTGTTCGGCGAAGAGCACCGGGGTCTCGGCCGCGGCGAGCACCGCTTCGATCGCCGCAGACTGCGTTGCGGCGAGATGGGTGTCGACCAGTTCGGTCTGCATGGCCAGAAACCGGTGCGCGGCGCGTAACCAGCTGCGCCCGAGCAGGTCCACGCGCGAGCCGAAGGTGTGATAGATCGCGCCGTTGGACACTCCGGTCGCCGCGGCGACCGCGCGGATGGTGACCGCCGCCGGGCCCGATTGCACGGCCAGCGATTGTGCGGCATCGAGCACGAGGTCGGGGTCGTGGGTCCGCGGGCGAGGCATACCGGTCACTATAACAGAGCAATTGCTCTGTTATAGATCGCGCGGATCCTCCCCGACAGCGTCTCCGGCGACGAAGCCCCTGTTACGCACTGCCACTTCATGTTTCGGCCAGTCACGGACACTTTCCGGTGTTGAAAGTCCCGCATCGGAGATTTCGTTACGCTCGCACGAGCCGGCAATACAATGCGGTACTGTTCGGTCCTCCCCGCCTTGCCCGAACGACAGAACGGCACACCGATGTCACGCGTGGTCACCAAGGAGCAGTACTTCGACACCGCTCTGGAGGTGCTCGCCGAACTCGGGTTCAAAGGCCTCAACATCGGTGTGCTGTGCCGCCGTCTCGGAGTCACCAGTGGCTCGTTCTACCACCACTTCGGCAGCTGGCAAGGCTTCGTCGACGTGCTACTCGAGCACTGGGAGAACCGCCAAGTGCTCATCCTGCGCACATTGAGGTTCAACCAGGGCAACCCCGACGACGACATCCGCGCCATGTCCGACCTCGCCTCGGGCCTGCACCACGCCGCCGAGGCCGCGATCCGCGCCTGGGCCGCCAACGACGAATCGGTCAACCTCGCACTCAAGCGGGTCGACGAGTCCCGCCGCCGCACCGTGCACAAGGCCATCAAAGGCGTAGTAGGCGCCGACGACACCGCCGCAGTGGTCACCTCGCTGGGCATGGCCATGCTGATCGGCTACCAGCAGATCGCCGCGAGCGGCGAGGACGTGTCACTGGACAAGCTGCTCACCGAATACGCCCGGCTGATCTACTCCCACGCCCGCCGCTGACCACTCAGCCCAGTAGCTCGTCCACATAGCACCAACGCCACGCCTCACCCGGCTCCACACTGCGCATCACCGGATGCGCGGTCGCCGCGAAATGCTTGCTGGCGTGGTTTCCGACCGAGGAATCACAGCACGCGATGTGCCCACACGCCAGACACATCCGCAGATGCACCCACATCAGACCCTCGGCCAGACACTCCTGGCATTCGTCGGGTACACCCGGCTCGAGCACCAGCGGCGCGTCACGCAGATGCTCGCAATTGTCGGCCGCGCCGGGCAGGGCGAGAAGTTCGACGACGTTTTCTTCCTCGGTTTCGTCGTATCGGTCGATAATCGACTCTTCCAAATCGAGCCTGGCCAGCACATGCTGCAGGATCACGTAGTCCAGGGCGCCCGAATCCCGCACCCGCAGTACCGTTTCCCGTTCCGCACGCAACATCTCCAGGCGCAGCCGCCGGTACTCCGCGGTCGGGGTCGCCTGCTCGGATTCCGCGCGCCCCAGCCGCTCCCACGCCGCGTTGGTCTTCCACGCGACCCGATCACGCAACGACTCGACAACCCCGGGCGGAGTGTCGGGGGTGATCCGGCGTTCGAGCTCCGCCAAACCCGCGGCGGTGGCCTGCTGCAACAGATTCGCCTTCTGCAAGGCATCCTCCGCACGACTGGGTCCACGCAGATGCAGCCACCGCACCAGCAACGGCAGCGAGGTGCCCTGCACCAGCAGCGTGCCCGCGACGACGATGACCGCCAACAGTTTCAACACCGGCAGCTGCGGGGTCTCCTCGGGCAGCAACAACACCGCCGCGAGGGTGACCACACCGCGCATCCCCGCCCACGACACCACCGTCGCATGACTGAGCGGCACATCCGATCCGGCGCGTTTGATCCGATGGAACAGCAGCGCCCACGGATACATCCACAACGGTCGCGCCAGCATCACTGCCGCCAGCACCGCCGCCGCAGCGATGAGCAGCTGGCCGTGGTCGAGCCCACTGCTCCACGCCCCCTCGAGGATCGCCCGCATCTGCAGACCCACGATCAAGAACACCGAGCTCTCCAGAATGAACTGGATGGTCCGCCAATTGGTGCGCTCGGCGATGCGCGAGGCCGCGCTCTGCCACACCGGCGCGCCGTGCCCGAGGATCATCCCGCAGGTGACCACCGCGATCACCCCCGAGGCGTGGATGCCCTCGGCGGGCAGATAGGCGATGAACGGCGCGAGAAACGACAACGAGGTGTCCAGCACGGGGTCGGTGATCCGGCGACGCAGCATAGCCAGCACATACGCCACCGCGATCCCCACCGCGGCACCGCCGCCCGCGGCGAGCAAAAAGTCGCCGCCCGCCTTCCACACCGTCACCGTGCCCGCCGACGCCGCGATCGCGGTGCGCACCGCCACCAGCGCGGTCGCATCATTGAACATCGACTCGTCCTCGAGGACGGTCACGATCCGCCGCGGCATCCCGATCCGGCGCGCCACCGCGGTCGCCGCGACCGCATCCGGTGGCGCCACCACCGCACCCAGGGCCACCGCGACCGCGAAGGGCACCGGCAACAGCCACCACACCACCGCGGCCACAATGAAGGTGCTGAACAACACCAGACCCACCGACAGCGACGCTATAGTGCGCGCGTTGGCCCGGAAATCCACCAGTGAGGTCCGAATCGCCGCAGTGTACAGCAGCGGTGGCAGTAATCCCAACAAAATGATCTCCGGATCCGGATGGACCTCCGGGACGAACGGCAGATACGACGCCGCGACCCCGGCAAGCGTCAGTACCAGCGGTTCGGAGATTCCGAACCGCCGCGCCAAAGCCGCCAGCGACACCGCCGACGCGACGAGAACAACGAGGCCGAACGCGACATCCACTGTGGCATTCTCGCAGAGCAAACGACCGGCGCGAACCGACCGCACAGTACATGACATGAACTCTGATGGCGGTTCGGCGGAATCGCTGTGGCGCCCGCGTTCGCGCGCAATGCTTGTCGACACAAAATGGAGGAGGTTGATATGGAGGAGTTTGCGCTCTGGCGAGCCAGCGGACGGCGCCACACCCACCGCGGTCACCAGATCTTCTGGCGCGACGGCGGAGCAGGTGCGGACGGCACGCTGCTGTGTATCCACGGATTTCCCACCGCATCCTGGGACTGGCACGCGGTATGGCCGGGGCTGTCCGCGCGATTCGCGCGCGTGATCGCACCGGACATGATCGGATTCGGCTGGTCGGCGAAACCGCTCAACTACCGCTACGCAATCGCCGATCAGGCCGACCTGCACGAGAACCTGCTGCGCGAGCAGGGCATCGGGCGAGTCCACATCCTCGCCCACGACTACGGCGACACCGTCGCCCAGGAGTTGCTGGCCCGCGACAACCACCGCCGCGCCGAGGGCGACGACTCGCTGGTGATCGAATCGGTGTGCCTGCTCAACGGTGGACTGTTCCCGGAAACCCATCGAGCCCGCATGATCCAGCGGCTACTGGCCGGCCCGCTCGGCCCGCTGATCGGCATTCTCGGCAGCGAGCGCACCTTCGCGCGCAGCCTCGCGGCCGTCTTCGGCCCCCGCACCAAACCCAGCGAGGAGCAGATGCGCCAGTTCTGGCTGTTGTGGTGCAGCAAGCACGGCAAACGCAACGGCCACAAGCTCATTCGCTACATGAGCGAACGCAGAGCCAACCGGGCCCGCTGGGTCGGCGCCCTACAGCAGACCACGGTGCCACTTCGACTGATCGATGGCCTACGCGACCCGGTCTCCGGCGCGCACATGGTGGCACGCTACCGCGAACTCGTCCCCGACCCCGATGTCGTCGAACTTCCCGACGTCGGTCACTACCCGCAGCTGGAAGCCCCCGACGACACCCTCGCTGCCGTCCTCGACTTCCACAGCACGCGCGTGAAATAACGCCACCACCCGCCTGCGAGTGCGGCAGCGGCACGCCCGATAGACAGCGAACCCACCGCCCGCCCGCGCACCTCCAGTGCGCGGGCGGCCCATGATCGACGGGGCCATTGGCGAACCCTGTCGGCGATCAGTAGTGCGCTCGCGGCTGAACACACGTCGGCGGGTTGGTGTTCATGTTCAGCACGGTCCACGACGGGCACTTCATATGTTGTTGTGGTAGCCCGCCCGCGCACACGTAGTAGGCGTTGGAGTCGTTAGGGTCCCGAACGTATTGGACGCCGCCGAATGCGCCCCCGAGGTCGGGACAAGTGATGGCAATGAGGTCGATGCCGGTATGAGTTGAGGCCGCCTGCCGGGTTTCGGCTTCGGCCGGACCACTGGCGGCAACTGTGACCGCAACGTTGTCCGCTTGCGCGGAGTACCGAGCTGTCGCGGCTGCGGTTCCAGCTGCGAGGAGCACCGACAATGCCGCAGCTCCAACGCATGTCGCCGCAGCTCCATGGATACCTTTCATCATAAAAACCTACGATTCTGAGCGAGACCCGACCCGGGATATGTATCGCGTCGCGTCACAAGGACTCGGTTTCCGATCAGCTATGGAAGGTTGCCGGCGAAGCACCCGTACTGCCGAGGTTTCGCCGTCCGTGGGACTGCAAACCTTCGCCCCCGTGTACGACAACAGCGTCCATACATCACCTCCACTCAGCACTCTCCGCCCCGATGGGCACGCACTCGCGCGTACTGAACTACCTGTCTTGGTTCACACGACGTACCTGCAGAAGAATCGCGGCAGGCAGGCAGCGGTGCCACCGGGGCGCGGACAGCCGCGCTGAAACGCCAGCGTGCGTGCGAACCCGGTCGACAGCATCGAGGCTCTCGCTCCAACGAATCCAAGGCCGTACCGAGCTTGCCTCACCGCGGAGTCGACCGCACCGGATCGCCCCATAGGCGATCATCGCGCGGAGCTACCCGGCGCCCTCCCGACAGATCTCCTCGACCGGCACCGCCACCGGAAGCTTTGTGCGCAACGACTTGTGCACACCGGAGCGACGGTCCACGCCCCAGACCTGATCGCAAGGTACTTCGGGCCCATGTTCCGGTAATCGGAGTGCGGCCACACCGCCGGCGGCGTCGGTCACGGGTACAGATCCGCCCCAGCACGGGCACCTGCCGTAGGCGATCCGTGCCCCTATCAGTGGGCGGTTCCGTGGTCGCCACGGATGTGGGTCGGCCGCGCCGCACGAGAAGCTGTAAGCACGTCCGGTTCACCTCGACAGACCGACACCCACGACTTCAGGAGTGATCATGACCAGCTCGCCCACCCAGGGAATCAAGACCGTGCTGCATCCCGTGTCCGACCTGGCAACAGCCAAAGCGGTCTACGCCGCCCTGCTCGGCGTAGCGCCGCAGACCGACTCCTCCTACTACGTCGGCTTCGAGGCCGAGGGCCAGCACATCGGACTGGTGCCCAGCGGTGGACCGCAGAGTTCGACCGCACCGGTGTCCTACTGGCACGTGCCCGACATCGAGGCGAAGCTGACCGAGCTGACCGCCGCGGGAGCCACCGTGGAAGAGCCCGCGCACGACGTCGGTGGCGGCCGCCTGGTGGCCACGGTGACCGACACCGATGGCAATGTCCTCGGGCTGATTCAGGACCGATGAGTACCGACCCCACTGCCGTATTCGGCGTCATCACAACCCCGAGCATCGGCTCGGACAACCACACCACCTCACCGAAGGAACTGCCATGACCTCCCTCGCACCCGTCACCCTCGAAGTGTCCGACCCCGAGGCCGCCGAGGCCATTTACGCCGCCGCCTTCGGGTTGGGTGACAAGGTGAGGTTCCGCGCCTCGCAGACACCCACGACCGGCTTCCGTGGCTTCATCATGTCGCTCGTGGTATCCCAGCCGAGCACCGTCGACAGCCTCATCGGCACCGCGCTCGATGCCGGCTTCACCACACTGAAGCCGGCCAAGAAGAGCTTCTGGGGCTACGGCGGCGTCATCCAGGCCCCGGACGGCACGATCTGGAAGGTTACGACGTCGCAGAAGAAAGACACCGGCCCGGCCACCCGCGAGGTCGACGACGTCGTGCTGCTGCTGGGAGTCGAGGACGTCAAGGCGACCAAGCAGTTCTACGTCGACCGCGGCGTCGCCGTGGCCAAGAGCTTCGGCAGCAAGTACGTCGAGTTCGCGACCCCCGGGTCGTCGGTCAAGCTCGCACTCTACGGGCGCCGTGCCGCCGCCAAGGATGCCGGCGTCTCACCGGACGGCACCGGATCCCACCGGATCGTCATCGGCAGCAACGCCGGAACCTTCACCGACCCCAACGGATTCGCCTGGGAGATGGTCTGACACCTCGCCCGCCCGCCACGCCGAGAGATCCGTCTACCTCGGGTTCGACATCGAGCCGACACCACACGACGCCTGCCACGTCTGCCCACGCCGATACCACCGGTGCGGGCAGACGTGGGAGTGCACGCTCCACACTCGCACGCGCGCTAGATCGGGGTGATCGACAGACGCAACGCGCCGGGGGCGGCGGCGGGCACCACCGGGTTCTTCGGTGCGAGCGCATCGATCCGGCGGTACCGCGCACCCAACGGCGGACGCTGATCGGCCTCACCCTTGTTGGGCCACAACGACATTGCCCGCTCCGCCTGCGCGGTGATCGTCAGCGACGGATTCACCCCGAGATTCGCCGAGATCGTCGAACCATCCACGATGTGCAAACCCGCATATCCGTACAAGCGGTGGTACGGGTCCACGACACCGGTCTCGGGAGAGTCCCCTATCGCGCAGCCGCCGATAAAGTGACCGGTGATCGGGATATTCACCATTTCGGTCCAGGAACCCTGCGCGATGCCGCCGATCTTCTCCGCCACCCGACGGGCAACATCATTGCCTTCCGGAATCCACGCCGGGGGAGCCGCACCGGCCCCCGGTTTGGTGGTCATCCGCCTACCGAACAGGCCACGCTTGTTGTAGGTGATGATCGAGTTGTCCACATTCTGCATGACCAACAGACCGATCATCCGTTCCGACCACCGCCGCGGATTGTGCAGCGTCACCAGGTCACGTCGCCGGCGCACCAATTCACGCAAACCCAGCACCCAACGACGCTTACCGTCCTGGCCATCGACCAACACCGTGGTCAGCAACCCCATGAAATTGCTGCCCTTGCCGTACCGCACCGGCTCGATGTGGGTGTATTCGTTGGGATGGATCGAGGACGTGATCGCGACCCCCTTGGTGAAATCCGAATCCTTGTCGAGTGAACGTGCCGCCAGCACCGCCTCGGAATTGGTGCGCGCCAGATGCCCCAGTCGCGGTGAGACATTCGGTAACACCCCGCGATCCTTCAACCGGTGCAACAACTGTTGGGTGCCGAGCGCCGCCGCGGAGAACACCACCTCATCGGCGGTGAAGGTCTGCTTCGCCTTACGCACCCACCGCCCCGTCCGCACCGTGTCCACCGCATATCCGCCACCGGGCAACGGGCGCACCGTCACCGCCGTCGTCAACGGATGCACGGTGGCACCGGCCAGCTCCGCCAAATACAGGTAATTCTTGACCAGGGTGTTCTTCGCGCCGTGCCGACACCCGGTCATGCACTCACCGCAATGCGTGCACGTCCGCCGCTGCGGACCCACGCCACCGAAGAACGGATCGGCTACCGCCGCACCCGGGCGAGTGCCCTTGTCGGCGAACAACACTCCCACCGGCGTACGCCGATAGGTCTGCGCGATCCCCATATCCTCGGCGACCGCCTGAATCACCCGATCCGACGGTGTCGTCGCCGGATTCGTCGTCACCCCCAGCATCCGCTTCGCCTGGTCGTAATGCGGCGCCAACTCCGACTTCCAGTCGGTGATATGCGACCACTGCCTATCGCGATAGAACGTCTCCGGCGCCTCGTACAAGGTGTTCGCGTACACCAGCGACCCGCCTCCGACACCTGAACCGCTCATGACGAACGTGTCCTTCAGCAACGTCAACCGCTGAATACCGAAGCAGCCCAGCTTCGGAGCCCACAGATACTCCTTCACATGCCACGAGTTCTTCGCGAACTCCGCATCCGTGAAACGACGTCCGCTCTCCAGCACACCCACCCGGTAACCCTTCTCGGTCAACCGCAGCGCCGAGACACTGCCACCGAATCCCGAACCGATCACCAGTACGTCGTAGTGCGTCCCCATGTGCGCGCCTTACCTTCCGGCCCGAATCAACACCGAGATTCGTGTTCGGCCTGTACATGAGCGAGACGGTGTAGTCATACCGACAACGGTAGGCATCGGAAAACATCGGGAGAGAGAGCCGGACGGCCATTGAATCGATATTTTCGGCCATCCGCGGACGCGAGTTCCGCAGCGGCACGTGACCGCCGACCGCGCTACCGCCCAACCGCGGCAAGCACACTGCGCGCCTGATGGTCAGCGCCGAGTTGGTTCGGATGGAACGGCACCGCCGGACCCACCGGGTCGCTACTGAACGGCACCAAACCCTCCGCCCACCGCACACCCGCAGGCTGACACGCATCATGCCCGTCACTGGCGGCATAGGTATCGACCAACTCGACACCGGTCGCCGCGACCGCGCGCGCAACCATCGCATTCAGCTCGACCAGCTTGCGACCCACCCACCGCGCGTCACCATCGGAAATCGGGATCGCCGGAAAACACCCGCCCTCGGTGCCGACACCCTTGAAATAGTTCAACACCAACACCCGCGCATGCGGTGCCCGCGCCCGAATGCCCTCGATCGTCGCGACCACCTTCGGCTCCGCCGACGCGATATTCGCCGACATCCGATCCACCCCGTCGACGACAAAAGAATCCAGGCACGGCGTCGCACCGGCATCGAGAGTCGGACACCCCTGGACGGCCGCGGCCAAACCCGCGTCGTTGCCGCCGATCAACAGCGTCACCAAATCCGTCGAAGGGGTGAGCCGATCGAACTGCGGGGGATTGAGCCCCTTCTGACTTCCCGCCATATCGACTGTCTGCGCGCCACCACAGGACGCATCCCGGAACACCGCGACCGCCAACGCCGCAGCGACCTGCTTGGCGTAGCTGCCCCGGCTCTGCACACACCTCAGTGGGACGAACTCCTCGGTCACCAACCCCGGATTCAGGGTCGCATCCGCCGCCCACGAATCACCCAGCGCCACATACTCCTCGAATCGCGGCGGCGTCGCGGACGCAGATTCCGAAACGACGGGCAACGTCACGCAGACAGCCGCGCACGCGATCAACACCCGAGACACCTTCTTCATGAACCCTCCACAAGTGACCCGCCATTGCGAGTCGAATAAACTGGACGCACGTCCAATATAGGTGAAATACCACCCCAACAGCGACTTTACCGACCGACCCCACTGAACACAGCCCAGTAATCCCACAGCCGCGAACACCCTCCATGCCCCAAAGCAACTGCCGGTCACGCGAACATCAGTGCCACAGAGCAGATTCCAGGACACAGCGCTTCACAGCGCAAGCACTCCACCGCGCCGGCACGATCACGACTCCACATCCGGCACCGGTGAGACCGTCGCACCAGCCGCCAGCAGTCGCTGCGCCAGCACATGACAACGCCTTCCCAACTCCGGCGGATCGAGCACCTCGAAATCGTGCCCCAGCAGCAGCACGTGCATCAGCACGGCATCGAGTCTTTCAGCACCACTGAGCACCTCGCACACCTCACTCCCTCGCCGGCGCACGACGGCCGCCGACGCCGGAATCTGCGCGCGAACCGTCTCGGCCGACGCATGCACGAGAAAACGCGCCTGCTGTGCATAGACCCGACTCGTCACACCCTCCTGCACATACGACGCCGCGTCCGGCACCACACGCGGGCGGAAGCGCCAGGTCCGCGCAGACACATCGGTCATCCGATCGACACGGAAGCTGCGCCAGTCATCACGATCGAGGTCGTAGGCAAGCAGATACCAGCGCCGATCGGAAGCGACCAAGCGGTAGGGCTCCACCCGCCGACGTCGCACCTCACCCCCGGACGGATAGTCGAACCCGGCCTCGACCTCGTCACGGCACGATCTGGCCAGCGTCATGAGCATCTCAGGATCGACCGGCGTGCGGCCTCCACCGAAAGACTCCACCGAACCGGAGAGCGCACGCACCTCGTGCCGCAATCGGAGGGGCAACACCCGGTCGAGCTTCGTCAGCGCCCGCAGTGCCGCATCGCCGGCGCCGGCGACCGCACCACCCGCACCGACCAACAGGGAGACCGCGGTGACGATCGCCTCCTCATCATCGAGAAGCAGCGGCGGCAGATCCTGCCCCGGCCCCAGCCGGTAGCCGCCGCCGACACCCTGGCCGGCATGCACCGGAAACCCGAGCGCGCGCAACCGTTCGACATCGCGCCGTACCGTACGCGGCGTGACTCCGAGCCGATCGGCGAGCTCAGGGCCGGTCCACACCGGACGCTGCTGCAGCAACCCGAGCAGAGTGAGCACCCGCTCCGTCGTACCCCGCTCGGCACCGCTCGCCACATCCACATCACCCACCCTGCCAGAAATAGCGGACCGAATCTGTCCGCCAAGGGTGCCAGAGTGGTCCCATGGACACAGACGAACTCGACTGGAACCGGACACTACGCGAGCAATGGGAATTCCACTGGACCCATCAGCTCCGCGCCCGGCTCGACGGCCTCACCGACGACGAATACTTCTGGTCGCCGACGCCGGACGCCTGGAGTGTGCGGCCGCGCGGCACCTCGACCGCGCCCATGCAGGTCGGCGCCGGGGACTTCACCATCGACTACGCCTTTCCTCAGCCGGTCCCCGCACCGTTCACCACGATCGCCTGGCGACTCGGTCACGTCATCGTCGGCGTGCTCGCCGCACGCAACGCCGCGCACTTCGGTGCGCCCACAGCGTCGTACGAGACCTGGGACTACGCCGGCAACGCGGCCACCGCACTCGACCAACTCCAGGCCCAGCTCGACCTCTGGCTGGCAGGAGTGCGCGACCTCAGCGAAGCCGAACTCCGCGTCCCGGTCGGCGCGAAGGAACCCTTCCCCGAGGTGCCGATGGCCGATCTGGTGCTGCACATCCACCGCGAGCTGATCCACCACCTGTCCGAGGTCTGCCTGCTGCGCGACCTCTACCTGCATACGAAACCCAGCACCTCGGAGAAGAGCATGACCACACAGACGACACACCTCGACCCCGAAGAGCTCCACCACAACCCCGCGTTCACACAGGGGGTGATCGCACCCACCGCCCGAACGCTCTACGTCGGTGGCCAGCTCGGCACCGACAACACCGGAACACTGCTCGACGGTATCGAAGCGCAAACCACGCAGGCAATGCGAAACGTGTTGACGGTGCTCGCCGCTGCGGAAACCGGTCCCGAGCACGTCGTCAAACTCAACATTTACCTCGTCGACGGGGTCGACGCACAGGTGGGATACGCGGCATCGCAATCAGTCTGGGGCAATCACCGCACAGCCATCACGGTCGTATCCACCGCAGGACACGCTCGCCCGGGCGCGCTCGTGGAGATCGACGCAGTAGCGATCATCCCCGAATAGGGCGAACCCGCGGATCGAGGTTGCATTGGCGCGACGCGGCGCACGGCCGAGGCCATGCAATCGAACGTTGAGAGCAAAGTGTCACAGTGACGTTTTTCGGTAGGGTCAGCGCACCTGACGGGGGGAGGGGATGAGAAGCAAACCCTTGCCTTCCAAGACAATTCGAGCACGCTCCGCGGTGCGCATGCCTCCAGCAGGACACCGCGGAGCGCCGTCATGCCGCAGCGACAACCACCGCAGGCTCGCTCGCATGGTCCACGCGAAATCCCGGCAGGAACCGATCGACATACGGAATCATCACCTGAATCAGCGGCCCGATGCCGAACGCGTACACCAGCGTTCCGATGCCGAGACTGCCACCCAACACCCAACCGATGGCCAACGCCGACACCTCGATCCCGGTTCGCACCAATCGCACCGACCACCCGGTCCGCCGAACCAGGCCAGTCATCAGGCCATCCCGCGGACCCGGACCCATACCCGCACCGATGTACAGCACCGTCGCGACGGCATTCAACACCACAGCCGCAGCCATCGCCGCCACCCGCAGCGGAATCGAATCCCACTCCGGCAGCATCCACAGCCCGACATCCACCGAGACCCCGATGACCACAACATTGCTCACCGTCCCCACACCGGGCCACTGCCGCAACGGAATCCACGCCAGCAGCACAACCACCCCGGTGAGCGCCGTCACCGCCCCGAAGCTGATCGGCACATGCGCCGCAACGCCCTGATGGAACACATCCCACGGATCCAACCCGAGGCCGGCACGAATCATCACCGCCATCGACAGCCCGTATAACCACAACCCGACAGAGAGCGCTACCAAACGCCGAACCAACATGCTCCCAGCATCCCGTCAACTGGACTCTATAGACAGATCCACTTGACAATCACTGGACCTTCATCATGCCAGATACCCGCTTGCACGCAAGGCCACATTGGAGTCGCGAGCACAACTGGACTCCGCCACCACGCCCTAAAGCGTCACAGTGACGTTTTAGGACAAAGAGGGGCTCGTCGCCGAGAGTCGGTCACAGATCCGAATCATGAGCGATGCCAATATTTCTCCGCCAAAAGTCTGATTTGGCCGGAATATTTACATCAGCAGAAACAGAAGTAAGGGGACCAAACGGCACACGCCCAAGCGTAAAGAAGCCAGCAACGAGACAGGCCGAGAGCCGAACCTGACCGACAGACCCGCGAAACATACTGCGCAACAGTGACATCCAGCAAATCAGCCCACCTCCGCGCGCCCCGATTATAACGCCGATAATCAACATTATGTTAAGTCGATGGTGTGGCGGGACTCCCCTCGGTATCGCGGCGAGGTTCTCCCGTGGGCTCGACGAAGCGTGGCGCCAGCCAGGTTGCCACACGCCACACCCCACATCGGGTTTGCACAGCGCATCGGACGAATCAGCTGACACTTCCCGCTTGCGATCCCTGCGCCGAACTCGCAGCACAACCACGGGCTCGATACGCTGCCGGGAGCACGTCCACACAGTCAGACACCCTGGAGTTTCGATAGGCATGGTCGTCATAAGGCCGAGAACCATCCACGACCTGCCAGATTGCATCGTCGCCCTGCGCGAAGTCCACGAGATCGACGGCTATCCAGCTGTTTGGCCCGAGGACCCGGCCGGCTGGCTGGCCCCCTCCAAATTCGTAGCGACACTCGTCGCGGAAATCGATGGCGCCGTCGTCGGCCAAGTCGGCCTGGGCGACAGTGCAATTCCCGCCGCGGTTCAGCGCATGCTCCCGAACACGCAACTGATCTCGGTGATCCGCCTCTACGTCGCGCCTCCCAGCCGTGGGCACGGCGTCGGCATGCGGCTTCTCGATGCTGCCGCCGCGACAGCCGAAGCGCTGCAACGCAAACCGGTACTCAACGTCGAGACGGGCGCTGCCGCGGCGATTGCCCTCTATGAACGCACCGGATGGATGCGAGTCCACAGTCAACCGGACGGCTGGACGACCCCCGACGGACGAGCCGCGTTCCTGCACCACTATGTCGGTCCGTCACCAGACCGCCGGCCCCAACAAGCGCCGGGCAGTTAGCGCTCCTCCAAGACACACGGTCCCGGCCCCATCGCACATGGTCGCCGAGACAGCCGTTGCAGCCGTGGACTTCTGTCAAGCAAACGGGTTCACTGCGGCATCTTGGGGGTGAGATGGATCCAGGCGTTGAACACTTCACCTGCAGCTCGACCCCGAAGTGGCTGCCCACACTCCCCCATTCACCCCGCGCCGCGAACCCCAGCGGTCCGCAATGGCGATCGTTTGTTCTCTGAGCATGCCGAGATAACCACTCCGGTCGAGCGGGTCGTGAATTCGAACTCACAACCCTGACCGACATCAACAGAGATCGGCCGCTGTCCGACGTGGCCGGAACGGTATGAAAACAGCCGATTTTCGTCGCTACCCTCGTAGGTGGCTGGATCTAACCACAGGTTACGGGGGACGAATGAGTGCAGAGCAGAGGCCGGCCTTGTTCGGCTCCGTTGTCGAGTTCGTCGAGGGTTATTTGACGCTGGTCTATCGGCGTGACATCGACACTCACGCGTGGTGCCCGGAATGGTGGCAGCACGCCGAGGCCGTGGTACGCCTGGATGCGCTCTGGAGAGCATGGGAACACCACCGACTCAGGGAGAACACCGGACTCTCGATGTGGTTTCTCGACCATGCCGATCCTCACATGGGTGTCCTATTCAGCCTCGACGGTCCGTTCAGCGGCTGCTCGGTCCGCATCGGCCACTCCGCCAAGGTACCTCCCCTGTCACTAAAAGCACCGCCGCTCCCGGACTTGTTCCGATCCCCGACGCTCACCCGGGACGACTAGCAGCAGAACACATTTCACCGCCCCCCACCAGCGCTTATCTGAAACGCCCTGTGGTCAACTAACCTTCATGCGGTGCTAGGACATTCTCATGCGACCAGTGGCGCGTTCGCCTGGTCGATAGCGGCCGCGACGTTGCCCGTATCAGCGATGACGTACCCCGTATTGACAAGTGCGGACGTGCATCTCGGCCCCGTCGACATACTGTTGGGTGCCTTTCTGACGGCGGGCGCCGCGCTCCTTCCCGACGCAGACCACCCCAACGGCACCATCGCCCATGTGCTCGGACCGATTTCGTACTACCTGTGCCGGTTCATTTCGTGGATTTCGGGCGGGCACCGCCATGCCACGCATTCGTTCGCGTTCGTCATCGCTGTGGCATACGGGACTTGGGCAGGCGAACACTGGCTCGGGCGATATTTCACCCTCGCACTCGTCTTTTTCCTGTTGGCCCTCGCGGTACGCGCACTACATATCTGCCCCTCCGGCGACAGCGTCAAAGCATGGGGCACGGTGGTGATCCTCGCCGCCGCGGGCACCTTCGCCATGGACCACTGGATCACCGACAAACCGGTCTGGCTACCGTTCTCCGTCGGTCTGGGCGCACTCGCCCACCTCGTGGGCGACTGCCTCACAGACCGCGGCTGCCGTCTCTTCTGGCCCTTCCCGCTGCGCACCCGTGTGCCGATCATCGACCGCACCGGCAACAAGGTCGAAACCTGGGTCGTGTCGCCCTTGTTCACCCTCGGCGCTCTCGCACTGCTCTGGCACGTCTTCACCACCAGCCCCTAACCGCCACCGGTGTGGTGACTGTCTTGCGTGGGAGACCTGTTGGTGTCCCACGCAAGACAGCGCCTGCCGGCACAGCCTGCTCGTCTCCCGCAGGCTCCCCGGCCGTACCAACAACGCTGACCCTCGCTGGCTCTTTGCGAGTTTTGATGATGACGTTACGGGTATGAGTAACAACAGAATCGAGACTGTATGCAAAGATATGCATAGGCCGATATTGACATGTATCTCTCGACAAACCAGGGTCGGGTCGACGGGTGCTTCGCTACCAGGCACCCCTCCCATACAACGAACTTCGAACTCGGCAACGACCGCTCTCCCGCCAGTAGACGAGCCCCTCTCCATCGCCCCTCCCCCAATCGCTCCTCTAGCGGACGGCGTGCGGTAGAGCGGCGGAGGACTCATGCAGCGAAACCACTCGGCGTGATCAATCGATATGCCGTCCCCGCATTGGCTGATTGATTCATGACACCAGTCGATCACGGCGCCGAATCGCACACCGCGTAGGTCGCAGATGCCCGTTCGGTCGCGCTGAGGTAGCTGCGCAGCGCCTGACGGGATCGGGTGAGTGCGTCGATGCGCTCATCGAGTCCGCGAAGGCGTGCCCGGAGTACGTCGAGCAACTCGGTGCATGGCGCGATGTCAGGGCCGGTGCCGGTCGCACAGGGCAGCAGGAGACCGATGTCCTCGGTCGAGAGGCCCGCTTCGAGCAGCCCCCGGATCTGGGTGACGGTCAGAATGGCTTCCTCGGCATACTCGCGGTATCCGTTGGCGCCACGGTCGGGCTCGAGTAAACCTTGGGATTCGTAGTAGCGCAACAGATGTGTGCCGACTCCGGTGCGGCGGCTCAGTTCCCCGATCAACACCGTCGCTCCTCCTTGACCTTCATACGGATATGAAGGTTGATGATACCGACATGACCGATCAATCGACGCCCCACTCCGACGCCGGCCACGCGCCGGTCACTGTCATCGGCCTCGGGCTCATGGGCCGAGCCCTTGCTGAAGCGTTCCTGGCAGATGGACACCCGACCACTGTGTGGAATCGCTCGGCCACCAAGGCCGAACCGCTCGTCGCTCGCGGCGCGACCCTGGCAAGCTCGGTCCGCGAAGCCGTCGCGGCAAGCCCGCTTGTGGTCATCTGCGTCACCGACTACGAAGCGGCGCGCGATTTGCTCGACCCGTTGGGGGATGCGCTCACCGACCGGGTTCTGGTGAACCTGACCTCGGGCACCTCCACCCAGGCCCGGGAAACCGCCGAGTGGGCGACCGCGCGAGGCGCGTCCTACCTCGATGGCGTAATCCTGGCGATCCCCCCTGCCATCGGTACCGCAGACGCCGTTCTGCTCTACAGCGGTCCACAGTCGGCATTCGACCACCACGAGGCGACCCTACGGAGCCTCGGCGCGAACACCACCTACCTCGGCGGCGATCACGGTTTGTCCTCCCTGTACGACATGGCGATGCTGAGCATGATGTGGAGCGTTCTGAACGGATTCCTGCACGCTGCCGCTCTGCTCGGTACGGCACAGGTCGATGCGGCAACGGTCGCGCCGTTCCTGAACCAAGGGATCGACACCATGACCGAGTGGATCACCGCCTACGCGGACCAGATCGACGCAGGCAAGTTCCCTGCCGAGGACTCCACCATCGATACCCATCTGGCTTCGATGGAGCACCTCGTCCAAGAGAGCGAAACCCTCGGGGTCAATGCCGACCTACCCAGGTTCGTCAAGATGCTGGCCGACCGGGCGGTAGCCCAGGGTCGCGGCGGCGAAGGCTACGCAGCGATGATCGAACAGTTCAGAAAGCCATCGGCCTGAGAACCACATCGTTCGCCATGACGGTGGACCGCGGGTACGGCACCACGAGTGGTGAGAAGGGTCGCCGACCGAATCCCTATCGCGGACGTAGCAGGGCGGACCAGTCCCCTGTCCTTGCTACGTCCGGCGGAGCCGGACGGTCAGTGACTTTACAAGCGTCATTAACATGGTTAGATGCGCATATCTACGTATGGTGATGTGTTCGGAAGATTCGTTTCGGTCGGAATGAGGAGCCTCACGGGCTAACCTGGGGCATGTTTGCTGGTTCGACGATGCAACCCCACCGCTGGACGCCGCCGCAGGCGCTCCCCCGCGCTCGCGAAACGCGCAGCGCCACACCGCTCCCCCCGGTTTCCCGGCTGGAGGTGCCGAGCACAGGCCCCGAGGATGTGGTGCTCGCGCCGGATGGGCGGGTGCTCGCCGGTGTCGATGATGGGTCGATACTCAGCATCGACCCATCCGACGGAGACGTGCGACGGCTCGCGAACACCGGCGGCAGACCGTTGGGGCTGCATGCCGACGCCGACGGATCGATACTGATCTGCGATTCGACGCGGGGACTGCTGCGCCTGGATCCCGATGGTGGCCTCGAAGTTCTCGTCGACGAGGTCGGCGGCGAGCCACTCCTGTTTGCCAGCAACGTCGTTCGTGATGACGACGGTACGATCTATTTTTCGTCATCGTCGCGCCGCTATCGCCTCGATCAGTGGATGGGCGACATATTGGAGCATTCCGGCACCGGCAGGCTGCTGCGCCGCGATCGGTCGGGTGCGGTCGAAACGCTGCTGGATGGACTGCAATTCGCCAATGGGGTCGTCCTGTCCCCCGATCGTTCGTGTGTGGTGGTTGCCGAGACCGGCGCATACCGTGTGTCGCGCTATTGGCTCAACGGGCCGAAGGCCGGCACGCATGATTATCTCGTCGAGAACTTGCCGGGTTTTCCCGACAACATGGGTCTCGGTAGTGACGGACTCGTCTGGATCACTCTCCCTTCTCCTCGAGATCCCCTGCTCGACCGGCTACTTCCGCTGCCGGGCGTGCTGCGGCAGATCGTGTGGACACTGCCGGCATGGTTGCAGCCGAAACCGAAGAAGACCATCTGGGTGATGGCCGTGGACTTCGACGGCACTGTCGTTCACGATCTTCAGGTCGAAGGCACCAATTTCTCGATGGTCACCGGCGTTGTCGAGCACGAGGGGAATCTCTATCTGGGGAGTCTCACCGAGTCCGCGGTCGGCGTGACACGGGTTCCATCCTGACTGGGGCATGATCGGCATCGGACCGACCGGGTAGCTGTTGCTGTGCCCGGGCACTCTCAGGTTCATCGCACAGGGTGTGCGGATGTTCCGTGAGGGTGTCCGGGCCCGTAGTCAGAACAGTTGTTCGGGGTGGGCGTCGGCTTCGTTGCGGACGTCGGCGGCGAATCGGGCTTCGATATCGTCGGTGTCGCCGGAGCTGTGGGCTGTGTACAGCAGCAGGCAGCCGCGGATGCCGTCGAGGAGGTCTTCGAGGAGGTCGAGGGCGGGGCGGACCGGGTCCAGGCGGCTGATACGGAATTCGGCGAGCAGGGCTTCGCGGGTGTCGCTGTCGAGGTCGAATTTGCGGGCCTGTTCTTCGATTTCGGCCACTCGGCTGACGACGGCCCATGGTGCGGGCACGTGTCCTTCCGAGACGGACACCGCCTCGGCGATCAGATCGACGACGATGTCGGTGGGGGTCTCGCCTTCGCCGAGGCGTTCGAGCACCATGGTGGGGGTCTCTACCTGCAGCGCTTCGATGTCGTCGGCTTCGACGACGACATCGACGGTCGGTATGCCTGCCAGTTCGCCCGCGACTTCCGCGGCGGCATCGAGCCAGTGTGCGGCAGCGACTGCGGCGGAGGCGGGGTCGAGTTCGGTGAACAGTTCGATGGAGCCGAGTGGGTCGGCGCGCAGCAGTTCGTCGGCGGCTTGGACTTGGGCAGGTGAGACGTCGGGTCGCGACAGCTCGACTGCTTGACGTGCGCGTCCGGTGAGGTCGCCGAGTTCGGCGGATTCGATGGCGGCTTGTTCGGTGATGACTTCGGCGAGGATGGTGTTTCGGAGTTCGAGGTCGTCGATGCTGTGCAGGGTGCGGCCGACGCGGTGTGCGGATTCGACGACGCCGCTGTAGGAGACGAGCAGGCCGTGGTCGGTGGGCAGGTTCGGGGTGCGGATTGCCGCGTCAACTTCTTTGAAGTTTCTGCGTTCCTCGGCGCGGCGCCAGGCTTCGCTATTAGGGATGTCGGGATCGCCTGCGGCGCTGGCCGGGTGTGTGTAGGTGCGCCATTGGAACCGGGACAGGGTGGTCAGATTCGATGCCAAACTGGTTGCCTGGTCTGAGCTTATCGGGGGCAGTGCGGCCACCGTCGCCGCGAGATCGCCGCGTCCGGTCGCCCAGATGGCGACTAGTGCGTTGCGGTCTGCGTCGATTGCATATCGGGTCACATCAGCAAGTCTTGCTGATTCGGCGTGGTTGCGCGCGCGCAATCCTGTCCATCCCGCTGCGGTGACAGGTGTTTCTCCATGGCACGCTGGGGTGTATGACTCTCGATCACGGTGATCCCGGCGACGCGCCTTCGGTTCCGCAGCCGACCGCGCCGGTGGTGAATTCCGCGCGTCCGTCTGCGGCAGAGGAGGCCAGAACTGTTGCGGCGGTGACGAATACGGGGACGTTGGCGAGCCTGAGTGCGGATGGTTCGCCGTGGGCTTCGTTCATCACCTATGGCCTGTTGGATGGTCAGCCGGTGTTGTGTGTGTCGAGGATGGCGGAGCACGGCCGTAATCTGGCCGCGGATGCGCGGGCCAGCATTGCGGTGGTGGAGCCGAATCCGCCTGCCGATCCGTTGGCGGGGGCGCGGGTCACTCTCGCGGGGGTTGTCGAGCGGCCGGTGGGTGCGGAGGCCGAGGCGGCGCGGCAGGTGCATCTGGCAGCGGTGCCTGCGGCGAAGTATTACATCGACTACAGCGATTTTGCGGTGTGGGTGTTGCGGGTGCAGCGGATTCGGTGGGTCGGTGGGTATGGGCGGATGGATTCGGCGACGGCCGAGCAGTATGCCGCTGCGGCGCCGGATCCGGTGATACCGGTTGCCGCTGCGGCGATTACGCATCTCAACGATGATCATGCCGATGCGTTGCTGTCGATGGCCCGAGCACTGGGCGGGTATCCGGATTCGACGGCGGCCAGTTGTGAGCGTGCCGATCGGTACGGGTTGGATCTGCGGGTTGTGACGCCGCGTGGGGTGGCGCGTACGCGGGTGGGTTATGCGGCGCCGTTGGATTCCATCGGTGGGTTGCGGGCGGCGACGGTCGAGTTGGCGCGGCGGTCTCGCGAGGGTTGAGCGCGGCGGTCGACGCCTGTGGTGGGCTGCAATGCGAGGAGTGTCCGTGGTGGCTTCATCGGGTCTGCGGGTGGGGTGTCGACTGTGCCCAGTCGGGGACTTCGGCGACCAGCTCTTCGGGGGCGGATAGCCGCCAGGCTTCGAAGACCAGTTCGGACAGCTCGTCGGCTTCGATGCCTGCCAGGCAGACAACTACCCAGCCGAATCCGCCTGTGGTGAACTGTACTTCGAAGACTTCGGGCCTTTCGGACACCAATGCCAGCTGTTCGGACAGGGTCTGCTTCAGGCCGACGGTTTCGGTCCGTGGCCAGTAGTAGCCGAAGCGCTTGCCGCGGACACTGAAGGTGGTGTACTTCTCGCCTTTGGCGCGTTGCACGTCGACGAGCGCGTCGATGATTCGGAAGAATTCTTTGTTGTGTACCGCCACCGCGGACCCCCTTACCCAGAGTCCGCCGCAGCGGCCTTGACCGACGTCGCACCGATCGGGAGGCAGGCGATCGCGTAGGCGCGGCGCAGCACGGTGATCGGCATGTACCAACTCAACCACATCCTTTGGTACGGACGGACCGCTCGCTGCTGCTGAACCCGTGAAGGGCATCATCGGTGCCTGCAGTCACCCGGCACGAGTGACCATCGACCTGTCGCCACGGGCGAAAGGCCCATATTTCGTGGCGGCCTGCCGGACGACACTCGACATCATGACCACAAGCCACAGTTCTCCCGTAACCTCCGTGCCGGATCATCGGACGATCCTGGCGGCGATCCAGCTCGCCTGCCGAGCACCCTCGGTACACAACACACAGCCATGGCGGTGGCTGTTCGACGGCACACGACTGCATTTGTACGCCGATATCGATAGGTGCCTGACCTCGGCCGACCCGAACGCGCGGCAGTTGGTGATCAGTTGTGGCGCGGCACTCCATCATGCTCGGACTGCGTTCGCCGCGCACGGCTGGCACACCGATACCGACCGTATGCCCGACCCGGCTCAGCCCTGGTATCTAGCTACCATCGAATTCCGCCCGTGGCCGGACCCGCCCCCTGGTATCGCCGAGCGAGCACGCGCCATCGACCATCGACACACCGACCGGCTGCCGATGCTCGAGCCGCATGGTTTCGCGCGGATCCTGCCGGAATTGCGGATGCTGACTTCACCGCACGACGTCGAACTCGATGTGCTCGATGATGATGCCAGGCAACGGATTGCCGCCGCCTCGGATCATTCGGCGGCGACCCGTCGGTACGACATGATGTATCAAACAGAGTTGCACTGGTGGGCCGGTCATCGTGACATGCCGGAGGGTATTCCGCCGAACGCGCTGCCGTCGGATGCCGAATCCGCCCATGTCGACGTCGCGCGCGCGTTCCCCTCGATGGCGCATTCGACCCGCCGGGCCGCCCTCGACGACCGCTCGCGACTGGTGGTGCTCAGCTCGGCGAGCGAATCAACACTGGCGTGGCTGCACACCGGTGAGGCGTTGTCGGCCGTGCTGTTGGCCTGCACCGCAGCCGGACTGGCAACCTGCGCGCTCACCCACATCACCGAACTGCCGACCGGTCGGACAACGATCGCGGGCTTCCTCCCCCACCCGACACTGCCTCAGGTCGTGATCCGCGTGGGCTCGTCGCCCGACGACACCGAACCTCCGCCGACCCCGCGCCGCGCAGTCATCGAGGTCTACACCGAGCGTCGAACGTAGCGCGTCAGCCCGCTGGAGGACGAAGGACGCTCGGACCAGGGGCGACCGATACAGCCGGGCAATGTTCTGAGGCGCTGGACCGCGTAGCGAACGACTACGGCGTGGTGACCTTCGACAGGGACGGGGTGGTGACCGATACCGCCGCCGAACAGCTTCGCGTGGCTCGAGTGTCGACAGCGTTGCTCACTGTGAGTAGTCGAGTCCCTGCCGCTGTTGTCAAGTCCCTGCCGCTGTTGCGGAGGTCGCCCCGGTGCTTTCGCGACCATGCGACGAAGGTCGTTGCCCTTGCTGTCGAAGTGCCCTGGGCCTGAACCATGATTCGGCGGAACGTATCGAGCATGAAAACAACGACGGCGTGTGCGATCGGGCTCGCGACATATGTGGCGGGGCTCGTGGTCGGCTACCAGGGGGTCGCGCGCCGATGGTGCCTGAACTGGGGCGCGACCAGCGACGAGGTGGCGCGAACCATGCCAGGTGACGAATTGCTCACCGAACCGGATATCGTCGCTACTCGGGCGATCACCATTGGCGCCGAGCCAGAGCGGGTATGGCCGTGGCTGGTCCAACTCGGACCCGGTCGTGGCGGTGCGTATACCTATGACTGGATCGAGAACCTGCTCGGTCTCGACATGCACAGCGCGAACACTGTTCTCCCCGAGTTCCAGGGCCTCTCCGTTGGAGACGGTTTTGCACTCGGCGCAAAGGGGCCGCATATGCGTGTGGCGGTCCTCGATCCCGAACGGACATTGGTGTTCGCCTCCGATGACGGCCACTGGGTGTGGGCATTCGGGCTCTACGCCGGGACGAATGGTGTTCGGCTGGTCAGCCGCAACCGCATCGCGACCTCCGATGCCGCTGTGCCCACTCTTCTGTTCAACCGGCTGATCATGGAACCGGGCAGCTGGGTGATGGAACGGAAGATGCTGCTCGGTATCAAGGAGCGGGCCGAAGGTCTGGAGAAGTTCTCGGCGATGTCCCGGTGAGAGAACGGCGGGAGTGTCCTCAATCGGTGAGCCGGTTCGTGTCGGCGATCGCGCCGAGCCGGGATTGCTCGCGCTCCGGTCGCTGCGACTCGATGTGGCGAAGTTGCGGCGTGGATCTTTCGTAGTTGTGCGAATGCCAGTCTGGGTCAGCGACAGGTGTCGGTGCACGTAGTCCTCGGGTGATGAGCTCTCGCTCCAGCGTATTTCGCGTTGCGTCGGGTCCCGCCCTGATGCTTATGTCTGCCTGTCGTTCTCGATGAGTCCGGTGACGATGCTCGGCGCAAGTCGGACAGCCGATCCGAGCCGAGCCGAGTGTGAACGATGATGATCCAGTCGTCGACGACCGCATGGTTGACCGGACGTATTGCCGGTCGAGCATTGCGACTGAACACGATGCGGCCGAATGGTGACCGATGACCTCACGCAGTTGAGCGGGTCGGCGAACCTGGCGACACGAGCTGAGCTGTCCGGTGGCAGCTTCAGTGTGGCGAAGGGCGAAGAAGGCGGCACCGTGGTGCGCTGGTCGGCGCCGCTGCCCTGGTCGGCATCGCCGAGCACATGAGCGGTCTTTGAGCCCTGCGGTTCATGACCAACGACAGGCGTGCCGGACCGCCTCGAATTCCTAACCTACGGATAACCGAAACGGCGGAGCCTGAAGGGACGTTGCCATGACCGCACAGCACAACGACGATCCGCACCGACTGGCGCCGGCGGCGGTCGTGGTCGGCATCGACGGGTCGGAGGCCGCCGACCTCGCCGTCCGCTGGGCCGCCGAAACCGCATCGCAACGACACCGCCGACTGCGCATCGTGCGGGCCCTCGACCTCACCGCGGCCGCGGCGGTCTTCGGCGCATACGACGTCATCGAGCCGCCCGTACTGGATGCTATTCGCCGACTCGGCGCCGACCAGGTGTTCGCGGCCCGCAGGCTCGCCCTCGAGGTCGATCCGGATCTGGACGTGGAAACCGAAGTCTCCGAGGCGAATCCGGCGAGGCTGCTGATCGATCGGTCCAGGACGGCACATCTGCTCGTGATAGGCGCGGCCGGTGAGGGTGGCACACTCAGCCATCTCGGTTCTACTTTGCTTGCGGTAGCCGCACACGGCCACGGCGCCGTTGTGGTGGTCCGCGATACCGGGACCGAGCAGCAGACCCGACTAACCGGCCCGGTCATGGTCGGCGTCGATGGCAGCCAGGTGTCCGACGCAGCAGCCGCGGCCGCGTTCGCCGAAGCGAGCGAGCGCGGAACCCAGTTGGTCGCCGTCCACGCCTGGAACGATCTGTATGTCGACCGAATCACCGGGACCCACTACACCATTCCGGACCGCGATGCGCAGGCCGCCGGAGAGGCGATCATCGCAGAACAGCTCGCCGGCTGGCAGGAGAAATATCTGTCGCGGTGCGTGCGGTACTTACCTGGTCGGAATTCAACCGCTACATCCCGCGCGCCGACATGCAGAAAGAGGCCGAGGAGCTGCTGTCGGAATGCCTGGCGGGCCGCGCGGAGAACTACCCCGACGTGGAGGTGCAGCGGGTAGTCGCTGAGGACCGGCCCGCCAAGCGGCTGCTCACGGAAGCCGGAACGGCCCAACTCATCGTCGTGGGCAGCCACGGCCGTGGTGGCTTCGCCGGTATGACCCTCGGCTCGGTCAGCCAGGCCGTCTTGCACGGCGCGGACTGTGCGGTCATTGTCGTCCGACCACACGGCTGACGCGTTCGGTCGTGATCATCGCTGGTGCGGTGGTCACGACCGGCCGGTCCTTACTCAGGTCCGGTCTTCCGGCGACGCAACGACCGTCAGAGCGCCGGTCTCCCCCGCACGAGCGAAATGTCGTATGCGTGGCCGAATTCGGAAAGGGTGAAGCGGTGTGTGACAACCGCATCGGGAGGCAACCGGCAGCCTTGCACGAGTGCAATCAGCGTTGGTGTGGAGTAGAGGTATCCACCGATCCGGTCGTGAACGTGAGGTTTCTGATCCAGACGCGCGCGAGCTGCAGGGGCGCTGGCGCGCTGATGTCGGCGAACGACCACCGGGCCGATCGAGATCGACAGCGAGTTCGAATGTTTCGGGAATGCCGACGGGTTCTGTGGTCATGTCGTCGCCCAACTCATCGGTCATCGCGGCAAGCAGAGCGCGCACGTCCGAACTCGATCACGTTGGGCGAACGCCCGGCGAAAGACCGAGGCTAGGCTGCCGGCATGAGCACGGCGCAGCCCGACAACCGTCCCGGTCGACAGGAGAAGCGACGCCTCCTGTCACAACTCGCCTGGAACCTGTTGCTTGCCTGCACGGTTGCGTCTTGTCTGGGCGCACTCCTCCGGGCAAGCGTCCCGGACAGCACCGAGTCGTTGCTGTTGTGGTTTTTCCTGATCAGCGCGTCGTTCGGGTTGTTCTGCGTAATCATCGGCTATCTGACCCGGGTAGTCGTCACCAGGCGGCTTCGAGTACCCGAGCTCGGTCCCCTGCTGGCGCCTGCGCTGGTGGTGGCGTTCACGGTGGCTGCGTGGAGCACAGACCTCCCGATCACTGTGCGCTGGCACTTCTCGTCGCACAGCTTCGATGATGCCGCGCGGCAGGTGCGCGACGGTGTCGATCCGCGGACGTTCGAAGGGCACCGGCTCGGGCTCTACCGCATCGACAGTACGGACCGCTACGCCTGGGGGATCTACTTCAGGACCAGCCCCATGACGGGCAACTGCTCGAGCGGGGGCGGAGGATTTGCCGAGCTCACCGGCGCCTCTCGCGCGTCTGACGCGTTCCACCATCTGAATGGTGCCTGGTATTGGTTCTGCTTCGACAGTGCTGGGGAACTGACAGTGCCAGACCATCCCATAGGGGGAGGACGCTGACCGTTCTCCACGGCGCCTTGTTCCAGCCGCGGTCCCACCACGTCCAGTTCCTCGATGGTGAGAGCGGCTTCCCCGATCCGTCCGCAGCCACTCGATCCTCGGTCTTGGCTGTTCACAGTGCTTGGTTCACCGCCTACAGATTCACGCCTGGAGATTGCCTGGGCTCCGATGACCTACCACCAGCGGTGCGCAGCCCCAGAACTGCGGCGAAGATAACGGCCGTTGTTGCAGCGCGTCGGTGCGGATGGTCATCTCACGCCTCTTCGGTCTGCGCTGTGCGTTGTAGAGGGTGTGGGGTTGAGGCGGGCGTCGAGAGACCAGGCGCCCGCGCCGACGACGAGCAGGAACAGGCTTCCGCACAGCTGTGCGAGATCGGTTCGGGATTCGTGGATGAAGGCCCACCAGCCGGATTTTCCGGTGAACAAAGGGGCGTCACCCCAGAGGATCGGTAGTTTGGTGATCAGCAGCGCACCTACCATGTCGACGAACATCGGAACGGCGGCGAGGCGGGTGAACAAGCCGGCGAGTAGGAGTGCGCCGCACACGATTTCGAAGATCCCATCCAGTGGTCCGAAGACACCCGGGGCGGGGATACCGGCCTTGTCGAACCGTCCCGTGCCCAGAGCGTCCGGATAGAGGAACTTCTGGATCCCTTCGAACAAGAACACCGCACCGACATAGAGGCGGATCAGGATTACCGAGGCGGGGGCGGTGGTCGAGGTCAGTCGGGCCCACCAGGTGTCGAGCTGTGACACGTGAATACCCTTTCTGATCGTGTAGTGCCTGGTGCTCGTCGTTTGCAAGGCCCTCGCCGAACGAAATCATGATGTCCGCCCCGAGGCCCTGTCAACGGAGAAGATGCCCGTTCTGGGAGGACCTTCGCCTCTGGGCGCGCGGTGCGACTCGGACAAATGATGATCGTGCCAGCGAATGACCACGACAGGAAGGGTCATCATGACCACAGCGCAAACCATCATGCATCCCGATGTGGCATGCATCGGGATACGGGACACCATGGACACTGCGGCACAGCGCATGCGCCAATTGGATGTCGGCGCGCTGCCGATCTGCGACGGCGAAGGCCACCCGGTCGGTATCGTGACCGACCGCGACATCATCGTCAAGGTCATCGGTATCGGAGGGAACCCGAAGTCGACCACCGCGGGTGAAATGGCCCAAGGAGATGACCAGTTGCACACCGTGGATGTCGGCGCCGATATCGACGACGCGCTGGCCCTCATGGAACGGCATCAGGTCCGCCGACTCCCCGTCACCGAAGACGGCAAGCTCGTCGGCATCATCACCGAGGCCGACCTGGCGCGGCGGCTGCCCGAACAGACCATCGGCGAATTCGTCGAAGCGGTGTGCGCCCAGCACCTGCCGATGTCCGCAAACGAAGCTCCGCACCCTAGGCGGCGGTCCCCTGGATCGGACTCGGCGGCGAATTACCGCGCGTCGGTCGCAGTCGGCACGCGAGTGTCGGCGGCGCGGTCCAACTGTGCACCGACCTGCGGGTAGGTCGGATACTCGATGCCCGAGATGTACTGCACCGTCCGCACCACCTGGCACGAGTAACCGAATTCGTTGTCGTACCAGACATACAGAATCGCGGTGTCGCCCTCGACGATCGTGGCATTGGCATCGATGATCGATGCTGCGCGCGATCCGATGAAATCGCTGGAAACCACGTCCGTGGCGGCGGTGTAATCGAGGTTTCGACTCAACGGCCCGGCGAGTGAAACCTGACGCAGATAGGCGAGCACATCGTTCTTCGTCGTCTCCCGCTCGAGCTGCAGGTTCAGAATCGCGACCGATACGTCGGGAGTGGGAACTCGAATCGAGTTGCCGGTGATCTTGGCCTTGAAATCCGGCATCGCCTTCGCGACAGCGGACGCGGCACCGGTTTCGGTGAGCACGAGATTGAACGGCGCGGATCGACCGCGACGGTCCGCCTTGTGATAGTTGTCCAGTAGATTCTGGTCGTTGGTGAACGAGTGAACCGTCTCCACATGACCACGGGTGATGCCGTACTCGTCGTCCATGGCCTTGAGCGGCGGAACGATCGCGTTGGTCGTGCACGAGGCGCACGAGAAGATCTGTTGCGTCAGGTCCAGGCTACGGTGGTTGACGCCGTGCACGATATTCGGAATGTCGCCTTTACCGGGTGCGGTGAGAACGACCTTGGCGATACCCGGGCGCAAATGCTGAGACAATCCGTCGCGATCACGCCACCTACCGGTGTTGTCGATCAGGATCGCGTCCTCGAGCCCATACTCGGTGTAGTCGATCGTCGTCGGATCATCGCTGTAGATGAACTTGATCACGTTCCCATTCGCGGTGATCGTGTCATTGTCGGTATCGACTTTGATAGTGCCGTTGAAGTGGCCGTGCACCGAATCCCTGCGCAGCAACGACGCACGCTTGGCCAGATCGTCCTCGCCCCCCTTGCGCACAACCACGGCACGCAGGTTCAGACCGTTGCCGGATCCGACCTTCTCGATCAGCAGGCGAGTGACCAGACGACCGATGCGGCCGAAACCATAGAGGACAACATCCCTGGGTCCCTGTGACCGAGCCTTGTTGCCGCTGATCACGTCAGCCAGGGCCGCTGTGGTGAACTCGCGGATCGACAGTCCGCGATCGTCGGCGTGATAGGTCATGACCAGCTGACCGAGATCGATCTTGCATGGTCCCAGATCCAGCTCGCTGAGCACCTGCAGGAAGGGCAGGGTCTCGTCCACCGACAACTCTTCACCCCCGATCTGCCTCGCGAAGCGATGCGTCCGCAGGATGCTGATCACCGACTTGTTCACCAGCGACCGGCTGTGCAGCAGGATCGTCACGCCCTTTCCCCGATACAACGTGCCGATGATGGGAATCATCACCTCCGCGGCGGCTTCCTGAGCGTTCCAGCGGTCAAGTTGTTCGGTAGTCAACACAGGTCCTCGGGTTTCCTCGATTTGTTCGCTACACCGATGCTAATGAAGGCCGCGATATCACCGCGGCCGGATACCCACTCGTGAGATCGCCAGATGGTGATGCCGACCAGGCACCAAGGCACCGAGCGGTTCGCGAAGGACCGCACTATCGACGAACCTCTTTCGGGGTCGACTCCTCAGCGTGTCGTGCGGACCCCGAATGGCAAAATTTACTCCCGCCCAAATCAATTTGAGCAGTACGACATTCACGGGACCCCGCTTGGCCGGTTCACCGGATGTGCGGGCCGGTGCTCCGGGTACGAGCAATCGAGGCTGGTCGCCGGCACTCATCGGGCGGAGGTGGGCGCCGTGCGCCTCAGCGTCGGCGCACTCCGGCCTCGTCTTCGACGACGCATGCGACCTCGGGTGCTGCGCCGACCCGGCATACGGATTCATCCCAGAGTCCGGGCGGGTCGGTGCCGTGAATATCGCACCTCGGGTTGTTTACTTGGCAGGATGTGCGCTCACGGCGCCCGTCGAATGCACAGGCAGCACCGTGAATACGGCGGTCGGCAACGCCGATCCGGCGATCATGTCATCGATCGTTATCGCGTCGTCGACATCGATGAAGGCCAAAATCGACTGTGAGGAGGGCTAGTGACGAACAATGTGGTTCGCCGGGCTGTCGGCGTGGGCACCAAACTGAGTGTCGCCGGTGCAGTTTTCAGTGCGTTGACGCTAGGGCAGCAGGCCGTCGCCCGCGCCGCGGAGACGGCCACCTTCCAGCTCCCGCTGGTGAAGATATCCCAATCATGGGGTATTCCCACGCAATTCATTATCTACTTGACAGCGACCGTCGGTGACGAACCCGGAGTCACCACGTTCGGTGTCGCCAATCCCGGACCGTTCGGCGGCAACAGCATTCTCGACTCCCATGCCCGGATCTGGTGGTCGAACCTGACGACCGGAGCAGCCGGGATGGTCGACGTGGCAGATCGGGAAACGGCGCAGCAGCCCTGCGACTGCGCGCCGAGGCCGGTACCGGTGTTCACCGGAGCAGGCCGGATCGTCGCCCTCGCGACCGCAGGCGGTCTCGCTATCAATATTTCCTCGGGGTTCGGTACATTCACGGCTCTGTGAACCGGCCATCTCCGACACGCAGCTCCGAAATCGCGGCCGTAGCCGCTGTCGTGGGCGTCGCCGACGGCGGGCTCGGTTCCTTCGAGCAATATGGTTGTGGCACATCGCATCTCCCGTCATCGACTCGAAAGGACGGCGTCTGATGATGGACCGCGTACGCGCTCCCGCAGCGACAACCACGGTGGTGGATCAACCTGGTCGAGGACAAGTTCCGGGAGAGCCAACGATGAGAACCCGCATATCCCTCGTCAGGTAGCCGAGTACCTTGGCACCCTGCATGCCGGATAGCCGCACCCTGCTCACACAGCAGGCCCAAGTCGGTTGCGGCTAAGGCGAATCCCATGGTCCGGCCGAGTCATTGTCGTCGAGGCCGGATCTCGAACGGCGGTGCGCGTCGCGCAACTGGTGCTCGGCCTTGATGGACATCGGATGATCCGAACCGAGGGCGCGCAGGCAGCTGGCATGGGTTGCCATGTACCAGTACAGCGCTTCGTCCTGCTGCCCCGACGCCCAGCACGTATCGGCGAGTGCCAGCTGGGCCCCGAGTGTGCGCGCATCCTCCGCACCGAATGCGGCGATGCATTGACCGACTTCCCACCGACATTGGGCCACATCTGGATTCGGTGTCGGCGCGCGCTCCCCCGCCGCCGTGCGCACGCCCAGCCGGTTGCCGAACCGCCACGCGATGACCCCAACGCCCCCGGCTGCCGCATAGGCACGCCAGTGGCCATTATCGGCAAACCACGATCCGACCACGAAGATCGCGCAGTACGCGGCCACCCCTGCCCCAACCCTGCTACCCCAGAACCACAACGCCGACCTATGCATTGGTCTCCTTCACGACGGGCAATCGGTGTGTACTACGGCATCTGTTCGTAGCCGAAGAGGCACATGATTGGTGCCCGCACCGACGTACCGCCGCGCTAGCGGCTCCCACCCCGACCGTCGCGGACCGCGACGGGCTTCGAGTCGATCTGCACCGCACTCACCGAACGTGGCGTCGAATCCACCCCATCAACCGATGACGCCCACCGCGTCGGGACTGCCACGCCCCGAGCAGTGATGTGACGGCGAATGGGAGCCGCCGATCCCGCGGGTTCACGCGGAGAACATCGGAGTCTGTACGTGAGAAAGGTTCGGCTGCGTGGGTGCGGGGTCAGCGAGATCGGTTGCGGCCGAGGGGGCCGAATCGCGAACGGGGACCGTGAGCATGGCGACGATCATGTCGATGATTTCGGTGGTGTCCTGCTCCGAGTTCGCGGTGCGGACCCCGGACTCCACAGCACGTTCGTAGTCGGCGAAGAGGGCGAACATGACCGTTGCCATCGTTTCCAGGCGTTGGCGGCGGCGGCGCGGTGGCAGTTGCGGGAGTGCGGCGTCCAGGCGGGCGGCGATGATGCGGACCGCGGCCCGGTCTGCGCCTGCGAGGCGGCGAGCATCGGCGATCACGGGATGGGCGCGGAGGACTTCGAGGAAGCGGCCGTAATGGGTGACGCCTGCGGTGCCGACCAATTCGAGGATCGGTGCGGCGAGCATGGCGACGAGGGTGTGGACTTCGTGCGCGGTGCCGTCGGCCTCGTGTTCGGCCAGCAGGCGCATCCTGCGGTCCTCGAGCCAGTTCATCCTGCGCTCGACGATGGCTTCGATGAGGCCGGTGCGTGAGTCGAAGTAGTAGTGGACCGCAGAGTTGTTGCGCTGGCCTGCCGCTGCGGCGATGTCGCGCAGTGGGACCTCGACGCCACGTTCGGCGATGAGTCGTTCCCCGGCGTCGAGCAGTGCCGCGCGCGAATCGTCGATGTGCATACTAGAACTGTACTAAATACAAGTATTGACGATGTTAAGCATGAGTGATTAATTAACAGTGTGAGAAGTCCCGAGGGCCGCATCGCGCGCGGACCGATATTCCAGCTGTGCTGGGTGGTCCGGGACATGGCGAGCGCGCAGCGGGAGTTCACCGAACGCTATGGGGTGGCGCCCTGGCTCACTATCCCGGACGTGCACTTCGGGCCGTCGACCACCGAATTGCGCGGCGCACCTGCCGATTACACGATCACCGTGGCGTTGGGTTATGCAGGCGGGCAGCAACTGGAGCTGATCGAGCCGAGGAGCGGGGTGAGCCTGTACTCCGAGCATCTCGACCGCATCGGGCCCGGTCTGCATCATGTCGCCTGGGTTCCCGAGGACTTCGACGCCGCGCTGGCCGAGGCGAGGGCGTGCGGGTCCGACATCCTGGCCCGAGGCGCATTCGAGGGGGTCGGGATGGAGTTCGCCTACCTCGACGGCGGCGCATCCGGCTCCCACGTCGAGCTGATGCGGCTGTCGGCGGAGATGCGCGCGATGTTCGACGACCTTATCCCTGAAGGATATTCGAACCCATGGACCTAGACGACGATACTCACCCCGATCGGGCTGCGTGCGGCCGGTTCCTGCGCGTCGAATATCGCGCAGGACAGCTCAGGCTATTCCCGTGGCCCCTGCGTGGGGCGCAGGTTCCTATTTCGGCCGCCGCACAGGCGTTCACGCCGCGCGCACCGCAGGCCCGACCGGGCACTACCCACCACACCTCCGCACCGAAGGATGTCTGATATGCGATTCACCTACGCCGAGACGATGGTCGACCCCACCTATTACGTGCCCCTGGCCCGAGCGGCCGAGGAGGCCGGGTATACGACGATGGTCGTCGCCGACAGTGTCGCGTACCCGAAGGATTCCGACGCCAAGTACCCCTACACTCCCGACGGGAGCCGGGAGTTCTTGGAGAACAAGCCGTTCGTCGAGGCATTCGTGGTGACCGCCGCGATGGCCGCGGTAACGACTACGCTGCGGTTCACGCCATTCGTGCTGAAGCTGCCCATCCGGCCACCCGTGCTCGTCGCCAAACAGGCCGCCTCCATCGCTGCGCTCAGTGGTGACCGGCTCGGTCTCGGCGTCGGAATCAGCCCGTGGCCCGACGATTTCGACATGATGGGGGTACCGTTCGAGCATCGCGGAGCGCGGATGGACGAGTGCATCGATATCGTGCGCGGGCTCACTGCGGGCGGCTACTTCGAGTTTCACGGCAAGTTCTACGACATCGCGCCGATCAAGATCAATCCGGTGCCCGGCGCGCCGCTGCCCATCCTCATCGGCGGGCACAGCGAGCCGGCGTTGCGGCGTGCGGCGCAACGCGGCGACGGCTGGATGCACGCCGGCGGTGACCCCGCCGAGCTGGATCGTCTGCTGGACCGATTGACCGTGCTGCGCGCCGAATACGGCACCCGCGAAGACTTCGAGGTGCATGTCATCTCGCTGGACGGGTTCACTGTCGACGGTGTGAAACGGCTGGAGGACAAGGGTGTCACCGATGTCATCGTCGGCTTCCGCTACCCGTATACGACCGAGGTCGACACCGAGCCGCTGGACACCAAGATCGCCAACCTGTCCCGGTTCGCGGAAAAGGTGATCGCGCGAACCAACCAGTGAGCGACGCGAGCGAAAGGGAGGAACAGTCGGTGGGAGGAAGATTCGGCAGCGCCGAGCTCGAGCAGCGCTCGCCCGCTACCGCCGGGTCTCGTGGGCCGTTGCTCGGCAGCCGATGACTGGTCGCCCTTCACGGCACACACCGCAATGCCGCAGTGCCTGCACATTCCGGTCTTGCGGACGATACATTCGATCAGATCGAAGGTGCCGCAACGGCCTTCCCTCGGCGCGCTCGTTCGGCCCGACTCGTCGCCGCGGTACCCGTGATGAGGATTCGGTCGACTACAGGACCTCGGGCAACGAGCAGCAGCGTGCACCGAATGTCACCACGCATCCGGTGCACTCATATCGCGAGTATCGCGGTAGCGGCGGCGATGGTTCGGTCTCGATAGCCTGCACCGAACAGCACCATGTGTACGAGGAGTGGATGCAGTTGATGCAACGGGATTCGGACCCGCCAGTCCTCGGCAAGCGGATGGGTTTCCTGGTATGCGGCGTGGATTCGGTCCAGGTGCGGGGCGCCGAACAGAGCCAGCATCGCCAGATCGGTTTCGCGGTGACCGCCGTGGGCGGCGGGGTCGATGAGGATTGCCCCGTCGGTGGTCCAGCGGATGTTGCCCGACCAGAGGTCACCGTGGATGCGGCTGGGTGGTTCCCGCGGGCCCGCGAAGCCGTCGATATTCTCGATGACGTGTTCCAGGATGCGGGTTCCGTCGGGACCCAGATGCGCGGCAGCACGCGGGAGGTAGGGGGCGAGACGGCGCTCGGCATACCACTGGGACCACGGGCCGTTGCTTGTCGTGTTGTCCAGCGGCAGATCAGCGATCCAACCGGACCAGGGCGCTCCGAACGATCCCGGTGACTGCGTGTGCAGCGCGGCGAGTTGGCGGCCGAATCGCTCGGCAGTGATAGCGGTGGCGGGCCCTTCCGGCAACCACGGCAGCACCAGCATTCGGTCATCGACGGCCAGCACCTCCGGCACGAGTCCCGGCGCCGCGACGCCGAGCCAGCGCAGGCCCTCCGCTTCGGCACTGAGTATCCGCGCCCCATCGACGGCGATCTTCGCGAAAACGTCGCGACCGTCGGCCAACAACGCGCGATGCAACGTCCAGGAATGGCTCGCCCCGAGGCCGGTCGTCGCCCGAACCGCAACACCGAGCAGCTCACTCAGATCCGCGGCGACGCTCACAGGTACGCCGAGGTCAGCAGTTTCTTCGTGTCAGGGTCGGCCGGATAGAACGACTCGATGGCCAGTTCGGCGACGGTGACGTTCATGGGGGTGCCGAAGACGGTTGTCGCACTGATGAACGACAGCTCGTGATTGTCGTGGCGCAGCCGCAGCGCAACCACCACCTGGTCCGGCTCCGGCATCGACAGTTCGATCTCACCACCGGGGTATCCGCGCAATTCCTCGAGCAGTTCGATCAGTTCCGGCGCGCCGGTGACCTCGATCCGACGCGTCAACCGCTCGAAAAGGTGGCCGCGCCATTCGGCGAGATTGACGATCCGGCTTGCCATGCCATCGGGGTGCAGACTCAGGCGCAGAGCGTTGGGCTGCGCGGTGAGCAACGCCGGGTCGATGCCTTCGAGCATCAGAGCGATACCGGCGTTGGCATCGACCATGTTCCAGTTCTGATCGATCGCCAGCGCCGGAAACGGTTCGAGCCCCGCCAGCATCTGACGGATCGCCTCGCGTACCGGCGCCATCGCGGGCGTGTCGAGGGCCGGTTCGCCGTACACCGGGGCGTATCCCGCCGCCAGTAGCAGGCGATTGCGTTCACGCAGCGGAACCTCCAGCTGTTCGCACAGGTGCACGAGCATGGTGCGGCTGGGCGTAGCACGGCCGGTTTCGATGAAACTGAGGTGCCGAGTAGAGGTCTCAGCACGCCCCGCCAGTTCCAGCTGACTGAGCCTGCGCTCGAGGCGCCAATGTCGCAACAGGTCGCCAGCGGTCTGGGTAGTCACCTCCCGAATCCTACGAACTCACGGTCCAACCCGCCATTACCTCTGGGGTAATCGACGCGGGTAGCGTCGGCAGGTAACCGCCGTGACCGACCGAAGCGACACCGACCGGTGACCACAACCACACAGAGACAACGTGGCTCGGGCCGGTCACCCTGGGCTCCGGCCCGAAGTTCTGGCCGTCGGATGCGAGCGCCGTCCGCCTCGCTCTGAAGTCCGACGAGGTGTACGACGGTGTCGCACACCAGGTGTCATACACCAGGTGTCGTACACCAGGTGTCGTACGCCTCTGCTAGCGTCCCGCCTCGCACACCTTCGAGAGGAAAACATGATCAAGTCTTCGTCCGTCGTCGCCGCGCTTGCCATCTCTGTGGGCACGCTCATCGCGCTACCCACGACACCCGCACACGCCAAGTCTCTGAGTTGCGCCAAGGCCATCGAGCTGATCAACATCGCCATCGACACGACCGGCGGCACCATGGACGAGGCAACCGCAACCGCGCTGTCCGGCAGGCTCAGCGGTCTGGCCGAGATGGCGCAGGGCGCCGAACGGGATGCCATCGCGGCCTACGCCGGCGCCCTGATCGATGGTGAGGTCGCCGACCTCGGGCCCTTCACTGATGAACTCAACCGCGCCTGCGCCTGACCGCGCCTATCGGCTACGCGAAGAATCCCCTGTCGGTAACGGCGTCGCCGAGGGGTCGGCAGGGGATTCGCGCAGCCATCGAGACGTCGACCGCCGGCAACGTCCTCCGGATACAGCACAAGCTCCCTCCTTGCTCACCCCCGCCGGCTCGCCGTATACCCCCGGGCGCCGAACACGGCGGTGTCGTTTTCTTTGTCGTTCGACCACAGCAATGGCGAATTACGAACGGCCCTGCGCCGCCGCCGACCGCGCCGCTGCCATAGACACCCCGATTCCGAACAGCTCATGTTCCGTTTCTCATCGAGCGAGCACCCGTTCCTCTCGCGCCGGCTAAAACGCTGCCAGCAGTTCGGTGCCGATCGCATCGCAGAAGTCCGCAATATCGCCCGGGTTGCGAGAGGTGATCAATGTCCAGCCGTACTCCGGTGATCGAACCACCGGCCGATCGGTCCACAGACCATCGGCGTTGATCACGTCGGTGCGCAGTGAGTGATACGACGTCAGAGACTTTCCTTGGAGCAGGTCGGCCTCGACGAGCAGCCACGGGCCGTGGCAGATGGCGGCGATGGGTTTACCTTCGGCGGCGAACTTTTTGGCCAGCTCGACAGCGCCGTCGGCGACCCGAAGTTTGTCTACGTTGACGGTGCCACCCGGAACAACCAGGACGTCGAAATCGTCGGCGTCGACATTGTCGAGCGTCGTATCGGGACGAACGACCACATCATTGTCGACATCGTGCTGGAACGTCTGGATGTCATCGAGTTTCGGCGCCGCGTGCACCACAGTGGCTCCGCGTTCCCGCAACCAGCCGAGCGGCACCAACAGTTCGTCCCGTTCGACACCGGTGTTCGAGGTAATGAACAGGACGCGTGCCCCGGTCAGTTGACCTGACATGGTGACCTCCTCGCGGTTCGGTTACCTTCGGCCTACCCGAGGCATGGCAGCCCAAACGATCGGCGCGAGTCGGATCGGTAGCTCGCGGCGAGTCCGGACGGATAGGACCCCGGTTCCTTGATGCGACGTGACGCGCGGGCGCGCCTGCGGCTTTCTGCCGCCGACCGCACGAGTTCGCGTTAGTTTGGTGGTGCGACACCTGGGAAGACGGTCGGTAGAACCTACAGAAGGGTTTCGCCATAACGATCGCCGAGGACTCGTCACCACACACCGCGCAACGGTCGCGGCGTGCGGTGGCAGGTCTCCGCGCTACCGGTCGCAATCCTCGACAAACGCCCGCACCGCACCCCGCGTTCGTCTCCGATCTCGTTGGCAGACGACTCGGTCGCGTGTGGTCCTCGGCGATCGACACAGTGCTATCCGTTGGGAGCCATAGGGCTTTGCCGCGGTGTTTCGAGGCAACCGAGCCGGCGGCCCGGTCCGAGGCAAGGACTGCACCCGATCCCCGCCACCCGATCTGCCGACGACCTGCCTGCTACCTGGAGGAGTGAGATGTCCGAGCAGAACTACACCACCGACGACGCCGGTATTCCGCAGCCGAGCGACGAGCATTCCCTCACCGTCGGCCCGGACGGCCCGATCCTGCTGAACGATGCTTACCTCATCGAGAAGATGGCTGCCTTCAACCGCGAACGGGTGCCGGAACGGCAACCGCACGCCAAGGGTGGTGGCGCTTTCGGCACATTCGAAGTCACCCACGATGTCAGCGCCTACACCAAGGCGGATGTGTTCCAGCCGGGGAAGAAAACCGAGATGCTGGCCCGGTTCTCCACCGTCGCCGGCGAACGCGGCAGCCCCGACACCTGGCGTGACCCGCGCGGGTTCGCCCTCAAGTTCTATACCGAGCAGGGCAATTTCGACATGGTCGGCAACAACACGCCGGTGTTCTTCGTGAAGGATCCGATGAAGTTCCAGGACTTCATCCGCTCGCAGAAACGCCGCGCCGACAACAACCTGCGTGACCACGATATGCAGTGGGACTTCTGGACGCTGTCGCCGGAATCCGCGCACCAGGTGACCTGGCTGATGGGTGACCGCGGCATCCCGCGCACCTGGCGTCATATGAACGGCTACTCCAGCCACACCTACCTGTGGGCCAACGCCGCGGGTGACAGGTTCTGGGTCAAGTACCACTTCAAGACCGATCAGGGCATCGAGTTCTTCACCCAGGACGAGGGTGATCAGATGGCCTCGATGGACACCGACTATCACATCCGTGACCTGTGGGAGGCGATCGAGGGCGGCAACTATCCCAGCTGGACGCTGCATATGCAGATCATGCCGTTCGAGGAGGCGAAGACCTACCGATTCAACCCCTTCGACCTCACCAAGGTCTGGCCGCACGCCGACTATCCGCTGATCGAGGTCGGCACGATGACCTTGCATCGCAATCCGATCGACTACCACACCGAGATCGAGCAGGCCGCCTTCGAACCGAGCAGTGCCGTGCCGGGCACCGGGCCGAGCCCGGACAAGATGCTGCTGGGCCGATGGTTCTCCTATCCGGACGCACATCGCCACCGTATCGGCGCCAATTACAAACTGCTGCCCGTCAATTCACCGCATGCGACCACCACGCGGTCGTATTCGAAAGACGGGGCGATGCGCTATACGAACGTGAGTGACCCCGTCTACGTGCCCAACTCCAAGGGTGGCCCGCACGCCGATCCCGTGGTCTCGGGCCCATCCATCGGGTGGCACAGTGACGGCGAAATGGTCCGTACCGCATACACATTGCGCCGCGACGACGACGATTGGGGCCAAGCGGGCACGCTGGTCCGCGACGTTCTCGACGATGCCGCCCGCCAGCGGCTGGTCGACAATATCGTCGGGCATCTGCTCAATGGTGTCTGTGCACCCGTGCTGTCCAGGGCGTTCGAGTACTGGCGCAATGTCGACAAGGATCTGGGCGACCGCATCGAGACGGGCGTGCAAGCCGAACAGGACGAGCTCGACCCGAAGGCCGCGAAACAGGCCGATCCGGCCCGCTCCTCGGCCCAGCACAAGGCGTAATGCACTATCGACGAATAGTGGTGGCAGATTTGACGTTTCCGGTGCCGGCGGGGGCTCTGGCTTCGTTTCGGCGATGAGTAGCGAGGATGGCAGACAGCGCCTGACGGTCGAGTTTTCCGCGCGCAGTGCGTGGCAGGCTGTCGAGAATCAGGAGCTGGATCGGCATGCTCGGACTGGGCAGGGTCGCGCGTAGGTGCCGCCAGATTTCGCCGTTGCTCGGCGCACCGTCGTGCAACACGATCGCGGCGGCGGGTGCTTCACCCATTCGGGCGTCGGGCACTGCGAGGCAGGCGGCCTCCGCGATGCCGGGTAACGCGGTGAGTGCTGCTTCGATGGCTGCGGGTTCTACATTGAGGCCCGCGCGGATCAGCGTGTCGGTATTGCGGCCGAACAGGTGCAGGTGGTTGCCGACCACGCGGCCTCGGTCGCCCACCGACATCCAACCGTCGACCGGTCCGTTCACCACACCGTTGTCGGTGAGGTAGCCGTCGAACAGCATGTCGCTGCGCACGAATACCAACTCGTCACGAATCTGTGCCTCGACTCCCTCGAACAGTCGACCCGCGGACGTCTCCTCGTCGGCCCCGAGTCCTCGATCGAAGGACACGAAGCTCAATTCGGAGGCGCCGTAGAAATGCACGAGCGATGCGTTCGGGACGATCTCCTGCAACGCAAGACGTCCCGTGCGCGGCCACCGGGCCGCCGAGGACAGCACCTCACGGACGGTCTCGACCGGATCGATGCCCGATCGCACCACGTCCCAGGCGATCGTGGGCACCGCATAGAGGTGTGTGGCCCCGTCGGGAAGCGACTGCGTCACCGGCCGCAGGTCCACTGTCACGCCGCGGGTGAGGGCATGCAGGGCGCCGTAGAGAAAATGCGTGTGGTCGAGGACGCCGGGCACCGCGACGCGATCGCCGCGACCGATATCGAAAGTGTTGTCGGAGCGATCGAGGGTGGTGGCCCACGAATGTTGGTTGCGTACGAACAACTTCGGTTCGCCGGTGGTGCCGGAGGTGATGCCGACCAGCAGTTCGTCCTCGGGGTGCGCACGGCAGACCGGGCCGTCGGATTCCAGTGCCGACGCCGTCTGCAGATGCCCCTCGAAGCCCAGTCGGCGCAACCGCCGGTGTTGTTGCGGCGCGGCGACGACCGCACCGGGCTTCGCGAGCTCGAGCACTCGGGCCAGTTGGTTCGCCAGCAGGTGCCGGTGCAGCAGCACCACGCTCACACCCGCGTGCATAGCCGCCGCCACCACCACGAGCGATTCGATATCCGAGGTGGGCAGGACCGCAACCCGGTTCATGCCGTCGAGCCCGGCGGCGGTGCGGGTAACCCGCGACCAGAACGCCCGATAATCGATACTGGCGCGGGCGGCGAGGATCGCCGTCGATTCCGGATGCTCGCCCACTCGCCGCACGATGCGCTCGGCCAACAATTCAGTCATCGTCGACGCCCCTGGCGGCGAGCGCGTCGCCCATCGCGTCCGCGGTGCGCAGCGCGCGCACCAGCACCGGCGTGACCAGTGCCGTCATCGACCACTGCAACCCGCGAGCGCGCCTGGCCTCGGCGACGTCGTGCACGATCTCGGTCAGCAGCGGAACACACCGGATGGCCAGCGCCAGCAACAGCCCGATCCGATCGGGATCGACACCGACCTTGCGCAGCGGCCCGAGCGCGCGCGTCACGGCGTCCAGCATGTCGGTAACCCGAGTGGTGAGCGTGACCAGTGCCGCGAGTGCCACCGAGATCAGCAACACACCGCACACGACAACCGCCCGCGCAGGCGAGGTGATCAGTACCTGGAACACGGCGATGATCAGCAGCATCCACACCATCGGACGCAGTTGGGCCACAACGACTTTCCACGGCACCGCGGCCATCGCGAACAATCCCGCCACCAGCGCCCCCACCACTGCCACAGCCAGCGGGCTACCTACGAATACCGTGGCCGTCACGATCGACGCGATCAGCAGCACCAGTTTCGATCCGGCAGACATCCGGTGCAGCAGCGAGTCACCGGGGAGATACACACCGATCATCCGACCGATGCCCGGTATGCGGGTACCGCGTCGCTGGGGATCCCGTCGAACGATACGGCGCCGTCATCGATGACGATCACACGTTCGAAGCTCTCCAGCAGCGACAGCTGGTGCGTCACAACGATCACCTGCTGGTCCACGGCGTCGAGCGCGTCGGCCACCACACGGGCGTTGCGCAGATCAAGCAGGGTGGTCGGCTCATCGGCGATGATCACCTCCGGTCGACGGATGAGAACCGCGCCGATGGCCAGCAGCTGCTTCTGACCGCCGGACAACAGGTGCGAGGGATGCTCGGCGTGCTGCGCCAGCCCGAACCGGGTCAGCATCTCCTCGACGCGCGCGGCGACCTCCTGCTTGCTCAACCCCGTCCGGCGTAGCGAGAACGCGAGATCCTCCGAGACGGTGGGCATCACGATCTGGGTATCGGGGTCGGTGAACACGAACCCGACCTTGCGGCGCACCTGCGCGCCTTTTCTTGCCGCGTCGACACCGTCGACGGTGACAGTGCCGGAGGTCGGCCGCAACAGCCCGTTGATCATGCGCGCCAAGGTCGACTTGCCGGAACCGTTGGATCCGATAATGCCGACGCGGCGCTCACGGATGCGCAAATCGATGTCGCGCAACACTTTTCGATCGCCGAATTGGTGGCTGACCGAATCGAAGACAATGTCACTCACGACTGCGCCTCACTACCGTTCGTGCGCCGGGTGCACCGCAACCCGGCTGGTTCGCTGAACTCGCTCACGACACCCGCTCCACAAGCATCGCGATGCCCTGCCCGCCGCCGATGGCACACGCAGCCAGCCCGAGCGTGGGGCCACCCTCGCGCAGCATCTGACTTGCCAACCGCACCAGCAAGATAGCTCCGGAGGCACCCCACGGATGACCCATCGCGATAGCACCGCCCTGCGGACAGATCGTGGATTCGTCCAAACCCAATTCATCCGACACCGCTAACACCACCGACGCGAACGCCTCGGTGATCTCGATGACGCCGAGATCCTTGGTATCGAAGCCGGTGCGCCGCAGCAGTTTCCGAATGGCGGGCACCGGTCCGAGACCGGGCAACGCTGGATCCGATCCTGCCACCGCCGACCCGAGTATCCGCAACGCGGGCACCCCGGCGGCCAGCGACGCACTGGTGACCGCGAGCATTGCGGCGCCGTCGGAGATACCACACGAGTTACCCGCTGTCGCCGTGCCATCGACGCCGAAACTGGGGCGCAGTCGCGCCAGCCTGGCCTCGGTCATCCCCCGGCGGATGCGTTCGTCGCGGTGCACGTCGCCGATGGGCACGATCTCCGCGGAGAAGTCGGCCGCGGCGGCGAGGGTGTGAGAACGCGCGGCATAGGCATCCTGCCGCTGCCTGCTGATGCCACGCACACGCGCGAGATTGTCGGCGGCCGCACCCATGTCGGGATCGGAGAAGCCTGGTGGCGCAAAGGGGGCGCGGGTGTAGCGCACCGGATCGGCGTCCGCGATCGGCGGCCAGAAGCGCCACGGCGCAGTGCTCGCGGATTCGACACCACCGGCCAGAATGAGCTCGTCCGCACCGCTGCGCACCCGCAACGCCGCCTGCATGACAGCATCCAGGCCCGAGCCGCACTGGCGATCGACCGTGACGCCGGGAACATGCACGCCGGCACCGGCATGCAGTGCCGCGATCCGCGCGGGGTCGCCGCCCGGCCCCAAGCAGTTGCCCAGGATGACATCGTCCACCTCGGCGTCGATGCCTGCGCCGCGCACCGTAGTCAGCACTTCGCGCAGGACCGGGGCAGCCAGATCGGTAACGGTCAGATCGGCGAACCCGTGCCCGGCGTTGCCGATCGGCGTCCGACGCGGCGCCACCAGAACGGGGACATGATTCATGTCAGCAAGTCCTTCAGCCGACCACGGGCGAGCTTGCCGCCTGCGGTCCGCGGCAGCGCGCGCAATACCACCCAGCGGCGCGGCATAGCCTCCTTCGTCAGCACTCGGCGGGCGCGCGAGCGGACCTCCTCGATGCCAGCGCCATCGAGTTGTACTGCGGCGGTGACGGTTTCACCGAACACCACGTGCGGCGATCCGATGACGGCCGCGGCGGTGACGCCGTCGAGCGTTTCCAGAATGCGCTCGACATCTTCGGCGACGACGGTAGTGCCACCGACGTTGATCGCGAACTCACCCCGGCCACGGACCGTGAGCTCGCGATTCTCGCCCAGCTCGGCAAGGTCGCCGACGCTGAACCATTCGGGGACACCGAGCACGCTGTAGGGAGAACGGACGTAGAGCAGTCCGCCGCGCACCTCGGCGTCGACGCCATCGAGCAGTCGAAGCGGCTCGGGAACCCGGCGCGCCGCGACGAGGGACACTTCCGCGGACCCGTAGTACTCGATGAGCGCGATACCCTCGGCCGCTGCCGCGGCGCCCTCATCCAGCGCGATGCCCGCGACGATCGCCGTGCGCAGCCGCGGAGCGGTGCGCACTATCTCCCGCAGCACGGCAGGGACCGCATGCGCGACCGTGGCCTGCGACGAATCGTCGGTGACGCACGCGCCGAGCCACAGCGCATGCAGCGCGCCGAACAGATGCATCGTCGCGTGCAGCGGGCCGGTGAGCAATACGCGATCAGTGGCCAGGATGCCGGTGATCGTGGTGAACGCGGGAAAACTGTCGAACCAGGATGCGGCGGTCCGCGCCAGTGGCCGTGGCTTTCCAGTGGAGCCCGACGTGGTCACCAGTAGAAATGCCGACGGCGGAATACTCGGGCGGTGCGGGCGGACGTCGGGGTTTTCGACGATCACCGGAATGCCTCGGCGTGCTGCGGCACAGACACAGATCAGCGCGTCCGCAACCGTGAGTCTCGACGCGTCGTAGACCGGCTCCCGCGGCCCGTGCCGGTCGATCCATCGATCGATCGCGGCGTCGAGCTGCGCATAGGTGTAGGTACGGCCGTCGATGTCGAGAGCGGGCGTGTCATCCGCGCCCCCGAGTTCGGGGCTACGCACGGATCAGACCGGGGTATGCGCGGTGCACCCCCTTGGCGACGACCGTCGCCACGACGACTTTGAGCAGGTCACCCGGAATGAATGCGAAGTTGGTGGTGATGGCGTGCCGGAAATCCAGATCGGTGCGCAGCAGCAGACCAACGGTGCCGAGGACGTAGAGGATCACAATCCCGCCGACAGCGTTGACGACCAGACCCAACACGATCGGGTACTTCGGCAGAATCCGGGCGGTGCACAAGCCGATGACCAGCGCCGCCGGGATCCAGCCGACAAGGTAACCGACACTCGGACCGGCCAGTGCCGTCAATCCGGTGCGGCCACCGGACAGCAGCGGCAACCCGATCATCGTCAGCGCGAGGAAGACCACCACTGCGGCTGTGCCCTTCCGCGCCCCGAGCACCGCACCGGCCAGAATGACACCGAGGGTCTGCACCGTGATCGGCACACCGCTGAATCCGACCGTGATGGCGCCGGGCAGGCCCAGCGCCGCGATCAACGCCGCGAACACGGCGATCTGCGCCATATCCCGCGCTGACATACCGACTCTCGACTTCCGAGGGCTCTCGACACCTGCCACGACGACATCCTTCGCTCTCAACTTGAACGACGTTCAAGATAGCAGGTGACCATGGCCGCGAGCCCGGCGACGCAGTCGGTCCGCACATCGACGACTCTTGTAGCCACGTGCTGGACGCGGCCATTCGGAATCGATCGGCCGCCACGCCGCCGTGGTCGTTGCCATCCCCGCTGTCGCTGCCCAGGCTTACCGCCTATGTCCGCCACCTGCCCGTCCTGCTCCTGGCCCTCGCCGATGCATGTGTCGACACACCGCTCGGTTCGCTACCTACGCTGCGTGTGCGGCCTATGGCTGGTCGCACACCGCGGTGGTGTGCATCTGGTCGCCGGGACCAGCAAGAAATCGGTGGCGTCCGAACACTTCGAGCTGATTCCGCTGCCGGAGGACTGATCCCTCAACGCTGGTGGGCCCCAACACTTCGCACCGCTCCCAACGGCGAGAAGGCCAGCCGCGAGATGCGACTACATCGCCGGAAAGGTGCCGACGGACGAAGTCGGCTACTTCGGCAACCGAATAACCGGAATCGCGGCATGAGGAGAGCGATTAGACGGGAGTTGCTCCACCGATGCCTGCGGATCCGCGTCGGACGCATTTGATAGCCACTTCGAAATAAGTTCCGGCGATGCAAGAGGCGAACGGGCACAATGCGGAAAGTGTCTGCGAATTCTCTGCGCGGGACATCACCCTCGACCAGTGTCTTGCCTCAGCACAAATCGCTACGATCCGATCGCCAGGTGAACGCTCCACAGTCCGCGATTCTAGGTCTGCGCCACAACCGTTCACGTGGTGTGGCCGGAGTCGGGGGCAGTCGACGTCAGGGGCGTCGGACATGCGGAACGTCGACCTCGCCACCGAGAACAGGGCTGGCGCGAGCCTGGAACATGTCGTCCACATTCTCGCACCTCGCCAATCCGCGACCTCAGCAATACCGTCGTGCCGTCGCGACCTCCGAGCATTTAGGCGAGCACGCTGCGTGTTCGATCCGGTCGAGCACCTGACCACCTTCGCGCGCGCAGGACTACGGGTTGGCATCGACGATGACGAAGATCCGGATCACGCCGCGGGCATCCATGGTGATGCCGTCACCGTTCACCTTCGCCCAGATCCCGCGGTGGGACAGGCGGACGTCCGAATGTCGAATGCGGTGTGGTGGCATGGCCGACGCTCCGCGACGATCAGCATCGAATTGTCCGGCGTCACGACCATGCCGTTCGGGAACGTAGGCCGAGGCTGCCCAGCCGCGAATGAGACTACGTTTCGCCTGCTGATAGCGTTCCGAGATACATCAAACGGACAAATCACCCATCCGATGAGTGCAGCCGCAACGAGCGACGCTACGCTCGTGGGGTGAACGTAGAGGTGACACCATTACCCGGAATCGGTGTACGCAAGGACTTTCCGATCAAGGGTGGGCACCGCAGGATCGGCGTCATTGATCGCAAAGACGGCACGATCGACCTCATTCTCAGCCGAGCCGACAACCCGGATGCTACCGACCAACTCCACCTGTCGGCGAACGAAGCCGCGGCATTGGCGAACCTGTTGGGCGCACCGCAATTGGTGGCGCGACTGCGTGCCGAGCATCGGGAGCTGGAAGGTGTCAACACGCGGCAGTTCCCGATCTCGCTCGGCTCTCCCTACGACGGGCGAATGCTCGGCGAAACCGAGATGCGCACGCGGACAAAAGCTTCTATCGTCGCAGTAATGCGCGCTGGCCAGGTCATCGCTTCGCCCGGCCCCGATTTCACCTTCGCCTCGGGCGATCAGCTCGTCATTGTCGGTACCGCGGAGGGCCTCGAGGCCGCCGCCGAGATCCTAAGCCACGGCTGATCCATGGTGTTCGAAGGAACCGCGCTCTCGCTGATCCAGCTGGGCGCGGTATTTTTTGGCCTCGGTCTCCTCGGTCGCCTTGCCGCACGCATCGGAATGTCACCGATTCCCCTGTATTTGATCGGCGGTCTGGTCTTCGGCAACGGCGGGTTCATCGCGCTGAGCAATGTCGACGAGTTCATACATCTCGCCAGCGAGATCGGCGTGGTGTTGTTGTTGCTGTTGCTCGGCCTGGAATACAGTGCGCCGGAATTGGTTACCGGAATGCGAAGATCCTGGCAGGCCGGGCTGCTCGATATCGCACTCAACGCAACGCCCGGCGTCGTGGTCGCCCTCGGTCTGGGGTGGGGCTTGACCGGAGCGATCGCGATGGCGGGGGTCACCTATATCTCCTCCTCGGGCATCGTCGCGAAAGTCTTGAACGACCTCGGTCGCCTCGGCAACCGTGAGACCCCGGTCATCCTGTCGATCCTGGTGTTCGAGGATCTCGTCATGGCCGGCTATCTGCCCGTGTTGACCGCCGTGCTCGCGGGTGCCGGATTCCTCGCCGGGCTGAAGACACTGTCCATCGCGCTGATCGCCGTCACCGTGGTACTGGTGGTCGCGCTGCGCTATGGCAAGTATGTCTCGGCGATCGTGGCCAGCGAAGACCGCGAGATCTTCCTGCTCAAACTGCTCGGCGCCGCGTTGCTTGTTGCCGGGTTCGCCTCCGCGGTACAGGTTTCCGCGGCTGTCGGCGCGTTCCTTCTCGGCATCGCTATCTCCGATTCGACCGCGCACAACGCCACCAAGATCCTCGAGCCGCTGCGCGACCTGTTCGCGGCGATGTTCTTCGTCCTCTTCGGTCTGACCACCGATCCGGCCAGCATCCCTCCGGTGTTAGGGTGGGCCTGCCTCTTAGTGGTGGTCACCACCACAACCAAGCTCGCGACCGGCTGGTGGGCCGCCCGGCAGGCAGGCGCCTCCCGCTACGGCCGGGCCCGCGCGGGCACCGCACTGGTGGCGCACGGCGAGTTCTCCATCGTGATCGCGGGACTGGCCGTCGCCGCGGGCGCGGTCCCCAGCGAGTTCGCCGCGATGGCAACGACATACGTACTGATCATGGCGGTGATCGGACCGATCGCCGCACGCGTGGTCGAGCCCATCCTCGATGCGGTTGCGCGACGCCCATCCCCGTCGCAGCCCGCTCCGGAACCACACGGTGAATGATCGCGCGCTTGCGCATTCCACGGTATTCTCGATCTCCTTGTCCCGTAGAGCAATTCAGCAGGGACAGGCGCCGTGTCCACTCGGACATTACTCGAGTTTCATCGACGTGATACGGCATCCTCGATAGGGTAAGACGGCAGAGCACTCGGCATCGGGCAGGCCGAGGTCGCGCAGCGTTATCTCCGCACACGTAGCAAGGGGCTATTCGTTCGAGGTACCGGATTGCGTTTTCGAACTGCGCAATTATCGCTCGATGTCGGATGCCGCCAGGATCGCAGCCAAGGCAGGCGACGCGCCGTCGATCATCGCGCCGTCGATCTATTCCACGTGGCAGAGGTCTCCGCGACATCTACGAACTCGTCGAGTACGGGCCGACCTCGATGAATCAGCAGCCGCTTCGCATCGTGCTCGTGCGCAGGCCGCAGGCGCGTGCGCGCCTTGTCACTCATATGATCGACAACAACAAGACCGGGCTACCCGACCTTTCCGGCGATGCCGGCGACCGGCGATTCGCTGGTCCTCGGTATAGGCTTTCGCCTGCCGCTCGGCAGCGGCCCGCGGGCGCCGGGGTGCGCCGGCGGTAATCGGGTGCAGGCCGCCCGAGTAGCGATCGGAGATGGTGTTGCCCAAGGTGTCGCTCAACGGAAGCATCGCGACGATCTCCACCGGATCCAGCGAAGGCTTGCTCTCCGAGCTGGTGGAGCACCTGCGACAGAACCGGACGGTCTTGCGCGAGGAATGGGCGCGCCGTATCACCGAAGCACAGCTGCTCACCGCGATGACACCCGATGAGATGTTCTCGGAAGCCACATCGGTGTACGACAACTATGTCGCGGTGCTGGAGACCGGTTCGGTGGAAGCGCTGCAGGACTACGCACGCGATCTGTCCGAACGCATCATTCCGCGTGGTGTGGAAACCGATGAGGTCCTCGGTATCGTGCTGTTGCTGCGCGATGTACTGGCGCGCTCGTTGTTCGAGAAATATCAGGGCGACTTCGATTTACTCAACCAGGTCCTCGACGCCTACGAACCGGCCGCCAACCGCATCGCCAACACCGTCGGCGTCTCCTTCGTCCAGGAACGCGAGCGCATTATCCGCCAGCAGCAGGAAGCCATCCGGGAGTTGTCGACTCCCGTGCTGCAGGTGCGTGAGCAGCTCCTGATCCTGCCGATCATCGGTGTGCTCGATGGGCAGCGCGCCCGTCAGCTGACCGAACAGCTGCTCAGCGCCATTCGGCACAATCGCGCCAAGGTTGTCGTCATCGATATCACCGGTGTACCGACGATCGACTCCACCGTCGCCAACCACCTTGTGCAGACGGTCGAAGCATCCGGGTTGATGGGCGCCAGCGTAATCATCACCGGTCTGTCCTCGGAGATTGCGTTGACCTTGGTGACGATCGGGTTGGACCTGTCGAAGATGAACGCCGTTGGCGACCTGCAGGGTGGCATCGAAGAAGCCGAACGCCTGCTCGGCTACGACGTCACCCGCAGTGGCGCCGGAGAACTTCTGCACCCAGGTGAGCGCTGAGCACGCCGCGCACTCGAGCAGGAATCGACAAATCCCCAATGTCGGCAATGCGCCCGCGCATCACGTCGGTGGTGGCCTACGGTGTCTGTCGACGCCGAGCACTCGTGAACGTGGTTGTCCCGAGCCGGAATCGCAAGGAGGAAACATGAGCTCCCGGTTGTTGCTGCGACGCCTCGGCACGCTGGCCGCGGCAGGCGTGCTGGCGGTGACGATCGCGGCATGTGAGGGCAGCCGTTCCGAAGCGCGGCAGGCAGGCGAGGAAGACTTCGTCTCGGTCGCCGAGCTGGATCCGACGATCCTCGTCGATGCTCGCTATTTCGGGCCGCACAATTTCCTCGGTACCCGCGTCGCGGGATATGAGGCACCCAAGTGTCTGCTGACCAAGCAGGCGGCATCGGCCCTCGCCCAGGTGCAGCAGGAATTGCGGCCGATGAATCTCACGCTCAAGACCTACGACTGCTACCGCCCGCAGCGTGCCGTCGACCATTTTGTCGCCTGGGCCCGCGATCTCGGCGACGTGAAGATGAAGGCCGAGTTCTATCCTGCGGTGGACAAGGCGAACCTGTTCCGGGACGGCTACATTGCCGAGAAGTCGGGCCATAGTCGAGGCAGCACACTGGACCTCGCCATTGTGGCGCTGCCTGCGCCCGAGGCCGAGCAGTATCACGAGGGTGATCCGCTGCGAGCGTGTTTCCGACCTGCGGATCAACGCTTCCGTGACGACATGCTCGATTTCGGCACCGGATACGACTGCTTCGATCCCGCGGCGCACACCGCGAACCCGACCGTCGGCGGCACTCAGCGTGCAGTGCGCACGCTGCTGACGAACCTGATGGACGAGCACGGGTTCAACAACCTCGCCGAGGAATGGTGGCATTTCACCCTGAGGGACGAACCGTTCCCACAGACCTACTTCGACTTCCCCGTCCGTTGAGACCGCCTGGGCTGCCCCCCTAGGGCAGCGGAGCCGTCGTCGTCTTCGAACGCTCCACGTATTCGTCGTTGATCAGGTGGTAGGCCTGACCCACGGCGCCTGTCCGGTGCGCATCGGGGCGCGAGCGACCTGGTCCGCGGTCGTCGCTGTGGCGAGCACCCGACGCATTTCTCCACCTACTGCGTGATATAGCAACCCCACCAAGAGCGAGCGCTCCGAATCCGGCCCGCGAAGACCCGTACTGTCCGGGTCGCCGATCTCCGCAGGATCTATGTGCAGAATCGCCAGCACGGCCCGCAACTGTGCGATCGTCACCATCGTGTAGCGCTCGCCATCCGTCGCAACGGCCCTCGGCCGCACCCTGGGACCTTGGCAAAAAGTGGGGTCCGAACCAAACCAGCGGACCGTTAACCTGCCAGTAGCCACAGCGCCGGTACGGCGAGCGCGTGCAGGCCAACTCGAGTCCCCTCAGCCTGCCGCTACCGCGACGATCGACCGGTTCCCGGCTCCGGCACGCACGGTGCCGACCCCACGCAGTGCACCGGCAAGATGGTCCGACAGCACCTCACACATGGCAGCCAGTTGGTCCTTGCGGTCGGAGTCGAGGGCGTCGAAAACCAGGCTGCGCACCGCGTTCAGATATTCCGGAGTCGCTTGGTCCACCTTCCGACAACCGTCCGCGGTGATGACGGCGTACACCCCGCGCGGTCCCACTGCGGCGCTGCGCACCGCCCAACCCCTGCGTTCCAGCTTGGACACCGCGTGGGACAACCGCGATGTCGAGGCGTTCGCCGCACAGGCCAGCTCGGTCATGCGCATCCGATGATCGGACTCTTCCGACAGCAGCGCCAGCACACGGTACTCGAAATGAGTGACTCCGAATTCGCGTTGCAGCAAACCATCCAGAACACTTGGCAGGCGTGTCGTCACCGTCACCATCGCCCGCCAAGCCCGCTCTTCGGTGTGGTCGAGCGCCGTCGCCATGAATTGCCCCCACTTTCAGCCAAGTGACATCGAGTCCCGTGTTCGGATGTGCACCGCGTCGACTATCCGACGCGACGACAAGTTTGCCGCATCTTCGCTGGATCCACGAAACCCTATACAAACGAGCGAGCACTGTCCATGGGCTGGACAGGTTCTGAGATGGGGTTGTCCACCGAGTGTGCCACGACCCCACCCCTTCGCATGGCGCGGTCGCCGACGCCGCGGCTTGTCTACCGCGCTTGCACATGACACGCCGGCGGGGCGTCGATCGGCCGGCCCGTCACGTCCTCCTGGACGATGTATGCCGGGCTCTGATCGACCTCGAAGCAGACGATTCGCCCATCGTCGGTGCAGCGCAGGTCGATGCCCGACAGCTCGAGACCGAGTCGGCGCACCAACCGAACGCATTGCTCGCCAACCCCATCCAGGATGGTCACGGGCAGCATGGTCACCTCGTCGGACCGGTCGAAGTGCCAATCAGTGGCCGCGCTACGGACACTCGTGTCGAGTACCTGGGTGTCGAGCACATGCACGCGCACATCGAGACCTGGCACGTATGCCTGGAACTGCGATCGCCTGCCCGTGTCAGTGAATTCCGAGGCGGCCATACACTCTTTCCTCTGCCCGGGTCAGCATCCCGACGCTGCCGACGCAGTGTTCGATTGCGACGTTCTATGCGCTGCCAACGGCGAACTATGCGCTGCCAACGGCGAACCGCCATCACTTGGTGGGTCCATGGACTCGACACCTACGATCGTGACCGTGACGATGGCATCACGTCCGGGTACTCGACCACTCGCATTCCGGACAACGTCTACTGGAGCAGGCATGAACCGACTGGTGTGCGCGCAGAGCGAGATCGCCCGTGCCACTCGGGAGTTCATCGACGCCGCGGAATTCTCGATTGAGCCGCGCCAACGCAGCCACCGTGGTTAGGTTCATCTGGGTGGGAATGGCTGTGACAAAGTTGTGCAGGAGGATGGACGATGACGCGTGCTGAGTCGGTGGGCCTCGACACGACCACACCGAGCATCGCGCGCGTCTACGACGCCCTGCTGGGCGGGACGGACAACTATCCCGCCGATATTGCGGTCGTCGAGCATCTTGCCGAGACCCTGCCGGAGATCCGTGAAGTCGCACAGGTGAATCGGGCCATGCTCGGTCGCGGCGTCCGCTACCTCGCGGGCACGGCAGGCATCACGCAGTTCCTCGATCTCGGCGCCGGGCTGCCCACCATGGAGAACACCCACCAGGTCGCGCAGGCGCTGCGACCGCACGCGACAGTCGCCTACGTCGATATCGATCCGATCGCGTTGGCACACGGTCGCGCGCTGGTGGAGAACAACGAAGGGACGGTGGTCGTGGCCGCCGACCTGCGCACCCCCACCGCAGTTCTCGACGATCCCGCGGTTCGGCAGACGATCGACTTCACCAGCCCGGTTGCTGTCATGCTCGTCGGCATCTTGCACCACCTCCACGACGATGAGGATCCAGCGGCAATCGTCGACAGCTATCTCAGTGCGGTGCCCTCGGGCAGCCATCTGTTCATTACCCACTTCTGTGACTCGGGCCCGGAGGCACGCGCGCTGGAAAAGTCGTTCTTGGAATTCCTCGGCACCGGCCGGTTCCGGACGCATGACGAGGTACTCCGCCTGTTCCGGGGTCTGGAACTGGTCGATCCGGGTCTCGTGTACGCGCCCGAATGGCGGCCTGCCGACGCGGACCCCGGCGAGCTGAGCATCACCCAGCGGCTGATGGTCGGCGGGATCGCGCGCAAACCCTGAGGCCCCGTGGCGTCGACGCGCGGATCATGGCGCCTGAAAGTACTATGTACGTACGCAGAAAGTAGTGCGCGACGGGATGCCGGTCCCACCACCGCCACTGCTGGAGGTGAACTATGCGCGTACGGAGATTCGGCGAGCTCGAAGCGGTCATCATGGACCGAGTGTGGGATCGCGACGAACCGACCACTGTCCGTGAAATTCTCGACGAGATCAGCGCCGAACGCGAGATCGCGTACACCACGGTGATGTCGACCATGGATAATTTGCACCGCAAAGGCTGCCTGGAGCGGGAACGCCTCGGCAAAGCGTATTGGTATCAACCCACACTGACCCGTGAGCAGTACAGTGCAAATCTGATGCACGAGGCCCTCCATGGCGGTGGCCGATCAGATCTGGTGCTGGCCTATTTCGTCGAGCAGATCGACGCCGAAGAGTCAGCGGGACTGCGTGCTGCGCTGCGACTTCGGCGCGATCCACTGCAGCCGAGACCTGCGGGAAGTCTGTCCGAGCAGCAGTGAACTTCTCCGGCGACGTCGAAGGTCGCCGGAGGACTCGCCGCAGCTTTCCACACATGGCAATGCGACTCGCACGACGCCCGCTGACGTCCAGACCGAACAGCCACTCCCGCACGCAATGACGCGTTCGGTTCAATAGCCCTCTGACACAACACCTTTCACAACAGACCGAGTTCGGGTACCCGGACGCGTCCGCTTCCTGGACAAGCCGATATTACGTATGTAGATAGTAGGTGTCCGCTAGGTTAAGTGCATTCGCGGTGTGCCGCACGGCTCGACGCCGATCGACAGGAGGAATGCCTTGATGCGTTTTCACGCATTCAAGACTTCGAAGCAGCGCAGCGCCGAGCTATGCGCCCGGATCCGACGGCCTGCCGCGCAGCGGGCCGCCGGATGAGCGAGGCGGTCTGCCTGATCCTCTCCAGCTTCGCCGTCGCCGTGCTGGCTCCGCGCCCCCTCGCGCGACTCACCCACCGCGGCATCGCGCCACAGTTCGAGTTGGTCGCGTGGCTGAGCGCGATCGGGTCGGTCATCGTTTCATGGACCGTGGTCCCGGTGATCGTCATCGCCTACGTGATCATTGATTTGGCCGAACCGGGCCGCCCGGTCCTCGACAGCTGTTACACCCAACTGCACGACGCCGCCACCGGGCATTACGGAGTCCTGGTGCAGGGCGGGTTCGTCGTACTAACGGGATTCGCCCTGTGCGCAGGAGTGGTACTGCTCATCCGCGTCGGACGGTGGTTTCTCCTGGCCCGCAGCACCACCCACGAGCACGCACGAATGGTTCGAATAGCCGGGCGGCACGACGCCGGATTGGATGCCATAGTGCTCGAGGTCGCCCAACCGGCCGCTTACAGCGTGGCAGGCAAACCACACACCGTCGTCGTCACGCGCGGCGCAATCGCCGCGCTCGACCAGTACCAGTTGCGTGCCGTATTGGAGCACGAGCGCGCCCACCTCGCTGGTCGGCACCACCTGTGGCTCGCACTGACGCGGGGGCTCGCGGCCAATCTCTCCCGGATCGAGCTGTTCACCGTCGGTGCGACCGAAGTCGCCCGACTTCTGGAGATGTGCGCAGACGACGCCGCCGCGCGCGTGCACGGCCGACCGGCCGTGTTGCGGGCCCTGCTCACCCTTTCCGGCATCCCCGAGGCCGCCTCTGCGGTGCTCGGCATGAACGGGGTGGACCTCCCCGCGCGTGTCGAGCGGCTGATCCCACCGATCGAGCCCCGGCCGGGAGTTCGTGCCCACCTCGCGCTGGGAACTGTTGTCGCGCTGGTCATTATCGGGCCGCTCGCGTCAGCGACGTTGGCCGCCATCGGCATTGCCGTCTCCGCCCCGCTGTTCGGCTGATCGCCGCCGTCGACACGGGGCCCTTGTGCACGGCAGCGTTTACGGGTTGCGCATTGCGCAAATGACATTCGAGCGGAGTGACCCCAGGCAGTGTCGATTGCCGATGACAGGATCCGGCCACTGAATGAACCTTTCTGATTACGCAATCTTGCGTATCGCGCAAGGTTCGATACCGTTTTAAGCATGCCATTCGTGCTCGGATTGCGGGAACACAAGAAGCTGGCGACCCGTGAAGCGCTGGGGTTCGCCGCACTGCGGCTGGCGGTGGAACGAGGCCTCGAGGATGTTCTGGTCGAGGACATAGCTGTGGCGGCGGCCGAGGCCACCGCATGACCGCACCGAGCGGTGCACCACGACAAGTCGCAGTCTGCGGACCGCGCGACTGCACCAGCGCGGATGCCATGCATGCCACCGAAGTCGGTCGGCTTCTCGCGGAGGCGGGGGTAACGGTGCTGTGCGGCGGCGGCGTCGGGGTTATGGCCGCTGTCGCCGACGGCGCTTCTCGCGCAGGCGGACTTGTCATCGGTGTCCGCCCGGACACCGATCGCAGCGCGATCTGCGCGGGTTTGTCGGCTGTGCTCTATACGAACATGGGTGAGGCGAGGAATGCGATCCTCGTCCGCTCCGCCGACGCGGTGATCGTCATCGGCGGATCATGGGGCACCCTCTCCGAACTCGCCCTCGCCCATCACCGCGGCGACATCCCCGTGGTCTGTCTCGGCGGCTGGCAACTCCGTAACGCGGATGGAAACCCCATCGACGCAGGACAAGTCGCCACCGACCCTGCCGACGCGGTCCGCCGCGTGCTCGACCCGACCAGCTGATCGAGCGACAGACAGACACGCCGCGGGAACCAGTGCGGCCAGCGCTCACCGCGGAGCGTCGGCCCGCAACGCTCGCACAAGAGCGCTGTGGGCCGATCGGTGCGTCTATTCGGCATTCGGATTCCTAGCTGTGCGGTTCCTCGCTTGCTCAGCCCGGATAACAGCTCCTTGTCCACAACCAGCGGACAAGGAGGGTGGTCGTGGTGTTGGCCGACCGGGTTTTGCCTGTGGCCCTTGCCGGTCGGCTACGACGGGGGTGCCGTCGACGGGACCCGAACCCGCGATCATCTGGTTGAAGTCAAACGATCGTCTCCGGCTCCGGCACGCCATGTCGCGGATCGCGCTTTTCGTCAACTACGACTACATAGTGAGCAGCATGGAACCGCTCGGCGTGACCGCAACTCAGACGCGGTCACACCGAATGGCACACCGGGTCACGGCAACTTCGAATCCGGTCACGCGGATCTGCGCAGTCAGCCGCACCACTCGGTGGGCTCGGCCACCTCGACCTGGGCATCCATCGACAACGAACAACACGTCCGCCCCGGCCAGCACGCACCGACAACGATCTGCGCGCCTGGCCACTGTTGCGCATCCGGCAATTCTGACCGACAGGCAGCCGCCACACTCGGCGCGTCCGGGTGTGGTGCCGAGTGGTGCTAGGCCGAGTGGTGCTAGGCCGATTGGCGCAGTGGATGCAGGGCGGCGAGAGCGCGGAGTGCGTCGGCGCGGGAGATCGGCTGGTCGTTCTCCAGGGCGGCGAGCTCGAGTTCGATCCAGTCACGGATCAGTGCCGACATGGTGACGTTGCGATCTTCGGCGGCCCGCTTCACCCGCTGATGCAACTCGAACGGGATGCGCAGCGACGTGGTCACGGTGACCGCGTCCGCACGCAGCACCGGTGGCACTTCGGCCGGATCCACAGGTTCGTCACCGAATTCGAGGCCGGCCAGGAAATCCTGGACGTCCTCCGGGTTCGTCGGATAGTCAGTCATCGGCGTGCTCCCAACGCTCGAACTCCGCGACCTGCGTGCCTGCCATCTCGACGGCACCCAGGATGTCCCACTGCCAGTCCTCGGTCCGGCGGACGGCGACGATGAGCGGCCTGCCTGCGTCGGTCCGGCCCCACACTGTCAGAACCGTCAGCCCGCCGGGGCCGCGCGCCCGCCGAGGCCATCGGCGAACACCGGTGAGCACTTGCAACACCTCGGGGGGGTTGATCCCGATCAGTGACAGTAATGCCCACTCAGGCCAGTTATAACCCACAAACAGGGATAATACAAGTGTATTGCCTTCGAAGGCGTGGTGGGCTGCCCGGCCGCCACCTCGCCGGCCGGTGCGCGCACCCTGCCGCACCGGCTCTGGCGGCGGCCGGTCGAGAATGCGCGCACCGGCCGGACTCATCGCGCGTGGGCCCGTGACAAGTTCCAGTGCTGCCAGTTGTCACCGTCGAGGTCCGCGCGAATCGGATCGAGCACCTCGGCGCGCAGCGGTTCCGGCAGACGCTCCAGCGCCGGGACGATATCCGGCGAGAGGGTACTCAGGTACTCGGCGTCGAAGCTCTTCCCGTGCTGCCAGCGGTCGATGTTCTTGTCCGCGATAAGACCCTCGGGGTTCAGCACGGCAAGGGCGACCAGTGTTGCGGTGGCGGTGCCGATCGCGGCACGAGGCAGCCAGGCGCGGTCCAGCCGGAGTACCGCGGCGATCACCAGCAAGTAGACCAAGCCGAGCCACAGTTCACACACCTCGACCAGCAGTCGCAGCACCGTGAACCCATACGCCTGCTGATAGGTCCACATCCGGCCGAGCGCTGACGCGACAATGACCAAGGAGAGCACACTCACCGCGCACAGCAGCGTTCGCAACCACAGCCGATCAGCCGCGGAATCCTTTGCTGCCCAACGTAAGACGACCAGGATGATAGCGAGGGTCAACATCGTCACGATCGACAACTGCCAGAATCCACTGCGTGCGTACTCGGCGTAGGTGAGCCCGGCGGTCCGCTGCACGTAGTCGTCACCACCGAACAGCGCAACGAACTGCGCACCGACGAACAGCGCGAACAGCGCCGTCAGCGCGCCGACGGGCAACACCCACTCCAGTCGTTGCAGCGATCGACCGGTCTCGGCGTCTTCCTCGTCGAACGGCGTGGCAGGCGGTCCGGCCAACAGGTACATCGCACCGAGCGTGCCCAGCCCGACGACAGCAAACAGGACAGTCCACTGGATGATCGCCCCGGCGTCGACCTCCGGTGTCACGCTCGCAAGCAGGTTCGCGAACGTCGCATCCGCCCCACCGAGAAGTGGCACGAACACCGCCAGAAGCACGACCGTCACCGCCACCGACACCGCGACCCGCCACGACCTGTCCTGATCACTCCGGCGCGCCCGGCCGATCGCGGCATACACCCACGGCAGCGCAGCGAACGACTCGATCGGCACCGCGATCACGTCGTACCACACTCCATTGGCCGATCGCCGCCCGACGGCGGCCAGCGATCCGGCCACACACGCGGCGAGTGCGCACAGGACGAACAGCCATCCGGCGGCGCGGAACGCGCCCACCGCGAGCAAGGCCAACGCCGAGGCCGACCACCAGATCCGGCCCCAGTCTTCTGGGATGCCGCTAGTGCTCTCCGCGAGATCCGACAGTGGCATCGTCGCTTCATCCGCGATCGGCGCAGCTCCCGCGGCCGGTCCCGCAGTGTGCTCCGATCCAATGTCTGTGTCGGCGGCGCGCACAGCTCGGGGAGCGACGGACCCGGTCTGCACGGCCTCAGTCGTTGTCGACTCCTCTCGCGCAGCTTCGACTGCCCCGAGCTGTACGGCCCCGGCTGCGTCCGAACCGGTCGGCAACGCTGCCTCCATGGCGGTCGGCAACGCTGCAGCGGCAGCCAATCCCGTCGGCAACACTCCAGCCGACGCGGAACCCGCCTGCACAGCTTCGACCTTTGCCGACTCGTCCTGCGCGGCAACTGGTTCGAGCGCGCCCGAGGATGCCACGTCGGTCGGAGGTTCGGTCGAGGAGTCTTTCGCCGCAGACTGCGATGAATGACGATGCCCGGCCTGCGCGGTACCGACCTCGGCAACACCGACCGCCGCAATCCCCTCCGCGGGCAGGCCCCGAGACCCACCGTCCACCGCGGACTCGGCGTCAGCTCCCGCGGTACGCCGCGCACGCCGATCCACGAAGAACACAGCGGCCGCGACCACCGCTCCAGCCAGCACCCAGCCGACCCCTGGACGATCCAACGGGATCAGGACCGCTCCTCCTACGCCCGCGATGGCCGCAGCAGGCAGCACACCCGATGGACAGGTCACTCGCCGCCATCTCGGCGGGAGCGGTACCCACGCTCTCGGCGCGTGGAGTGGTGGAACTCCGGTCGGAGGAGGCGGCATCAGGTTGCCCGACGGCGTCGAGGGTGACTGCTGCCGGACAGGCGCAACGAGTCGCGTAGGACTCGTCGGAGCCGACGGGTTAGCCCGCCACCCTGCACTCCACGGCGGTGCAAGCTGATCCGCATCCGCTTCACAGTGTGGGGTCGTCGGTGTCTGCTCCTTCGCGGTCTCGTCATACGGCGGATGATCGCCAGGTAATGCTCGTTTCGATGTCGGTGGTTCCTCTGGCGTCGCGGGCTGTTCGGGCATGAGATTCCCCTCCTGTGGGTGTGCTGGAGCGCCCCGGGACCTGTCGAGCGGTTCGGGTGTGGTGAATCGGGTTGGGCTAGGGGTGGTTGCGCGGGCGTCAGCGGTCGGGCAGGACTACACGAATGCGGGAGCCGGGGTCGGCCACCGCGATGGTGCCGCCGTGTAGGTCGACGACCCAGCGGGAGATCGCGAGGCCGAGGCCGGTGCCGCCGCCATCGGTGCGGCCGCCACGGGTGAAGCGGTCGAAGATGCGGGCGCGTTCGGCTGGTGGGATGCCGGGTCCTTCGTCTTGGACCTCGATGACCAATTGGCCGTTATCGGCATGTGCGGTGATCCGCACGTGGCCGCCTGCCGGCCCGTGGCGGGCGGCGTTGTCGAGCAGATTCAACAGCACTTGGTGCAGGCGTGCACGGTCTGCCGACACGCTTGCTGTGCTCGGTTGCACATCGGTGCTGAATCGCACGCCACGCCCGAGCGCCGCCGCCATCACCTCGGCTTCCGCAACGACCTGGGTGAGCAGCGGGACAACGGCGAGACGTTCACGATCGAGCGGAAGCGCACCCGCCTCGATGCTGGACAGATCGAGGAGCTCGGAGACGAGCAAGCCCAACCGCTCGGTCTGCGCGAGGGCTGTACGGAGGGTCTCGGAGTCGGGCTCGGACACCCCGTCCACAAGATTCTCCAGCACGGCATTGAGCGCGGTGATCGGTGTACGAAGCTCATGGGAGACATTGGCGATGAGATCGCGGCGCTGCTGGTCGGCGGCGGCCAGGTCGGCAGCCATTTGATTGAACGCTGCCGCCAGCTGCCCGACCTCATCGCGCGAGCTCGCGCGAACTCGCCGTGTGTAGTCGCCGTGTGCCATCCGTTTGGCCGCGGCGGTCATCTCACGCAGCGGCCTGGTGATGCCGTGTGCCAGGAACTGCGAGGTCACCAATGCGATGACGACGGCGGTGAGTGTGGTCCGCGGCGGCAGCCACCCGATCTTGAAGCGAAAGAACCCAAAGGCCACCCCACCCGAAACCAGCATCAGAATCGCCAACTTGAGCTTGATCGACCGGACCGGATCGAGCGGGCGTGGCAACACTTCGGCCACGAAGTCGCCGAACTTCTCCACGGTGCTCATCGGGCCTCCAGCGCATAGCCGACACCGTGCACGGTGCGGATCAGGTCGGCACCGAGCTTGCGGCGCAACGCCTTGATGTGGCTGTCGACGGCGCGGGTGCCCGCGGCGTCGGCCCAGTCCCAGACTTCCTCGAGTAGGCGTTCACGGGCCAACACCACACGGGGCCTGCGGGCGAGTCGAGCGAGCAGCTCGAATTCGAGTGGGGTCAGTTGAGCTTCGAGATCACCGCGCCAGACCCGACGCTGATCGAGATCGATGCGCAGGTCGCCGACGACAATGGCGGCATCGTCCCGGTCGGCCGCGCGGTCCATGCGTCGCAGCAGTGCGTGCACTCGGGCAGCGAGCACACGCATGGAGAACGGTTTGGTGAGATAGTCATCCGCGCCGACACCGAGCCCGATCAACTGATCGGTTTCATCGGTGCGCGCAGTGAGCATCAGCACCGGCACGCCACGCCCGGCCTGGATACGCCGGCACACCTCGAGCCCATCGAACCCCGGCAGCATTACATCGAGCACCACAAGATCGGGTTCCACCGCCTCTACAGCGGCGACCGCTGCGGGGCCATCGTGAGCAATATCGACGGTGAACCCCTCTGCCTGCAGCCGGGCCGCGACGGACTCGGCGATGGTCACCTCGTCGTCGACGACGAGGATCCGACGCGATACCGGCTGCCCTGCGACCAGTGCGCTGTGCTCCATGCTCCGAAACCCTAGCCACCCGCTGTGGAGAGAAGCGGTGTCAAATGTGGAGATTCCGTGTGTTCGCCTTTCGTGGGAATTCGGCAAGTCACTCTGGATCGACCCGAGTCACTCGGCCGGCCGGATCGTGATCGGCTGCTGCTGCGAGCATTACGCCAGGCCCCCGCCCGATGCCTGGGCTCCTCGGGCGGACGCCGGGTGTCGTGCGGACCGCGTTATTTGCGCGCTATCCCGCCGACCATCAGTCGCTCGGCCAGAGTGAGCTTGTCACGGACGATCCGGTCCGGACGCCATTCGGGCAGATATACCAGCCCGGGCTCCACGAGTTCGAGACCACGGAACAGCCGCAGAATCTCCTCGCGTGTCCGAAACCGCCCCGTCCCCAGATAATCCAGGAACGACTTCTCTACCGGGCCCGCCTCCGGGCCCTCGTTGAGGAAGTGCGTGATGAACACATGGCTGCCCGACGGCACCGCGTCCAAGTAGCCGTCTACTACACCTTCGGGGTCTTCACCGTCATGAAGGTGATGCAACATGCCGACGAGCAGGACCGCGACCGGCTCGGAGAAATCAATCATCTTCTGCACCTCGGGGTGGGCCAGGACCTTGTCCGGCTCACGCAGGTCGGCGGTCACCACCCGAGTGCTGTTGTCCTGTTCCAGCAGAGCGCGCCCGTGCGCCAACACAATTGGATCGTTGTCGACATACACCACGCGCGCATCATGCTGGAACGACTGGGCGACCTGATGGGTGTTCTCCATGGTCGGCAGCCCCGCGCCGAGGTCGAGGTACTGCTTCAGCCCGGCTTCGCCGGCCAAGTACCGCACGCCGCGGCCCAGGATCGCGCGATTCAATTTCGCCAGCACATCGACTTGCGGCATCGTCTCGACGAGGTGGTCGACCACGCGCTGGTCGACCTCGTAAAAGTCTTTGCCACCGAGTAGCGCATCGTAGACTCGCGAAATACTCGGCTTGGTGGGGTCGATACCCACCGGTACCGACTCGGAACCCATCATCGTCACCCTCCCATGCAGGATCCGCATGCCTGGATTGTTCGGAGCAACCTAACCATGAAGGGCCGAGGTCCCGTGGCCCGATACGCCATTCTGTCGTGTTGTGACGCCTAACGGAAATCCCGAGCGCCACAACGGATCCTGCGCCCTGGAGTCGATCAGGGCACACGATCCGGGCACGGCCTCCCTCGACGTGCGATCGACGCGCGCTGGATGGTAGCCCATCCGCCGGACGGTCGATCGCCGGCACTGCGGAGCGGACGCGGCTACATCAAACCGTATCCGACCTGCAACGGAAGGGATGGCGCATGATCCAGCCCGCCAGGCCGGCCGCAGTGCACAGTTAACAACATGTTTGCTAGGGGACGGATCGGGATTCGCGTGCTCGTGGCCATGGCGGTCGCGCTCCTCGCCACCCACGGGTTCCCAGGGGCGGCTACCGCGGCAGACCAGCGCGCAGCGCTCGGCGGTGGATCGGGCATCGTGCTCGGCGGACATTGGGCTTGCACCCTCACCACGATCGGTTTCGACCGTGCCGATCGGATGGTCGGACTGACCGCGGGACATTGCGCGGAGCTCGGCATGCCGGTCGAATCCGAGCACCTGCCACAGGCCGGGGTCATCGGCACGGTGGCCGCGGTCGATCACAACGACGACTATGCCGTGATCGAGTTCGACCGCGGCAAAGTCCACCCGATCCGGCAAGTGACCTCGACACTCATTGCCCGAATCGGTACGCCGCCGCGCGAAGGCGACATCGTCTGCAAGAACGGGCGCACGTCCGGATTCAACTGCGGCGTCGTGTGGGACACCCACCGCTGGTGGTTCCAGAATCAAGTCTGCTCGCAACCGGGCGACTCGGGTGGTCCTGTCACCATCGGCGACCAGCTGGTCGGGATGAATGTCGGACACATCGGGGTCAAGGTCCTCGGCGTGACCGTCTTCGACATCATGTGTCAGGGCACGGGAGTGCCGGTCCACGATCCGGCAGTGGCCAGTCAAATCGGCATGGTGCTCGACGACATCGACCGGTCCGGCGGCATCGGAACCGGCTTCCGTCCACTCTGACCGCGGCACCGATGGCCCGTACTCCTCACCGCCGCCATCGCGCTGCGACCCGATCTCGTCAGCGTGCTCGCGGGAATGAACGACATCATCCGGCCGCGCTTCGACCGGGACGCCCTGTTGGGCCACCTCGACGCGATGTTCGCCGCGCTGAGGCGCACCCGACATCCGCGTTGTCACCTTCACCCTCCCCGACATCGGAGCCGTCGCGCCGTTCGCCCGGCCGCTCTCATCGCGCGTGCGGGCACTCGATGCCGATGTGCGTCGACTGACCCGACAGCACGACGTCACGCTGATCGACTTCGAGCCGGTCGCAGTCACCACCCATCCGAAGGTGTGGGCGGAGGACCGATTGCATCTGAGTCCACTGGGCCACGATCTCGTCGCCCGCGCGGTCGCCGCCACGCTCGGCGTTTCCGGCGCAGACGAGACCTGGCGCCAGCCCTTGCCGCCGATCCACCGAACCGCCACCGGGATGGTCGCAGGCGAGGCGCGGTGGGCCGCCGATCATCTGCTGCCATGGATGGTGCGGCGCCTGCGTGGACGCTCGTCGGGCACGGACATCCAGCCCAAACGGCCGACCTTGCTGCCGGTACCGATCTGACGGTGTCGGCTCGAGGTCGGCCACACGGTCGATACGGGAGCGTCCATGGCAGTCGATGCGCATCGAGAGCCGAGACCGGGTCGACCGCCCGATACCGTGCGTCTGCGTCCTACGACCGGCAGTAGTATGGCCCGGGTGCGAACACCGATGGAGACAGCGGCGCGACTGCGTGGCGCTTTCGTCGGATCAGCATCCGGCGCGGTGAGTATCGCCGCTCACACTCTCGCAGGCGGCACGGTCTCTCCCGGCCGCTCCGCGCTCACCCTGCTGCTGGCGGCATGCACGCTGACGGGCGCTGTGGTCGCCTCCAGGCGCGCCCGGTACGGCGCCGTCGAGGTCATGACGATGCTCGCGATCGGCCAGACTGTCGGCCATCTCGCCTTGTCGATCTCGGCGGACCATCACCACAGCACACAACCCGGTGGGGTCATGCTGATGACCCACCTGATCGCCATCCTGGTCGGCGGCCTCCTCATCCACGGCGCGGAACGTGCCGTCACCGGTGCGGCATCGAGCGCAGTGCGCGCCGTCGACGTGCTCGGCACTGGACCACTCGCACCGCAGGCACCTGCCCTCGCTGTGTCGGTCGGCGCTATGCCGCCACCGAAGCGACTGCTGTTCAGTTCGGGAATCGGCACCCGGGGACCTCCGGCGCCCCGCTAGCCCGGCCCGCAGGCAGTCGATGCGTTCATGCATTCAGCGCTGTCGGCATTCACGCTCGACCTCGGTATTACGTTGCCACCACAGCGGATACACGCATGCGGCCGCGCAGAGGACCGCACCCACGTCGAGCGATGTCGGATGTCCTGCACCGCGCCCGCGCGCAGTTCAGTCGCGCACGTGACGGGCTTCAACACCAACCCACTTCGCGCAGGCCCTCACATATCGACCTGAGTTGGTCGCCGACCCTCGCCTGGCTCGTGTCGCGGCGAGTCGAGCACTGCTCCTCGAACCGGTCCTCGGCGCATCGATCGAACGTCTCGGTGTCGCCAATCGCGCCCTGCCCACAGCGAAAACCCATCCCTCCCCGATCGGAGCCTCCCATGCTGACAACAACCCGACCATCCGCACGCCGTCCCTTCCGTGCCGTGCGCGTTGCGGCCGCCCTCGCCACGGTCCCACTCCTGCTCGTCGGCTGTTCGTCCAACGACAAGAACACCACGCCCACCAAAGCAGCGGATGCGATCACCGTCGAGGATCAGTGGATCAAGGCCGCTGAAAGCGGAATGTCGGCCGCCTTCGGCGATCTGAACAACTCCGGCACCACGTCGGTGACGGTCGTCTCCGCCACCAGCCCCGCCTCCGAACGAGTCGAGCTGCACGAGGTCGTCGCCGCCGCGGACGGAACCAAGAAGATGCAGCCGAAAAAGGGCGGCTTCGTGATTCCTGCACACGGCACTGTCGCACTCCGACCCGGTGGCGACCACATCATGTTCATGGGGCTGAAAGCGGCGCTGCGCACCGGCTCGGAAACTCCGGTCACGCTCACTTTCGACGACGGAACGACCACCACCTTCACCGCCCGTGTGCGCGACTTCCCCGGCAACCAGGAGAACTACGCACCAGAAGGCGACCACATCGGTGGCGGCACCCCGCAGACCCCCACGCACGGTGGCTGAGTCCGCCCGCCCGGGACGCGTCACTCGCCGACACCTGTTCGGCGGGGCCGCCGCCGCGGCCGGCGCCGCCGGGCTCGGTTGGGGTGCGGTCGCGCTCGGCGATCGGCGGACCGGCGACACCGATCCGATGCCGTCCGCGATAGTGCCCTTCTACGGCGAACACCAGGCAGGCATCGAGACAGCACCACCGGCGCAGGCAACCTTCGTGGGGTTCGATCTTCGACCCGGCACCGACCGCGACGATCTCATCGGGCTCCTGCGGATCTGGACCGACGATGCCGCGCGGCTCACCCAGGGCCGCCCCGCGCTGGCCGACACCGAACCCGAATTGGCGCACCGGCCCGCGCGGCTCACGGTCACCGTCGGACTGGGGCCCAGGGCGTTCACGGTGGCAGGCATGGAACAGCGGAGGCCGTCGTGGCTGCGTCCATTGCCGCCGTTCGACATCGATCGTCTCGAACCGGCCTGGAACGACGGGGATCTCCTATTGCAGATCTGTGCCGACGAGGCGACGGCCGTGTCACACGCGGTACGGGTGTTGTGCAAGAACGTGGCATCGCTCGTCTCGGTCCGCTGGGTACAGCGCGGTTTCCGCAACTCCGCGCCAGGGCAGACCCCGCGCAACCTGATGGGGCAGGTCGACGGCACCGTCAACCTCGCGCCGGGCACACCTGATTTCGCCCGACTGGTGTGGGACGACGGCAGCGCACAACCCTGGCTGGCGGGCGGCACGTCGCTGGTGCTGCGCCGCATCGCGATGAAGCTCGACACCTGGGACGAAATCGATCCGGAAGGAAGGGAACTCAGCGTCGGCCGCAAGCTGGCCGATGGCGCGCCACTGACCGGGACCACGGAATTCGACGAGCCGGACTTCGCGGCCGTCGACGCACACGGCATTCCGGTCATCCCGCCGTCCGCACACATCGCCCGCGCCCATCACGCCCACGACGGCGAGCGGTTCCTGCGCCGCGGTTACAACTACGACGACGCGCCACCGCCTGGTCAGACCTCCAACTCCGGGCTGCTGTTCGCGGCGTTCCAGCGTGACGTGGATGCCCAATATCTGCCGGTCCAAAAGCGTCTCGCCGAATTCGACGCCCTCAATGTCTGGACGACACCGATCGGGTCGGCGGTGTTCGTCATCCCAGCGGGGGTTCGGTCACCCGACGGATATCTCGGGCAATCGTTGTTCGAGTCGTGACGACAGGTCCGATGCTCGCGTGCGGCAACACGGCCATCGGACTGTCGTGACTCGATCCCGACTTGTGCCTCAGGTCCACAGCACGGCGACCAACACGTTCACGATCGCCAGCCCACCCGCGGCGGTCGAGACCCACGGCACGGTCTTACCCCGTTCTGCATCGGCGTGTCCCAGCTCCGCGAACGCGGCGACCAGCACCGAAAATGACCAGGATCTTCGCCATAACGAGGTCCTTGCCGAGCGAGTCGGCCATACCGACGAGCACAAGGTGATGATCTGCAAACGCGCGCCCCACACCATCGCCGTGACACGTTCGGCGGCCCGGCCGCATAACCCCCCGACGCGCCCGCCCATCGCTCTCGCTCGACGACCTCGACATGGCACCCACATTCGGCCGAACCCGTCGCAGCCGCCAAACCCGCGCTCCAGCTCGGCGGTCAACGCATAGAACTGTCCGGCTATCGGGTCGAGGAAGCTTATTTCAAATATTCAACTATATGAGGGATGGCCAGTCTCGGATATCTGATGCCTGGCGAGCGGACTGCGGCCTGTAGTGGTTGAGCATTCGCGACGGCAGGTCGCTCTCGATCACCGTAGATTCGCCGTGACCACGGACTGGAGCTCCGCGATGGCAGCCTCGAGGGTGTCTACATGAGCCGCCGCTGTTGGCGGCAGCGCACAGTCGCGCCATCCAGGCCCCGCCAACAGCACGCGCGCCCAGCCCTCATACGGGCCGAACGTCGGAATCGGGATCGCAGTGCGGCTCGATTGCGACCACAGCACAACAACCGGCCTGCGATCATGCTTGGCCAACGCATCGACAACAGCGGTAGTGGGCACCGACGCGCCGAGCAGCAGCGCAGACAGACCCAGTTCCGCCAAGGCGGCGCGCAACACCTCCAACGGCAGCACATGGCCCTCCCCATCGGTACAGGCCAGCACGATCGGCGGACCACCGGACACGTTGCGCAACAACGGAATCACCCGGTGCAGGCTGGTAGTCACCGCCCATGACAGCAGATGCTCGACATCCACGAACCCGGCTCCCCCACGCTGCTTTCCGACGATCTCGGCAAAAACCGGGCGGCACAACCGATTCCACGTCGCCACTACTCCGTGATGAGTGAGGTGGGCAGTGATCATGGCAACCAGCTCAGCGGCGTCGAGCCGCTCGGCGGCGGAGATCGCGGGCGCGAGGTCACCGAGCTGCGGCACCGGCACGGCCACCGTACGGGCGGCCACCGCGGCACTGGCCGGACTGGCGCCCGCCCGCACCAACTCGACCATCCGAAGCGCAACCGCGAAGTCGGTCGGCGTATAGCGCCGATGCCGGCCCCGGTAGCTCTGTGATGGCCCCAGGCCGTATCGCTGATTCCAACTCCGCAACGTCGCCACCGGAATTCCGAGACTGCGAGCCACCGCCCCGACGGGGTACTCGACCAGCGGCCGTACAGGCCACTCATCACTGCTCACGGGCCCACCGCGCTTACCCCGCTTCCCCGGCGTCCCACGACCTGACCGCCGCGGCGGGGTTGTGTTCAGCGGTTCCGGTGATATTGCGAGCCATGCCGCCGAACACGGCGTTGTGAAACGGTGTTATCGCCGTCCAGTACAGGTGACCGGCAAGTCCGTGCGGCTGGAAAATGGCGCGTTGTCGGTAGCGGGAACCCCCTCCGGGGGCGGGCTCGACGCCGAGTTCGAGCCATGCCAGTCCCGGGACCCGCATTTCGGCGCGAAGCCGCAGCAGGTGGGGACGGTCGATGTGTTCGACGCGCCACCAGTCCAGGGCTTCGCCGACATGCAGGCGGTGTGGGTCTTTGCGGCCGCGACGTAAACCGACCCCGCCGGTGACCCGGTCGATCCAGCCACGCAGCGACCAAGCAAGCGGAAACGAGTACCAGCCGTTCTCGCCGCCGATGGATTCGAGGACCGCCCACAGGGTGTCGGGGTCGGCGTAGGTGTCGCGCTCGCGGAGATCTTCGTAGAGCGAGCCGCCGGACCAGGCCGGGTCAGTGGGTAGCGGATCCGAGGGCGCGCCGGGTGTGCTGGCGTCCGACCAGCGGGTCGGCACCTCGGCGTCGCGGATACGGGTCAGTGCCAGTTCCATGGCACGTTCGCTCCGGACGAGGCCATCGGCGGGGTCGGGGATGTACGCGGCGATGTCATGCTCACCGCACACGACTTCGTGGACGAGAGATTCGATGAGCGGAACGGCCAGGGCGCGCGGGACCGGAGTCACCAGGTTCACCCATTGCGCCGACAGCCATGGCGTGAGCACCGGAACCGGCAGCACCACCCGACGAGCCAGCCCGGCGACCAGCGCGTATTCGCGCATCATTGCCAGGTAGGTCACGACGTCCGGGCCACCGATATCGAACGGGCGGTTGACATCGGCGGGCAGCTCGGCGGCCCGCAATAGGTAGTACAGGACATCACGTATCGCGATGGGTTGGATGCGGTTGCGCACCCATCGGGGCGTGATCATCGCGGGCAGGCGTTCGGAGAGGTAGCGCAACATCTCGAAACTGGCCGAGCCGGATCCGATGATGACTGCCGCGCGTAGTTCCGCGGTGGGGACCCCGGATGCCCGCAAGATTTCTCCGACCTCAGCGCGGGAAGCGAGGTGGCGTGAGAGCTCTGTGTGTTCGGGGATGATGCCGCCGAGATAGACGAGGCGCCCGACCCCTGCCGAAGCCGCCGCCGCCGCGACGACCCGCGCCGCGTGCTGGTCGATGTCCTCGAAGTCGCGGCGGGTCAGCGAGTGCACCAGGTAGTAGACGACGTCTTGGTCGGCGACCGCGGCCCGCACCTCGTCATAATCGGTGACATCGCCGCGGACCACCTCGACCCGGTCACGCCACGGCACCTCCGCCAATTTCGCCGGTGTGCGGGCCACCGCCCGGACCTGATGACCAGCCAGTGCCAGTTCCGGCACCAAGCGTCCGCCGATATAGCCGGTCGCGCCGAAAACCACACACCTCATGCTCGATCATCCTTCTTCTCGGTCATGGATTCGGTGCGGACCGTGGCCGCCGCGCGCCGCCCTAGCGACCAAAATCCCCGGTGTTCACCGCATCACGGTTACGTGTTCAACCGCCACACGCTGAGGTTGAGACTCGCAGCGAACACCGTCCACGCGAAGTACGGCATCAGCAGCAGCGCAGCGGTGCGACTGTGGCGGGCAAAGGCGATCACCGTCACCGCAACAGCGATCGTCAACGCAATGATTTCCACGAATGCGAGACCGCGCTGTTCCGCACCGAAGAACAGCGGTGTCCACAGACCGTTCAACACCAATTGCACAACGTAGAGCATGATCGGCACGCGAACCTCGCCCCACGGTCTAGCACGCCATAGCCACCATGCCGATGTCGCGATCAGCGCGTACAGCACCGTCCACACCGGCCCGAACAACCACGACGGCGGTGCCCAATCAGGCTGGGTCAGGCTGTCGTATCGGCTTGCTGCCGACGAAGCCGACACACTGCCGGTGGCTGCCGCCGCCAAGACCAGCAGCACCGACACCGCCGCACCCAAAGCCTGGCTACGCCACGTGTACGGGAACGAGTTGCTGCCGGCGCGCGACGCGGATTCACCCGGCCGGTAGCTATTGTCGAGGCGGTCCATCGAAAGGCTCCTGATACGTCTGCGGTTGGCGACTACGCGCCACCCTGTGGCTCGGGCTCCTTGTCCCAACGCATGGCTGGTCCATGAACTGCGGGCATTCAGCCGCGCTGAAAGATTCAGCGTTCACGCGGGTGGCATCAAGACCGAATCGATCAGGTAGACGGTGGCGTTCGCCGTCTGCACGCCGCCGCAGATCACCGAGGCGTCGGCGACCTTGATGTCGTCGCCCGATCCCGTCACGTTCACGGTGGCACCTTCGACGGTCTTGTGTTCGCCCGCGATCTGGCTCGGCGCCAGCCTTCCCGGCACCGCGTGATAGGTGAGGAGGCCTGTCAACTTCGCCGAATCGGTTTTGAGCGCATCGATCGTCGCCGCGTCAATTTTCGCGAATGCATCATCCACGGGCGCGAAGACGGTGAACTGACCGCCGTTGAGGGTGTCGACCAGGTTGACCTGCGGATTGAGCTGACCGGATACCGCCGCGACCAGCGTCGTCAGCATCGGGTTGTTCGATGCCGCGACAGTAACCGGCTCTTTCGCCATGCCCTCGACCGATCCGGGGCCGGTCGGCACCTGTTTCGCATAGTCAGCGCAACCGGGCCCGACCAAATCCGCTGCCGCACCACCCGACGCCGCAGAAGCAGGCGCGGCGGAAGTTGGCACCGCCGACGTCGGCATCCCTTTCGATGCAGTGGACGAGGAATCAGAGTTGTCGTCGGAGCAGGCCGAGCCGCCGAGCAAGGCGGCCACCAAGGCCAGACCGGTCAATACCGAACGTTGGGTTTTTCTCATTGTTCCATCGCTTTCGTTGATTCGACCTCACAGAGTCATCTGTCGTTGTGCGGCTGGCCTCGCCCTTACTGCGCTCCATCAGCGATCCAGCGCGACATTCTCGAGCACCTCCTGAGTGTCGCACCATCTCGGCTCGACCGCATCGTTTTTGCATCGAATAATCACATTCGCGGGAAAAACGCAGGGTTCGATGCACTGGAATCAGAGGACCGACACCCCTCGAGCAATGGAAAACGGCGCCCTCGCGTATTGCATCAACATCAAGTGGGCACATTGGGAAACACCCCGCCACTACGACCCTCCCCGGCAGTTCAACGACGGACGTGGCGAGCACCATTCACGCCGCGGGCACGCGACCGATTACCCCGATCACTGGGTCTACTACGGCTGAGCCTTCGACCGCAGCAACGGGAACCACCCCGACATGCACATCGCTCGGCTCGCCGACACGCGCACGGCAGTCGTCCACAACACCGCCGCATCAGATTGGGCGAATATGCATGTCGCACAACGCCTTTCCACCCGCGAAGGCCGCAAGCCCGATGGTTCTCTACAGAACATGTCGATCTCGAATCGAAACTCGCGAATCCGAACCTTTATTCGCCCCGGCTACAGGCCGAGGTGATCACGGCCGACCGGTCTCGTTCGGCGATTACGGTGCGGCGAGCGGTCCTTCCGCGTAGAAGTCGCGCAACGCGCCGGTAACCGCGAGCAGGACTCGGTGGGCAGCCTGTAGATCGGCATCGGGCAGTTCGGCCATCGCCGCTCGGGTTCGGTGGCCGACCGGGATGAAGAAGCTTCCAGCGACCGTCATGCCGCGGTCGCTGTAGCGAAGCCGAGCCTTCCGGCGATCGACCTGGTCGACGTCACGCTCGATGTGCCCCGACTCGATCATCCGTTCCACCAGGTAGGTCACGGCAGCGGGAGATACGCCCATCAGGGTGCGCAGCTGACCGGCGGTGAGCGGTGACCCTTCCGAGTCTGCGGTGGCTATGTGAGTGAGTGCACGAAAGTCGTTGGGGCGCAGATTGTTCAATCGGGCGAAGAGATGGCCGAGCTGATCGGATGCAGCGGTGAGCGCGCGGATGTCGCGGGCGATGGCGAGTTCCAGACCGTCGCGCTGGTCACCTGCGGGCGACGCGGGCTCGGGAGCGTCGGTCACTGTCACATCCTTTCCATCGCCAGCCAGCCTAGCGGTTGAGGCCCCTCGGTCCGCTATTATTTAAGTATCTGAAATAATCGAGGCATGGGTACTTGGGATCGATACGCTGCGGTGGTGACCGGCCGCAGGTCATGGGCACTGTTGCTGGCTTCGGTGGTAGCTGGGCTCGCGCTGATCGGCCTGATCGGCGGCAACGACACGGCCGGTCAGGCGCCTGATTCACTGCCCTCATCGGTCGAGTCGGCTCGCGTCGAACAGTTGACAGAGGCGCTACCCGACGGGCGGACCGCGTCAGTGATTCTGGTAGCGACACGCAATGACGCCGGTGAACTCGATGCCGCAGATCTGGCTGCCACCGAGGCCGCGCTGATGCGGATGCGCGGCGGGGCGGTCGATCCGAGCCGGAGCGATCGTGGGCTGGTACTGGCGTCGGACCGGCGAGCTGCGCTGGGGCAGGTGCCGGTACCCTCCGACCTGACCGGATTCGACTTGACCGATCGCATCATCGAACTGCGCGCTGCCGCGAAAACCGGTGCACCGGAAGATGTCAGGCTGCAAGTAACCGGCGGTCCCGCTTTCGGCGCTGATATCGCTGATTCGTTTTCTGGTGCCAACGTGGCGCTGCTCGCGGTGACCGCTGCTGTGGTGGCGGTGTTGCTGATCGCGACCTACCGCTCCCCGGTGCTGTGGCTGGTGCCACTGGTAGTGGTTGGGATGGCCGATCAGATAGCCGCCCGCGTCGGCACCGCGATTGCAGAGCTCACCGGGCTGACCTTCGACGGCTCCACCGCGGGCATAACCAGCGTGCTGGTCTTCGGTGCCGGGACGAACTACGCACTGTTGCTGGTGTCGCGCTACCGTGACGAACTGCACCGCGAGGCCGATCATCGCGTGGCGTTGTCGTCGGCGGTGCGCCGCGCCGGGCCCGCGATCCTGGCCAGCAATCTGACGGTTGTCATCGCGTTGCTCACATTGCTGCTGGCAACGCTGCCCAATACCCGCAGTCTGGGCGCCCTCGCGGCGGCAGGTCTGCTGATGACCGTGGTGTTCGTCCTGGTGGCGCTACCGCCCGCGCTGGCCCTGTGCGGCCGAAATATTTTCTGGCCATTGACTCCCCGGGTCGACGGTCGGGATGCGGCATCAACGGGGGTTTGGCACCGGATCGCCGAGGGGGTGGTGCGTCGCCCCGTCCTGGTTTCCGGCTCTGTACTGCTGATACTGACCGCCTGCGCCTGCGCGCTGTTCACGACGCAGATCGGTTTGTCGCAAGCCGAGCAATTCCGGGTACGCGCCGAATCCGTCGACGGTTTGGACACTTTGGCCGCACACTTTCCCTCCGGTGCCGCCAGCCCGGCCACGGTGCTGGCGCGCACCGAGGCGGCCGGTGCCGCATCGGCCGTTCTCGAAGCGACTCCCGGTGTGTCCACGTCGATGACCACAGGCCCGATGGGCACTGGATACACCCGATGGTCGGTCACCCTGGACGCTTCGCCCGGATCTGCCGATGCTTTCGACGCGATCGCCGGAATTCGTACCCAACTGGCCGAAATCCCCGGTGCAGATGCCCTTGTCGGCGGCTCCGACGCGCAAGCGCTCGACGTCCGTGACAGCGCTCGCCGCGATCAAATGCTGGTCATCCCAATGATTCTGGCGGTGGCCCTCATCGTTTTGGTGGTGCTGCTGCGTGCGATACCTGCTGGACTGTTGCTGGTGGGAGTCACAGTGCTCAGCGCACTGGCCGCGCTCGGGCTCGGTAGTTGGATCAGCGGCCATGTCTTCGGCTTCCCTGCACTCGACACCAATGTGCCGCTGTTCGGATTCTTGTTCCTCACTGCGCTGGGTATCGATTACACGATCTTCCTGGTCGCCCGGGCCCGCGAGGAGACTGCCGGACATGGCACTACGCGTGGCATCGTGCGCGCAGTCTCATCCACAGGCGCTGTCATCACCAGCGCCGGGATCGTACTGGCGGCGGTGTTCTGCGTGCTGGGCGTGCTGCCGCTGATCACTCTGACGCAATTGGGCATCGTTGTTGGACTCGGCATCCTGCTGGACACCTTCGTAGTTCGCACGCTGGCAATTCCAGCGCTGTTCAGTCTGGTCGGGGACCGAGTCTGGTGGCCGAGTAGACCCGTCCCGAACGGTGATTGACGCCCCAGGTCGCCCACGTGTGTTCAAGTCGGTTCGACGGCTTGCGTTCCCGACCAACCCGGGTGACCCTATAGCCAGGTTGGCACGCCGCACGCTGCGGTCGTGACTGTCGAATCCTCTGTGTCCGTAGCGCGGCGGAGGGATACCCTTGCTCAACCCAGTTTGGCGTCTTTCCAGAACAGCGATGTTCACTGATTGACCGTGGTGAGGCAACCATCTCGATGACCGACAACCATCGCGCCGAACTCGCCGGCTTCCTCAAAACTCACCGTTTCCGCTGAAACCCGCCGATGCCGGTCTGCCCGACGATCTCGTCCCGATTAGGCAGCACACCCCGGGTCCGCGCCGCGAGGAAGTCGCCGAGCTCGCCGGGTCAGCATCGTCTCCGGAATCACCGGAGACCGGCCGCGGCCGGCTCTGTGCTGGCAAGGAACTTGCGGGGAATCCTCAGCGGCTCGCCCGTAGTATGCGGACCGGGCGCAGGGCCTGGGGTGGTTCGCCCTCGAATTCCGCGGATCCATCGAGGTACCCAGCGATGAGGTCCGCAGCGGAATGGTCTTCGACGTCGGTGAAGCCGAGCGCGCGCAACTGTGCGGCGATGCCGTCAGGAGTGAAGTAGCTGAACCAGGGTTCGCCGACGGCTGCCGCTCGATTTGCGCGCACCTGTAGCTGCGCACGATCCTCGTCGGTGTCTGCCGACTGCAGGTAGTCGAAGATCACCTCGACCGGCCCGGATCGACCAGCAATGTATTCGAGGGTAGTGCGGGCGGCGTCCGGGGTCAGATAGAAGACGACACCGAGCCACACGAATACGGCCGGATCGGTCCGGCTGAATCCGGCGGCCTCCAATCGTGTTGCCAGTAGGTCGGTTTCGAAGTCGACCGGCACGAAGGTCAACCGCTCGGGCTGGTCGATACCGGATGCGGCGAGGCGTTGGTGTTTCCACGCTTGGGTAGCGGGATGGTCGACCTCGAATACACGCAGGTCAGGATGCGGGTTGCGGTAGGCGAAGGTATCCAGGCCCGCGCCGAGGATCACGACCTGTCGCACGCCGGCAGCGACGGCCTCGGCCACACGATCCTCGGCGAAACGGGCACGAGCAGCAAAGAACAGGCGGCGCGGCCGATCACTGACACCCAGCCGCAGGATTTCCGGGCCGACTCCGCTACCGGGACGATCCTCTGCGGGCCGGCCCAATTCGGTCAGCTCGTCCACCGTGACACCCAGCAGACGTGCCGCAAGTGGATCGGTAAGAATCCTTGGCCGGTCAGCAATTTGATGATAGGCACGGGCGTAAGCAGTCACGAGCGCTGTCCGGCTGGGTCCCTCATTGTCCATACTCGAGAAGGTACTCCCGAACACGACGCGAGCACCGTGAACTCAGCCACACCAGCTACTCCCTGGCCGAGTAGGTCGTGGCAGGCCCCAGTGACCAGGGGGTCCAGGAGCATCTTTGAGAGATCCGGCGCCGCAGTGGCGGTCGTCGATAGCTCGCATCGCCGTGGTCAGGGTCCGGATCTGCTCGAGGTCAGCCGCCCCTCTCCCCGCGGGGGCGGGAGCGATGTCACGCTCGAGTGGCTGCCACCAGCGCATGGATACGATTTTGTTGCAACCTTGCCGTGACGGGTGTGTCGATAGACAAATTCCGACATGTTGCGAGCTCCCCCACTGTTTCGGTGGTTGCAGACGGTCCGGCAGCCACCGTATTCCAGTCATGCGTTCGCTCAGCGGCTGTCTATGGTCATCTCCCCCATTTCGGACCAGTCGGTGGCCTCGATCGTCTGGCTGATGATCCGGGGAGTCGACTGGAGTGCCCGCGGAAGTTCGTTCATCGCGGCCTTGAAATGGGGACTACCGACATGGGCAGCGCCGGCGGCCTGGTCGCGGAAAGCTTCGATGAGAACGAATTCGGTGGGGTCGTCGGCGCCGCGGGACCAGTCGAACCAGAGGTTACCTTCCTCGGCGCGAGTGGCGGAGGTGAACGGGGCGACGAGGTCGAGCCAGCGGTCGGTCCATTCGGGTTTGGTCTTGAACTTGACGACGATGAAGATCACTGCGCGCCTCCTAATGGTGAGTCGGGCTGCCGCGACACTGCCCAGCTGGTCCTGGGTGATAGTCGTTGCGAACATTCTCATTGTCGGACGGTCAGTAGATATTGGAGGGCCGAACGAGCCCCTCCACCAGATCCCCGAACCCCGGTGCCGGCCATCAGTCAACGATCGGTCGCCCCTGTCGCAACGACGCGTCCAGTCTCCGTAACAGCTCTCCCACACGGCGGCCACCACTCGGGGCGGGAGGGTAACGTGTCAGGACACTCACCACGATCGGGCCGGCCAGACCTCTCGCCTTTTCGAGGTAGTCGACGCCGATGTCAGGTTCGTCGGCGGCATCGAGCTCGAGCGCTCGAGCCGCGTGTGCGGCGGCTCCGAGGATGTGCAAGACCTGAGTGGCTTTTGCCAATGGGTGCAGGTACGCGGCCGCTCCCGCGTGACCGGCCGCGCGCGCGGCGTCGACTGCCGCTTCATGTTCCCTGTCCCGAGCTGCCCTTGCGGCCCGGTGCGCGTCCAGTGCTGTCACGCGCAGCACCTTCGTCCGCTTGCCCCCAGCGGCGAACTTGCGCGCCTCGTCGAGCACGGCTCTGGGGCGCCGATCGTCCGAACAGTCCCGCTCGAAGATCACCAAAGCCGGCGCTGCGCAGGCCACGGCATAGCCGGTAATCTCGCGCAGTTCAGCCATGCTGAGTTCGATCATCAGATTCGCGTCGGCCATATTCATGTCATTAAACAATATCGTTGAATCAACCGTTGAGACTCTCTAATAATACTGTCAGGACAATTGGCCAAAACCTTCAAGGCGACCTACCGTAGTGACGCCGTCACCACCTACATCGACTCGGCCGTCAGCCGCTGTTGGTGACCGCGACACCAACAGCGGACCGATGCCGACCTCGGCGGGCATCCCCCTGTGACACTCAGTGATTCGTGAAGGATGACGACCAGAGGCCATCCCATCAGCCCTCTCCGGATCCCGCGAGCGAGATATCAGACCCTGAAGGCTGCGCGTAGCAACGATCTGGATCCCGTTGCGGGAGTTCGTCTTCGGACACGTCAGCCAATTCGCGGCGGATATCGACCCTCTCGGCTTTACTTGCTGTCATGTCTTCCATGTCCACGTCCACATCCGCCGCCGTCGGAGGGATGCCCCCGATGGTCACAGGCCGCCTGCGCAATACCAAACACTTTGTTACCGACCCGATTACGTTTCTCTCCGACTCTATGGCCCAGCACGGCAACGTCTTTCGATTCCAGCTGGTCAACGGGAGCATGGTCGGGGTCACCCATGCCCACCACATCAAGTACATCTTGCAGGAACGCATGGCGAACTTCACCCGCGAGACCCAGTTGTACGACATCTTGGAACTGTTCGCGGGGCGCGGACTGGCGACCATCGCCGACCACAACCGGTGGCGACGCAACCGACGGCTCGTCCAACCCGCCTTTCACCACAAGAAGATCAGTGCGCTCAGCGAGATCATGGTGACCGAGATCGACTCCATGTGTGACGAGTGGGCCGAACATGCCCGCGCCGGACGGACGATCAACATCGGCGAGCAGATGAGCCACCTCACGTTGCGGATCGTGGTGCGGGCGCTGTTCGGATTGGATCCACACGGCCCAGAGGTCACCGGCTTCGCCCGCGCGGCACAGAGTGTGAATGCCGAATTGGGGAAGTTCGTGCGGATGCCCTTGATCCCCTTGAAATTTCCGACGCCGAGCCACCGCCGGTTCTGGCGGGCGGTCGGCGAGATGGATGCCATCGTCTACACGGTGATCAACGAGCTGCGCGACAGTGACAGTGATGGCCTGCTGTCTATGCTCATGAATGCCACGGAAGCCGATACCAACTCGAAACTCACCGACAGGGAGCTGCGCGACGAGGTCATCACCATGCTCTTCGCCGGTCACGAGACCAGTTCCTCGGCCCTGACTTCAGCCATGCTGCTGCTGCAAGTGCATCCGGAAGCGCGTCAGCGGCTGTGCGATGACGTTGACGACGTGTTGTCCGACGGACGCGCCACCATGACCGACCTACCCGCGCTGCCCTACAGCAAGCAGGTCCTGGAAGAGGCGTTGCGGCTCAAGCCGCCGATTTGGATGGGGCAACGTCGCGCCGACCAGGACGATGAGATCGGCGGCTACCACATCCCGGCGGGCACGCCGGTGATGTTCAGCTACTACCACGCCCACCGCAACCCCGAGTGCTGGGACCAGCCCGACACCTTCGACCCAGACCGCTTCACCCCCGACGCGGTCGCCGCCCGTGACCGAAACGTGTACCTGCCCTTCGGCGCGGGTGGACACCTCTGCATCGGCAACACGTTCGCGATGATGGAGATGCAGCTGGCGCTCTCGACCATCGTCAGGCGGTTCGAGCTGACCATCCAGAACCCGGACCTCACCCCGACTTCCGCGCTAACCCTCAACACCAAGTACCCGGTCATCGCAACGCTGACCGAACGGCGATAACGCTTCGAACGCCCGCCACCCGCAACGGGTACTCCTACGAGGCGAACCGGATGGCGCAGGACCGCGCGCCAACCCGGCTGCGGCGTTTCTCTACGCAGAGGCCGGGTCTGGATCCTCACCGAGGACCCCGACGGTGGGCAATTCACCGAGGACGGGCCGCTGATGTCGACAGCCGAGCTAGCCGACGCCGTCAGCACAGCCGTCGATAACGCCGACCCGGTTTCTGGCCGGCGTGGGTCAGAGGCTTTCAACGTTCGGCTGGTCTTTGCCCGGTCCGCCGCGTCTCCGCTGGTGGCTCGCCGAACGCGACCGCACACCAGCGGTTTCGTGCTGGTCGAAGGTATCGCGGAAGACGGCATCGTGGTCGTCGCAGAGCTCGACTCGGGAAACGAGATCCTGGCCGCCGGGCTGCGGACCATGTCCGACGTCGCGATCCTCGACATCGAGCTGCCCGTGCTGGACGGGCTGTCCGTCGACCCGAACAGTTGAGTACAACGCTGGACGACAGCGTCACGGTGGTGCGTCGCCGAGAACATGCAGGAGGTCCTCGAATTCCGCGGTCGGCAGATGTTGGTGCCGTTGTCGGTTTGCGTGATGTGAGCGGCCGAACCGAGCCGACTTCGATTCCATCGGCACACCGCCTACGCTGAGATCTGCACCTTCCTCCATGAATACCTCACCGCCACTTACCAATCGGAGCATCCTCGGTGAAACGTGCCACGGCCGCTCGGCTGTCGCCCGACTTCTATCGTCTGTGGGGCTCGTTCACCATCAGCCAGATCGGCAGCGCCCTCGGCGCAGGCGCCCTACCATTGATCGCCATCCTGGTGTTGCACGCCTCGAACATGCAGGTATCGCTGATGGCGGCACTCTCCGGGATCGCCGGCGCCGCTATCGCGTTCCCATTGGGATCGTTCATCGAGTTCCACCGTAAGCGGCCGGTCATGGTTTACGCCGATCTCGCATCTTTCGCCGCGCTCGCCAGTATTCCGTTGGCGGCGTGGCTCAGGGTCTTGACCTACGCGCAACTCTGCGCAGTCCTCACGGTCCAAACGCTGTGCGGCATCGTATTCAACGCCGCCAGCGGTGCCTCCGTGAAATCACTGATCCCGCGACCACAGCGCATCCGCGCGAACAGCCGCTTCGAGACAACCTTCTGGACCGCATCCACTCTAGGCCCGCCGGCAGGCGGCGCACTGATCTCGATGCTCGGCGCAACCGCCACGATCGCCATCGACGCAACCAGCTACCTGCTGTCCGCGCTCGGGATCCGCAGTATCGACACCGCTGAACCCGAACCCGTCCACGACAAGTCCGAACATCACTGGATCGAGGATATCCGCGGCGGATGGACCTACATCTTCGCGGACCCGATGTTGCGCCACCTGTTCTGGAATGCCATGGTCTTCGGTGGGTCACTCATGCTGACCACACCACTGGTCGCCCTTCTCCTGCTCCGCGAACTCGGCTTCGCACCGTGGCAATACGGCCTCGCCCTCGGCTTGCCGGGCCTCGGCGGGCTGATCGGATCTCTGTGCGCACCGCGGTTTGTCACCCTCTTCAGTGAACCAGCGGTGCTGCTCGGATTCGGTACCCTACGCACATGTTGGGTGGGCTTGCTGCTGGCGGCAGACTCGGATGCGCTCGGCCTGGTCCTGATCACGGTCGCTGAAACACTGCTGCTGTTCTGTGCGGGTGTCTTCAACCCTGTCTTTGCGACTTACCGCATGAACTGCACCGCGGCCGACCATATGGCCCGTGTCGGCACAGCCTGGTCTATCAGCGCGAAATGTTTCCAGCCTGCGTTCATCGCACTCGGTGGAGTCGTAGCGGCGGCGACCAGCACTCGGGTCGCGATCGGCTGCGCCGCCATCACACTGCTTGCCAGCTCCGGACTGCTTCCTTGGCGCGAATTATGGTCGACTGCACGCGAACGAGATGAGGCCCAGATCGTTGCCGCTCGCGACGATTCAGTGTGAACACGGGACCAATAACTGTCGAAATAAGGCGTCGTCGTCTCCACGCCATCGCTCAGATATTTGGCCTGCAATACCGCCCCCGGACTCGCATACCTGCGGACCCGGTGTGATCGGTGCCTGGCATCCCGCACCGAAACATGCAAAGAGAAGCAATACCGCGAAGTAGATCGCGGCGGCAGCAACAAGTACGGCGATGGCATTGCTCCATGTCGAGCTGCTGTCACCTGGGCCGTACTGGCGGACCGCCCTCTTGACCGACAGGGTATGTCATGGCAATCGCGGCGACCCCCGCCGCGATAATCCACAGCCACGGACTTCGCAAGCGCAATGCTAGTTCACCCCGCGTGAGACGCATGGCAGTCTGCGGCCCCACCTCGAAACGCAGGACCATCGCTCCCGCATGGTCCCGAAACATCGAGCTGCCAAAAGGATTCATAAGCCCCTTGCTGCAGAACTCCCCGATCCTGCATTCCATACGCACCCTCGAACGGCTATGTTCGCAAGGTCGCCAGGCACGACAACCGCTCACCCGGCCACGACCACCCTGCCCCTGCGGGATTCCGGAATAACCCCATCAACCTTCCCGGAGTACTAGCCGTGTGAACTCGCCCATTGATGATCAGAGCGGCTGGAGCCGGGCGTGTAGGAGGCAGAATTCGTTGCCTTCCGGGTCGGCCAGGACATGCCAGTTGTCGGTGCTGGTCTGGCCGACGTCGACGGTGCCGGCGCCGAGAGCGAGCAGCCGTTCCAGCTCGGCGTCCTGGTCGCGGTCGGTGGGGTTGACGTCGATGTGCAGTCGGAGCTTCCCGGTCCGCGGGGCGCTGCTGGGGATGAGGATCATGGTGGGCTGCGGGCCGCCGAAGCCGGCAGCGGGCGGCCCGATCTCGATGCTTCCGTCGTCCTCTCGGCCGAGTTCGACGTAGCCGAGGACCTTGCCCCAGAATTCGGCAAGCCGGTCAGGGTCGGCGGCGTCGATGACCAGCTCACTGATGCGGCATGCCATGCCCGTCAGTGTATCGAAACCATCCGGTACGGACGCTCTCCCAAGTCGCCCTCCGAGAGACATTACCGCCGTTGCCGTTCGAACAACGCGGTCACCGCCATCGCACGCTCCAGACCCGGAGCTCGCACGCCCATGCCCGGCATCGGCTGGTGGTCACGTTGTCGAATGCAGATCGGTGTCCGCCGCACAGGGCACCGCTGACCGCCGCCGCGGGCTGGCCTGCCGCCGGTACGCGTACACGTTGCAACACCCTGCGGGGCTGTCCTATTCGCAGCGAGGCCCTCCGGTCGTGGTCGGCCGAGATCCCCTCGTGCCGGTCTGGGCGAGCGAAGCGGAATCCGGTCAGCCCACGACGACATGGCAGGTGTCGAACAGACTGCACGCCCACCCCACGTGTGTCGGTGGGTATCGGTAGCGTCGAGTGTTGTGGAAACTGGGGAACATATCCAAGAGCTCGCCGACCGCATTGCGACGCTGCGTGACGCCTACTATCAGGGCTCGCCGCTGGTCGCGGACGCCGAGTACGACGCAATCGAGGACGAGCTACGTGGCCTGATCGAGACGCACCCCGACCTCACGCCTGACCCGAATCCGTTGGAGCAGGTCGGTGCGCCCGCAGTGCTGCACGCCCCGATCCGGCACTCGCGTCCGATGCTGTCACTCGAGAAGGCCACCAAGCCTGAGCAGGTCGCGGCGTTCTTCAACCGCTTCCTCGGCCAGTCGGTGGTGGTGATGCCGAAGCTCGATGGCTTGTCCCTGGCCCTGGTTTTCGAGGACGGGCGGCTGGTGCGTGCCGTGACCCGAGGTGATGGCACCACCGGTGACGACGTGACTGTGCTGGTCCGAGCGTTGGTCGATGGCGTCCCCGATCGGATCGACGTGCCGGGACGAGTGGAGGTGCGTGGCGAGGCAGTGATGCTGCGTTCGACCTTCCTCACCTACAACACGGCACATCCGGACAAGCCGCTGATCAATCCGCGCAACGCCGCGGCCGGCACGCTGCGGGCGAAGGACCCTGCCACGGTCTCCGAGCGGCGCTTGCAGTTCTTCGGCTTCGACTTGGATACCTCTGCCGGTGACGCTGCGGTCGACCTCGGGGAGGGGTTGCGGACACTGGGAGTCGCGGGCGCGCAAATGCGGCTCTGCGCCGACGCCGAGCAGGCGCAGGCGGCGATCACCGCGATCGAGCAAGGTCGCAACCAGCTGGACTACGACCTCGACGGTGCGGTACTGCGGCTGGCCGACCGCGATGCCTACGCGGCGGCCGGGACTCGGTCGAACTCCCCACGTGGCGCGCTGGCGTTCAAGTTCGCCGCCGAGGAAAAGACCACGTTGCTGGCCGAGGTGGTCTGGGACGTCGGCAAGACAGGCAAGATCGTCCCGGTCGCGTGGCTGGAGCCGGTGTTCGTCGGCGGCACGACTGTCACGAAGGCGACGCTGGCCAACCAAGAAGTGATCCGCGCCCGCGACATCAAGGTCGGTGACACGGTGCTGGTGCGCCGTGCGGGTGACGTGATCCCGTTCGTGGCGGGCGTGCTCGACGCCTCCAAGCGCACTGGTGAGGAGCGTGAGATCGTGCCGCCCACCGCCTGCCCCTCGTGCGAGCAGCAGGTGACCGAACAGGGCAACAGCCGGGAACTGTTCTGTACCAACGTCTCGTGCCCCGCGCAGACGGTGCGCCGGCTGATCCACTGGGCGTCGCGGGCGGCGGCGGACATCGACGCCATCGGGCAGGTGTGGATCGAACGCCTTGCCGAGGCAGGCGTCCTGGAGCGCCCGTCGGACTTCTACACGCTGACAAAAGAGCGCCTGCTCGAGTTCGACCGTATCGGCGAGGTCTCGGCCGCGCGCATGATCGACTCGATCGATGCCAGTCGCCAGGTCGGTCTGCGCCGCGCACTGATCGGCCTGGCGATCCCGATGGCCTCCGACGGCACCGCCGCCCGCCTGGCCCGGGCGGGATTCGGCTCCCTGGAAGAGGTCGCCGACGCAGGCGAGGAACGGCTCGTGGCGGTGGAGGACATCGGACCGAAGGTCGCCGCCTCCTTGGTCGCGCACCTCACTCGCCTGCGTCCGGAACTCGAGCGGCTGCGAGAGGCAGGCGTCTGCCTGGACGTGCGCGAGGAAGACCTTCCCCCGGTCGTTGCGGCCGGCGCGCCCCTGAAAGGCAAATCGGTGGTGATCACCGGCGCGATCAGCGACCCACGCTCCGGCGAGAAGGTCGCCCGCCCGACTTTCCAACGCCTGTGTGAGCAGGCGGGCGCGACGGCGGCGTCCTCGGTCTCGGCGAACACCGACCTGCTCATCACCGGCGCGGGAGTCGGTGAGAGCAAGCTGACCAAAGCGGAGAAGCTCGGCATCGAGGTCGTCGACCAGGGCGAGATCTGGAACCTGCTGATCGCCGCTAAGGTCATCTAGACCTCGGCGCACCCGAAACATGCCGAAATGACTCGTAGCCTTGTTTTCTCGACCGCCGACCGGTTCGGCCACCGGCACTCACCAATATCCAGACAGCCGATTATTGTGGGGCCGAACTGGGCAGAGAACTCGAGGTTCACGCACTCGTCGGTATGAGCACGCACTACCCGCGGTCGTGCGACACCCGAGATGATCTCTGCTCGTTCATCTTCGAGCCCGCCATGTGGCCGTTTCGAACCGTGCCCACAGTGGAATTGCAGGATGACCTGAGCCGCAGCAGTTTCTGGCCGTGTGAGTGGCGACGGGTCGGCTGGTGTGTTGCTGGCCGATCGTGGTGTCAGTGGAGGTGTCAGGTGTGTGTCAGGTCGGTGTCAGTCGGTCCGGCGAGGGTGTGTACATCGAACACAGCGACCGGCACCGACAC
>NZ_JBFBAB010000018.1:0-140592 GCF_040681975.1 Nocardia sp. NPDC051463
GAACTCCTCGGGATAGGCCTTGGGCATATCGATGATCCTTCCACTGCAAGGAAATCCTCACAGGTCAGGAGTCAACCGAACCGGGGGCAGTCCCCCTCGTGCGGCAGTCCCAGTTGGTTGTCGTGCTCTCTGCACCTGGCCGGCCAATGGTCCAATCGTGCAGCGACTTCGAACTCGGACAAGACGGTCGGTTCGGCACCGCCGTGGCGCACGAGATTCGGGGAAACTGGACTCGCAGTCATGTCCAACCCGTATAGATAGTCAAGGCCGAGCGCCGCCATGGCATCCGTTGGCTCGCCGACATCAGCGCCTTCTACCCATGGCTTCGCCCAGTCGTGGGCTGCATCGCGTGTCAGTTCACCCGCGAGCACTCGCCGCCAAACGCTTTCGACTACAGACCGCTTCGGCCATCCGTCTTCATCAATCGGCATCAGGCTGAGTATGGTTGCGCACGCGCTGAGTGACAAGTACCCGGAGTGCACGCCCACCGCCACGAGCGCGTGCCGAGTTGTCATGCACCAGAAGGTTGCGTATGCGGTGAGAACGTAACTCGGACGCCGAGTTTAGCCTGGTGCGGGGTGGTCGTAGCGCACGTGGCCGTGCGTGCCGGGCGGCGTGGCGAGCGCCGATCTGGACATCCACGGGAGATGACCCCACTACGTGCTCAACGGTTAGTTTGCGGCGAGGTGTTCGCCATGACGGCCGGGCCGACGGAGCGGCGGCGAGTTACCCTGGGTCACAGCTCAAGCGGCCGTTTCTTGCTCGCAATCCGTTTGAACAGCACGACAAGAAAAGCCGCGCCGCCGAGAATCGTCCCGGCGGCGCCGATACCCAACGTACCGAGGATCATTACCGTGACCGAACCGAGTATTCCGCGTCCGATAGCGATCCCCGCCCCGGAATCACCCTGCGTGGTCACCACGTAGGTGCCGGAGCGCGGCACCTGGAACGTGTACTCGCTCGCACCGTTGTGCCTGCGAACGTCGTAAGTTGTCCCGGCGGTGCGATGCAGCGGCACGGTACCGTCCTGGCCGGTGATTGTCACCGATACCTTCGGCGTATGTACGGAGGTCGCCGCACCCGGATACTCCAGGTAGACGGTGTACTCGTGGGATTCTGCTAGAGACATGGTGCCGGAGCCAGGAATGTCGAACCGTTGAAGGTTGTCGACGTCGCCACCCACCTGCAGGTAGTTCGTCAACAGGAAGGCGGCGGCACCGATGAGGCCGATGCCGAAGAGTGTGAAACCCACCGCATACCACCATTTGGATGGCGTAACACGCTGGGATGGCGGCGGGCCCGCGGAGAGCGGCGGGGTCGCGGCGGGTGGTTGCACCATTGAATCCTCAGTTCCTTATTGACATGAATGTCGATGACAACGCCGCGGTCCGGCAATAGCGTCAAGCGGGTGGACAAGGTCTCGATCTTCACACAGCGCTGGAATTTCGGCTTGTCAGCATCGGCTTTGCCCGCCCGTTCCTATGCGACCCCCAGGTGGGCCTTGGCACGGCGGAGTCCGATATCGGCACGGCTGGAATCGGTCAATTGTCAGATCCCGACCGGAGGCCATCGGACAACGGTTTGGGAGCGATATCTGGTGACACCCACTCACCCACTCCGACTTGCTCATAATCGCAGGCAGCCTCGAACTTAGGCGCGCCTCAAACATTCCGGACAGTGTGGTTCGCGGCGCAGTGCGCATGCATCTACGGTACTTTCGCTGCGACGTTGGCGGTTGTTCTCAGTCACGGAGATACGAAGGGGCGCGGTGCAAGGCGGACGTCACATCGATGATTACGGATGCATCTCACTCCTGACGGTCGGCGCTGTACTCCGCTGATGGGTCGCCTCATTGAAGCCGTTATCGGGGGGCACGGCGACCACGAACTCACCCCATTCAGCGTCTGCCTGCGAAAGTCGCGAGATGTCGTATTCCATCCCAAACGCTCCCTTCGGCCGTAGATGGACTCCCAGCGTAGAGCGTGTTCAAGGCCGTGAACGGCCTACACCAGAAGGCAGCCGCCTACTGACACCCCGTGTGCGGCGTACACGTGCGGAGTTGGAGAAAGACGCGCTGCGGGAAATCGCTCGGGGAAAATTCTGAGCCCAGCGGCCAAGCGACGGGCCGTCGACATGCTCCAGCAGGTGAAGTGCATGTCGGAACGGTTCGCCTGCAAGGTAGTTGGGCTCAATAGATCCACTTATCGGCGGCTGCCGGCTGCGCAGACCCCACACGATCCGGATGCTGGTTTGCGGGCCTGGCTGCGTTCCTATGCCACCAAGCACCCGTGTCACGGATTCCGGCGGGCGTGGTCGGCGTTGCGGTTCGACGAGGGCAGCGACGTGAACAAGAAAACGGGTCCATCGGCTCTGGCGCGAAGAAGGGTTACAGGTCCGCGCCCACTCGCCACGGAAGCGGGCCGGGCAATCGTCGGTGCCGCTGATCGGCGCGGACGCACCAAAAGTGGTGTGGGCATTGGATTTCCAGTTCGAGTCCACTGTCGAGGGACGCGCGGTGAAGATCGCATCGATGGTCGACGAACACACCCGCGAATCCTTGCTGCACCTGACCGAACGCTCGATCACCGCGCAGCGCCTGGTCGCCGAACTGGAGCGGGTGTTCGCCACCACCGGCGGGCCACCGAAGGTGCTGCGGACGGACAACGGACCGGAGATGATTTCCCGTGCGCTGCAACAGTTCTGCGCTGACCGGGTCGGGATCCTCGACATCCCTCCCGAAACACCGTGGAACAACGGCTATATCGAGTCGTTCAACCGGGGGCTGCGTCATGAGTGCTCGAACCGCAACCACTGGAACAGCCTGCTCGAAGCCCGCGTCGTGATCGGTGATTTCAAAACCGACCACAACCGGAGGCACCGGCATCGGCGTTGGGTTATCTGACCCCGGCCGAGTACGCTGCCCGCTGCGGCCACATCCGCCACCGGCTGGCCTGCGACATCAACTGAAACGGATCGAACACCCCGGACTCTATTCCCGGGTTGGACCTGCTCAAAGGGCTCCAGTCACAAACCCCACCGCGCTGCGCGGATCGGCACAACCCGAACACCGACTGCCACGGCCCATACCGCTCGGGCACATCCTGCCACGGCGCGCCAACCCTTGTCCACCAACGAATCAGGCGGTCACAACAACAAGCTGCGTCAGGACGCGCGCGGGGTCGCAGAGATACGCGTAGTCGTCACGGTTCGTGAACATCGCCATCAGTTCGGCCAAGCTGTCACGCTCAGCGGGGGTGACGGGGATCCGCCGCTTCACGAGGCTGGCACACAGACCGTCGACCAATTCACCCCACTCGCCAACATCGCTGAAGGTCCGGTACTGGGCAACCGCCTCCGGCGGCAGCCGGTCCGAAAGCTGTTCTAGCAGCCCACGGGAATCCGCGCTCAGTTTGTTCAGGCGGTCGATCTGTTCCTGTGTCCGACCGCGCCTTTGGCGTGTCCTGCGCGGTTGATCGGTGGATTCCATATTTCCTTGCCGTCCTAATTGATCGGGTTGCCGTTCTCGTCGTTCCTATACACGCCTGGCCCGCTGACCGGGTAGCCGGTGCGGACAGTGCCGTCGGAGTTCACAATTACCTCGATGAGTACACCGTCGCGAACCCCGGTCTCGCGCATCCGCCTCTGCCGATTACACGATGTTTGGGGTTCCGGTAGTAGTCGCCGAACAAACACCGGGTATGGCCTAGTGCCTGGTCAGGGGTAGCGTTGAGGCGGGAATCCCGGCACCTACGGCGCACGGCCGCAGCGTGGGCACTGAATCGGTGATCGAGTACCTGCCGCCTGGGCGCTGGTAATGATTAACGGTGGCGCATAAGGACGTGTCGGGCGCTGATCAATGACCGGAGCCCTCTCACCGCACCCGCCGCGCAACTGACAGTGACCGCGGAAAAGAGGTGCGTGGTCACGCTCGTGCACGGCTAGTGCCGCGTCCGAGAAGGTTGATGCGGTTACCGCTGTCCGGGGTGGCGGGTTGATCATCGGGGCGTGACCGGTAATGCTGCCGGTGGCGGTGGTGCCGGTGGCGCGGTAGATACCCACGATGACCAGCAGTTTCCCGGTTGCCCATGTTTATGCCCTGCCGGGGGCACCAGACTTCAACACGTTTGCGCAGTTCAGCGGGCATACCGGACACGCACCTTCTTCCGGTGATGTCAACGATCGGTGACGATCTATACAGATGCACATGGGCCCTAGCACTCGACACCACCATCGGTTGCACGTGTCTTACGAGTCTCGACAAGCCCTGGGCCGACCAGCGGCCGTAGTTGATACACGAGCTCTTCCCACGCTCGCGCCTGGCTGCCCTCGTGTGCACGAATTTCGCGCAGACGAACTGCCGTCATCGTGTCCGTGTGCTGTCCCGAGAACCGACGGCTACCACAGCGCCGGGGAGCGCAGAGCCTTCTGTTACGAGCCTATTGGCTCCGCTGGCAAATTCCGGCATCGGTCATCGGCAAGCTACGACGTAAAGCGGCGAGCCTGAGATCAGTTGGTAGAAGGGAAATCTGAAGCTGCTGCCGATCGCGTTCGTCTGCATGGGCGTGTCTGGCGAACGCACTGTAGTGCCGCATGTCGCGCTGCCGAACCAACCAGGATGGGGCTGTGGAAGATCAACGGGCAGGGCTCATCTCGTATGAGGACCTCGCCAGCCAGCAATTGTCCTGGACTGCATCGCTGGCGAATTATATGGTCGGCGAGGTGAACCTCGCCCCGATGCAGGTGCGTGGTTCGCTCGGGGACTACCAGGACTCGCAGACAGACCACGTGCGAGATTGAGGCACCAGGCAGATCAGGCACTGACCACACCACATCGCCGCACTCGAACTACCGGAGCGGCGTTCAGGCCGGCCCGCCAGCAAAACACCCCGATACCAAATTCTTGGCGTTTTCTTGGTGGGGAGTACCGTGGGCGATACACGACAAGGGTCCCTGACCAGAAATACCTGGTCAGGGACCCTTTTACGCTCCCCCATCTGGACTCGAACCAGAAACCTGCCGATTAACAGTCGGCTGCTCTGCCAATTGAGCTATAGGGGACTATCCTCGGCCCGCCGTGTCCGGCGCGCCGAGGAGAAACTTTAGCGCATTGCCGCGCGGCTTCCCAAATCGTGTCACTACCTGCGGACATGCGTCCAGTTCAGCATGCCCGGGAGGGTCGTGGGTTGGGGGCTATCCGGATCGACAGGCGGATGGGGCGTCGGGCAGGATAGGTGGGCGCGGACAGGCTATTGGGAGGAGCTCCAGGAGATGCTGCGGTTGATCATCGGCGTCGCGGCCGGCTATGTGCTCGGCACCAAGGCCGGGCGGGTTCGCTACGAGCAGATCAGTGCGGCGACCCGCGCTGTGACCGAAAGCCCGGTGACTCGCAAGCTCGTGCTCGTCGGCAGGCAGAAGCTGTCGGACAAGTTGAGCACTCGGCCGCAATTGGAGCCGATGGAGCCGCTCGATGAGCGGACCACCATTCTGGTTCCGCAAGATCAGCTGCGGCGCTGAGCAAGTCGGGCAACGTGTAAACGGGCGGGCCGACCGGGGCAAGGACGCGGTCGGCTACCGCTCAGCTCGGCACGAAGTCGTCGTGGTTGCCCATGGCCTGCTCCAGCAGGCTCTTGCGGTACTGCTCCAGCGCGACCAAGTCACCGAACAGCGCCATGTACGCCTCTGGTTCCTCGGTCGAGGACACCCGCTGCAGTTTCGATTTCAGCTCGGCGGTCTGGCGACCGACCCACGCCTCCTGGGTGCGCGCCAGCACACCCGCGATGAATCGGGGAATGCCGTTGGCGGTCTTCACCGGCAGCGGTTCACCCGACAGCTCGGACACCAGGGCTCGCATGGTCAGGTCGTCGGTGCCGTCACAGACCGCGTTCACCCATTCCGCCCCGCCCAGCCCGGCCGCCGTGCCGCCTGCCTTGGCGATCAGCGCGCGCACCGCCACGTAGGCGGGGTGGGTGAAGGCTTCCGGTTCCAGCGAGTCGAAGACGGCACCGGCCATCGCCGGATACTGCAGGGCCGCGCCGAGCGTCTGACGCTGCGGCAGCAAAGTCGGATCGTTCGGGTTCGGGCGCGCGGCAGGAGGCTCGGAGCCTGTCGCGCTCGATGGTTTGGCGGCAGCGCGACTCGGTATCCCGGTGGGGCCCCCGCCATTTCGGTTCCGCTTGGCTTCCTCGCCCACCCGGCGCACGACGGTCTGGATATCGTCCCAGCCGACCCAACCCGCCAGCTTCGTCGCATACGCCTTGCGCAGTGCGTTGTCCTTGATCTGCGCGACCACCGGCACCGCGCGCCGCAATGCTTCCACCTGCCCCTCGGCGGTGTCGAGATTGTGCTCGGCGAGCAGGCCGCGCACCACGAACTCGTACAGCGGGGTTCGCCGGGCCACCAGGTCGCGGACGGCGCCGTCGCCGGAGTGCTGCCGCAGCTCGCACGGATCCTGTCCGTCGGGTGCGATGGCGATGTAGGTCTGTCCGGCCAGTTTCTGGTCGCCCGCAAAGGCTTTCAGCGCCGCCGCCTGGCCCGCCGCGTCGCCGTCGAAGGTGTAGATGATCTCGCCGCGCCAGAAGTTGTCGTCCATCAGCAGGCGGCGCAGCAGCGCGAGGTGCTCGTCACCGAAGGCGGTGCCGCAGGAGGCGACGGCGGTCTTCACACCGGCCAGGTGCATGGCCATCACGTCGGTGTAGCCCTCGACCACGACGGCCTGGTGACCCTTGGCGATCTCACGCTTGGCCAGGTCGAGACCGAAGAGCACCTGAGACTTCTTGTACAGCAACGTTTCCGGCGTGTTGATGTATTTGCCGGGCATGGTGTCGTCGTCGAAGAGTTTGCGTGCGCCGAACCCGATGACGTCGCCGCCGAGATTGCGGATCGGCCACAGCAACCGCCGATGGAAGCGGTCGATCGGGCCGCGCTGACCCTGGCGCGACAGGCCGGCGGCTTCGAGCTCCTTGAAGTCGAAGCCCTTGCGGAGCAGATGCTTGGTGAGCACGTCCCAGCCTGCGGGCGCGTAGCCGCAGCCGAACTGCTGCGCGGCATTGGCGTCGAAGTTGCGGTCGGTGAGGTATTTGCGAGCCGTCTCGGCCTCGGGCTCGCGTAGCTTGGCCATGTAGAACTCGTGCGCGGCCGCGTTGGCGGCGACCAAACGGGAGCGGGTGCCGCGATCACGCTGCACCGAGGTGCCGCCACCCTCGTAGTTGATCTGGTAGCCGATCCGGTCAGCCATCTGCTCGACGGCTTCGACGAACCCGATGTGCTCGATCTTCTGCAGGAATGCGAAGACGTCGCCGCCCTCACCGCAGCCGAAGCAGTGGAAGAGCCCATGATTGGGCCGCACATGGAACGACGGTGACTTCTCGTCGTGGAACGGGCACAACCCCTTCGCGGAATCCGCGCCCGCTCGCTTCAGGGCGACGTACTCCCCCACGACATCCTCGATCCGAACGCGTTCACGTATCGCCGCGATATCGCGATCTGGAAGTCGTCCGGCCACGGAGAGAGTCTAGGCCAGACCGCCCGCGACGCGCCCAACGGCTGGTCATGCCACTTTCGGTCGGCGAAGCCGAGACCCCTCGGCGCGGCGCAGACCCACGCTGCCCTGCGGCACGTGGTGTCAAATCGGGGTCAGTGTGATCTGCCGGAGGCCGACAACATCACCGCGACCCGCTCCAGCCTGCTCTCGGTATAGGAGGCGATCTGGTCGACGATGACGCGGACTCGGGCGGTGTCATCGGAAGCGGCTTCCCACCAGGGCAGCAGGAGCGGGTCGAGGTGGGTGGGGGCGGCGGCCAAGAGACGGGTGGCGACGTCGAGGATGAGGTCGCGTTGGGCCGCTTGGCGTTGTTTGTGGTCGGGATCGGACATGACGTAGCGCAGGGCGATGGTTTTGAGCATCGCCACTTCGGCGGCGACGATGCGCGGGATTTCCAGGTCGGCGGCGTAGCGGGACAGCGGGCCCTGGCCTGCGACCTCGCGGGTCGCGATAATGGCCGCGGTGGCGAAGCGACCGACCAGCTCGCTGGTCAAACGCTTCAGGGCCACCGAACTGGTGAGGGTGCCGTCGTAGTCGGTGACGGCGGCGACGACCGGCAGCTCCGAAAGCCGTTGGGCGGCGGCGACGAGTTCCTCCACCGACGACGCGGGGTGCTGGGCGTGGCCGAGGCGGGCAAGCGCTGCCTGCTCGGTCGGGTCGGCGAGGGCGCGCAGTTCGATCCGGCCTGCGATGACGCCGTCTTCGACGTCGTGCACCGAGTAGGCGACGTCGTCGGACCAGTCCATGATCTGGCATTCGAGACTCTTGGTGCGATCGGGCGCACCTTTGCGGACCCATTCGAGGCGGTCGGCGTCGATGTCGTAGGCACCGAACTTGGTACCGGGGCCCGGTCTCTCCCATGGATATTTGAGGGCCGCGTCGAGGGCGGCACGGGTCAGGTTGAGGCCCGCGCTGACGCCGTCGGCATCGAGCACCTTGGGTTCCAGGCGGGTGAGGATGCGTAGGTTCTGGGCGTTGCCCTCGAATCCGCCGTAGGCGTCGGCGAAGGTGTCGAGCGCCTTCTCGCCGTTGTGACCGTAGGGCGGGTGACCGATGTCGTGCGCGAGGCCGGCCAGGTCGACGAGATCGGGGTCACAGCCGAGGCCGTCGGCGATACTGCGGCCGATCTGGGCGACCTCGATGGAGTGGGTCAGCCGGGTGCGTGGGGTGTCGCTGTCGCGTGGCCCCATGACCTGGGTTTTGTCGGCGAGTCTTCGCAGTGCTGCCGAATGCAGCACCCTGGCGCGATCACGCGCGAATTCGGTGCGGTGCCCGGTTTCGAATTCGCCGCGCGGCGGACCGAGTCCGGCCGTCTTGGTTCCCTCGACGACCAGGCGCTCCCTGTCGTGCTCGGTGTAGCCGTCGGTCATCGAATTTCACTGCCCTGCTGTGTATTTGAAGTCCGCCGAGAAATGGGTGAGCTGGTACCAGAGCAAGGCGCCGGTCTCGCGCAGGATGCCGTGGGCTTGCGATTCCCTGGTGTACACCGCAGGGCCGGTGCGGGTCGGGGCGGTCCATGCCTCCAGCCCGGCGTCGCGCGCCATGGTTCGGGTGCGCAGCGAATGCCACGGATCGCTGACCAGCACCGCGGCGGACAGGTCACGGGCTCGCATTTCGGTCGCGACCGCTTCGATACTGCGCAAGGTATCCGATCCGGTCTCCACCGCGAGGATCTTGTCGGCCGGTATCCCCCTGGCCTCCAGATAGTTCTTGCCCGAGGCGGCCTCGGTGTACAGGTCACCGTCCTGTTTGCCGCCGACGGTGACCACTCGGGGCGCGACACCAGCTTTGAACAGTTTGTAGGCCTGGTCCAGCCGCGCTTCGAACACCGACGACGGTGTTCCGGAGTACTGCGCGGCCCCGAGCACCACGATCGCGTCGGCCTTCGTGTAATCGTCGATGCGCGCGACCTGCCAGACCCGGAAGGCAGTCCCGCCCACCAGTACCGAACCCATGAGCAGTGCGCCGACAACGAGCCGTCGCGCCCACCGCAGTACCCCGGCGCCGCAGCCACGCTGCATGCCGGGTTCCGTCGCGGTGCGCTGGGGAGCCATGGTCACCCCACCAAGTTTGCCAGGTCACCTGGGGTGTCGATGCGCCTCGGGTGACCACTGGATATCTACGGCGCGATCACACCACTGCGGCCAATACTTACCCATGGGTAAGTACCAGACAAAATAGTAGGTACTTGCCGGTGCCACCGTATGTGCCGAGAATTGTTTCCGGCGCGCCACACCGAAGTTCTTCCGCTCAACCGAACCGACTCCACGGACGACAGAGCGATTCGACAACACTGAGGAGTGGACAGAATGGCGGAATCTCCGCGCACAACGGTGACGGTGCTCGGACTCGGCGCGATGGGCCAGGCGCTGGCCATGGCCCTCGTCCGCGGCGGGCACCAGACGACGGTATGGAATCGCAGCCTGGGCAAAGACACCGAACTCGTTGCCGCAGGGGCGAAGAGCGCGACGACCGTCGCCGAGGCGGTCGCGGCCGGCGAGCTCGTCGTCACCTGCCTGTTCGACCATCAATCCGTGCACGACGTGCTGGACCCGCTGGCCGATCAGCTGGTCGGGCGGTCGCTGGTGAACCTGACGAGCACCGAACCGCAGGGTGCGCGCGAGCTCGCCGAATGGGCGCAGCGGCACCACATCGACTACCTGGACGGTGGCATCATCGCCACGCCCCCGATGATCGGACAGCCGGGGTCCTCGATCCTCTACAGCGGATCGCAGCGAATCTTCGACGAACATCGCGAGGTGTGGGAGCTGTTCGGCTCCGCCGAATACTTCGGCGCCGACGCGGGCAGCGCGTCGGTGGTCGATTTCGCGCTGTTGGCCGGGATGTACGCCATGTTCGCGGGCTTCTATCACGGCGCGGCGATGGTGCGGACGGTAGGAATCTCCGCGGCGGACTTCGGGCAGCGGTCCGCGGGGTGGTTGAGTGCGATGACCGCGTCGCTGCCCCGAGCCGGGGCCCAGATCGACACCGGTGACTACACCACGGTGTTCCAATCCCTCGACTTCACCAAGGCCGCGATGGACGCGATCGTGGCGGCCAGCCGTGACGCGGGCGTCGACCTCGACATCGTCGGCCCGCTCAAGAATCTCGTCGACCGCCAGGTCGCCGACGGCTACGGCGCCGAAAGCACCGAGCGGATGTTCGAAAGCCTCAACCCACCGCGGGTAGGTCAGCCGCGCCCGTAGAAAGGGCGGCTACCAACCCGCGCTGTTGATGTCGAGGATGCGTTCGATCTGGCGTCGCGCGGCTGTTCGACATCAACCGCCGCACGCTCGCCCGCTACCGAACATAGAACGGCCAGATAGCGTCGAAGATTTCCGGCCATCCACCGCCGAAGGTCACAGCGGGGTTCCGCTCTTATCGAATCTGGATCCCGGCAATGTGAGTGTCTCCGAAGCGAACGCGCTGCCTCCCATCGACGAGATCATCATTCAGCCCGACCAACCGGGGCAACACCTAGGACATGCTCGGGCATTGTCCATGATCGGTGAGGGTCTGTCCGGCGAGCAGTCGATCGGCGATACCGCGAGCCTACCTATACTCGGCTGCCGGAAACCTCTCCGGCGGTAGCGTGAATCGAACTGGGAGTTGCTGTCGGACGGTCCCCACGACGGGTGTGATGGCAACGGCCCGAAAGGCGAGTAGACGGTGAGCATCAGCGAATCGCAGTGGCCCGACCATGGTCTGTGCCTCGGTGAGTTCGAAGCAAAGCTACGAACCCGGTTGTCGCTCCAGGAAGTGCAGGTCTCTGGCACTCCCGACCAGTTCGTTGTGCTCGCGGTCGGCGAGGTGTTCGCCGACATGAACCGGGTGCAACGCCAGCTCGCGGTGCAGACAGCGCTGGCGGAGTACATCTCCGATGGAGATGTTTGCGCTGTGGCGGTCCAGGCCTACTCGCCGACCGAGTGGGCGGAGGTCAGCTCGCCGCCATCGTGAGTTATCGATTCTCCCGCGCAGTTCCATCAGTGCCCACGAACCGCGCTGGGCATCCCCTCTGGTCGGGGACTTTCATCGCCATTCCATCAGCACCGCCACGCCGGGGAGCAGGACCGCGAACACGCCCAGCAGTCAATGGGCCGGTGGCCGTGGCATCCGATCAGCTGACCACTGCACTAATCGCCCTCGGTCGTCTAAGTCGATCACCATCCCCGGCTCCGCCACTCCCCGAGCTGCGGCCGTTCGGTACCGAGGGTGGTGTCGTCGCCGTGACCCGGATAGACGATCGCGTCGTCCGGGTACCGGTCGAAGATCTTCTGGGTGACATCCGCGTACAGCGACGCGAATTCTTTCGGGCCTGCCGTCTTTCCCACTCCACCCGGAAAGAGGGAATCGCCGGTGAACAGGTGTGTGCCCCCGTTGTCGTCGATGAGCGCGAGCGCAACCGAACCTGGGGTGTGGCCGCGCAGGTGGATCGCTTCGACGGTCAGGTCGCCGATATCGATGAGGTCGCCGTCGTCGAGCAAGCGATCGGGGTGGATCGGCAGGGCATCGGCGTCGAGACGGTGGGCGGCGGTGGGCGCGCCGGTGGCGGCCGCGATGTCCTTCAACGCCCACCAGTGGTCGCGGTGCAGGTGGGTGGTGACGATCAGACCTATCCGACCGGGCGCTTCCTGCGTGATCAGCGCCTCGAGGCGTTCGGGTTCGTTGGCGGCGTCGATCAGCAGTGCGGCCCCGGTGGCGGTGCACTGCACGAGGTAGCAGTTGTTGTCCATGCCGCCCACGGACATTTTGACGATTCGGCCACCGGGAATATCGCGTTGCTGCGGATTCGATCCCGGGGACACATGGCCGGTGTACGGGAGATCGATCGTCATCACCCCTCGATCGTATCGAGGGTGTCCGCCATAGGTGGGTGCTCGCGATACATTCGTGCCATGCTGCTGCCGCATCGTCCAGCCCGCTGGTCTGTCCTGGCGACGATCACCATGCTGCTCGCGGGTATCGCGCTGATCGGCGCTGCGACCACGGCGGCCGAGCCGCCGACCCGGTTGGGCACCTATGTGGTCGACTCGGCGCAGGTGCTCGACCGCGCACGGTTCGACGATGTGCGCTCGGCCGTCGACCAGTTGTATGCGAACAAGCAGGTTCGACTGTGGATCGTCTACGTGCAGGATTTCGATGGTCTCGGTCCCGAGACATGGGCCGCGCGCACGGCGACGCAGTCCGGTTTCGGCAAGCGTGACCTGTTGCTGGCTGTGGCCACCCAGACCCGGGACTACTGGTTTTTCGGCGACTTGCCGAGCGGTGTCAGCGATTCCGAGCTCGACAGCCTGCTCACCACAGGCGTCGAGCCCGCGCTGCGGGAGAGCAGGTGGGCAGAGGCCGGGATCGCGACCGCCAACGGCCTGGATTCGGCCATGCGCGGCGACGGCGGTGTCAGCGTCCGCGCGTTGCTGATCGTCGCGCTGGTGATCGCGCTTGTCGTCGGCGGACTGGTGCTGTATTCGCGCAAACGGCGTAGGGACCGGCGCGCCGCCGAACTACGGGCCGCGCGGCAGTTGGATCCGGACAACAGCGTGGCGCTCGGGGCGCTGTCGCTGGCGGTGCTGCAGGTGCGGTCGCGGGAGGTGCTTGTCGAGATCGACAATGCGATCCGGACCAGCGGTGAAGAGCTGGAGCTTGCGACCGGCGAGTTCGGGGCCACCGCGGTCACCCCGTTCAGCACGGCGCTTGCCCATGCGAAAACGGCTGCCTCCAAGGCATTTTCGATCCGCCAGCAGCTCGATGACGACATCCCCGAAACCCCCGACCAACAGCGAACCATGCTCGTCGATCTGATCGGCACGGTCGGCCACGCCGACCGGGAGCTCGACGCCCAGGTCACCGAGTTCGACGCGATGCGCGACCTGCTCATCAACGCCGCCGACCGGCTGGACGCGCTGACCAGGGATTTGGTCGACCTCACCGGACGCACACCGGCTTCGGAAACCGAGCTCACCCGGCTCACCACCGCCTACCCGGCCGGCGTGCTCGTATCGATCCGCGACAACGTGACCATGGCGCGTGCGCGAATCACTTTCGCGGAATACAACATCGACAACGGGCGCGCCGCACTGGCCGAGCCCGTCGGCAAGCAGGGCGGTGCGGTCGCCTCGATCCGCGCCGCGGAGGCTGCGGTCGGCCAGGCCCGCACCCTGCTCGATGCCGTCGACAATGCCGCCACGAACATCCAGCAGGCGACCGACGGGCTGGCTGCCGCGCTGGCGGAGTTGCGCTCCGACATCGCCACCGCGAAAACGCTTGCGTCCTACGGTGGTCCGGAAATCGCCGCCGCCATCACCACGGCGGAGGCGGCATTGGCGAAGGCAACGGCCAACGCGACGAACGATCCGCTCGACGCCTTCCACGACGCGGTAGCGGCCGACGCTGTACTGGACCGCGCCAACGCGGCAGCGACGGATCGCAAACTGGCCGCCGAGGACCTGCGACGCAGGCTGGAGCGAGCGCTGGCCGACGCGCGCTCCCGGGTCGATGCCGCGACCGACTACATCACCACCCGCCGCGGCGGCATCGACGCCGACGCGCGCACCCGGCTCTCGGAGGCCCAACGCAATCTCGATGCGGCCCGGCAGCTCGATGCCACCGATCCGGTGCAGGCGCTCGCGTTCGCGCAGGCCGCCGCCGACATGGCCGGGCGCGCGCTGCAAGAGGCCCAGGCCAGTGTGCGGGCATGGGAGAGCAGGCAGGGACCGTCCGGCACCGCGCAGGCGGGAGCGGTGCTGGGCGGCATCCTCATCGATGGCCTATTGCGTGGTGCGGCGAGCGGTGGCGGGTCCGGATCGGGCGGCTATCGGCCGGGCTCCTACGGCGGCTCCTCCGGGTCGCGCCGGACCAGCCGCGGAGGCCGTTTCTGACGAACACGGGGTGGTTCCGACAGCGCCCTTGACTCTGACACCGTGTCAGGCGATAGACCAGGAGTCGTCATGTTCAGTATCGGAGACTTCGCCAGACACGGACGGGTATCGGTCCGCATGCTGCGGCACTACGACGCGACCGGGCTGCTGCGCCCGGATCGGGTCGATGCGGTGAGCGGCTATCGCTACTACGAGGCCGGACAGTTGGCTCGGCTCAATCGGATTGTCGCACTGAAGGATCTCGGCTTCACGCTCGAACAGGTAGGCCGGATCCTCGACGACCGGGTCGACAGCGCCGCGCTGCGCGGCATGCTGACGCTGCGCCGGGCGGAACTGGAGCAGCGGATCAGCGACGATCGCGCCCGGCTCGTCCAGGTCGAAACGAGGCTCCGTATCATCGAGAAAGAGGGCGCCATGCCTGCCAATGATGTGGTGATCAAGTCTATTCCCGCAGTACGAGTTGCCGAATTAACCGGCGTAGCAGGCGATTTCGAACCACAGTCGATCGGACCCGTGGTAGGACCGCTGTTCGAGGAAGTGTGCGAACGCCTGGCGCGGGCCGGGGTGGCGATCGTGGGTCCCGCGATCGCGTACTACGAGGAGAACACGACGGGCGACGGCTCGGTGCTCGTGCACGCCGCGGTGCCGGTCGATATCGAGCCCGATGCCGCGCACGACTTCGCTGTCGTCGACCTGCCCGCCCTGACACAAGCGGCGACCGTTGTGCACCGGGGCAGCATGGACGATGTCCTGGAGCCATGGCAGGCGCTGGGCCGCTGGATCGACGCGAACGGCTACAAGTCGGCGGGCTATGACCGTGAGGTGACTCTCGAATACACCGAGGATCCGAGCGGTTGGGTCACCGAGCTCCAGGAGCCGATCACCACCACGTGACCGTAATCGGTTCGGCCAGAACAATGTTGATCAGGAGCACAGTCCGAACCCGCATCGTCGCTTGGTGGGGTCGAGGTGTCGTGCAGGGTGGCACCGCAGGTAAGGCGCACCGAGTATTCGACCACGCCCATGGGATCTCGTTGGTCCAGGTTCGTGCCGCCGTGTCAGACCCGAACGGTGACGGTGTGGAAGCCGCTCGGTCCGGCAGGGAACGCCGCGCGGTCCTCACCGTCCTGGACCTCGCCGGAGTGGCTGGTCGCACGCGCTTGGACAGTGTGTGCGCCCGCAGGCAGTTCGAGGGTGGTGCGCCAGCGACGCCAGGCGGCGGGTGCGAGCTCGGTGCCGAGATCGACCGCACGCCACTGCCCCTCGTCGACTCGGATCTCGACGCCCGCGACACCATGCGGCGGTGCCCAGGCAACACCCGCGACGGTAGTGGTATCCGCCGATGCGCGACCGGGCGCGGCAACGTCGATGCGCGCCTGCGGCGTGACCCATATCGGCTCCGAGGGCCAGCCGCGCCGCACCCAGTAGTCGACGTGGGTGTCGTCGGTGAGTTGCAGCTCGGCGAGCCATTTCGCGCCGGTGTACTGACCGTATAGACCGGGGACGAAGACACGAGCCGGGAAGCCGTGCTCCGGTGCGAGCGGTTCGCCGTTCACGCCGACCACCAGATAGCCGGGCCATGCCCCGGTACGCAACGGCTCGATCGGTAGCGAAATGGTGTAGCCGTCGACGGCTCTGGTCACCAGCCTGGTCGCGCCTGATTCCGGGACCGCATACTCGAGCAGCTTCGCCAGCGGGACACCGAACCAGCGACCGTTGCCTGCCCGCCCCTCACCGGGACGGTTGTGTACACAGACCATCACGGCATCGAATTCCACTGCGTCGGTGGCTAATTCGGCCAGCGAGAGCCGCAGCGGATGCGCGACCATGCCGGTGACCGACAGCCGCCAGCGAGTCGGGTCGATCCGGGGCGGACTCGGATTGACGTCGGCCACATAGAAACTGCGGTTGCGGGTGATCAGCGACGACAGCCCCGGCTCGTCCTCGAGCCCGTCCTGCGGCACGACGGCGAGACTGCCCATCGGGCCGACCTGCTGGATCGCCTCGTCTCGGCGACGGTCGAGGTCACGATGCAGCGTGCGCGCGGCCACGAAGAGCCCGGCACCCGCACCGGCCGTCGCGAGCGAACCGATCAGTCCGCGCGGCTTGCGCAAGCCGACACCGAGCACACCTGCTGCCGCGCCCGCACCGGCGACCGTGGCCGCGGATCGGGTCGCCTGCCGCAGCCCCAGGGCGGCCGCGCCGGCGCCTAATGCGGCAATCGCGGCGATGCGCGCCCGATCGGGCAATGCGCCGAGGGCAACGGTGGCTGCGAGAGCGCCCGCACCGACTCCGGCTCGAATAACGGCCTTGTCATGCCTGCCGGACAGCGCGACGGTGGCCTCGACGACCGGAACCGGCGCCGTATCGGTCAGCGCCCGGCCGATGGCATCGATCAGCGAATCGCCCTGCGTCGCGGCGATCACTTCGCCGACACCGAGCGCCCCGATGCCGACGGCGGCGGCACCGAGCCCACCGTGTCTCCGGTCTCCCTTGCTCCGCACCGTCGCAACACCCGCTTCCGTCGATCACCACCTGTGCCCTATCCAGCATTCTCCATCAACCCGTCGATCCGGCATGGGATCAGGACCGTCAAGGTATAGCCCGACCATAGAGCTCACACGTCGAGCGATTCCTCCGACAAGGCTGTCAGTTCTTTGCGGACGGCAGTGAGGAGCCGGTCGGCGGTGGGACCGCCCCCGAGTAGGCCAACGGTGAGGCGACCGGTGAAGGTGTAAACGAGGAAGGTGACGGCGGCGGAGGCGCCTGCGGACGGGCGCGGATGGGCCGAGAGATAGACGATTTCGTAGTCGGAGAGTTCGAGGTTCGCGGGGACTCGGAAGGTGGGGACGACGCCGGTGTTGGTCACGGCGATATGGCCGGCCAGGGAGTGGACTCTCGCGGGGCCGAAGAAGTCCGGGAAATGGAGCACCGACTGCTGGGTGATACCGGTGGCCAGCTCGTGGTCCAGTCGGGACGAAATCCGTTGGGCGAGTTCGATGATTCCTGTCGAGACGTCGATGTCGGCGGCGAAGGAAGCTAGGCCCGCCATATTGGTGCCCGCGGCGGCGGGGACAGGTGGGATCAGGCGCGAGCGCATGTCCACGGGGTACAGACAGCCGAGCGGGACCGGATCGCCCGCGGCTCCGTCCTTTTCGGACGCGTATGCACGCAGCAGTGCGGCGGTGACCAGCCCGTTGACCGTGACACCCTGGTGTCGGCCGAGTTCGACGATGCGCGTGGTGGCCGCGCGGTCCAGCACGGCCCGCCGGGGTCGGACGAGCGCGCTCGGCGCCGGGGTGGCGGGGTCGGCGGGGACCGACCGCTCCTGCGGCGTGAGCGGTCGGGCGAGGTCATCGAACCCCGACGGCGTGCTCCGGCTGACGCCACGCGCCGCCGCGTACCACTCCAGCGCCTGCGGATACTCGTGCGGGACAACGGTTGTTTTTGCGAACTCGACGTAATCGGTGTAGTGGTCCCATAGCCGCGTCAACAGCTCGACGCAATGGCCCGCGTCCGCGATGCTGTGATGAGCGAACAACGTGATGCGCGACCGCGCCTCGTTCGTCAGCACAACATCCAGGTAGACGAGCTGGACTTCAGGATCGATCGCCTCGGCGGGCAACCGCACGGTATCGGGATCACCGAGGTTCGCCCAGACACCGACCGGCGTCCCCGGCCCGGGACGCAGCAGATAGCCCTTGCCTGCCGCATCCTCCACGATGCGACAGGTCGCCACCGGATAGGCCTGCTGCAGCGCGGTGAACGCGGCGCGCAGTGCGTCGATATCCAACTCGCCGACCACCGACACGGAGCGACCGGTGTAGGTCCCGTGACGTACGAATCGCTCCTCCGAAGGTGCCAGCACGCGCACCACATCGTCCTCATCCCGCAACACACCGCAAGCGTGCGGCAACTGCGAGCAGGGTGCAAACCGGACGCTGCGCTGGCTGCGAGAGACTGCATACATGAGTCTCGCGGCACATCTGGAGGAACTCGGCCGTCCACTGGTCGATCACCAACTCGCGCACCCAACGGTCGCGGGGATCGCGGCCGGTGACCTGGCCGAGCCAGTCTTCCGATCCTGGCTCGAGCAGGACTACCTGTTCCTGCTCGACTATGTCCGGGTGTTCTCTCGGCTGGCCTGGCAGGCGCCCGCGGCACACCTCGGCGACCTGGTGGATCTGGCCCACGCCACCTATCACGAGGAGTTGTCACTGCACCGCTCGCTCGCCGCCGAGTTCGACGCGGACCTCGGCGGTGCGACGAAAGGCGCTCCGTGCGTTGCCTATACGGCCTTCCTGCTGGAGTCGGCCACCGACTACGGCGAGGGACTTGCCGCGTTGTACCCGTGCATGTGGGGCTACTCGACACTCGGCGGCATCCTCGCCCGCAACCCACCGGCCGAACCTCGCTACCGCCGGTGGGTCGACACCTACGCCGACCCCGGATTCGCCGCGCTGACCCGCCGCTGCGCCCAGATGCTCGATGAGGCCGACATCGAGCAGGCCCGCGCCGAAGAGCTCTTCCTGGCAGGCATGAACCATGAGCTCGCCTTCTGGGACGTGCCGCGCTGAGCTGCCCAACGCCCAGTTCCCAAGTCGCGCATCATGATGGCAGACTCACCCGGTGATCGGCTTCCTCGCCGACATCGAATGCCGTCCGCATCGATGACCGGGCACTACGGGTGGCGTCATGCGTCGGTTGAATCGCCCGTTCGGCTCCCCCGCACTTCCCGGCCGGATTTCGAACGGCTCGAATGGCGGGGAGACACCGTCCGGTCGCCGACGGCGTATTCGGCCAGTCCATGTTCCAGCACTTCGAAAGCGCGCCTGCCCTGCGCAAGTACGTCACGGATGAGGTTGGGGCCGCGGCGACCAGCGAGCACCTCATGGTGGATGTATTTCTGCATCGCGCGTAGTACACCGATCAGAGCATTGGCCACGACCCATACGTCGACGTCGGTGTCGGTGACACCGGCCTCTTCGGCCATCAGGGCGGCGAGACTGTCGACACTGGCGTCGAAGAGGTGCCGTTGGCGGGTTTGCAGGGTGGTGCTGGCGTCGATCATTCGGGCGATGGCGGCCAGGCGTTCGATGGCGTCGGGGTCCTCAGCGGCCAGCAGGCCACGAGGTTGGACCACGAATTCGCCGAATGCGGCGAATGCCGACGTACCGGGCGGCCGTTCCCGAATCACCCGCAGGAGGGTGGCGCTGAAATCGTCCATTCCACTGAAGATCAGGTCTTCCTTGGTGCCGAAGTAGTTGAACACGGTCTTCTCGGACACGCTTGCGGCGCGGGCAATTTCGACTACCGTGACGTTGTCGAAGCCGCGTTCCGCGAACAGCGAGGTGGCCGTGTCGACGATCTGCTGCCTGGTCTGAAGTTTCTTGCGCGCCCGCAATCCGAGTTCGGTCACCAGCTCACGGTAACACTTGACATATAGTCACAATATTTTTACGGTGACAGTAAATTGACTGAGGAGAGAGAGCCAAGACCATGACGGCGACGATGACATCCCGGGACCCGGGCACTCGCCCGAATGAATCCGCATCCGATCGTCCCGATCCCGCGCGAACCACCCGCGGGCTGTCCAGCGGGGCGATGCGCATCGATATCGGCATGACCGAAGGCGGCTTCGCCCGTCCGGTCGCATTACCCAGGTGCACCGTTGCATAGTCCAGTGGCGGCGACAGTCAAGCAATCCGCCGAGCGGCTCGAGCACGACATGTGGCAAGCAGCCGACGTGCTTGCCCACCGGTCGCGAGTGGGCTCGAGAATCGAGAGCGCGATCGGAGCGGTGACCGAGTGTGAGCACCGCAACTGGGAGGAGCTGGCCCGAATACGCAGCACACGGTTGGCAGATGAGACCGACCCGCGATGGATCGATGATTTCGCCAGGGTCGCCAACGTGCGCGACTTCGGTGGGCTCGAGACCACCGATGGCAGGAGAACCCGATCCGGTGCCCTCTACCGGTCCAGCACTCCGGAATGCGCCGACGCGGACGATGTCGGCAAATTGGTCGACACCCTCGGGGTCCGATCGGTGATCGACGTACGCACAGCCGATGAATTCGCACGACACGGCCATGGATTGTTGGACGATCGCGACGATATCGACATCGTCAATTGTCCGATCAGCTCCCCTGTTCCACCGGCCCGCGGCCAGGCAGACTTCGTCAAGCTCTACCAGGAGTGCCTGGAATTCAGCCCGCAGGCGTTCGTGGCGTCCGCGCGACACATCATCAACGCCGATGGCGCCACCCTCATCCACTGCGCCCATGGAAAAGACCGCACCGGCATGCTGATCGCCGTGCTACAGCACGCCGTGGGCGTCCCACGCAAGGCCATCCAGCGCGACTACGAGCTCACGAATCTACGCCTCGAAGAGATCCGGGCGATCGAGAGCATCAGACCACCGCGCGCCGCGGTGCCGCAGGCCATGAAAAGATTCCTCGACACCCTCGAAGGGATGGGCGGCGGAGCCGGATATCTGCGCACCCATGGCCTGACCGACGGAGAGCTCACCCGCCTGCGCGAAGTGCTCACATCCGCTCCATGAGCGCCAACGATTTTCACGCCCTTGGCGAATCAAATGTCTCAAAAATCGTCTCATAATCAATCCTCCGGCGCGTGCAACTCCCCGCGCACCGACAGGTGCCGATAGAGGGTCGCGCGCGAGACGCCCAGCTCGGCGGCGATGTCATCGACGGTGTACGCGCCGGACGCGCGCATCGTCCGTGCGGATTCGACCATCGCTTCGCTCATCGCGCCCGGTCTACCTCGGAGATTGCGCCGATCCGAACTCGACTGCGGTGTCGTAGCGACGACCGGTGAGTCCGTCGAGATTCCTTGCGGCACAGCCACACCGAGGAGACGGCGCGCCCCTTCCAGGATCGCGGCGCGCAGCTCGGCGGTCGACTGATCGGCAAAGATGACCACCGGGTCGCTGAGTGCGGCATAGACCTGTGCGGCGTTCACCCGCGCCCCCAGGTCGGCACCCTCGCCTGCGATCAGCTCTTGTGCGCGCAGGGCCGCATCACGCAACCTACCGAAGGTCGCGACGTGTGCCGACAGCGCCTGGTCTCTCATGTGCATCTGGAGCAGCTGGCCATGTGACAGCCACAGATCCAGCAGTCCGACCACGACTGCCCACCGCGCGCTCCCGGAATCGGGCTGACCACCTGCCGTCGCGAGCACGGCGTCCATCTCGGCGAGCAACGGCTCGGCGAGTGCGGGGATGATGTCGCTTTTGCTCGGAAAGTGGTAGAGCACAGCAGTTTTCGTCAAACCGAGATGTTCGGCGATCTCCCGCACGGTGACGGCGTGATAGCCGCGTGCGGCGAACATGTCCAGCGCTGCTCGCAGGATACGAGCGCGAGTGTCATCGGTCATCCGCGAAATTCTAGCCCTTGACTGACCCAGGGTCAGGAGCCTACGGTCCTACTGACCATGGGTCAGTATTTATGAGACACGGGAGCGGACATGAAGAACGAGCGGATTCTCATCTCTGGTGCGAGCATCGCCGGGCAGACGCTGGCGTACTGGCTTGCGCGACATGGATTCCAACCCACGGTGATCGAGCGAGCGCCGCGGCCGCGTTCCGGCGGACAGGGCGTCGATGTCCGCGATCAAGCTATCCAGGTTGCCGAACGGATGGGCGTCATGCCGCAGATCCGGGCAGCCGCCGCCGATGTAGCCGAGATGCGGTTCGTCGACGCGAGGGACCGTGGTATCGCCCGCATCGATATGGCCCGTATCGGTGACAAGCACGGCAGCGGCGAGGTGGAGATCATGCGCGGTGACCTGGTCGGGATCCTGCACGACGCCAACACCGGCACCGTCGAGCACTTCTTCGGCGAGTCGATCCGATCCCTGGAGCAGGACACCGACGGTGTCACGGTCACCTTCGAAAACCGCGAACCTCGGCGCTTCGACCTGGTCATCGGCGCGGACGGCATGCATTCGAACGTGCGCAGTCTCGCCTTCGGCCCGGAATCGCGGTTCGTCCGCCACATGGGACACTACTTCGCATTCGGCAATACCGGTTCGGAATATGGCCAGGACCGGACGATGACGGTGTTCAACACGGCGGGAACGATGGCGGGCGTCTACCGCTCGGGCAATCACGCACAGGCCAAGGCGTACTTCATGTTCCGCAGCCCACAACGCGACTACGACCATCGCGATCCCGCTGCCGAGCGCCGCCTGCTCACCGACGCGTTCGCGGACCGAACCGATTGGCGGATACCAGAACTCCTCGCGGGTGCGCTCGCGGACCCCGACCTCTACATCGATGCCCTCAGCCAGGTACGCATGGATTCCTGGGCGACCGGTCGCATCGCGCTGGTCGGGGACGCCGCCTACTGCGCGTCGCCGGCCTCGGGCGCGGGCGCCGAGCTGTCGCTGATCGGCGCCTACCGGCTGGCGGGTGAGTTGACGGCCGCGGGTGGCGATCATCGAATCGCCTTCCGACGCTATGAGCAAACCCACCGCGAGTTGGTAGAGCGCAAGCAGAAGATCGGCCCGAACCTGCGTCTCATGGCGCCCAAGACGCGGATCGGCATCGCGGTGCGCAACACCATCGCGCGATCGCCGCTGCTGGAGTCCCTTGCCGGCGTGGAACGCATCATGGCGCCGTCGACGACTGCCACGCTGCCGGAGTTTCGCCCAGCGCCCTCGACAACGGCGAGCTGACACCCGCGCGATGACTTCTGCGCGGCTGCCCGGTCTACATACGCAGACGTGTGTTCATCGAAACCCGAGGAGAATTGTCATGGATCGTCCGACCGTGGTTTCCCGCGACGAATGGCTGACGGCGCGCAAGCAACTGCTCGCCGAAGAACGGGCGCAGACCCATCGCCAGGATGCGCTGGCCGCCCGGCGTCGCGAACTGCCGATGGTGGTTGTCGACAAGAAATACGAGTTCGAAGGACCGAAGGGGAGGGTCGGCCTGGCCGAGCTCTTCGACGGGCAACGACAGCTGATCGTTTATCACATGATGTGGCGATGGGACCTGGACGCGGGCTGTCCCAGCTGCGCGCTGCTGCTCGACAACGTCGGGCATACCGAGCATCTCGAATACAACGACACCAGGTTCGTCGCCGTTTCGCGCGGGCCGTGGGAGACGCTGAACCGCTACCGGGATCGGATGGGCTGGACATTCCCGATGTACTCGTCCTACAACAGCGACTTCAACTACGACTTCCACGCGACACAGGACGAGTCCATCGCACCCGTCGAATACAACTATGCGAGCAAGTCGGAAATGCAGGCCAAGGGCCTGAACTGGCAGACCGAGGGCGAACAGCCCGGCACCAGCGTCTTCTGGCGTGACGACGACAACGCGGTCTTCCACACCTATTCGTCCTATGCCCGCGGCGGCGACATTCTCATAGGCACGAACAACTACCTGGACCTGACCCCGCTGGGCAGGCAGAAGCACGTGGCCGAATTCCCCCACCACGACCGCTACGGCAGCACCGCAACCCCCTGCCACTGACCGCGAGCCCACCAGTCGGCATCGCCTGGAGCACAACCGAATCCATCGCCGGGCCGCCGGCCGACATCCGGACGCCTTGGGGTTTCGCGCTGCTGATCCCGACCGCCATCGGGCTGACCGCCGGATCACCGACGGCATCGACGCGGCACTGAAAAGCGAGGCCGCCGGCACCTGCTGACGGCCTCGACCGGCGTTCTCAGGAACCGATCAGATGCTGGGCGAGGTAGCCCTCGACCTTGTCCAGCGCGATCCGCTCCTGCGCCATCGAGTCGCGCTCGCGGATAGTGACGGCCTGGTCGTCGAGCGTGTCGAAGTCGACGGTGATACAGAACGGAGTGCCGATCTCGTCCTGGCGACGGTAACGACGGCCGATCGCGCCTGCATCGTCGAACTCGACATTCCAGTTCTTCCGCAGCTGCGCGGCCAGGTCCTTCGCCTTCGGCGTCAGATCCGCGTTGCGCGACAACGGCAGCACGGCCGCCTTCACCGGCGCGAGCCTGCGGTCCAGCCGCAGCACCGTGCGAACATCCACGCCGCCCTTGGCATTCGGCGCCTCGTCCTCCGCGTAGGCATCCACGAGGAACGCCATCAGCGAACGGGTCAGACCGGCCGCTGGTTCGATGACGTACGGGGTGTAGCGCTCGTTGGTGTTCTGATCGAAGAAGCTCAAGTCGGTGCCGGAGTGCTCCGAATGCGTCTTCAGGTCGAAGTCGGTGCGGTTGGCCACGCCCTCCAACTCGCCCCACTCGCTGCCCTGGAAGCGGAAGCGGTACTCGATGTCGACCGTGCGGGTCGAGTAGTGCGAGAGCTTGTCCTTGGGGTGCTCGTAGAGCCGCAAGTTCTCCGGGTCGATGCCGAGGTCGGTGTACCAGGCCAACCGAGTGTCGATCCAGTACTGGTGCCACTGCTCGTCGTCGCCGGGCTTGACGAAGAATTCCATCTCCATCTGCTCGAACTCACGGGTGCGGAAAATGAAGTTGCCCGGCGTGATCTCGTTGCGGAAGCTCTTGCCGATCTGCGCGATGCCGAACGGAGGCTTCTTGCGCGCGGTGGTCTCCACGTTCTTGTAGTTGACGAAGATGCCCTGCGCGGTCTCCGGGCGGAGGTAGTGCAGGCCTTCCTCGGACTCGATCGGGCCCAGGTAGGTCTTCAGCATCATGTTGAAGTCGCGCGGCTCGGTCCACTTGCCGACCGTGCCGCAATTGGGGCACGCGATGACGTCCATCGAGACGCTGTCGGGGTCGTCGAAGTTGTTCTTCTCGGCGTAGGCCTCCTGCAGATGGTCCTGCCGGTGCCGGTGATGGCAATTGAGGCATTCGACGAGTGGATCGTTGAACACACCGACGTGGCCGGAGGCTACCCAGACCTGGCGCGGCAGGATCACCGAGGAGTCGAGGCCGACGACGTCCTCGCGGCTGGTGACCATCGAGCGCCACCACTGCCGCTTGATGTTCTCCTTGAGCTCGACGCCGAGCGGACCGTAATCCCACGCCGATTTGGTGCCTCCGTAGATCTCACCGCACGGGTACACCAGCCCCCGGCGCTTGGCGAGGTTGGCAACGGTGTCCACCTTCGACTTGGGTGCCACGCGAGAATTCTCCATCCACTGCGAGTCGGATTGGTAGTGACGACGCCATCGCGTAGTCACTACGCTGCAAGTGTCACCAGACTATCGGCATCGGCCAAGGGGATTTCCACCGCACACCGGCGGCGAGCCCGTTTGACATGCGCAACTGTGCATATCAAAATGGAATCGCTTTCCAATAAGGAGTTGGTTCGATGACCGCCGAGACCGCCACCGCGCATCCCCACAACCCGTACCGGTCGCCCGCGCCCGCCGCGGTGCCCGCACGAACCGTTCTGGAGGACGCGGGCGAACTGCTACGCGCCCTCGCAGCCCCGGTCCGCATCGCGATCGTGTTGCAACTACGCGAGTCGCCGCGCTGTGTGCACGAGCTGGTCGACGCGCTCGGGGTCACCCAACCGCTGGTCAGCCAGCATCTGCGCATTCTCAAGTCCGCGGGCGTCGTGCACGGGGAGCGGTCGGGCCGCGAGGTGCTGTACGAACTCGTCGACGATCACCTTGCGCACATCGTTGTCGACGCCGTGGCGCATGCCGAGGAAGGGTAATTCGTGACGGACAAAACGGTCTTCCCACAGAAGCCGGTGGGCATCCGCAGCACTCGCCAGCGCAGTGCGATCGCCGCGCTGCTCAGCGACATCGAAGAGTTCCGCTCTGCGCAGGAGCTGCACGACGAGCTGCGCCGCCGCGGCGAGGGCATCGGGCTGACCACGGTCTACCGCACCCTGCAGTCGTTGGCGGACGCCGGCCTCGTTGATGTGTTGCGCACCGACACCGGAGAGTCGGTCTATCGACAGTGCTCCACCGGACACCATCACCATCTGGTCTGCCGCCATTGCGGGCGCACCGTCGAGGTGGAAGGTCCCACGGTAGAGGCATGGGCCGAATCCATTGCGGGTGAACATGGTTTCACCGAGGTCAGCCACACCATGGAGGTCTTCGGCACCTGCAAGTCCTGCGCGAAAGCGGGTCACACAGCCTGACAAGGATCGGGTCCACATGTCGTTCGTGGTCCGTGGGTCGCCTTCACCCCTGTTCCCGAACCGCGGGGTCGGCGAGAGTACAACGGCGCCCACCGATCTCGACACCCGTGTACACCGCGGGTGCCACCTCTCGGTCACCTTTCGGACCGTCCTGAGCCGAATATTGTTGAAGGCCACCAGCACTCGGCGGACCGAGCGGTGGTGGCCTTCGGGCTCAGCCGAGCGAGTCAGACGGCCGCGACCGGCTCGGACGTAACGGCCTGCGCCTGTGGGGTGCCCGCGCGGGTGCCGCGCAGTGCGCCGACACCGAGCAGAGCCAGCGCCACAGCAGCCCAGATCAGCAGGACCACAAGGGGTTTCGCGGCACCAGCACCGTCGAAGTATGCCACCGAGCGCAGGAGCGACGCGGCGGCACCCGGCGGCAGCAACTGACCGACAGCGCCCCACGGCTGCGGCAACAGCTCCGGGGCCGAGGTGGCGGCAGAGAACGGGTTGCCGATAAGCAGCATGGTCAGCGCGGCGAGACCGATGCCTGCTCGGCCGATAGCGGTGGCGAGGCCGACGACCGTACCCGAGACCGCGAAGGACACCAGTCCCGCGACCGCGGCCAGCCCGAGATAGGGACCCGGCACCACCGACATCCACCCCTGGATGATCGCCATGCTGAGCAGGCCACCGGCGATACCGAAGGTCACCAGACCGGCCACTCGGCCGCCGACCGCCGGAATCAGCAGGCTGAGCAGCACGCCCGCCGCGATACCCGACATGACCAGGGGCAACACCATAGCCCCGAAGGCGGTGCCACGCGGGTCGTCGGAGTCGGCCGCGACCACATCCTCGACCTGCGTGGCCGGTGCGCCGGAGAGCTGTTGCGCGATCGCGGTGAGCTGCTGGGCGACGGCGGGGCTTGCGCCGGAGGCAATGAGCACCCGCGGCGCGCCGCCACCGGTGATGATCGCGCCATAGACCTCACGGTCTTCGATGGCGGCGCGCGCGGCGGCTTCGTCGGCCGGGTTCGAGATGTCGAAGGCGTCCGGGCTGTACTGGCCGAGCTTGCCGGCAACCATGGCGGCCTGCGGCCCGGTGACGGCGAGCGGCACGTCCCGCGGCGCGATATTGGCTGCGGGCCACGCGAACGCGATCAACATCAGCGCTTGGAGCAGGGCGGCGCCGAGGCCGACAGCAATCGCCCGCTGACTGGTGTTCATGTCCATCTCCCAAAAAATCGAATGTTCGTTCTCTTTCGATAGGAACACCGTTGCACGAGGCACGAAAGTTGTCAAGAACGGACATTCGTTTTACTTTGGTGACATGCCCCGAGTCAGCGATGAACACCTGGAACGCCGTCGCCAGCAGATCCTCGACGCCGCGCAACTGTGCTTTGCCCGAAAGGGCTTCCACGAGACATCCATGCAGGACGTCTTCGCCGAATCCGGGCTGTCTGCCGGGGCGGTCTATCGGTATTTCAAGAGCAAGAACGAGCTGATCATGGCGCTGACCACGCAGACCATGGTGGACGTGCGCGCGGCGATGTCGGAAGTGATCCACGGCGACCCACTGCCGACCCCTGCCGAATTGGTCCGCACCCTCGCCGAGCGCATCGTCGCCCAGAGCGGACCGGCGGGCCCGATCCGACTTGCTCCGCAGGTCTGGGCGCTGGCGCTGGTCCATCCCGAGGCGTCCGAGTACGTCAAGGACGCTATCCGCGCGATGCGCGAGCTGTGGCATGAGTACGCCCAGCTCATGCACGACGCAGGCTGGCTGCCCGCGGACGCCGACACACACGCGGTGGCGACCGCGATGATCTGCTACGTGCCCGGATTCATGTTGCAGCACTTGATCATCGGCGATCCAGACCCCGAAACGCTGGCCCGCGGCATCGCGACGCTGCTCCCCTACCGGGAACCTGTCGCCCAGCCCGCGACGACCTGACCGGCCAACCGCCGGGTCGACGCCCATACAGGCACCGGTATTCGACTATGAGCCGGCCGAGGCGTTCGGCCGTACGGACCGTGCCGTGCGGGCGCTCGTTCCAGTCATGCCGATGGCGGAGGACGGATGATTGCTGACAGTGCGGGCTTGGACGCGACAGGACGAGGCGACGGTTCCATGTGGCGACGCAGATGTCCGCAGCACCGTCACGACTCCAACATGACAGCTCTCATGGACGCCGACAGCAGGATCAGGGCAGCAAACCCTGTCTGGCCCGGCCCGCGCCCGACAGCACCAGCAACAACATGGTCGCCAACGCCTGATCGTCCAGGCCCGCGGCCGGGAAGGTGTAGCGCAGAATCACATCGGCCAGCTGCCCGTGTGCGATCAGGGTGATCGAGCCGAACTGCAGGGCGCTATTGCGTTCGGCGACGCGCTTGTGCAGCTGCGTTTTCAGCGGGCGGTCCCAGGCCAGCACGCAGGTCAGCGTCAGCACGTCCAGTCCGGGCGCCAAGTTGACCGCGCGCAGCGAGCACAGTGCGCCTTCGTACTCGAAGCCGAGCGAACCCTCCGGGTCCACGCGTACGTCGACGTCGTAGAGCGACATACAGGCGCCGGCCCGCGCCTGTAGCTCCTGCTCCGGGGTGACCGCTGCGTCCATATCCGTGCCGCCGTTCAGTTGGTGCCGCCGTTCATTTGGTCCCACCGAAGCGGCGGTCACGCGAAGCGTACTGGAGGCAGGCCTCCCACAGGTTGCGCCGGTCGAAATCGGGAAACAGGGTGTCCTGATAGACGAATTCGGCGTACGCCGACTGCCAGATGAGGAAGTTCGAGCTGCGGAACTCACCCGACGGCCGCAGGAAAAGGTCGACGTCAGGCATATCCGGCTCGTCGAGATACTTGGCGACCGTCGCCTCGGTGACCCGCTCGGGGTCGATCTCGCCCGCCGCAACTCGACGCGCGATTTCCCTTGCCGCATCGGCAATTTCGGCACGCCCACCGTAGTTGACACACATGGTGAGGGTCATCACCGTGTTGTCTTTGGTGAGTTCCTGCGCGGTCTCCAGTTCGTTGATCACACTGCGCCACAACCGCGGCCGCCGACCGGCCCACCGAACGCGCACGCCCATCTCGTTCATCTCGTCGCGCCTGCGGCGGATGACGTCGCGGTTGAAGCCCATGAGGAAGCGCACTTCCTCCGGGCTGCGTCGCCAGTTCTCGGTGGAGAAGGCGTAGGCCGACAACCACTTCACGCCGATCTCGATGCAGCCCTCGACGGTGTCCATCAGCACCGCCTCACCGCGCTCGTGCCCCGCCGTGCGCGGCAGCCCGCGCTCCTGCGCCCATCGCCCGTTGCCGTCCATCACCAGCGCGACGTGGTTGGGCACCAACTCCGGCGGCAGCTCCGGTGGCCGCGCCCCCGAGGGGTGCTGCGACGGTGGACGGACGGTGCGCTCGACATCTGGCCGCGCGCTTTTCGACCTGGTCCCGGAAGAGTCTCGACGGAGGATCACGGCCTCCATCCTGCCTGATGCCACCCGCGCTCCGGAACGCCCTCCACCATCGATGGCAGGGAGCCATTCGGCGGCGCCGACAGTGGCGATCCGCACGCCTTGAGGTGCCGCTCGGACGGAGTATCCGGAGGGCTGGGGGTCGATCAGCCGGGGTGACCGGCGGCCGCGCTGAGCGCCTGCTCGGTCCGAGAGCGTTCGACGAGCGGCAAGGTGCGCAGTTGACGCTCGAGGTGCCACTGCAGGTGGGCCGCGACAAGACCGCTGGCTTGCCTGCGAACTCCGTCGGAGGTGGTCTCGATGTAGTCCCACTCGCCGCGGCGCAGTGCGATCAGTAGATCGAGCACTCCCGGCGCGGGGGTGGCCGCGCCGGGCGGACGGCAGTGCACGCAGACCGCGCCACCGGCGGCGACATGGAACGCTCGATGCGGGCCGGGGGTCGCGCATCGGGCGCATTCGTCCAGTGCGGGCGCCCAACCCGCGAAACCCATGGCGCGCAACAGAAATGCGTCCAGAATCAATTCGTGCGGCCGCTGTTTGGCCGCGATCGCCCGCAAGGCGGCCGCGGTCAGCGCATGCAACCGCGGTGCGGGTGCGCGCTCCTCACCTGCCAGCCGCTCGGCGGTCTCCAGCACCGCGCACGCCGTGGTGTAGCGCCCGTAGTCGTCCACAATGTCGGAGGCGAAGGCCTCCATCGTGTGCACCTGGGTGACGGTGTCGAGATTGCGTCCCGGATGCAGTTGTACGTCCACATAGGCGAAGGGCTCCAGTCGAGCACCGAACCGCGACTTGGTCCGTCGCACACCCTTGGCCACGGCGCGCACCAATCCGTGTTGGCGCGTCAGCAACGTGACAATGCGATCCGCCTCGCCCAGCTTGTGCTGGCGAACCACCACCGCCTCATCCCGATACAACCGCACCCGATCATCCTCCCACGCCGACCCGACACCCACCTTCCGACGCACCCACCGCTTCATGCCCACCGAGCGGGGCGTGGTGACGATCTCTCGACAGGTGCTCGGCAGCCTCCCGTTCGACGCTATCCGTTCTGGATGAGGCCGGCGACCAGCAGCATCAGGGATTGCTGAGCCTGGGCGCGGGCGGCGTCTTTGTCGGCGGCGTGGGCAACGATCAGTCCGGCCTCGCTGACGGCGCTGAGGATCAGCTGGGCGAGTACCGGGATCGATACGTCGGGGATCAGCCCTTCGGCGCGGGCACGTTCCAGTTCGGAGATGATCAGTCCGAGTCCGTGGCGGGCCTCGAATTCGCGCCAGGCCTGCCAGCCGAGCACGGCGGGGGCGTCGAACAATGCGATCCGGATCATCTCGGGGCGCTGGCAGATTTCCAGGAAGACGCCGAGGCCGATGGCCATGGAGGTCATGATGTCGTCGGGGCCTGCCGCGCCGATGGCGGTTTCGATCTCCGCGGTGTTCTCGATCTCCAGCTGCTCCAGCACCGCGAGGAACAGACCGCGTTTGTCGCCGTAGTGGTGGTGGAGCGCGCCGCGGGTGACCCCCGCCTCGGTGACCAGTTCCTCCGCCGAGGTAGCAGCGAAGCCGCGCTCGGCGAACAGGCGGCGGCCTGCCTGCTCGAGCGCGGCTTTCGTGGTGCGGGAGCGATCCTCCTGGCTACGGCGTGGCATGCAGCCGAGTGAACTCCAGAATCGTTTCGGCGAGCAACTCGGGCTGATCTTCCGGGAGGAAGGTGTAGGAGTCGTCGATGAGTGTCATGGTGGCGTTCGGCAGGTCATGAGTAAGGCGTTCGGCGAAGGAGACCGGGAAGAATTTGTCCTCGCGGGCCCACGCGACCAGTACCGGAATATGGACCGACGCGAAATGGGTGGCGGCCTCCAGTGTGTAGCGGCGGTGCACCGATGTGATGAAGCGCCGCAGGTCACTGCGGATGGCGGCAGAATTGCGGCTCGGCAGCAGATAGGAATCGACGATCTCGGGCGCCACCGGATACTTGGCCGCCCACCCGAAGGCGATCGGCGTTCGGTGCAGTGCGCGGATGCGCATCAGCTCGGTCAGCGACCGCAGCGAGCCGGGGATGCGCGCGATCAGCGCCAGTGTGCTGAATGGCGGCGGGAAGAAGCTTTCGTAGGAGTCGACCGACGCCAGCACCGCGCGGCCGATGCGGTCCGGTTTACGGGTCAGCAGTATTTGGGTGATTGCGCCGCCGGTGTCGTTGGCGACGATGGTGACGTCGGTGAGGTCGAGCTGTTCGAGGAAGGCGGCGATGAGATCGGCGACGCCGGTCGGCGTGAGGTCTGCGCCGGGGACCGGGATCGAATGCGCACCGAGCGGAAGATCCGGACTCAGGCATCGATAACCCGCCGCGGCGACGGCCGGGACGACATCGCGCCATAGATCGGCATTGACCAACAGGCCGTGCACGAAGACGACAGGCGGCCCCGCTCCCGTGTCGTGATATCGGATGCTGCCGCCTGGCAATTCCACCTCATGCGCGCGGCCGAGTGACGTACTGATTCCCATGGTTCCTCCAGGGTGCTCGTGGTACCGATCCACTGTTACATACATACCGTATGTATGTCTATACACCTGAGCCGAACCTCCGAGCCCGTGCGCACGTAGATCCGACAGATCGCGCCGACGTGGACGGTTGACCAGATTGGCGCTACCGTGCGTATGCAGAGAATGAGGAGACGGAGCTCACATGTTCGTAGCGGACCCCACCCAATTGCCGACCGACGACCTCGGACTTGCCGACCTCGCGGCCGCGATCGCCAAGGGCACCGTCAGCTCCGTCGCTGCAGTGGGTTCGGTCCTCGATCGCATCGAAGCAAGCCAGACGACGCTCAACGCCTTTCGTCACGTGCGCCGCGCAGAGGCACTCGCCGAAGCGGCCGAGGCGGATCGGCGACTGGCCGCAGGCGAGCGCCTGCCGCTGCTCGGTGTGCCGATCGCGGTGAAGGACGACACCGATATCGCCGGTATGCCGACAGCATTCGGCTGCGGTGGCGACTTCGCGCCGAAAACCGAAGACGCCGAATCGGTTCGGCGACTGCGCGCGGCCGGTGCCGTGATCGTCGGGAAGACCAACACCTGCGAACTCGGACAGTTACCTTTCACCAGCGGCGCGGCCTTCGGCCACACCCGCAATCCGTGGCACGCCGAACACACACCCGGTGGCTCCTCCGGTGGTTCGTCGGCCGCGGTCGCCGCCGGATTGGTGCCCGCCGCACTGGGTTCCGACGGCGCGGGCTCGATTCGGATCCCCGCCTCATGGACGAATCTCGTCGGCATCAAGCCGCAACGCGGCCGGATCTCCACCTGGCCGGAGGCCGAGGCATTCCACGGCCTCACCGTGAACGGACCGATGGCCCGGACCGTCGGCGATGCCGCACTGCTGCTCGACCTCGCCGCAGGCCCGCATGCCGGCGATAAGCACACCCCCGCCCCATTGCGGGTCTCGGACGCGATCGGCCACGATCCCGGACGGCTGCGGATCGCGTTGTCGCTACGAATTCCTTTCACCGCCACCCGGACTGCGCTGCACCCCGAGGTCGAGGCCGCGGTCCAGGGTATTGCCACCGCGCTGCGCAGGCTGGGCCACACCGTCACCGTCGCCGACCTGAACTACGGCGTCATGATCGGCGCGACCTTCCTGCCACGGTCGATGGCGGGCATCAAGGCGCGGCACGAGCAAATGCCCGGCGCTGTCATCGACCCGCGCACCAGCGCCAACATCCGCGTCGGCCAATTGCTCAGCGGCCCTGCCCTGTTCGCGGCTCGCCAGGCAGAACCGTTGCTGCACAAACAAATCGGCAGCTTCTTCCGCGACTTCGACGTCGTCCTGGCCCCGACCACCGCGACCCCGCCACCCCGCGCCGAAGACATCGACGGCATCGGGGTGAACGCCACCAACAACCTCATCACCGCGGCCTGTCCCTACACCTGGCCGTGGAACGTCCTCGGCTGGCCGAGCGTGAATGTCCCCGCAGGCTTCACCGACACCGGTCTGCCCGTCGGCGCCCAGCTGATGGGCACCGCCAACTCGGAGCCATTGCTCGTTTCCGTTGCCGCCCAACTGGAATCGGAGCTCCGCTGGGACCGGTACCGACCCGACCCCTGGTGGTAGATCAACCGCGGCGGGGTCTACCGCCGCGGTCGTGCCACGACCGATCGTGACCCCGCTCGTGCGCCCCTGCCACCGGGCGACCGTTTCGTCTACACCGGGTCACCGACGTGTCGGACGCGAGACTATGAAACACCCTGTGCTGCAGCACGTTCAGCCTCTCGAATCACCTCGGCCCACGCCGTCAGAAGCCGAGCTTGCCGAGTTGCTTCGGATCGCGCTGCCAGTCCTTGGCCACCTTCACATGCAGGTGCAGGTAGATGCGGACGCCCAGGATGTGTTCGATCTGGTGGCGGGCATTGGTGCCCACCTCCTTCAGACGCGCGCCACCCTTGCCGATGACGATGGCCTTCTGGCTGGGACGTTCGACGTAGAGCAGCGCGTGGACATCGAGCATGTCCTCGTTCTCTTCGCGCGGGAGAACCTCTTCGATGACGACGGCGAGCGAGTGCGGCAGTTCATCTCGGACACCCTCGAGCGCCGCCTCACGAATGAGCTCGGCCATCAGGGTTTCTTCCGGCTCGTCGGTGAGTTCACCGTCAGGGTAGAAAGCCGGGCCCTCGGGCATTTTCGAGGCGATAACATCGACCAGGACTTCGACCTGCTCACCCTTGACAGCCGAGACCGGCACCACGTCGGCGTCCGGGCCGAGCAGTTGTGAGAGCGCCATCAACTGCTCGGCGACCTGGTCGCGGCTCACCTTGTCGATCTTGGTGACCACGCCGAGGACGGTGGTTTTCGGCGCCATCTGCTTGATCTGCGCGACGATCCACTTGTCGCCGGGGCCGATCTTCTCATCCGCCGGGATGCACAGCGCGATGACATCGACCTCGGAATAGGTGTCGCGCACCAGATCGTTCAGTCGCTGGCCGAGTAGCGTGCGCGGGCGGTGCAGCCCGGGGGTGTCGACCAGGATCAGTTGGGCGTGCTCGCGGTGCACGATGCCGCGGATGGTGTGCCTGGTGGTTTGCGGACGCGAAGAGGTGATCGCGATCTTCGAACCGACCAACGCATTGGTCAGCGTCGACTTGCCGGTATTCGGTCGACCGACGAAACAGACGAAACCGGAACGGAATTCAGCCACCATGCACCTCGGTGGCCGCAGCGTCGTCGACGATGTCGAAAACCGCGCCGTCACGATCGGTGAAGACGATCCGCGCCTCGGCGGACACTTCCCGAACCGCCGAGACTCCGGCGTCGGAGAACCGACCGCCGACAACCACCGCCGCCTCGAACCCCTCGGCACCGCTGGAGATCGCGGCGGCCACCGCGGCCTGCAGCGCGGTCAAACGCAGCGCCTCCAGTGCAACCTCGCCCGCCGCGTAAGTCCGGCCGTCGGTATCACGGATCGCCGCGCCCGCGCCACCACCGGTGCGGCCCAACGCGCCTCGCGCGAGAACCACGAGTTTGGCGTCCTCGGCATCCAATTCAGTCATCGCTGTCTCCATCCTGGTCTCGATCGGGCACGGTCTCCCGCTCCGATCCATTGGCTCTGCGTTTGCCGTTCGATTTCTCGGACTCGGCTTTGTCGCTGCGTGTTTTCTCGAGTGCCCTGCGCACCACGATGGTGTTCACCCGCACCCTGCCGCGGGCATCCGGGCCGCCTTCACCGCACAGCATCAGGCCGTGTACGACGACCTTCGAACCGGGCAGCGGCACCCTGCCGAGCGCGTGCGCGAGCAGGCCGCCGACGGTGTCGACGTCCTCCTCCTCGATCTCCATGCCGTAAATCTCGGCGAGGTCGTCCACCGACAGGCGGGCCGACACCCGGTACCGGCCGTCGCCGAGATCTTCGATGGGCGGAGTCTCATCGGTGTCGTACTCGTCGGCGATCTCGCCGACGATCTCCTCCAGCACGTCCTCGATGGTCACCAACCCGGCGATACCGCCGTATTCGTCGATCAGCAGCGCCATATGGTTGCGCCTGCGCTGCATCTCGTCGAGCAGGCTGTCGAGCGGCTTGGAGTCGGGCATGAAGACCGCCGTGCGCATCACCTCGCGCACGTACACCTTCCTGCTCCGATCCGCGTACGGCACAAGGTCTTTCAGATAGACGACGCCCAGAATATCGTCGACGTTCTCGCCGACCACCGGAATCCGGGAGTGCCCACTGCGCACCGCGAGCGACATCGCTTGGGCCGCGGTCTTATCGGCCTCGATCCAGACCATCTCGGTGCGCGGCACCATGACCGCGCGAGCCGGGGTGTCGCCGAGTTCGAAGACCGACTGGATCATCCTGCGCTCGTCGTCGGCCACCACACCGCGCTCGGAGGCCATCTCGACCACCTCGCGCAGTTCGATCTCGGAAGCGAAGGGCCCGTTGCGAAATCCCTTACCCGGCGTGATCGCGTTACCGATCAGAATCAGCAGCCTGCTCACCGGGCCGAGCAGCGCGCCGATGAACTGCAAGGGCACCGCGGCCGCCAAGGCAATGGAGTAGGCGTGCTGGCGACCGAGGGTGCGTGGGCCGACCCCGATCACGACATAGTCGACGAGCACCATCACAGCGGCGGTGAACAGCAGCGCCCAATCGTCGTCCCAGAGCGGGATCAGCGCCGCCGCGAGCAGCACTGTCGCACTGATCTCAGACAGGATGCGCAGCAGCACAAGGAGATTCACGTACCGAGGCCGGTCGGACACGATCCGGCTCAGCCGGACGGCGCCGGCCCGTTCGATGCGGACCATATCGTCGAGACGAGCGGGTGAGATGGTATTCAATGCCGCATCCACGGCAGCGAACACGCCGCCCACCGGGACCAGCAGGACTGCCGACAAGATGAGGGTCAGCGAATTCACGCGGGGCCCAGCGCGTCACCCGGTGTAGTGAAACCCGCCTTCCCCAGCAACCTGGCGTCGCGGGCGGCGAGTTCGGCGCGGCGCTGTTCCTCACGCAGGCTCTCGTACCACTCTTCGAGCAGCCTGGCCTGCAGCGCGAACATCTCTTTCTCCTCCTCAGGCTCGGCATGGTCGTAGCCGAGGAGGTGGAGCACGCCGTGCACCGTGAGCAGCGCCAGTTCGTGGTCGAGCGAATGGCCCGCCTTGCGCGCCTGGCCCGCCGCGAACTCCGGGCACAACACGATGTCGCCGAGCATCGAGGGGCCGGGTTCGGGGCTGTCGGGCCGTCCGCCCGGCTCCAGCTCGTCCATCGGGAACGACATCACGTCGGTCGGACCGGGGAGGTCCATCCAGCGCATGTGCAGGTCCGCCATGGTGTCGAGATCGACGAGCACCATCGACAGCTCGGCCGCCGGATGCACGTCCATCTGAGCGATGGCAAAGCGCGCGACACTGACGAGGTCTTCTTCGGGCACGTCCATACCCGATTCGTTGGCGATCTCGATACTCACCCGATAAGACTACGGCCCGGCGGTTGTGCCGTCGGACCGGAGGCCGCGTGGCGCATCGAAATCGCCGTGAGACACGAAAGGCCGACGCCGCCTCATCGAGGTAGCGTCGGCCTTCCTGCGTCGACTATCGCCGATCGTTGCGGCCCGCGGCGCGGCGCTGCGCCCGGTTGCCCGCATAGTGCGGCGCGACCTGTGGCCTGTTCTCTTCCTCGAACCGGCCGTAGGCGTCCACGATGTCCGCGACCAGCCGGTGTCGCACCACGTCGCTGCTGGTGAGCGTGGCGAAGTGGATGTCGTCGATCTCGGTGAGGATTTCGCTGGCCATCCGCAGGCCGGACCGGGCGCCGCCCGGCAGGTCGACCTGGGTGACGTCACCGGTCACCACAATCTTCGAGCCGAAGCCGAGGCGGGTGAGGAACATCTTCATCTGCTCGGCGGTGGTGTTCTGCGCCTCATCCAGAATGATGAATGCATCATTAAGGGTACGACCACGCATGTAGGCCAGCGGGGCAACCTCGATGACACCGGCCGCCATCAGCTTCGGAATGGCCTCCGGATCCATCATGTCGTGCAGCGCGTCGTAGAGCGGGCGCAGGTACGGGTCGATCTTCTCGTTGAGCGTGCCGGGCAGGAAGCCGAGGCGCTCGCCCGCCTCCACCGCGGGACGGGTGAGGATGATCCGGGTGACCTGCTTGGTCTGCAATGCCTGCACGGCCTTGGCCATCGCCAGATACGTCTTACCGGTGCCCGCGGGACCGATGCCGAACACGATGGTGTTGGCGTCGATCGCATCGACGTAGCGCTTCTGGTTGAGCGTCTTGGGCCGAATGGTCTTGCCGCGCCGGGACAGGATGTCCAGGCTCAACACCTCCGCGGGCGACTCCGAGGCACCCTCGGTGAGCATCGAGAAGGTGTGCCGGACCGCCTCCGGTGTCACCACTCGATTACGCCCGGTCAGCGCGACGAGCTGTTCGATGACCCGCTCGGCGAGCGCGACATCGGCCGCCTTGCCGGTGAGAGTCACGGAGTTGCCGCGTACATGGATGTCCGCATCCAGCAGCCGCTCGAGTTCACGTAGGTTCTGATCAGCCGAACCGAGGAACGGGAACACGGATTCTGGAGCGAGTTCGATGCTGGAACGCACGGTCCGTGCTGCGGGACCCGTACCGTTGTCACCGGCACCGATGCCTGCCGTGGGTGTGGATGGGTCGCCGATCTCGCCTTGTGTTCTCAAAAGTGGCTACAGCCTGCTTTCCGGTCTCGACTGCCTTGATGATGAAAGTTTAACGCGCCCCACTGACAACACACAGTGAATAAGTCGCTACCGCAGGGCACCCGATTACCGCCGCGGTAACTGGATTCCCCGTCTGCGCATCGCCCAATCCTCGGCGAAATCACGGAACCGTCGCACTGCGTCCGAGGACGGACCCGCTGCCGACCAGATCAACCCGACATCCCTTGCCGAACCCGCGTCGGCCAGTGGCAGCGTGACCAACCCCGGCAGCGGGGCCGGATCTTCGAGCGGAACCACCGCGACACCGAGGCCGGCCGCCACCAAACCCGCGACGGTGACGAGATCGCTCGATTCGAATGCGATGCGGGGACGGACATCCGCCGCGGCGCACAATTCGTCGAAGATCCGGCGCATTCCGAAGCCGGGATGCATCGTGATGAATTCCGCGTCGGCGACGTCGGCGAGCCGAATCTGCCGCCGCCCGGCCAACCGGTGGTCTGCGGGCACGGCCAGCACCAGCGGTTGATGCAGCAGGCTGCGCCAGCCGATTCCGGCCGCGGTCGGCCGCGGAGAGACGATGCCGAGATCGGCTGCGCCGTCGAGCACCTGTGCGGTCACCACTTCGGCGGGCGCCTGGTGCAGGGCGACGGTGATACGACCGGAACCGCGGCGGAAGCCACCGACGAGCCGGGGCACCAACCAGCCGCCGAAAGAGTGCAGAAAGGAAAGTCGCACAACACCTTTGGCCGGATTGGCCAGATCGGCAATGGCATATGCAGCGGCATCCAGTTCGGCGCGTGCGCGGCGCGCGTGCTCATAGTAGATCCGACCGAAATCGTTGAGCGCGATGCGTTTTCCGTTCCGGTCGAATAGTTCCACACCCAGCCTGCGTTCCAGTCGGCCGAGCATCCGCGACAGCGTGGGTTGGGCGATGTGCAGTCGCTCGGCGGCAGCGCCTACCCGTTCCAATTCGGCGAGTGTCGTGAACCACTCCAGATCGTCACCCAGCACGGCCGGTCCTCCTTATATGCACCTGGTGCATTAACACACCAATTATTATTCATTTCCCTTCATATAGGTGGATGGCAATCCTGGAAGGCCAGGAGGAGCCATGACCACAAGCGCACTACCCGGTGTCGCCACGCACGAGCGCCGGATCGCCACCGCACTCTTCGCCGCGGGGCTGACCACCTTCGCGTCGATGTACAGCGCTCAGGCGTTATTGCCGAGCCTGTCCAGCGCGTTCGGCGCCACGCCCGGCCGTGCGGCGCTTGCGGTTTCGCTGACTACCGGGTTCCTTGCACTGGCCATCGTGCCGGTGAGCGCACTCTCGTCCCGGATCGGCCGGACCAGGGTGATGATCGGCTCCGCGGTCGCCTCGGCCGTCATCGGACTGCTGCTCGCGTTCAGTCCGTCGCTCGATGTGCTGCTGGCCGGGCGTGCGCTACAGGGTGTCGCGCTGGCCGGAGTGCCCGCGGTCGCGATGGCCTATCTGGCCGAGGAGGTCGGCGCCGAGGGACTCGGCGCCGCCATGGGCATCTACGTCGCGGGGACCTCGATCGGCGGATTGGCGGGTCGGCTGATTCCCGCAGTCACCCTCGACCTGGCCTCCTGGCGCTGGGCCGAAGCTGCCGTCGCGGTGGTGGCCGCGGCATGCGCTGTCTGGTTCGTGCGCGGCCTGCCGGAATCCCGCGGCTTCCAGGCCCGACCCGCCGGAGTCCGCACCGTCCTGAACGATCTCGGCACTCCCCTGCGCAACCCCGGCCTGCTTGCCCTCTTCGGCATCGCCTTCGTCCTGATGGGCGCGTTCGTCTCGGTCTACAACTTCCTCGGCTACCGCCTGACCGAGCCGCCGTTCGACTTGCCCGCCACCGTGTCAGGATCGGTGTTCCTGCTGTATCTGGCCGGTACCGCAGCCTCGGCGGCCGCTGGAAGACTGGCCGATCGCCTCGGTAGACGCCGGGTGCTCGCCACCTCGGTGGCCACCATGGGCCTCGGGCTGGCACTGACGGTCCCCAACCACCTGACCGCCGTCATCTTCGGCGTATTACTCTGCACCGCAGGATTTTTCGGCGCGCACACCGTGGCGAGCGCCTGGGTCGGCAGCATGGCGACCGAGAACCGCGGCGCGGCATCATCGCTCTACCTGTTCTCCTACTACCTCGGCAGCGCGATCATCGGCGGCGCGGCAGGCATCGCCTACGCCGGCGCCGGGTGGATCGGCCTGGCCGCTTGCGTCGCCGCCCTCATCACCCTCGCCGCGGTCCTGTTGTGCACCTTGGCGACCTGCTCACAGCAGGTACCCCGCCACCTCGCCACCGCACCGGAGCTACCAGCGCGAAGTTAGGGCGCCGAGGGCGCCGAGGGCTACGGCGGCGGCGGTCGAGGTGCGCAGGACGGTGGGGCCGAGCAGGGTCACCGCGGCTCCGGCGTCGGCGAATGCTGTGAGTTCGGAGTCGTCGAGGCCGCCTTCGGGGCCGACGATCAGCATGACCTCGGCGGCCTCGGTGAAGGGTAACTCGACGAAGCGGGCCGTGCCGGATTCGTGCAGTGCCACCACTATTCCGCCCGAGTCCACGACTTTGCGGATCGCCTCGAAGAGATCACGAGTGCGGTACAGGTCGGCGACCACGGGGATGTAGGCGCGACGGGATTGGCGGGCGGCGGCGCGAGCGGCGGCGCGCCACTTGTCGACGGCCTTACCCGCCTTGCCTTCCCAATTGGCGATACAGCGAGATGCCTGCCACGGAATGATCGCGTCGGCGCCTGCCTCGGTCATCAGCTCGACGGCCAGCTCCGAGCGGTCCGACTTCGGCAGCGCCTGCACGACGGTAACCCGCGGTGTCGCCGATGCGGCGAGCACGCGGTTGTGGACCATCAGCTCCAATCGATCTTTCTGCGCCGCGACGACTTCCGTTTCGGCCAGCAGACCGCGACCATCCGAGAGAGTGATCGGCTCGCCGACCCGGGTCCGGCGCACCGTCGCGGCGTGCCGTCCTTCCGGGCCGTCGAGGACCGCGATGGAGCCGGGCTCCGGAATGTCGTCGAGATAGAAGACCGTGGCGGCCAACGACTATCGCCCGCTGAAGGACGCCCGCAACCGGGCGAACAGGCCGCTGTTGTGCTCGGACTGGGCCGACATCACCTCGGCGCGGTCCCGTTCCCGGGTGCCCTTGTACTTGCGCAGCAGGTCGGTCTGTTTGGCGTCGAGCTTGGTCGGCACCACGATGTCCAGGTGCGCGAGCAGGTCACCGCGCGCGCCGGAACGCAGGCGGGGCATCCCGTGGCCGCGCAGCACCGAGATCTCGCCGGGCTGGGTGCCTGCCGGGATGGTGAGCTCGGTGGGGCCGTCCAGGATGGTGTCGATGACCACAGTGGTTCCGAGCGCGGCGTCGACCATCGGGAGCCGAATGGTGCAGTGCAGGTCGTCGCCGTCGCGGACGAAGACATCGTGCGGCTGCTCGACGATCTCCACATACAGATCACCCGCATGCCCACCGCCGGGCCCGACCTCACCCTGCGCGGCCAACCGCACCCGCATGCCGTTGGCGACACCGGCCGGAATCGGCGCGGCGATTTCGCGCCGCGCCCGTACTCGGCCATCGCCGCCACACTTGTGGCACGGGTCGGGGATCGTCTCGCCCGCACCGCGACAGGTCGGGCACGGACGCGAGGTCAGCACCTGACCGAGGAACGAGCGCTGGACCGACTGCACTTCACCCGCTCCACCACAGGTTTCGCAGCGCACCGGCTTGGAATTGCCGTTGGTGCCCGAACCGGTGCACACATCACACAGGATCGCAGTGTCGACCGTCAGGTGCTTGGTGACACCGACCGCGCATTCGGCCAGGCTCAACCTGGTGCGCAGCAGGGAGTCGGCGCCGGGCTGCACGCGGCCGCGAGGCTTGCGGGTGGCGCCGGTGCCGCTCATGCCACCGAAGAACGCCTCGAACACGTCGCCGAGACCACCGAAACCGGCGCCGGAGTAGCCTGCGCCGCCACCGGATTCGAGCGGGTCACCGCCCATGTCGACGATGCGCCGCTTCTCGGCGTCCGACAGCACCTCGTAGGCCGCAGACACTTCCTTGAACTTGGCCTGCGCTACCTCGTCGGGGTTGACGTCGGGATGCAGTTCGCGCGCCAGCTTGCGGTAGGCGCGTTTGATTTCCTGGTCGGTCGCGTTCTTCGCAACACCGAGCAGTCCGTAGTAGTCCCGTGCCACTTGAGTTCTCTAGTCCTTGGTCGCAACAGCATTAGTCGGATGCACTCAACTTTATCCGGCCGAAAGTTCGAGGGTAGCAGCGACGTCAGCGGACGCCGCTCCTCTTCAGCGCTCGGCGAGCACCTCACCGATATACCGGGCAACGGCCGCGACCGAGGCGATCGTTCCTGGGTAGTCCATACGTGTCGGACCGAGTACACCCATACCGCCGAGCACCGCGCCCGCCGCACCGTAGCCGGTCGACACTACCGAGGTCCCACGCATCTGCTCGACCTGGGTCTCCTCACCGATGCGCACCGTCACGGTACCGGGGTGCTGCGCGGCGGCCAGCAGCTTGAGCACGATCACCTGCTCTTCGAGTGCCTCCAGCACCGCGCGCAACGAGCCGGGGAAGCCGAAGTCGGCGGCATTGCGGGTCAGGTTGGCGGTGCCGCCGAGAACCAGGCGTTCCTCCGGATGCTCCACCAGCGTCTCGACCAGCACGGTCGACACGCGCACCAACACATCGCGCAATCGCTGCGGAGCCCGCTCGGGCAGTTCGGCAACCGCCGCCGAGGCCACGGCCAGCCGCTTGCCGTCCATCGCGCCGCCGAGCATGCCACGCAATGCGGCCAGGTCGTCGTCACCGATGAGCGCGCCGAGTTCCACCAGGCGCTGGTCGACGCGACCGGTGTCGGTGATCACGACAAGCAGCAGCCGGGCCGGATTCAACGCGACGACCTCGATGTGGCGCACCGTGGACGCGGACACCGTCGGATACTGCACCACCGCGACCTGCCTGGTCAGCTGCGCCAGCAGGCGCACACCACGGCGCAGCACGTCGTCGAGGTCGACCCCCGATTCGAGGAAGTCCATGATTGCCCTGCGCTCGGCTCCCGACAGCGGCTTCACCTCGGAGATCCGGTCGACGAACTGCCGGTAGCCCTTGTCGGTGGGAATGCGGCCCGAACTGGTGTGCGGCTGCGTAATGTAGCCCTCGGCCTCCAGTACCGCCATATCGTTGCGGACCGTGGCGCTGGACACACCCAGGTTGTGCCGTTCCACCAGGGTCTTCGACCCGATCGGCTCCTTGGTCGCGACATAATCCGCGACGATCGCGCGCAGGACCTCGAAGCGCCGATCCTCGGTGCTCGACATCGACCCCACCTCCTCGCTTCGTCCACGGGTACGCCCCGCACTGATTGGCACGGCCGGAATTCCGGTTCGCTCTTTACCCAGTCTAATTGCCAGGCCGCCGACCGCTCGTTGACGCATCTGGGATACCGGTCGAGCTCGGTCGACGCACCGTCCTTCAGCGGTCGCCGGCGACGAATCGTCTTTCGACGGAAGCCGTACGGCTGATAGCGTGCCCGACATCGTTCGGAGACACGATGATCAGCAGGGGGGTTCCTGGCTTGCGCCATGCACGTGGTCGAACGTCGACCGCAAACCGACCGCCGGCTTACCAAAGCTGTCCATATCCCACGCAGGCGACGCCGGCGCTGCGATGGCAACCGGCGGCGCAATAACCGGGACACTGCGCGGCTCATCGAAGCCGTCTCCGGGCCTGCGAGGCTGATCCGCGCCTCGACGGCGGCATCGCCGTCTCCAGGTCTCTGGAGACTCGACGAAGAACCACGCGCGGCCCACAGCCGACACCGCAGGCACGGCAGGCCCGATCGCCACTGACACAACCGAATTCGAGACAAAGGTCTGGCTATGAGCAATCCCCTTGGTGGACAACAGAACTGGCAACCCAACAGGCCAGGTCCGCAGCCGCATCAGCCGTACACGCAGCCGCACCAGCAGCACCCGGCACAGCAGCAATACCCGCACCACCAGCTCACAGTCCAGCAACATCAGCCCCCTGCCGACGACCCTCGGTATCGAGCAGGCGCGGCGCCGACGTATCAGAACACCCTCTTGCCCGTCGACTTCGTCATTCCACATGGCGCAACCCCACAGTCGCCGATCCCGCAGTATCAGCCGGAGCCCGGCCAGACCGGGATCGTGGTGGAGACCTCGTACTTCCCGTGGACCTTCCCGTACGCGTACCTACTCGCACTCACGGGGCCGACGATTCTGGTCAACGGGCAGGTAGTTCCCGAAACACGCTGGGGCACTACGTATATCCCTGTCCCACCCGGCTTGTATCACGTGCGGGTGTACTTGCGTAAATCAATCAGAGCCATGCTGTTGGGCGTCCGCCCGATGGGGAGCGACTTCGGTTTCGCAGACGCGATGATCCCGGTAGCAGAAGGTCACCGCACAAGCACCCACTACCGCGGGCCAATGGTGCCGATCCTGAACGGAGCACTCGCTCCACAGCAGCCGAGATCGCCGGGTAGGACGTGGTTCCTCATCGTGTGGGCCATCGTCCTGATGTGCATCCTGCTCGCCATCACCGCCATCCTCACGAATTGACGCGCAGTGGCACACCGCCGCGAGCACCGCGGTGGCGTGCCACTGGTGCGCCGGATCAGTGCGCGGCGGTTTCGACCAAGGCCGCCACTTCGGCGGGGCGGGAGACCAAGGACGCGTGAGATGCGTCGACTTCGCTGGTCTGCGCGCCCATGCGGTTGGCCATGAACCGTTGGGAAGCAGGTGGAATGACGCGATCGCCGCCGGAGACCAGATACCAGCTCGGCGTCGACGCCCAGGACGGCGCACCCGACGGTTCGAGGTTCGCGATGATGGCGATCGAACGCTGGTGGGCGATCATGTCGGCAGCGGTCGCGTCGCTGACGTCTTGGGCGAAGACCTCGTGGAAGCTGTCGGGCGCGACGTATCCGTCGATGTTCTTGCCCGCGACGCCTTTGGGGTCGTCGACGACCGCGACCTGCAGCGCCGGCGGCAGCAGTCGGCTGCCGGGGAAGCGGATCGGGTCCAGCGCGGCTTGGGCGATCTCCGATTGCACCGGAGCGAAGGCCGCGATGTAGACCAGCGATTCGACCTTGGGGTCGTGCACGTTGCTGATGACGAACCCGCCGTACGAATGCCCGACGAGCACAACAGGTCCCGAGATGGTATCCAGCGTCCGCTGCACGGCGGCGGCATCGTTGGCCGGGCCGCGCAGCGGGTTTTCCGGTGTCACCACCCGGTAGCCATCGGCGCGCAGCACAGCCGCGACACCGTCCCAGCTCGTCGCGTCGGCGAACGCGCCGTGCACCAGCACGATCGTCGGCTGAGGTGCGGCGGTCGCGGGCGCGGCCGCCATGATGGGCGTCAGAGCGAGAGTCAGCGCGAGCAGGCAGGCGCGCACGCTACGAGTCATAGTCATCAGTCCCTACCTATCCGTTCTTGATGAAGTCGAGCAGGACGGCATTGAAGAAGGGGTCTTCTCGAAGTCTCCACACAATCCGTGCGGCGCATCAGGATAGGTCTGCGGCCGACCGTTGAGCGGTAGCCGCGCCGATTTCGCGCCCCCGCCGCGATCGGCGGGATCTCGTCATCACCACAGTGCAACCAGCATCCTGGATGCCCAGCGGTCTTCCGCGCGTCGACTGGAAGCGGACTCCTGCCGCGACCTGCGCGGGGCGGGCCGCCGCCGGCCGGAAAGTCCACTAGTGGATCATCAACCAGCGGTTCGATCAGGCACGCGCTGAACTAGAGCGCGCGCTGACAACGGGCACCGGATCGATCGCGAAGGACGCGCGCCGATGGCATTTGCGCGACCCATCGCAATCCGCACGGTGCTCCCGCGCCGGCTACAGACCACTAATGGCGCCGGACAGCGCTGGAAGACAGCGTGCATGACCATTCCGCGTAGAACGGGACATCAGCCTCGACCGTGTCCCGTTCGCGGCGAGGGTAGAACTACAGCTCAGGGCTGGTGGCGACCCTGGCGAGCTTGCCGGCGAGGGCATCGAGACCGAGCATCGCCAGGAGGGATACGCAATCCTCGGCGTTCTCGGAATGGCTGGCGACCGTCCTGGCCGCGATCGCGCTCTGTCGCGCGGTTTCTGCTTTCTCCGCGGCCCGCGCCTCAGCGAAGTCGCTTTGTTCGTGAATCAGAGTGATGTGTCGTGCCGGGGGCATAAGACTCCTTGGGTTACTTCGGAGCCTACGCGGGTTGACCGAACCGTGATAGTGCAACCATCGCAACACGCCCGCGACCGGCAACATATGGGGCAGCGCCAGGCGCTCGGTCAGGTTGATGGCGGCACGGCCTCCAACGCGCGAGCAACTGATGGCCCCGCACCACCCCGACCATGCAGTGCGCACGCCACAACAGTCATGGGGCAGTGATCGGCCGCCACCATGCCGGATGCCGATCGCGGAACGGGTCGATCACCGCACGACTATCCGACGGGCCGGAAGTCGCCGACTCGCGCACAACACCGAATCAGTCCGCCGCGCAGACATATCCGGGGAGATGCTGTCACTAAGCAGGCGCTGGCTGCTGCTGCGCATTCTCACTGGGCGTCAGGAGTTTCACGATGGCGTCACCGATCACCTTGGCGAAGCCTGCCAAGTCCTTGAAGGCCGTACCCATCTGAGTGAGCAAGGTCGCGATCTTGAATCCGTCCCTGGCGAAACGGCCCATCACCTGAGCGATGACGGCCGGTGTCGCGCCGCCGAGGGTACAGGCGAGTTCGATGGTGTAGGCGATCAGCGCACCGACCAAGCTGGCGATGATGTCACCGACCAGAGTGCGGACCGCTTTGACGATGGCGGCCGTCTGATTCATGGTCTCGCCCATGCTCGCGGCCACCCCGCCTGCCGCACTGGTGTGGTCGATGAGTTCCGTGGCCTTGGCGCGGTAGGCGTCACCACTGGCTCCGGTCCACGTGGCGATGTCCTTGTCCAGCCCGGTCTTCCAGTCGCCGCTGACCTTCACCAGTTCGCCCGCGATGTTGTTCCACGTTTTCGAGTACGCCTCGACCATACCGGGACTGCCCGCCAACGCGTCGAGGGTCTTGCGGTACACATCGAGATGTTCGAGCATCCACCCGGCGATCTGCGAGCCGACGAAGCCGAACGGGTCGGTGACGGCCTCCTCGATATCGAGGCCGACCCCGATGGCGCCGAACACCGCGTCTGCGATCTTCGCCGACCGCAGATCCGAGTACGCCGTCCAGGCATCACCGGCGATGGTGCCCCCGAGGACCTCGAGGACTCCCTTGTCGTCCTTCTTCAGGCCGATGTTATGGAACGGGAAGAGCGTTTCCTGGAAGTACTCGTCGCGGTAGTCGGTGCCGCTTTCTATGAGCTTGTTGTTCTCCGGCGCCGCCTGGTCGTCGAATCCCGGCGTGTTCTCGTTGAGCCATTCGCCGATGCCGGTCATTTCCCACCCTTTTCGCCAATTGTCTCTCGCAACTCGTCGAGATCCTGCTTGAATGCCTTGTCGTAGTCCTCGACCGTGCTGGCGACGGTGGCGAGCTTGTCCGGCAACTCGGCGACCTCCCCCGCCAGCTTGCGGATGGCCTCGACCGCGTTCTGCTGGTTGTCGTCGATCACCATCTTGACGAACGGGCGCGGTATCTCGCCGAAGCCGTCATCGGCGGCCCCGATATAGCTCGCGGCTTCGAGCGCCGCGGTCATGCTTTCCAGCAGCGTCTTGACCTTCTCGGCGTGGCTGCGTACTTCGTCCGGATCGATCGATATCGCGGTCGCAGGAGATGTCATCGCCGCACCACCCCGGACGTGCGCCAGCTGGTCGATATCTGGCCGGAATCGGTACCGAACACTGCCTACCTCCCTAACTCTCGCGGCGGCCACCCGGGCGCCGCGGGATTTCTCAACCTTCAGTCATGGGATTCGACGTAACTCGACGCCGTTCGGTTCCATCGATGTGCCCCGCCCTCGACTGCGGCCACCCTAGGACGCGCCGCGACCGCTGTCCAATGCGCGCGAAGGCACCGCCCGATGCCCACGGCGGCAAGGGATTCCGACGCCGGGTAACGGCGCGGCGCCGCTGGCGAACAGCGACGGCCCGGCTCAGTCCAGCAGTGTCCGCACCACACCGTCGGCGAGCAGGCGACCGCGATCGGTCAGCACCAGATGATCGTCCGAACGGAGGGCGAGGCGGTCGGCGACAACGCGGTCGGCCGCCGCGGTTTCCGCCGCGTTCAGTTCGGCCAGCGGCAGTCCGCTGCGCAGCCGGACGGCCAGCATGACGCGTTCGGTGTGGCGCTCCGCGTCGGTCAGTTCCTCCCAGCCCGCGGCGGGCAGACCGCCGAGCGCGACCCGATCGGCATATCGCGCCGGATGCTTCACGTTCCACCATCGGACACCGCCGACGTGGCTGTGCGCGCCGGGGCCGGCGCCGAGCCAGTCACCGCCGTCCCAATAGCCGAGATTGTGTCTACAGCGCGCGGAATCGCCTGCGGCCCAATTGGATACCTCGTACCAGGTGAGTCCGGCGGCGCTCAGTCGCGCGTCGATACGTTCGTAGCGGGCGGCGAGCACATCGTCGTCGGGAGCGGGCAGTTCGCCGCGGCGGACGCGGCGGGCGAGGGCGGTGCCGTCCTCGACAATGAGCGAATACGCCGAGACGTGGTCGACGCCTGCGCTGAGCACCGCGTCCAGGCTGGCGTCGAGGTCGCCGTCGCGCTCGCCGGGGGTGCCGTAGATCAGGTCGAGGTTGACGTGGTCGAACCCGGCCGCGCGCGCTTCCCTGGCCGCGGCCACGGCCCGGCCGGGAGTGTGGGTGCGGTCCAACACCTTCAGCACGTGCTGCGCCGCCGACTGCATGCCGAGCGACACTCTGGTGAACCCGGCTGCGCGGATCCGCTCGAAGAATTCGAGCGAGGTCGACTCCGGGTTCGACTCGGTGGTCACCTCGGCATCGGACTCCAGGGTGAAGTTCGCCCGCACGGCGTCGAGGACCGCGGCGAGCCCGTCGCCGCCGAGCAGCGAGGGTGTCCCGCCGCCGACGAAGAGGGTGGCCACCTCCGGAATCGCTGTCGGCAGCGCGGCAAACTGCTCGGCCGCCGTGGCGAGTTCACCGCGTAGCGCCTCCAGCCAGGATTGCGGCGACGCCGATGTACCGAGCTCCCCCGCCGTGTAGGTGTTGAAGTCGCAGTACCCGCACCGTGTCGCGCAGAACGGCACGTGCACATAGATCCCGAACGCCCCGCCCCCGAAATCACGCAGCACGAGGCCAGCGGTCTCGGCATCGGTCGCGGTAGCAGCAGAACTCACCCCACCAGTGTGAACGCCGCCCACTCGGCCCTCACTCCCGGGCAGCCCGAGCGGCCGTGCCTGTCACCCTGACCCGCGCCCTTCATCGAATCCGCCACCGCTTACGGGCACCGGTAAGAGGACGAGATAGACACGTGCGGCCACACACCGGGTGTCGACGGGCGGGCGTCAGGAATCAGCGACCACGGCGTTCTGGTATGCGGTGAGCAGCGCTTCAGATCAACGAACGTGTGACAGTTCACACCAGGCCCATCGGGCATATCACCGCCCACATTCGTGTCGCGAACTATGACAGCCATCACAGTTGCCGCCATTGGTCCAGGGAATTTCCCTCGAATCTGCGGGAAATATGGCCGCACGGTCGGAACGTCTACCCTGACATGGCACAATAGGCGCATGCGCGGATCTGGAGTACGACTTGTGGCACGTCGCCACGTCGACTTCAAGCGCGTCTGTAGCGCCTGCTGTCTGCCCGGTTGTCCCCGGTAGTTCAGCGGCGCGCATTCCCGGGTCTCCCCGGCGATCTTCCGATTTCATGACATCGGCCCGCTGACACCACAGGCGTGAGCTCAGCCCCTCGCGCCCTCAGCACGGATGTTCACCCACCCCGCAGGAGCGACCCCATGACGTCGAGCACCGACGCCGGTCCGACCGATCAGCCTTCGCCGGAGTCCCGGCCCGGGCATCACACTCGCCCGGACCGACCGGCCTCCGAGCGACGCGTGCGGCCGGACCGGCCACGCGCCGAGGCCGGTGCGGCCCAGCGCGCCCGCACCGATAAGCCCGTTCGCCGGAAGGCGGAGGGCCAGTGGGCGCTGGGCTACCGCGAGCCGCTGAACCCGAACGAGCAGTCCAAGAAAGACGACAATCCGCTCAACGTCCGCGCCAGGATCGAGAACATCTACTCGAAACAAGGCTTCGACAGCATCGATAAAGGCGATCTGCGCGGCCGGTTCCGCTGGTGGGGTCTCTACACCCAGCGCGAGCAGGGCTACGACGGCAGCTGGACCGGCGACGAGAACATCGACATTCTCGAGGCCAAGTACTTCATGATGCGCATCCGCTGCGATGCGGGCGCGCTCACTGTCGAGCAGCTGCGCACCCTCGGCCAGATCTCCACCGAGTTCGGCCGCGACACCGCCGACCTGTCCGACCGCGAGAACGTCCAATACCACTGGATCGAGGTGGAGAACGTCCCCGAGATCTGGAAGCGGATCGAGGCGGTCGGGCTGCAGACCACCGAGGCGTGCGGCGACTGCCCGCGTGTGGTGCTCGGCTCCCCGCTGGCCGGTGAATCGCTGAACGAGATCATCGACCCGACACCCGCGATCGACGAGATCGTGCGCCGCTACATCGGCAAGCCGGAGTACTCCAACCTGCCGCGCAAGTTCAAGTCCGCGATCTCGGGCCAGCAGGACGTGGTGCACGAGATCAACGACATCGCCTTCATCGGCGTGAACCACCCCGAACACGGACCGGGTCTCGACCTCTGGGTCGGCGGCGGCCTCTCGACCAACCCGATGCTGGCCCAGCGCGTCGGCGCATGGGTGCCGCTCGACGAGGTGCCGGATGTGTGGGAGGCCGTTGTCTCGCTGTACCGCGACTACGGCTACCGCAGGCTGCGCACCAAGGCCAGACTGAAGTTCCTCATCAAGGACTGGGGCATCGAGAAGTTCCGCCAGGTGCTCGAGGACGAGTACCTGAAGCGCAAGCTGATCGACGGTCCGGCGCCGCAGCAGCCGACCAAGCCGATCGACCACGTCGGCGTGCAGAAGCTGCGCAATGGGCTCAACGCCATCGGCTTCTCCCCTATCGCGGGCCGGGTGTCGGGCACGATCCTGACCAAGGTCGCCGACGCCGCGGCCAAGGTCGGCTCGGATCGGATCCGGTTCACGCCGTACCAGAAGCTGATCGTGCTCGACGTCGCCGACGACAAGGTCGACGAACTCATCGACGAGCTGGCGCCCCTCGGCCTGCAGGCTCGCCCGTCACTGTGGCGGCGCAACCTGATGGCCTGCTCGGGCATCGAGTTCTGCAAGCTCTCCTTCGCCGAGACCCGCAAGCGGTCCCAAGTGCTCGTTCCCGAGCTCGAGGACCGGCTCGCGGATCTCAATGCGCAGCTGGATGTTCCGGTGACCATCAACATCAACGGCTGCCCGAACTCGTGTGCGCGCTCGCAGATCGCCGACATCGGGTTCAAGGGCCAACTCGTCGATGACGGCAGCGGGAATCATGTCGAGGGCTTCCAGGTTCACCTGGGTGGCAGCCTCGGATTCGACAGCGCTTTCGGGCGCAAGCTGCGCCAGCACAAGGTGACCAGCGATGAACTCGGTGACTACATCGAGCGAGTGGTGCGCAATTTCATCAAGCACCGCGAGGACGGCGAACGGTTCGCGCAGTGGGCGGTTCGCGCCGACGAGGCCGACCTGAAGTGATGAGCGTGGCGAACAGCGGCGATCGAGCAGAGCTGTGCGACGGCTCGGTACGGGAGATCTGACATGACAACACAGTTGGCGGGCAAGCTGTCCGAGGACGAGCTGCGGGTGATCGCCGAGCGCGGCGCCGCGGAGCTCGACGGCGCTTCGGCCGTGGAACTGCTGCGCTGGACCGAGGACAACTTCGGCACCGGGTCCAACGGAGCCCACGGCGATCGCGCCGGTTACATCGTCGCCTCGAACATGCAGGACGGTGTGCTGGTTCACCTTGCCGCGCAGGTCCGTTCGGGTGTCGATGTGTTGTTCCTCGACACCGGCTACCACTTCGCCGAAACCATCGGCACCCGGGACGCGGTCGAGGCCGTGTACGGCGTGAACGTGATCAATGCGCGGCCCGAGCATTCGGTGACCGAACAGGATCAGCTGCTCGGCAAGGATCTGTTCGCGCGCGATCCCGGTGAGTGCTGCCGGCTGCGCAAGGTGGTGCCGCTGAAAAAATCGCTCGGCGGCTACAACGCCTGGGTCACCGGCATCCGCCGGGTGGAAGCACCGACTCGGGCCAACGCGCCGCTCATCTCGTTCGACGAGGCGTTCGGCCTGGTGAAGATCAATCCGATCGCCGCCTGGTCCGACGACGAGATGCAGGCCTACATCGAGCAGCACGGCATCCTCGTCAATCCCCTGGTGGAAGAGGGATATCCGTCTATCGGCTGCGCTCCGTGCACACGGAAGCCGGAGCCGGGTTCCGATCCGCGAAGCGGCCGCTGGGCCGGCCTCGCCAAGACCGAATGCGGGTTGCATCAGTCATGACCGAAACCATCGTGGGTGAATTTGTGAACGAATCATCGAACACCACCGAACGTGCCCTTGGCATTACCGAATTCGACACTCTCGCGGCGCTCGAATCCGAGTCGATCCATATCTTCCGTGAGGTGGCAGGCGAATTCGAGCGGCCGGTGATCCTGTTCTCCGGCGGCAAGGACTCGACGGTGCTGCTGCACCTGGCGCTGAAGGCCTTCTGGCCTGCGCCGCTGCCGTTCGCGCTGCTGCACGTGGACACCGGGCACAATCTGCCGGAGGTGCTGGAATTCCGCGACAAGATCGTCGAGAAGTACGGTCTGCGGTTGCACGTCGCGAAGGTCGAGGACTATCTCGCCGACGGACGGCTGACCGAGCGACCCGATGGCATCCGCAACCCATTGCAGACCGTCCCGCTGCTGGACGGCATCGCCGAGCACCGCTTCGACGCGGTATTCGGCGGCGGCCGCCGCGACGAGGAACGCTCCCGTGCCAAGGAGCGAATCTTCTCGCTGCGCAATGCCTTCGGACAGTGGGATCCCAAACGGCAGCGTCCCGAGCTGTGGAACCTGTACAACGGGCGGCACGCACCCGGCGAGCACGTGCGGGTGTTCCCGCTGAGCAACTGGACCGAGCTCGACATCTGGCGCTACATCGCCCGCGAGAACATCGACCTGGCGAGCATCTACTACACCCACGAGCGCCCGGTGTACCAGCGCGACGGCATGTGGATGACGCCCGGCGTGTGGGGCGGCCCACGCGAGGGCGAAGTGCTGGAGACCCGTTCGGTGCGCTACCGCACTGTCGGTGACGGATCCAGCACCGGCGCGATTCTTTCCGAGGCGGCCGACAACGCGGCGATCCTCGCCGAGGTGGCCGCCTCCCGATTGACCGAACGCGGTGCGACCCGCGGTGACGACCGAGTGTCGGAAGCCGCGATGGAAGACCGCAAGCGAGAGGGTTATTTCTGATATGTCCGACCTATTGAGGCTGGCCACCGCCGGTTCTGTCGACGACGGCAAGTCCACTCTGGTCGGACGCCTGCTCTACGACACGAAGTCCGTGCTCGCCGATCAGATCGACGCCGTCACCCGCGCGTCGGTGGACAAAGGTCTGGCCACTCCCGATCTTTCGCTGCTCGTCGACGGGCTGCGGGCCGAGCGCGAGCAAGGCATCACGATCGATGTCGCCTACCGCTACTTCGCTACACCACAGCGGTCTTTCGTGCTCGCGGACACCCCGGGGCATGTGCAGTACACCCGCAATACCGTGTCGGGCGCGTCCACCGCGCAGCTGGTGATCCTGCTCGTGGATGCCCGCAAGGGTGTCATCGAGCAGACCCGTCGCCACGCCGCGGTGCTCGCACTGCTCGGCGTGCCCAAGCTGGTGCTCGCGGTGAACAAGATCGACCTGGTCGACGACGCCGCGACCGTGTTCGCCGAGATCTCTGCCGAGTTCAATCGACTCACCAGCACGCTCGGGTGGGCGAGCGAGGACGTGCAGGAGATCCCGGTGTCCGCGCTGAACGGCGACAATATCGCCACCCGCTCGGCGAACACCCCGTACTACGACGGACCTTCGCTGATCGAGCATCTGGAGTCGGTGCCGGTGGATGCCGACAGCTCGGGTGCGCACGCGCTCGGGCTGCGCTTCCCCGTGCAGTACGTGATCCGGCCGCGCACCGCCGAGTACCCCGACTACCGCGGTTACGCCGGCCAGATCGCGGCGGGTTCGGTCGCTCCCGGCGACGAAATCGTGGTGCTGCCTTCGGGTATCCGTTCCACGGTCGAGCGGGTCGACACCCCCGATGGCGAGCTCGCGGTGGCACAGACCGGGCGCAGCGTCACGCTGATCCTCGCCGACAACGTGGACATTTCCCGCGGCGACATCATCGCCTCGGTTGCCGACGCCCCCGAGCCGATCGACGTCTTCGATGCGACCGTGTGCTGGTTGGGCGACCGGCCGCTGCGCCCCGGCGCCCGGCTGCTGCTCAAGCACGGCACCCGCACCACCCAGGCCATCGTCGTCGCCCTGCTGGAGCGGTTCGACGAGCAGCGCCTGATCGCGGACCCGAACCCGGAGGCGCTGGAACTCAACGACATCGGCCGCATCTCCGTGCGCGTTGCCGAGCCCGTCGCGGCCGACGACTACCGCGTGAACCGGCACACCGGCAGCTTCCTGCTCATCGACCCCGCAGGCGGCAACACCCTGGCCGCAGGCCTGGTCGGCGACGTGCTGTCGGCGGTCGAGGTCGGCACCGGGGTCTGATATGCGGTCCGCGCCAGCTCTTTTCGACTCCGCGCAGGCGCGGACCGCTGCCACGCCTCACCCTGCGGTCGGCGTTCCCGCATCGACGCATACCGCCACAGCCCTCGGCACTTGCGAACCGATCGGGCGCACGCCACCCCGGGCCGCCGCAGCATCCTCGGCCGACACCGCACTCGCTGGGCCGACACCGACATGGTCCGCTGAGGCCCACCCGTCGGCGCCCCACGCCGATCTCTGCACGTCGGCTCGGCCCGGTGCGAAAGCAGTAGCCTTCCCGTTATCCGCGTGGACGGCGGCACCGCGACCGGCACTGATCGCCGTTGCCCACGGCAGCCGCGACCCGCGCTCGGCCGCAACCATGTCCGATGTCGTCGCGCTGATCGCCGCCACACGTCCGGACGTCGACGTGCGGCTGGCGTTTCTCGACCTGAGCACACCTTCGGTCGAGCAGGTCGTCGATGCCGTCGTGGCCGACGGCCACACCCATGCCGTGGTCGCACCCCTGTTGCTCGGCAACGCCTTCCACGCCCGAATCGACCTACCCGGCCTGCTGGACACCGCCCGCACTCGCCATCCACGCCTACAGCTCACCCAGGCCGACGTCCTGGGCCCCGACCCTCGCCTGGTCACCGCCCTCCACGACCGAGCGCTGGAAGCCCTCGCGTGCCGCCCCGCCAGCGCCCCGCACCTCGCGGAGGGTCACTCGGTGCGTGGCACATGGCTGCGGCATATCGCGAGAGACACCCGCCATGGTGTGCCACTCCGCACCCGCACACAGCCACTCGAGCGGATCGGAATTGCGGTGGCCGCAGTGGGGTCGTCGTCGGGGGCTGCCAATGGCCGGACGGCGCTGGTCGCGCAACGGCTGGCCGCTGTGACGGGGTGGCGCACCGAGATCTGCTTCGCCACAACCGAACCCGGTGTCACCGAAGCGGTTTCGCGTCTGTGGTCCCGCGGGGCGGACCATGTCCTGGTAGTCCCCTGGTTCCTGGCCCCAGGCCTGCTTACCGACCGACTGGCGGACAGCGCACCGGAACTCGTCCATGCCGAGGTCATCGGCGCGCACCCCGCCCTCGCCGACATCGTATGGGACCGCTACGACGCCACCTCCGCGTCCACGCTGACCCTCTCGGCCTGAAACCAGAGCTCGCCGACACCGACATCGACCGCCGGCACCATGTTCTCGCCCGCAAGTACGAACTCGGCGTACGAGTGATGTACACGGCCAGTGCGAGCGCCCCGGCAGCGCCGCGGGGCCGAAGTCACCGGACGCCGGACATGGGCCGTGACACCTCGACGGTCGCGTCACGCCGACGGCCGGCCGGGGCGCGACGGTTCGTGATTGTCGACCCTGATGCCCACAGGGCAACCGCGACAACGCGACCTGCTCGGGGATCCGGAACCACAGGGGAGTGGCCGGATCTCCGTTCAACGGAATATCCGAGATCGCTGCGTGGATGTTCGCCGGGAACATCAGAACGAACAGTGCAGCGAGACCGAGGCCGCAGTGCCGTCGGGCACCGGTCACGACCAGACCGACCGCGCCGAGCATTCCAGTACACCGGTCAGGTAGACCATGACGTCCGGAAAGGGAACGACGCCGGAACCATGGCAACCAGATCGTCATCGCTCGGCATCGCGTCGACGGTGTCGGGGATGAAATGGGCGATGCCGGTGACGATGAGCATCACGGCCAGTCCGTGCGCGAAAGACACTCGCCAGGTAGCGAACCGGCGGACGCCGACGACGCCGAGCATGCGGAAACTCAGGGTGGCGGCGATCAACAGCAGCGGTGTGGTGAACACTGTGCGCTTCCAATCCGGGAAAAGCGGGTTATATGAGGTGGATGTAGGCCGCAGTCGCGCGACCTACGTGGTCCGGCTCGATCGGGATGTGCGCCGCGAGCGGCTTCGCCGACGGGCGCGGATGAAGTCGACCGGACAGCTGACCGAGACACAGGCCCGTGTGGCCACCAATGCCCTGGTCTTCGGCTACTTCGCCGCCCTCGAACAGTGGTACCTCGAAGGCGGCAAACGCCCTATCGCCGACTACCGTCGAGGAGGGCATGCGCCCGCTCCGCGCCATCTGGCTGGTAGCCGGTGAGCAGTCGGAGTGACGACCACACTCGCTGGACATCTCACATGGTGATTCTCGTCAGGTGATGCCTAGGTGCCGGCGAGTCGAATGTGGCGGTGCACGAACGCCGATAGCCGCGCGCCGCGCCCTCCTTCCGTCGGCGAGCAGCGAGCGAGGATCGTGCGCAGGCGGAAAACCGCGCCGGCTCTACCCGCGACAACGCCGGGAACCGGTCCCGGATATGAAACCACCAGCGCTACATGATGAGCGGTCCCGCCTCAGCAGCCGCTAAGCGTGACCGCCCTCGCCACTTGCCCTCATGGACCTACCGTTGCGCCAACCACTGAGCGATGGCGCGACCCGCGTGGCCGACGATGCAGTACCCACGTGAGCCACCTCACAGCGGCCAGCCTTGCCAGATACCCCCATGGGGTATAATTTCGATTCTGCCGGAACGAAGAGCAGATCAGAGAGGCCGAGTAATGAGCACTCAGGCGAACACCGCACAGCCCACCACGCCCGTCGACCACGAGGACACTGGCGACCATTCGACACGCGCGACTTCCGGCGCTCACACGGGTCACGACACCCACGCAGGTCACGGCAACCACGCCGCTCATACGGCGCATGTCGCGGCGGCGACCGGCGACCAGACCACCCAGCACGGAACTCACGCGGACCACGCAGGTCACGCGGACCATGGGGATCACAGCGCCCACGCGGCGGCAGGCCCCGGCGGGCTGCAGATCACCCAGGATGGGTACACATTGGCATTGGCGCACACGATCGTGCAGGCGGGTGAGATCGACTTCCGGTTCCGGATTGTCGGGCCCGACGGGCTCGCAGTCACCGAGTACACATCAATCCACGACAGGGAACTGCATCTGATCGTCGCACAGCGGGAGCTGACCGGATTCTGGCATGTGCACCCCGAACGCGCCGCTGACGGCACCTGGTCGGTGCGGCTGAATCTGCCTGCGGCGGGGGCATATCGGGTGTTCACCGATATCGCACCGCGAGCACTCGGGCGGACGATCACGCTGGGCGCGGATCTCGCGGTCGCGGGTGACTACGCGCCGCAGCCCACACCGGAGGCAGCTCGCACCTACGCGGTGGACGGATACGAGGTTGCACTGGACGGAGAGCTGGTTCCCGGTGCGGGCCGGCTCCTCACCCTCACCGTACGCAAGAACGGCGAGCCGGTCACCGACCTGCAGCCCTATCTCGCGGCATTCGGGCACCTCGTGGTGCTGCGCGCGGGCGACCTCGCCTACGTCCACGTCCACCCGAACGGCGAACCCGGTGACGGAGTCACCGCGCCCGGCCCCGAAATCACCTTCCACACAGTGGTTCCCGGCCCCGGCACCTACCGCCTCTTCCTCGATTTCAAGCACGCCGACACCGTCCGCACCGCCGCCTTCACCCTGGCCACCACCGCCACCCACGAACACTGAACCACTGCGGGTGCGGGCCTCGACGCGAGATCCGAACAGCACACCACCACTGAAGTACCTGCGAGCGGGCGCCCATCATCGGGCGCCCGCTTCTGCTTTCACCGATCGAGGTCGACCGATCAGGGGACGGGCTCACCCATGAGGTCGCCGACGATCGCACGAGCGGTGGCAACACCCCAGTCCTCGCCCATCTGCTGGGCGGTGTTAGCGGCGCTGAGCACGGCCTCGATTTCGAAGGCGATGACATCCGCGTCGCGCTCGCCGAGATGACCTTGCGCCTGGGCCCGGCGAATCTCTTTGGCCAGGAACGCGAGCCAGTCCCTGCGATCCTCGGCGATAGCGTCACGGACCGGACCGGGCTTGCTGTCGAATTCGGCGATGGTAGCGACGCGGAAACATCCACCAGGGAAGGTCGGGTCGGTGATGTGCCCGAACCACAGCTCGATCAGGACCCGGAGGCGGTCGTAGCCTCCCGGCTGAGACATGCTCGGCGCGATGACCCGCTCGATGAAGGCCTCGCGGGCCGACTTCACCGCGGCTACCTGCAGCGCCTCTTTGGTGCCGAACAAGGTTGCGATGCCGCTCTTGCTCAGACCCAGATCGGCGGCGAGCCTGCCGATGCTGACTCCGGTCAACCCTTCGACGGAGGCCACTTCCGCGGCATGCCTGGCGATAGATGCCCTGGCCCGTGCGCCCTTGGCCAGGCGTTGATCGGAGCCGGGCTGCAGCTCCGGAGGGGTTGTCGACTCGGCCATGAGCGCCATTGTTCCACCTAGGGGTTGCAAATACGAACGTACGGTCGTACGTTAATTGCACGAACGATCGTACGCTTTGTTCGTCCTCCTCGCTAAAGGATCTCTCCATGACCGAAGTGACCGCGCGGATCGACAATCCGCCGACCACGAACACCGCTGCGCGCACCCTCTTGATCGCATCCGGCGCCGCGTTCATCGCCTTCCTCGACCTTTCCGTCGTCAACATCGCCTTCCCGTCGATCGCTCGTGACTTCCCCAGTACCCCGGCCACTACGTTGACCTGGATCGTGAGCGGCTATGCCGTCGCGTTCGCCGCGCTGCTCACCCCGGCGGGCCGGTTCGCGGACACCCTCGGCAGGCGCAAGCTTTTTTTGATCGCCATGGCCGGCTTCGCGCTGACCTCGCTACTGTGCGGACTCGCGCCGAGCGCGCCATGGTTGATCGCCGGTCGGCTACTGCAGGGCGCGACGGCGGCCCTCATGGTGCCGTCCGCGCTCGGGCTCGTACTCAGCGTCACGCCCCGCGAGAAAATCGGCGCAGCGATCGGAGCCTGGTCTGCCGCAGGCGGATTCGCCGCCGTAGTCGGTCCCGCGATCGGCGGTGCGTTGGTCGAGACGTTCGGCTGGCGCTCGGTTTTCATGATCAACATCCCGATCGCGGTCGCACTCATCGTGTCCGGTCTGCGTATTCCGGTGCCCGACACCCGACAGCCGGGCAGCGCCATGCCCGACCCGCTCGGCACGATCGCCATCGCGCTCGGACTCGGCGGCCTTGTCGTCGGCGTCACCGAGGGACAAGAGTGGGGTTGGCACGCACCGGTCACGCTGATCGCGCTGGTGGGCGGAGCCCTGCTGATCCTCGCCGCACTGCTGCGCTCGACCCGCCACCACAATCCCGCCATCACCGTCCAGCTGTGGCGCAGTAGGCCGTACGCGCTGGCTACGGCTTCGACCTTCGTGTTCGGCGGGAGCATGTTCGCCTGGCTCTTGGCGGGACCGCTTTTCCTCGATGCGATGTGGCAGTACTCGGTGCTGGAATCGGCCGGCGCGTTGACCGTCGGCGCGGTGTCCTCGATGGTGACCGCCACCATCGCCGGTCGGATCACCTCCCCCACCACGCGGCGCTGGGTCGGCGTGCTCGGCGCGCTGATGTACACCGCCACCACAACGTGGATGAGTACCGATGCATTCGATGTGACACCGGCGCTGTGGTCGGCGTGGATCCCTGCGGGACTGCTCGGCGGCGGCGGCGTCGGGATCGTCGTCACGGTGCTCGGCACGGCTGCGGCAAGTTCTCTTCCGCCACAGGAGTTTGCCGCGGGTATCGGAATGAACCTGACCGCACGTCAGGTCGGCGGTGCGCTGGGCATCGCGGTGCTGGCCGCAGTGTTCGCGGCGCATCCCGGCGATCCGCTCGGCGGATTCCACACCGTGTTCGCCATCTGCGCGGCCATCGGTGTTGCGGCCGCGCTACTCATCGCGATCCCGAGCCGCACGCCCGCCACCGCAGCCGCCACGCAGTAGGAGCAAGCATGCCGCACCACAGCTTTCGGCCCGACGACGTCGCCGAACACTCAGCCCGAGACTTGGGAGTCACCTTGACCGACGGTACTGTTCGCACCGAGGCCGATGACCCGATGCTACTGCCCGCCGACGAAGCGCGGCGCCTACTGGTCGGCGCACCGTGGCAGCGTTACGCGGTACTCGGTGACTCCATCGCCCAGGGCGTCGGCGATCCGAGCCCCGGCTATGAGAGCACCGCGTGGGCCGACCGTGTCGCAGGAACGCTTTCGTCGGTGAATCCCGGTCTGGCGTATCTGAATACCGGCCGGATCGGCGCCACCACCGCGCAGGTGCTCGCCGAGCAGCTGCAGCCGGTTCTGGAATTCGAGCCCGACCTGGTACACCTCAGTTGCGGCGGCAACGATTTGTTCCTGCCTGGAGGCAGTGTCGATGAGTTGCGCACGAATCTCGATGCGCTCTTCGGCACGCTGGCCCGCAGCGGCGCTCAGGTATGCACATTCACGCTGGCCGATGTGTGGGAGGTGGAGCGAATGCTGCCGATGCGTCCGATGCGGGACCGGATGGCAGCGCTCAATGATGTTGTGCGTGAATTGGCCGGGCGCTACGACGCGATCCTGGTGGAATTCTGGGATCACCCACTGCGGTTGCGCCCCGAGGTAATGAGCGCCGACCTCATCCACTTCACGATGAGCGGACATGCCGTGGTGGCGGCCGAGATGGTGCGCGCACTCCACAGCCGCTTGTCCACGCGCGCCGAAGAGCACGCACGCTAATTACCCGCGCGGCCATCCTTATTCGACGAAGGCACCCGCAACGACACTGGGCCGTGCCAGAACATTTCTGTCCTGACACGGCCCAGTGTTCGCTGATTCACCCCTGGAATCAGGGCAGCACCTGCGGCACCATCTCCGGAGCGAGCGCACCGACCAGCAGACCGATCACCGTGCCCCACAGCGCACCGGTCAGCGCACCGCTGATCGCACACGGGATCGCGCCGACGAGGAAGGCGGGCAGGCACATGACACCCGCGAGGACGCCCGAGCCCGCCGCACCCGCGAGAGCGCCGCCTGCCGCACCGTTGGCCAGCGGATCGTGGTTCTTCGCTTCCGGATTGGTCGCAATCTCTTCCAGCGGGATCCCGGCGGCCACCGGCGTAACGACCGGCTCGGCGACCAGCTGCACAACCGGTGCGGGCGCCGGAGCGAGCTGCCCCGGATCGGCCGATGCCACACCGGCGAAGGTGACGGCAACCGCCAGCGGCATCGCCGCGGCGACCAGCTTGTTCACGAAGGTCCGACGGACCATGTCTTTTCTCATTTCTCCCCGACCCCCGATATCAAATCGAACGTCTCGAATTACTGTTCGGCTCAGGATGATCCGAACAGCTCAACGTAACGGAGGACTGTTCAGATTTCAAACCGTTCTGCCCGCAACTCTTTTCATCATTGGGAACCCCAGCCCGAGACCACCGTGACACCCGCCGAATCCGAGCGGGAGCGACCGCGCCGATCGAAAAACCCCGGGCACATCGAATTCTTTGCCGATGATTCGAAGGCGAAACATGATGATTCGATGTGCGTGACTCATTCTGCGAATCGGCGATTCAGGTCCGATATCTATCGACGAGTTCGGTGCCGAGCACCGCAAGCTGGTCGCACACCGACTGCGGACCGAGCACTTCTATTTCGGTCCCCCAGCCCGCCAACTGCTGGGCGATCATGCGCGGCGTCGGTGCGGTGATGCTGACTCGGATGCGGCCGTCCTCGACCGGGCCGTCCACCACGCAGTGCCTGCCCTGCTGATTGCGTAGGACGGGCAGTAAGTGCTCCGCGATCAAGGCGGTGGCGGAAGTGGCCGCCCGGCGCTGCTCCATCGCACCGACCACTTCGCCCCATGCCTCGGACAGATCGAAATCGGAGGGGCGGTGGGCTGTTTCGTCGGTGACGAGCGCGTCGAGGATGCGGTCGACGCGGAAGGTGCGCTTACCGCGATCGGTGCCTGCGATGAGGTACCAGGTGCCATCTTTGTCGACCAGACCCCATGGATCGACCAGCCGCTGCGTCTTCTCACCCTTGCGGTCGTAGTCCAGACGCACCTTGTGGCGTTCGACGACGGCCCGCTGCAACCGGCTGACCATTTCTGGGCGCGTCGGATCATGGGCGCCCCAGCGCGCGGGATCGATGACCACGGCGTCGGCCGCGGCCTGCGCATCGTCGCGGAAGGTCTGCGGCAAGGCGCGCACCAGCTTCCGTAGCGCGGACTTCAGTTCGGGTACCGCCTTCGCCGACGGGCCCGCCAGGAGGAACAGTGCGCGCGCTTCCGATTCGTTCAGGCCGCTCAGATCGGTGCGTGCACCGCCGATCAAGGACCAGCCGCCGCCGCGCCCCATCTGCGAGTACACCGGAACCCCCGCCGCCGACAGCGCCTCGAGGTCGCGACGCGCGGTGGCGACCGAGACCTCGAGTTCCTCGGCGATCTCCGCCGCCGTCACCCGTCCGCGCGCCTGCATCAACAGCAGGGTCGCCACCAACCTGTCCGCTCGCATGTTTTTCATTCTGCCCGTAAAAGTGCTCATTCCGTGAGCACTTTGGGTTGGATGATGGTTTTTACAAGAAGACGACCACCGACGAAGGAGACCGAAATGCTGCGTGGAATGGCGACCGTGACGTACTGGGCCGAGGACTTCGAGGGCGCGAAGGACTGGTACACCGAGTTGCTCGGCGTCGAGCCCTACTTCCACGTGCCCGGCGCGTACTACGAGTTCCGCATCGGCGACTACCAGCACGAACTCGGCATCCTCAACCGGCAGTTCGCCCCGGAGGGCGCGCCCACCGAGCCGGGCGGCCAGGTCTTGTACTGGGCTGTCGACGACCTGCAGGCCGCACTGGACCGACTGATGGAGCTGGGCGCGAAGGAGTACCAGCCGGTGCGGACCCTCACCCAGGGATTCGCGGTCGCCTCCGTGGTCGACCCGTTCGGCAATGTGCTCGGCGTGATGAGCAACCCGCACTACATGGAGGTCTTGGCCGAGGCCGCACCCGCGTAGCCGACCCGGCGGGTGGACCCTGCCTGCCGATACCGCGGGTCACCGTGCGTCGGCATGGGGTGCCCACTCGGCCCAGGTCGGGCGGCACGGCATCAGCACCGTGATGAATTCTTCGCACGCGAGCGGGTCGCGTGATGCGGAGTTGCAAACCATCCGACAGACAGAGTCGGGTGTGAGTGACCGTAGCGAATCCGCAGACGGTTTCGGCTGGGACCGACAAGTCCCGTGCTTCGATGACCAGGCCGTGCGGTGGGTCAGGCGCGGAACCAGCGTTCGAGAACCTTGGCGACACCGTCGTCGACGACATCTTCCGCGATCTCGTCGGCGAGCGCGCGAATCTCGTCGGGCGCGTTGGCCATCGCCACGGAATGTGCTGCCCAGCGCAGCATTTCGCGGTCGTTATAGCCGTCGCCGATGGCGAGGGTGGCCTCGTGAGGGATGCCGAGAGCATTGCGCAGGCGTTCCAGGGCCCAGCCTTTCGAGACACCCCGGCGGGAAACCGTGAGCCACGGACCGAATTCGCCGTGCACCCAGCTCGCGCCGGCCACCCGGAGCGAACTCAGCAATCGCAGCATCTCGGCCAGCGTGCCCTCCGGCCACCAGCCGTTCAGTCGCGGCGTCGGTTCGCTGCTCAATTCACCATCGTCGACGAGCAGGTATTCACCGATCGAGAACTCACCAGGGCTCATGCCGGTCGCCCAGGTGCCGACACCGACCTTCTCCACCGCGAAGATCATGTCCGGGAACAGCGCGCGCAATGCGGTGACGGCGGGCGCGGGATCGAATGCCTGCACGGCGACCGGCTCGCCCCTCGCCACATCTATGTGGACGGCGCCGTTGGAACACAGCGCATGCCCTTCTCTCAGGCCGACCTGCTCCAACACCGGACGCGTTGTCAGCAACGTCCGCCCGGTCGTCACGACCACATGCGCGCCCGCCGTGACCGCTGCCCGCACGGCATCGGCCACCCGCTCGGTGACCGGCGATCCCGTCTGCAGCAGTGTCCCGTCCACATCGAGCGCAATGAGCTGGGGTCCCCCGCTTACAACCACCAACCCATTGTGCATCGGCGCGCCGCCGGGCGTCATCCGATCAATTGTCAGGAGTTCCAGGCGCACTCGGTCATCGAGACCTGCGATCCCACACGGTTGCGGTCATCCACTCACTCGCGGGCGGATAGGCCACCGACGTGATTCGACATGCCGGGGGAATCCCCACGCGAGACCGTTCCCATATCGTCCGTGCCGATGCCGCGGGAGCGATCCGCGCGAGGGCGGTGGTGACGAACATCGTTTCGAGCGCCTCCCCCGCACCCGTCCGATACACACCGACGAGCAGCGCCCACGACCGGATACGGCAAGCAGAGTTCGGATGGCGGGGTCGGCAGCATCCTCGTTATGGTCGCCGCCGCCCCGGTCTCAGCCGACATTCATGGTGACAACGGGCCGATGGCCTGGTGGGGGCTGAAGCAGCGCGCGGAGTCGCCGACGAACGCAAGACAACGGCACGCGACCAGCTCACGGACGATCACTAGGCAGTCACTACCTGCAGGTCGGCGACTCTCGAAGTCCCTCGACTCGACGTCAGCGGCCGTGCACACCGCCTCCGAAACCACCGGCGCCACCCGCGCCACCGAAACCACCTGCGCCACCGCCACCGAAACCACCGGCGCCACCGAAACCACCTGAGCCACCGAGACCACCTGCGCCACCGCCACCGAATCCACCTGCGCCACCGGAGTGGCCCGAGAATGCACCACCCGATGAAGCTCCACCCGAACTCGCGCCACCTGGCAAGGCTCCTCCGAAGGAGTTGCCACCTGAAGACGCGCCACCCGAAGACGCGCCTGACGGAAATGCCCCACCCGAGGACGCACCACCTGAAGTGCCTGCGCCCGAGGATGTTCCGCCGGCCGAGGCGCCACCGGACGAAGCTCCCCCAGACCTCGGACCACCCGAAGATGTCCCACCGGATGCACCCGACGACAAACCGTCCGGATCCCCCGGGAACGGACCTCCGGAAGAAGCACCACCCGAGGTGTCGCCGCCTGACGATGCGGCACCCGAGGCTGCGCCGGAGCCCACGCCGCCGGAATTCACACCATCGTGCGCCGTTTCGCCTGACGTGGAACCGGATGCGCCCCCGGAGGCTGGAGTGCCCGTCGCACCACCCGACGTCGGGTTACCAGTCCCACCACCGGACGTCGGGTTACCAGTCCCACCACCGGACGTCGGGTTACCAGCCCCACCACCGGACGTCGGGTTACCAGCCCCACCACCAGTGGTCGGAATACCAGCCCCACCACCAGTGGTCGGAATACCGGCCCCACCACCAGTGGTCGGACTACCGGTCCCACCACCCGACGAAGTCCCCGTCCCAGGAGTCGCTGGAGTGGTGGGGGACGGATTGGACGGGGCAGGAGCAGGAGTCGTGCCGGGAAAACCGGGCGGGAAACTGATCCTGGGAATAGCTGGGACGCGCGGCGTCAGGTTCACGTTGGGTGCGGGAAAGAAAGGCAGTGGGTTGTTGAATTGAGCCGGGTTGGCGTAGGTGTCAAGTCCGGATTGCGGTGTGTCGCAACAGGATCGTGGGTTCTGGTGGGAACGGGGCCCGGATTCGGCCAGCGTCGGTCCGAATCGGGCCGACTGGGCGACGGGTGCGATCGCGAGAGCGGAGGGGGCGTAGGCGATCGGCCGCGATCCCGTGCCCCCGGCTCGCCACAATTGGTCGAGCGCTGCGTCGCCACTCGGTTCATACAGCAGGACATCCGCGGGAACGCCGATGTCGGGTAAGCGGTCGAGCGCCGGGGATAGTCCGGTGTCGATGGGTCCGCCGAACACGGTCACGGCCGAGACGGCGATCGCGGATGCGACTGCGGCACCGGAGAACACCGTGGGGTGCGGCACGAAATGATTGCCCGTGACGGCGGGGACGAAGGTGCGCGCGGCGTAGTAAGCGGCGCCGGCGGCGACGGTCTGACCGGGATCGGCCGACATCACCACGGGGCGACCGAGTTCGGCGAGTGTCCGCGCGACCTCCGCCGGCCGGCCCGCGCCGCCGATGAGCAAGATGCGTCCGATATCGGAGAGGGTGAGGCCGGTCGACTCCACACACGCCCGCACGACATCGAAGGAATCGCGGATGTGCTCGGTGCGCAACCCGTCGACGTCGACGATCGAGGTCATCGACAACGGTGCGGTGCGACCGGGAGCGACGCCGTGAGCATATCGCGCGATCATCGAGCCGAGCGGTCGGCCGCCGAAGTCGTAGGAGCGCATCGGCTTTCCCACCATAGGATGGTCTTCCCAGTCGGGACCGACCCGCACGACGGTGACGTCCAGACTGGTGCCGCCGAGGTCGTACACCAGCATGAAGCCGGGTTCCAGCGGACCCCGCTCCTGCTCGAGCCACTCCGCTGCCGCCACGGGTTCGGGCACCAGCAGCACGTCTCGCGCTCCGGCGAGATCCATGGCCTGGCGCAGCAGCGCGACCTGTTTGTCGGAATACGCTGCCGGGTAGGTGGATACGGCACCTGCGATCGGCTCGACGGCCTCGATCAGGCTGTTCACCACGGCCGCAACCAGATTGGCGGGGGACCAGATCCGCCCGCCGACGATCACCGGCTCTGGATCGCGGGCCAGATCGGCGAAATCACTGACTGCCATGCTGAATTGGGGTATCCCACCGATTCGGATGCCGCCCGCGCTGTCGAACGTCACCGCCGAACGTCGAGTGCGCACCGATGGCCGGGAGCGCTCTACGCTCACCGAAGCCGATACGGAGTTCACTGAACCGATGCTGAAGCCCACGCCTGTAGTCATTCGCCATCCCGTCAACGCACCGTGACCACGTCCATCACACAGGAGATCCATGTGGCCGCGGTCGTCTTCCAAATAGCCCCCACAGGTTAACTGCCTACCGGCCAGTACGGATGCTGAATTGATATGGAAAATTCTACCGCCGTTGGCTATACATCATTTATCCAGGTAGATGGGTTATGCGAGGCCGATTCAGGCGTTTCGCCGACGGCAATTCGACTGCAGTAGCGCAGATTCCGCTACTACGCAGCGATCTGGATATCCATCTTGGACCTCCACTGTCGCCACTCGACAGCCTCCGATCAAACCCGGACAACGCACACCGACCGGTCGGTAACCGAATCGTTGCCAGCGCTATGCATTTCGTGGCACACGTGCCCCATTCGCATGAATATGACACGTCAAATGCAAAGGCTGTTTTCCGCCAGCACCGCACTACCGCCCCGGCTTGACTGGGTACAGCGATGCGGCGCACGACCGAGACAAGATCCGGTCTGCGGCTTCATCCGACACAAAAAGGCAAGGACGAGAAGGGAACTCAAGACGATGTCTACACGCTTCGCGGAGAAGGTCGTGCTGATCACCGGAGCGAGCTCAGGGGTCGGCAAGGCCGTGGCCCTGCGCGTCGCCGCCGAGGGCGCGGCCGTGGTACTCGGCGCTCGTGGCAAAGACGCAGGCGAGCGGGTCGCCTCCGACATCCGTGCGGCGGGCGGCCGCGCGCTGTTCGTGCCGACGGATGTGACCGTCGAAGCCGATGTGGCCCGGCTGACGCAGGCCGCGTTGACCGAATACGGTCGTCTGGACGGAGCTTTCAACAACGCGGGCGCGGTCAACGCCTTCGGTTCGGTCTCCGACATCGAGGAGTCCGGCTGGCGCGCCGATATCGAGCTCAATCTGACCAGCGTGTTCTACGGTCTGCGCCACCAGGTTCCGGCCTTGGTCGCCTCCGGCGGCGGCGCGATCCTGAACAACGCCTCGAATCTCGGCGTGGTCGGCATGGGCCAGGTCGCCCCGTATGTCGCAGCCAAACACGGCGTGATCGGACTGACGCGCGCGGTGGCCTTGGAGACGGCCGAACAGGGTGTGCGGGTGAACGCGATCGTCTCCGGCGCGATCGACACGCCCGCCTTCCGCAACTCGATGGGCGCGACACCGGAGGGCGAAGCGGCGATTGCCGCACTGCATCCCCTCGGCCGAATCAGCAAGCCCGAGGAGATCGCCTCGTTCTGCGCGTACCTGCTCAGCGCCGAAGCAAGCTTCGTCACCGGCGCGGCACTCGCGATCGACGGCGGGTTCACAGCTCGGTGAGTATCGCGTCCTTGTAGACAGGCGCGGCACCTCGGCTCGAACACGCCCTCATCACGTGGCCGCCGGCCGAGGTGCCGACAACCGCTCTTGTGACCCTACCGTCTGATCGCCGCCACCGGACCCAGTCCGTACAACAGTCCCGCATTCGGCCCGTGAGCGCGCAGGCCGAGCAGCAGGCGATCCGGCGGTGCCGTGATGGTCTGCGACTGTGCGTATCAGGTCGCTCCCGCAGCCGTCGCCGCCCGAGCTGCGGGTTGCGAGGGGCGGCTCGGCCGCAATCAAGCGCGGGCAAGCAGTCGCCGGATCGGGCCGGGACGCTGCGCCGCCCCTGCCGCGTGCACCGCGGGCTGACGGTTGCGCACCAGGCGAGCGAATTCTTTGGCACTGCCACGGGGTTCAGGCAGCAGACCGGCATTGAAATCATCGGCCAACTGCTGCACCGTCTCCTGCGCGCACGACTTGTTGGTGCCGATGAAGCCGGTGGGGCCGCGCTTGATCCAGCCGGTGACGTAGGTGCCTGGGAACACCGATCCGCCTGCCTGATGTAGGACACGTCCGTCCCGGTTCGGAATCACCGCCGCCTGGTCGTCGAATGGCAACCCGGGCAACGCAACACCGCGATAGCCCACCGACGTCAGCACAAGTCCGGCGTCGATCCGCTCGGTCTCCCCCGTCGCAACGGCACGAACCCGGCCGTCCGGGTCGGTGACCAGTTCGTTGCGACCGACCTCGACCCCGATGACCTCGTCGGTGCCGAGAATTTCGGTCGGCGCGGCCAGGTAGCGGAAGATGATCCGTTTGCGAGCGCCGAACGGGCGGTCGGCCACGCTGCGCAGCAGTCGCATCTTCTGCTCTACCTGGTAGGGCAGGCCCTCGGCCGGGTCGGGCAGCTCGCCCTCGATGGCGATATCGACATCGGCGCCGAGCAGGCCGACGAATTCCGGAACGGTAAAAGCAGATTCGGCAGGACCACGGCGGCCGAGGACGACGACCTCTTCGATCTCGCTGTGCCGCAACGCCCGCAACGCGTACGGCGCGATATCGGTGCCTGCCAATGACGCCGGATCGCTGGCGAGGATGCGCGCGACATCGAGCGCCACATTGCCGTTGCCGACGATGACGACCCGGCGCTGCGACAGATCGAAGGTGTCGCCCGCATGATCGGGATGCCCGTTGTACCAGGCGACGAAGTCGGTCGCGGAGACATTGCCCGCCAACCCCTCACCGGGGATACCGAGCTTACGATCCGAGGACGCTCCGACCGCGTAGATCACCGCATGGAAGTGTCCGAGCAGCTCCTCATGCGAAACATGCTTGCCCACGTCGACATTCAGGTAGGACCCGAACCCGGGCTGCGCCGAGATGACATCGAACAGCTCGCTGACCTGTCTGGTCTTGCCATGGTCCGGCGCGACACCGTGCCGGGCGAGTCCATAAGGCACCGGCAGGCGATCGAAGACCGTCACCGACACCTCGGGCTGGGTCAACAGCTCGTCGGCCGCATACATCGCCGACGGCCCCGATCCGACGATCGCCACCCGCAGCGGCTGCCGTTCGGCATGGATCTCGGCCGCGGGCACCGGACGCGCGAGCAGCGGACGCGGGCGCGCCTGACGGTAGAAGTCAGCGTTGATTTCGATGAACGGCTTCTGCTCATCGGTCAGCTTCTTCGACGAGGTGATGGCGTCGACCGGGCAGGCGCTGGCGCAGGCACCACAGTCCACGCACGCCTGCGGGTCCACGTACAGCATCTCCGCCGTCAGGAAGTCCGGTTCGTCGGGCGTGGGATGGATGCAGTTGACCGGGCAGGCGTAGACGCAGGACGCGTCGCTGCAACAGGATTGGGTGACAACGTAGGGCACGTCAGGCAGCCTTGACCGCGCGCAGCGGCTCCGAACGGTAGCGGGTAGTGTGGCCGTCGATCCGGAGCAGCTTCCAGACCGCCTTGGAGATCGGGTTCATCAGGCCGATGTCGTTGGCCAGGGTGCGCACGTCGGCGAAGTAGTCGCGGAAGACCTGCTTGGCTTCTTTGGAGCCGTAGAACAGTTCCTTGCGGACCGACGGCGGGATATCGAACTCCTCGAAGAACGCCTTCGGTGGCGTCGCGATCGAGCGCCCGAGGATCCACATGACGATCGGCATCGCGACCGACAGCACCAGCTTGCCGGCCGGGTTCGCCTCTGGCACATGCTTCTTGAGGAACTCGTGCGCGAAGGAGATGTGGCGTGCTTCCTCGGCGACGTGAATGGCCATCACCCCGAGCATGATCGGGTGGACCTCTTCGCCGGAGCGCAGGATGGCCTTCTGGATGTGGTCGATCGGCTCTTCGCCGGCCAGCACCGCCATGAAGAACAGGTTCGGGAACAGCCCGGCCACCGGAGCGCCGAGGTACTTGAACTTGCTCACCAGCGGGCCCATCCCGGGAACGTCGACACCGATCCGGTTCACCATCTCCTGGAACATCAGGGTGTGGTTGTGCTCCTCGATCATTTCGTGGGAGCAGTAGCGGAATTCGGGTGAGCCGTTGGGCAGGCCGAAGTTGTGCGTCGCCATACCGCTGATGAGGATCGATTCGAACTGCAGACCGACCTTGGCCACGTTGGCCTGACGGTACTTGCCGATCTTGATCTTCTCCTCGTCGGAGAGCGCGAGGTACCAGGGGTGGCGGCCGAGGGTGTCGCCGGACATCGGCAGGATCCACCGCTCTTCGCCTGCGTCGGCCGCGTAGTCGGGGTTGTCCCAGTCGATGTCCTCGAACGGGTCGAAGTGCTTGTTGATCGACCCTTCGGAGAGCAGCAGCAATTTCGCTGCGTACTCCTGCGCCTTCTCCAGATCGGGATCGACTGCGGGCGTCACGGCTGCAGACATCGTCGTCACTGCCTCTCCTCATGGGACAATTTATCTGTTTCCCATAGTTACACCAACGGCCACGGCAGTCAACCCGGCACCCGCTCGACCTTCGCGGTGGCGAGCCGGATACAGGCCACCGCAGGCGGTCTCTCCCGCGTTATCGCACCCCGAACTGCGACAATCCCGCGACCACCGAATCCGCGGGCACAGCGAGCGCAAGCACGACACCGGCCGCCGACATCCCCGCCGCGATGGCAACTTTCGTCAATCTGCGCCGCGTCCGCTGTGACAACAACAAGGCCGTCCTCGTCGCCCTGCCGTGCGGCCCACGATGTTTGCGTCCGTGCGAAACACCCGCTGCCTCCTCGACAGCGGCCACGGACCTGCGCGCGATGATCGCGGCGCCCTCGGCGATCGTGCGCTCCGGATCCGGGGCCGTGATCACCGGGCGCGCCAACTCACCCGCCAGTACCTGGGAGACCTCGATCGGCCGAGCCGCGCCACCGACCACCAGTACGCAGTCCACATCGGCCATCGTCACGTCGGCCATGCCGAGACAGCGATACACCAACTCCAAAGAACGGCGCACCTGCTCGGTACGCAGCGCGTCGGCGGTCGTGCCGGTGACCGCCCCCGACAGCGCGGCAGCGGCACCACCGGTCCCAGCCCGCTCGGCGACCAGCGCACCGAAGGCACGGCCACCGAATTTCGGCGAGCGCAGCGGGACACCGACGATCGGATTGTGCGGACGACCCGCGCCCACTCGGACCAGGGTGACGTCGAGGGTGGACCCACCTAGGTCATAGACCAACGCCAGCCCTGGCATGAGCGGGCCACGCGTGGCTTCCAGCCAGATCGCGGCGGCGACCGGCTCGGCGACCAGCACCACATGCCCGAGGGCGACGGCATCCAGTGCCGCGCGCAGTTCGTCCACGTGGGCGTCGGTGTAGCCCGCCGGATGGGTCAGCACGATCCCGGCCTCGACCGCCCGGCGATCGCGCCGCGCCTCGGTGATCAGGCATTCGGCGACCACCGCGACCAGATCGGCGGAGGACAGGGCACGATGCCCGACTCGGGCCCGCAAAGTGGTGCGCTGAGTAAGGTCGGCGAATTCGGTGATGGCGCGACCGTGCCGCGGAATCATGCCCACTCGCGCCATGCCGGTGCTGTCGAAGGTGAGTGTGGTGCGGCGGGTGATGGCGGGCGAACGCTCGGCGGCGGAGCGTCGCCCCGGCGGAGCCTTGGCCGAACGCTCCTCCGCCAGAGCGGAAACCGTGTTCACGGTGCCGATACTCAAACCGAGACCAACCGCCATCGCAATCCACCTGATCGCCGAGCCGATTTGCTTCGAACCCCATCACGCAACCACTCGGCGACCCGCCTGCCAACCACCGGACATACGATTGTCCGCATCCGCCTGCACCGATACAGGTCGTATAGCGAAAGCGCCGAGCACCGCTCACCTGCCACGCTGTGCGTAACTTTGCGCAGGCAGCTGGATTTCCTTACGGCGCGGCGAAATTCGAGGATGCCCTCTCCGAGTTAGCCAGCCGAGTAGCAGACCGCCCAGTCGCCATGGAGCACGCTTCCCTCCCCGCAACACGGGCACCGCGCTATCCCATCCGGCAACAAAACAGCACCAGGCCAGCTACCGACTGGCTGAATCCATCTACCGCACAGGCGCTTCCGGATCGCCATCGGTGTGCATTTCGTCCGGTGTGTCCCGAATTCCAGGATGGGTCGGTCGCCTGCTCCTGCTACTCGAGCAACAGTATCGGGGTTGCCGAACGCTGTAGGTGAGTCGCCAGAACGTGCGCGTAGTCCGGTACATGCACCTGAAGTGCCTTATCCGGCGGGCAACTCCGGGATGCGGGTAGCACGGGCGAAGACCGTCTCCCCCTCGTTGAGGTGCAGCGCCTCGGCATCGCCGCGGGTTACCTGAGCTGCGAACAGATCTCCGGTAGCGGCGTTGCGCAACTCGACACGCACCTCGAAGCCGAGATGCACGACACGTTCCACGGTCGCGCGGGTGACACCGGCCGATTCCGCGGTGCCCTCATGCGCGGCCAGCGCCATGCTCGCGTCGCGGCCGACCCGAATATCGTGCGGACGCACCAGGTGTCCGTTGAGGCGGGCCACCGCACCGAGGAACGACATCACGAATTCGTTGGCGGGACGGTCGTACACGTCCTCTGGGGTGCCGACCTGCTCGATGCGGCCCTTGTTCATCACCGCGATCCGGTCGGCGACGTCGAGCGCCTCCTCTTGATCGTGGGTGACGAGCACGGTGGTCACGTGGACCTCTTCGTGCAACCGACGCAACCAGGTGCGCAGGTCCGCGCGAACCTTGGCGTCCAGTGCGCCGAACGGCTCGTCGAGCAGCAGCACCTGCGGGTCGACGGCGAGCGCGCGTGCCAGCGCCATGCGCTGACGCTGACCACCCGACAGCTGTGCGGGGTAGCGATGCTGGAAACCGTCGAGGCCGACGATGCCGAGCAGTTCATCGACCCGCTTGGCGATTTCGCCCTTGGGGCGCTTGCGGATCTTCAGCCCGAACGCCACGTTGTCGCGCACTGTCATGTGTTTGAACGCGGCGTAATGCTGGAACACGAAACCGATGTCACGCTTTTGCGGCGCCACCCTCGTGACATCGCGCCCGGCGATGACAACGACGCCGGAGTCGAGCGACTCCAGCCCGGCGATGGACCGCAGCAGCGTCGACTTGCCCGAACCCGACGGTCCGAGCAGCGCGGTCAGCTCTCCGGAGGGAATGTCGATGGAGACATCGTCGAGAGCGGCGAACGAACCGTAGTTCTTCTTCGCGTTGTTCACGATAATCATGGGTGGCCTCCGGCAAGGGTGATCACTTGGTGCCCCGCTTACGTTCGAGGAGGGTCATCAGCAGTAGTACGACGAGCGCGATGCCCATCAGCAGGGTGGCGGCGGCATATGCGCCGAAGGTGTTGTGGTCGTTGATGTATCGGCCGTGCACGAGCAGGGTCAGCGTCTGTGACTTGCCGGGCAACGCGGAGGACACCATGATCACCGCACCGAATTCGCCGAGCGCGCGAGCGACGGTGAGCACGACGCCATAGGTCAGGCCCCAGCGGATGGCGGGCAGTGTGATGCGCCAGAAGGTCTGCCACCGGGATGCGCCGAGCGTGGCCGCGGCCTGCTCTTGCTCGTCGCCGATCTCGTGCAGCACCGGCTCCACCTCACGCACGACGAACGGCAGTGTGACAAAGATGGTGGCGATCACCATGCCCGGCAGATTGAAGATCACCTTGAAGCCGAGGTCCTCCAGACCACCGAGCCAACCGTTGGCGCCCCACAGCAGGATCAGAGCGACGCCGACCACGACCGGTGAGACGGCGAACGGCAGGTCGACGATGCCCTGAACCAGAGTGCGGCCGGGGAACTTGCCGCGCACCAGCGCAAGCGCGGTGACGATGCCGAAGATGACATTCACCGGCACCACGATCGCCACGATGATGATCGAGAGCTGGAAAGCGGAGATCGCCGCGGGCGTGGTGATCGCGTCGACGAATGCGCCGACGCCCTTCTCGAAGGTGCGCCACAGGATGATGACCAGCGGCAACACCAGCAGGATGAACAGGTAGCCCAGTGCGATGGTCCGCAATGAAATGCGAGTCAGCGGAGAAAGTTTCATCGAGCGGCCTGTTCCTTACGCGCACTGCGCTCGGCAAGCAGCCGCAGCACGAACAGTGCCACGAACGAGATGGCGAGCAACGTGACCGAGACCGCCGCCGCGTTCACCGGCCGGTCGATCTCGATCTGCTTCTGGATGTACTGCGAGGCCATCTCCGTCTTGCGCGGAATGGCCCCACCGATCAGCACCACCGAGCCGTATTCGCCGATAGCCCGGGCGAAGGCGAGGCCGCCGCCACTGATGACGGCGGGTGCCAGGGTCGGCAACACGATCCGTCGGAAAGTAGTCCAGTTGTCCGCGCCGAGCGACAGTGCGGCCTGCTCGACCTCGCGGTCGGCCTCGATCAGCACCGGTTGCACCGAGCGCACCACGAACGGCAGCGTGACGAACGCCAATGCCACGACCAGTCCGGGCTGGGTGGCATTGAGGTGGATGTCGATCGGACTCTGCGGCCCGTACAGCGACAACAGCACGATGCTGGCCACGATGGTCGGCAGCGCGAAGGGCAGGTCGATGAGCGCGTTGACGACGCCTTTGCCGGGAAATTCGTCGCGGACGAGCACCCAGGCGATCAACGTGCCCATCACGACATTGATCACCGCGACCACCACCGACACCAGGACGGTGATCCGCAGCGAGTCGAGTGCGGCGGGTGCGGTGACGGCGTCCCAGAACCCGGACCAGCCGTTGTCGAAGGATGCGACGGTGAGTGCGGCCAGTGGCAACAGCACGATGATGCTGAGCCACAACACGGCGGTGGCGATGCCGAGCGGGCCGACCGAGCCGGTGACCCGCAGCCACGACCAGTCGAAGCGCCCGAGCGCGGCGGCGGGCACTGTCGCGCCCGCCTCTACGGAAACGCCGGAACCGGGCGCGGGCCCGGTTCCGGTGTTGCTGCTGTCTGTCACAGTCTCGAGTATCCCGTGTGGCTCAGGTCACCGAGCTACTTGGTGGCCTTGTCGTAGATGACCGCGACGGAGCCGGTGTTCGCGGTGAACAGCTCCTTGTCCACGGTCTTCCAGCCACCGAGATCGGCGATGGTCCACAGCTTCTGCGGGGTCGGGAAGTCCTTGGTGAAGTCGGCGGCCACCTTCGGGTCGACCGGACGGAAACCGGCCGAAGCCCACGCCTTCTGGCCCTCGGGGGTGTACAGGAAGTCGCGGAAAGCGGTGGCCTTCTCCAGGTTCTTGGTGTTCTTCAGTACCGCGACCGGATTCTCGATCTTGAAGGTGGTCGGCGGGACGACGTGCTCGATCGGGTCGCCGTTGCGCTCGGAGAACAACGCCTCGTTCTCGTAGCTGAGCAGCACGTCACCGGTGCCTTGCAGGAAGGTCTCGGTGGCCTCACGACCGGACTTCGGCTGGACCTTCACATGCTCCTTGGAGATGAGCTGGCTCAGGTAATCGAGTCCGGCCTGCGGGTTCTTGCCACCGTCGCTCTTGGCGGCGTACGGAGCGAGCAGGTTCCACTTGGCCGAGCCCGAGCTGAACGGGTTCGGGGTGACCACCTCGACACCCGGCTTCAGCAGGTCGTCCCAGTCCTTGATGCCCTTCGGGTTGCCCTTGCGAACCACGATCGCGACGACCGAACCGAACGGAATTCCCTTGGTGGCGTCGGCATTCCAGCTCGCGTCGACCAGACCCGCGTCGACCAATCGGGTGATGTCGGGCTCCACCGAGAAGTTCACGATGTCGGCCTCGGCGCCGTCCTTGACCTTGCGGGACTGGTCACCAGAGGCACCATAGGACCCGTTGACCTGGACGTTCTTGCCCTTTTCGGTCTTGTTGAATTCAGGGACCACCTTGTCGAAGCCCGGCTTCGGCACGGCGTAGGCAAAGAGGTTCAGTGTGCCGCCGCTGCCGTCGGAACCACTACCTCCGACGGTGTCACTGGCTCCACCGCCGCACGCGGTGAGTGCAACCGCCGCGATCGCGGTGAGAGCGGCAGCGCCGTAGCGTCGACGCGGCGAGAGCCAAGATTTGCGAGACATGGGGGTGGACCTTTCCAACGGAACCGTCACTGCCGGCACGGCGATCGATGACGGAGGAGCTGATGCTGATCGGTAGACCTGCTGCTACGGCAGTGGCGCGACTCTCGGCCGGACGGCCGCCGGGGTTCGGACACATCTGCGAAAAAGGTGCGTGCCAGTCTACGAGGAAACGACGCGCAGAAGTGCCGGGTTACCGATCAACGACAGTGAATATCGGCGACATCGAGGTTGCCGACAGCGATCAACGCCAATTCATGGCGGACCAGCGGGACGGCACTCGAAGACACGGGCAGACTGTAGCAGAGCGGACGCCACTGTCTCGAATTATGACGGCGACTGCGTGCAGGCCGCTGACCACAGGCAGAGTTCCAAAAAGAGGGGTCTTCATCCCATGACTACCAGCCCGGATCGTGTCCGCACCCGACTGCCGGGCATCAGCACGCGCGCCTGGGAACATCCGGCCGACCGCACCGCCCTGGTGACGCTGCGTTCGCTGTCCGGTTTCGACGTGGTGCTGCGCGCACTGTCGGGGTTGTTGCAGGAACGCCAGCACCGGCTGCTGTATCTGGCGACCGCCGTCCGGGTCGACGAGCGCCAGTTCCGTTCGCTGCATCAGTTGCGCGAGGACTGCGTCGAGATCCTCGACGCGCGCACGACGCCCGAGATGTTCGTCTTGCAGAGCCCGCACGTCAACGCCTTGACCATCGGCATGGACACCCCGTTCATCGTGCTGACCACCGGACTCATCGACCTGATGGACACCGAAGAGCTGCGCTTCATCGTCGGCCACGAACTCGGCCACGCCCTGTCCGGCCACGCCGTCTACCGCACCATGCTCATGCACCTGCTGCGGCTGTCGGCAAGCATCGGCTGGATGCCGGTGGGCGGTTGGGCATTACGCGCCATCGTGGCCGCGCTGATGGAGTGGAGTCGCAAATCCGAGCTGTCCGGCGACCGGGCCGGACTCCTCTGTGGGCAAGACGTGGATGCCTCGGTGCGGGTGCACATGAAGACCGCGGGCGGCACCTGGATCAAGGAAATGAACCACGGCGCATTCCTGGCCCAGGCCGACGACTACGAACGCTCCGGCGACCTGCGCGACGGCGTCCTGAAACTGCTCAACCTGGAACTGCAAAGCCACCCGTTCTCGGTGCTGCGGGCCGCCGAACTGCGCCGCTGGATCCAATCCGGCGAATACAACCGCATGCTGGCAGGCGAATACCCGCGCCGCGAACACGACAAGAACACCAGCATCAGCGACGAGATGAAGGAAGCCGCCCGCACCTACCGGCAGAACTTCGACCAATCCGAAGACCCACTCATCCGCACCGTCCGCACCCTCGGCAAGGACGTGGGGTCGGCCGTGAGCACCGTTGGCCACGAAGTCGGCGAAACGGTCTCGAAGATCGGCAAGCGATTCAACGATTGGCGCGCCGGCGAGCGAGACAACCGACCACCGACCGGCTAGCCCGACAACGCTCGAGTCGACGTGAGCGAGATGGCGGCTCCCCGACCCTCTGCGGCCACCATTTCAATCACGCCATCACCCATGATCAGCGGGTGAACAGCCAGGCCACGAGTACGAGGACGAGTAGGGCGACGAGGGCTAGCTGGACGCGGGAGCGTGGCATCAACGGGCTCCGCTCTGGGCGGGCTCGCGCACTTCGGCGACGGGGAGGGCCTGCTCTTGGAGCGCGGCGGCCGCTACCACACGGTCGCGGCCGAGGGCGTGCATGGCGGCGCGCAAGACCCGGTCGAGGCCGTAAGCGATGGCGAAGCTGATCGGGACCATGCCGACCAGGACAACGAGGAACTGCGGGATGAACGGCAATCCGGCCACCCACAGTTCGAACCCGTCCCACCAACCAGCAATCGCATGCACAGCGACAGCCTACTCACGCCGGATAAACGAGCCGCAAACGAGCACGGCTCGGGGGCCGGTGGACGTGTGGGCGAGCTGGAACGAAGATGAGGTATGGCGTCCTACGATGATCTGACCGTCCAAGAACCCGATGGCTTGCCCTCGTTGAGTCCGATGACGGTGTCACAGCACCACGCCACCTATCCCCCGATCGACGACTATGCGTTCCTGTCGGACTGCGAGACCACGTGCTTGATCGCCAGCAATGGCGCGGTCGAGTGGATGTGTGTGCCGCGCCCGGATTCACCGAGCATCTTCGGCTCCGTGCTCGATCGCAGCGCCGGACATTTCCGGATCGGCCCATACGGCGTCAATGTGCCTGCCGCGCGCAGGTATCTGCCCGGCGGGATGATCCTGGAAACCACCTGGCAGACCGACACCGGCTGGATCATCGTGCGCGACGCCCTGGTGCTCGGCCCGTGGCACAACAACGATCAGCGCAGCAAGACCCATCGCCGCACCCCGATGGACTGGGATGCCGAGCACACCCTGCTGCGCACGGTGAAGTGCGTGAACGGCACGGTGGAACTCGAGATGAGCTGCGAACCCGCCTTCGACTACCACCGTTCGACGGCTAGCTGGCAATACACGGGCAAGGTCTACGAGGAGGCCACCGCGGTGCGCACCGTCGACCCTGGCGCGGGCCCGACGCTGGTTCTGACCACCGATCTGCGGCTGGGGCTGGAAGGCCGTGAGGCGCGCGCCAGGACCCGGATGAAGGAGGGCGACGAGGTATTCGTCGCATTGACCTGGTCGGAGTTGCCCGCCCCACGCACCTTCGAGGACGCGGCCCAGAAGATGTGGGCAACGACCGAATGCTGGCGGCAGTGGATCACCCTCGGCAAATTCCCGGACCATCCGTGGCGCAACTACCTGCAGCGCAGTGCACTGACCTTGAAAGGCCTCACCTACGCGCCGACCGGCGCACTGATGGCCGCCGCAACGACCTCGCTGCCCGAAACGCCTGGCGGCCAACGTAACTGGGACTACCGCTACAGCTGGGTGCGCGACTCCAGCTTCGCGCTGTGGGGCCTCTACACCCTCGGCCTCGATCGTGAGGCCGACGACTTCTTCGCCTTCCTCAACGACGCCACCACCGGCGAAAACGGCGAACCCGTTCCGCTGCAGGTGCTTTACGGCATCGGAGGCGAACGGGAGATCACCGAATCCACCCTCGACCACCTGTCCGGCTACGACGGGGCGCGACCGGTTCGCATCGGCAATGGTGCGTACAACCAAGACCAGCACGACATCTGGGGCACCATGCTCGACGCTGTGTACTTGCACGTGAAGTCGCGCCAGCAGGTACCGGAGACACTGTGGCCGCTGTTGGAACGCCAGGTGCGCGCGGCGATCGCGCACTGGCAGGAGCCCGACCGGGGTATCTGGGAAGTACGTGGCGAGCCACAGCATTTCACCTCGTCGAAGGTGATGTGTTGGGTGGCGCTGGATCGCGGTGCGAAACTGGCCGAACTGCACGGCCAGTTCGAGGCCGCTACCGAGTGGTACACGATTGCCGAGCAGATCAAGGCAGACGTGCTGGCCAACGGAGTGACCACCAACGGAGTATTCACCCAGACCTACGGCGGCGACACCTTGGACGCCTCACTGCTGCTGGTGGTGCTGACGCGGTTCCTGCCACCCACCGACCATCGAGTGCGCGCCACCGTGCTCTCGATCGCCGACCGGCTCACCGAGAACGGCCTGGTGCTGCGGTACCGGACCGAAACCACCGACGACGGACTCAGCGGCGAGGAGGGCACCTTCACCATCTGCTCGTTCTGGCTGGTGTCGGCACTGGTGGAGATCGGTGAGCTACAGCGAGCAAGGCACCTGTGCGAACGCCTGCTCGGCTACGCGAGCCCGCTGCGGCTCTACGCCGAGGAGATCGATTCGCGTAGCGGCCGCCACCTTGGCAACTACCCCCAAGCATTCACCCACCTGGCGCTGATCAACGCGGTCATGCATGTGATCCGCGCCGAGGAATCACGGCACACCGGTGCGTTCCAGCCTGCCCACACTCCCGCCAGCCACCCCGGCTGACCACAAGCCGCACAGCAACACCCATCTCAGCCGACCGTGGTCAAGTGGTCGACGCGGGTGCGCAGCGACCGCAACCGCCCGAGCTGTGTGTCGAGATCCGCAACCCGGTCTTGGCCACGTTCGCCATACTTCGCGTACGCGTCCTCAGCCGCTCGCACTGCATCGTCGGCCGTACGCGAGACGTCGGCGCCTACTTCGGTGAAGTGATCGCGCAGTACCCGCTGTACGGCGCGCAAGCGATTTCGCAATTCCTTGCTCACCTGGAAGATCACGTCGTCCATCAACCGTGACACCGCAGCCTTGGCCTCGGCACGACGACGTTGCCTGCGTGCCTTGCGCACATCCCATAGCGCATTGATTCCCAGCAGCGCACCCGCAGCGCCCGAATACCAGTTCACCAGCGACATGTCCAGCGCACTCGTCACAAGACCGATCATGAGAATGCCACCGTAGGAACCACGCATCGCGGATAGGAACTGTTCGGTGACACCGGATTTCGCGCTCTCCAAGGAATCGAGTGGCTGCACCGGCTCGAGCACCTCACCCGGGTTCTCCAGGCGCAGATCCGGCAACTGCGGGGCGCGGTGGTCCGGCGGAAACCTTCCCGCGACCTGTTCGGACAGCTCCATCGAACGGTAATGCGCCATCGCGAAGTTCTCCTCGACGGCCTCGCAGATCCGCGCGTCCAGATCGGAGCCGAATTCCTTCCACCGACGTGCCGGATCGGTGTCGGCGATCTCGGCCTCGGCCTCGCGGACCAGGCTACGCAGCCGGTGCCGCAGGTCGTGCTCGATGTCGGCCATCAGTTCGGCGCTGCCGTCGACGAGGGTGATCTGCCAGTTCGCAGAGCGTTGCCGCAGTTGGTCGGCCCGATCACGGGCGGCGACGAGCTGTCCGGCGATCTCGGAACGCCTGCGCGGATCACGCAGTACTTGCACCTCGGTCCCCAGCGTCATAGCCAGATGATCAGTGACAAGCCGGATGTCCTGTGCCGCAGCTTCGATCGCGATGGTGTCGGCCCTTGCCACCACGTAGTCGCGCAGGTGATCGATGAGCTGCGGCACGCCGGACTCGATGTCGCGTTGGTAGTCCGCGGCCTCTCGATGCAGCTGCGCGGAAACCGGTGCGACCGCGAACCCCAACCCGGCCGCGTCGAGCAGATCACGGTTGCGCTGCTGAATGTGCGACCAGTGCGGATATAGGTCGATCTTGTTGAGTACGCAGATGACCGTCGGGCACACCTGCTGGATACGCTGCAAATGGTCGATCTGGTGCTGAGTGAGTTCAGCGCCTGCTTCAGCGACGTAGAGGACCGCGTCAGCCGCGGTGATCATCGACCAGGTGGTGCTGTCGTCACCGCTCGCACCGGGGGCGTCCATTACCACGACACCGTCGGCGAGCAACGCGCTCGGCTCGGTGAATTCGGCGCGGATCACGCCCTTGGCGTTGAGCGCGAGGCCGGGGTCGAGCGGATCGACCGACTGGCGTTCGGTGCGACCGTTGCCGATCGTCTTCACCAGGGTCGCAGTGGGTTCCGGTGCGTACTCCACGATCACCGGAACGCTCACCGCACTGTCGGTCGCACTCACCTGCGCCCCGACCAAGCTGTTGACCAGGGTGCTCATCCCATTCTTGGGATCCCCGACGACGACAAGCCGTACCCGAGGATCACTGACCCTGGCCCGCACCAGATCGAGGCGCCCGCCGAGATCGTCGCGGCCGACGGAACCGGTCATCTCCCGCAGTTCGTCGAGAATTCGGATGAGCGGCGCCATCGCCTCCGGATGTTTCACCGTCACGGTCTCCAACCCGGCAGCGGCAGACAACACTCCTCCTGACTCCGATTCACGTCGCTCAACGATGACATGCCGGTATGCGGGCGCGTACACGCACCCTGTGATGGGCGCAGTGCTCTCGACTAGATCAGCGCATTGTCCAGCCCATCGGGAAGCAAGTGCTGAGCCTCGTGGAAACTCGCCTCCGGCATGAGCGGGGCGGACAGGCCACCTGCCGCCATGAGCGTGAACGCCGAATGGTCGTCGGCGACGGGTGCTGCGTACATCGACGAAACGCTGTGCGACAGCAGCGTGGCCATCGGGTCGTCGAGTTCCCCCGCGATCCCGTGCGGTTTCGGATCGAGTCCACCGATCGGCGGCTGGATCGTGGCCGGACCCTGTCCGGTGGGCATCGGATTCCCGGTGGGCAGTGGGACAGTCGGCATGTCGATGTCCATCGTCGGAGTGATCGGGACCATCGTCGGCGCGGGCGCGGCATGCGAGAGCGTCGGCTGCGGCAGCGAAGGCTGCTGGGACGGCATATCCACCGTCGGAATATCGACGCTCGGTTGGGTATGCGTGGTGGGCACGGTATGGCCGGTAGTGCCCGCACCAGCGCCGCCGGTACTCGGCAGCGTCACATCGTCACCCGGCATCGAGGGGCGGGTGGGAACGACGCTCGTTCCCGGCGTCTGGGTGCCGGGCACGCCTGGCGTCTTGGTCAGGTCGATTCCGGTGCCCGCGCCCGGCGTCGGAGTGACACCCGCGGTCGGCAGTTTCGTGCCGAGGTCAGGGAGCTTCGTGGTGTCGGGATCGGTGAGGACGTTGCCGGGAGTCGGCAGCGAGTGGGTAATGGTGGTCGGCACGGTTACGGTCGGCACCAGGGTCGCGGTCGGCACCAGGGTCGCGGTCGGCGGATCCACCATCACCGGCTTCACCGGGACTGGCTGCACATACTGGTCGAACAGCGTGGGCAGCGCCGCGGCGGGCGCGGTCAGCGGCGACGGACCGGGTGGCGGCGCAAGCACATTGGCGATCGGTGTGCTTGCCGCGTCCGGCTGGATCGTGGTTTGTAGCGGGGTGACCGCCACCGGTTGCACGACACTCACAGGTGCGGGCGGCGCGATAGGCGTCGGTATCGGTGCGAGCGGCTGGGCGGCGATAGTGGAGAACGCCGGCGGTGCAACTGCGGCGGGAGCAACTGCGGACGCCACCGACTGATGGCCGACTCCGCCGCTGCCGAGACCCGAAGCGCCCGAGGTATTTCCATGCTGATCCGAGGTCGAACGTCCGGACGGACTCGCGGAGGGCGTGCCGTGACCGCTGTTGTCGAGCCAGTCGTTGAACCGGTCGACCTGATCACCGACATTGGTACCCGCGGCCGCGACGACCTTCAGACCCGCGGAGGCTTCCACCTCGAGGTTGGTGCTCACATACGCGCCCTTGGGGCCGATGCTGAAGTCCACCTCGAACTCCGCGTGCACCTGCACCTCGGCCTGGGCGCCGAGGTAGATGCCGAAGTCGCCGTTGCCGACTCCATCGAAGGGATGGTGGCCCGAGGCCCCGTCGGCCATCCCGACCGGGTAGTCACCGGACATCCCGTCCAGGTAATGACCGGGCATACCGTCGAACATGTGGCCCGGCACAGCATTCGGCGCCTCGTCGAACATGTGGCCCGGCACAGCATTCGACGCCTCGTCGGACACATGGCCCGGCACGGCATTCGGCGCCTCGTCGGACACGTGGCCCGGTACGCTGTCGGTCGCTTTATCGCTGATCGGTTGCACTTTCGCGCTGTCCGCGACCGGAACCCTGGTCAGGCCGAATACGTTGCCCGGCGGGACCAGACCACCGCTATCGGGAAGGCCGAAGCCATGACCGGAGGGGCCCAACCCGTGCCCCGGTAGTCCGAGACCAGGTCCGCTCTCGGCCGAATCGCTGTCCTCGGACTTGTCGGCCTTGCCGCCGGTGATCGCGTCCCACCAACTGGGCGCGTGCCACTCGGGCAGCTGCAATCCGGGCAGACCCGACGGTGCGTGCGGTTGCGGTGTCGGGTCGCCCCATTCGTTGGTGGATGGCGGGCGCAATGTGGGTGTGTTGGTGGACTCCGACCAATTCGGCTTGGTGGTCTCCGACCAATTCGGCGTCGAGGGGGTGTGCCCTTCGGGCGCACCTACCTGGATGTAAGCCCCATTGGACGGCGCGTGTCCATGGGGAGCCACCGGCGCGGCCGGGAAAGACGGCATCTGGAAGCCGTGGTGGCTGTCGCGTGCGAGCGGCGGCGCGGGGATCGAATGCGGATCCGGTTCCGGGAAAGTCACCACCGGGCTGGGCGCATCGGGTTCCGGGTCGGTGCCGCCCGCAGCCCAACCGGTGTGCCAGCTGTCGAGCCGTTGCGAACCCGGATGAGTGGGTGCGCCACCGCCGTTGGACGCCACCAGGGCGCCGCCGGTCACGTAGGCGCCCGCCCTCGCCACCCGCGCTACGCCGGTGGCAATGCGGTACGCGGTATCGCCCGCGCGGTCGTCAGCTTCGGTGTCGTTGCTGTCGAAGGGCAGGTCACTCGTCATGCAAGCTCCACTCTCGGGTTTCCAGCATCCTCACCAACGCCGGGCAGACCCGAGTGAAGATCACCTAACGATATTTCCGGAAATCACAGCTGTCACATTCTCCGGCCACCCTGCCATGGCAATTACCAGAACGGAAGCCCTTTTTCCCGGGGCATTACAAACCGGACGCAGCCTCAAATATGTGCCACTACCGGTGCCGATCCACACCGCTGGCGCCCCCTCGCACCCACGCGCCGAAGTCGGGTCGAAGAAGATCAAGAGATCTCTGACAAATGCTCGAGGCGCGCTGACGATCCGCTACCTACCGTCGATCTCGCGCCGCCGATCGGTCGGCGGCAACGCCGCGAGGAGACCTCAGCATGACGGCACTCACCAGACGCCGATCAGCTCGACGCGTACATCCTCAGTCTCACGCTGGACCGCACAGGCGATCGATCGAACTCGGTTATGAGGATTGAATCCGGGCTCCGCCGCAGTCGTCGCCCTGCTCCTGGCACCTGCTCGGCACGCGATTGGTCGACAACGCACGCACTACCAGCGACGAGTCCGCGCCCCAACCGGGTCGACTACTTGCCCTTCGGCTTGTCGGACGCCGCATCCGAAGACAACGCCGCGACGAAGGCTTCCTGCGGAACCTCCACGCGACCGATGGTCTTCATCCGCTTCTTGCCTTCCTTCTGCTTCTCCAGCAGCTTGCGCTTACGGCTGATGTCACCGCCGTAGCACTTGGCGAGCACATCCTTGCGGATGGCGCGAATGTTCTCGCGGGCAATGATCTTCGAGCCGATCGCGGCCTGGATGGGCACCTCGAACTGCTGACGCGGGATGAGCTCACGCAGCTTGGTCGTCATCTTGTTGCCGTAGGCCTGGGCGGCGTCCTTGTGCACGATCGCGGAGAACGCGTCCACCGCCTCGCCCTGCAGCAGGATGTCCACCTTGACCAGCTGCGAGATCTGCTCGCCCGACTCCTCGTAATCGAGGCTGGCGTAGCCGCGAGTGCGCGACTTCAACGAATCGAAGAAGTCGAAGATGATCTCGGCCATCGGCATGGTGTAGCGCAGCTCGACGCGGGTCTCCGACAGGTAGTCCATGCCGCCCAGCTCGCCGCGGCGCTGCTGGCACAGCTCCATGATCGAGCCGATGAACTCGCTCGGCGAGATGACAGTGCACTTCACCTCCGGCTCGAAGACGGTGCGCACCTTGCCTTCCGGCCAGTACGAGGGGTTGGTAACGACGTGCTCGGTGCCGTCCTCCATCACCACGCGGTACACCACGTTCGGCGCGGTGGAGATCAGGTCGAGATCGAACTCCCGCTGCAACCGCTCCCGGGTGATCTCCATGTGCAGCAGGCCGAGGAAGCCGCAGCGGAAGCCGAAGCCCAGCGCCACGGAGGTTTCCGGCTCATAGGTCAAGGCGGCATCGTTGAGCTGCAGCTTGTCCAGGGCGTCACGCAGATCGGGATAGTCCGAGCCGTCCACCGGGTAGAGACCCGAGTACACCATCGGGCGCGGCTCGCGGTAGCCGGTCAGCGGTTCGGTGGCGCCGTTGCGGGCGGCGGTCACGGTGTCGCCGACCTTGGACTGGCGCACGTCCTTCACACCGGTGATCAGGTAGCCGACCTCGCCGACGCCGAGCCCCTGAGTGGGCTTGGGTTCCGGGGAGACGATGCCGACCTCGAGCAGTTCGTGGGTCGCGCCGGTCGACATCATCTTGATCTTCTCGCGCGGCACGATCTTGCCGTCCACCACACGAACGTAGGTGACCACGCCACGGTAGGTGTCGTAGACGGAGTCGAAGATCATCGCGCGGGCGGGCGCGTCGGGATCGCCGACCGGCGCCGGGATGGTCTTGATCACCTCGTCGAGCAACTCCGCGACACCGACGCCGGTCTTGCCCGACACGCGCAGCACATCGTCGGGTTCGCAGCCGATGATGTGCGCGATCTCGCTTGCGTAGCGATCGGGGTCGGCGGCGGGCAGGTCGATCTTGTTCAGCACCGGGATGATCGTCAGATCCTTGTCCAGCGCGAGATACAGATTCGCCAGCGTCTGCGCCTCGATGCCCTGCGCCGCGTCCACCAGCAGCACCGCGCCCTCGCACGCCTCGAGCGCCCGCGACACCTCGTAGGTGAAGTCGACGTGGCCGGGCGTGTCGATCAGGTGCAACACGTAGTCGGTGCCGTCCACCTGCCACGGCAGCCGGACATTCTGGGCCTTGATCGTGATTCCGCGCTCGCGCTCGATATCCATCCGGTCCAGATACTGGGCGCGCATCTGCCGCTCTTCGACCACACCGGTCAGCTGCAGCATGCGATCGGCCAGCGTCGACTTTCCATGGTCGATGTGCGCGATGATGCAGAAGTTCCGGATCCGCGCGGGATCGGTGAACGTCGTGTCGGCGAAGCTGGCGGGCACTCCACTCCTCATTTGGTATCGGCGAACTGCCGTCTATCGTCCCATGGGCAGACACCCGAGTCCGCCGCCGGTCCGGCGACCCCGCACAAACCTCGGCACCAGCCCGAATATCAGGTGCAACCGTTCACCGCCGGCCCGCCTCGAAGCAACCGCCGAAGCCGCCTCACAAGCCGACTCGCCAACCCACCACAAAGCAAGTCCTACAAGCCACCGTCCACCGCCGAAGCCGCCTCACAAGCCACCGTCCACCGCCGAAGCCGCCTCACAAGCCGACTCGCCAACCCACCCACCACGGAGCGAGTCTTACGAGCGACCGTTCGCGGCCGGCTCGCGTCCGAGCGGCCGAAGCGCATGCGACGAAGTCGCGAGTCTCGGCCGCTCGGACGCGAGCCTTCGGGGCCGCGAACCCGCAGCGCCGCAGGCGCTGCCAAAAAACACAGTTATTCTCCAGAGATGGCCCGAAGTTGGAATTCTCTCGGCAAGCAGCTAGGCCTCATCGCGAAGGAACAGGGTCCCAAGATCGTCAAGCAGCAGGGACCTCAGCTCGTCGACAAACTGCGCCGCTCGTCGTTGCTGGAACGTGCGGTCGGCTCGATCGCGCAACGCAGAACACCCGCCCTCGCCGTGCGCCCCACTGCCTCCGAGCCCGTGCCGACCGCCGAACGCGCGAGGCAGATCGTCTACTCGCCGCACCTGGACGGCCGGGCCGACCCCGGCGAAATCGTGTGGACCTGGGTGCCCTACGAAGAGGACCCCCATAACGGCAAGGACCGTCCCGTCCTGGTCGTGGGGCGCGATCGCAGGACCCTGCTCGGGCTGATGCTCTCGTCGAATCCGGCGCGGGCGCACGACCGCAATTGGGTCGGGATCGGTAGCGGCAGTTGGGATCATGAGGGCAGGCCGAGCTGGGTCCGTCTCGATCGGGTGCTCGATGTGCCCGAGGACGGCATCCGCAGGGAAGGTGCCATCGTGGAGCGCAAGACATTCGACCTGGTCGCACACCGGCTGGTCATCGAATACCGCTGGAGTTGACCAGCACCGCCGGCCTCCAGGCCATCGCATTCTGGGCCCTGCGCGGCGACTTCAGCCTCACCTCGTGGATCCCGAACCTCTTCCTGCTGCTGTTCCCGATCCCGGCCCTGGTCACCCTGACCTGTGGCGCGGCGCCTCGATCCGGTGCCGCGACCGAATCGGGAGTGGTCCGCCAGCGGACTGCGCGCCGATCGAACTGCTTCGATCACGTCGGCGGGAGCGGCCGACAACGCGCGAGCCCGGGCCGACACATCCATGGGAACGTGCGACCCGGGCTCGGGTTGTCCGTTAGGCCGGTTGCTCAGCTGATCATGTCGCGAGAGCGGCCGAAGAGTAGGCCATAGACCAGCGCGCCGAGGACTCCGCCGATCAGTGGGAAGACGACGAAGGCCCAGACCTGGCCCATCGCGCCGTCCTGATAAGGCGCGACGGCAAGGGAACGGGCGGGGTTGATCGCGGCGTTGTCCACCGGGATCGCGACCAGATGGATGACGGTCAGGGTAACGCCGATCGAGAGGCCGGCCAGCGGAACGTCGGAAAGCTGGTCGGTCGAGGCGAGCACCACGAACACCAGTAGCGCGGTCAGCATCACCTCGATGATGATCACCGCGGCCAGGCCGTAGCCGTTTTGGATGACGACCGCGCCGAGCGGCCCGGTCTTCGCTGATGGGCTGTGCTGACCCCAACCGTTGGCGCCGAGCCCGTCGGCCGCGCGATCGTAGGACGGCAGGTTCTTCGCGAGGGCGAACAGCACGAGACCGGCCAGGAACGCGCCGATGAGCTGGGCGATCACATAACCTGCCGCCGAAATCACCGACAATCGGCCCAACAACAGCTGCCCGACAGTCACCGCCGGATTCACGTGGCAGCCCGAGATCGGCCCGATCGCGTACACCAAGAACAACAGGGTCAGCCCGAAGGCGAACGCCACACCGAGCGCACCGACCCGCTCACCGGCCAGCACCGCGGTGCCGACACCCCCGATCACAAGAACGAACGTGCCGAGCGCTTCGGCGGCCCATTTCTTGGAGTCCGGAGTCGGTGCTAGCTCTGTGGCTTCCTCGATGACTTCCTGAGCAGTGGGCATACATGTCACCTTCCGCGAGAACACCCCGCGTGCACGGGGAGCACACTGGTTCTGCCTGAGGTCCTGCTGCGTTCGATAGTGCCGAAGTAGTCGATCCGATCGGGACGTTACGCGAGGTAGTTGTGCTCCACAACAACCCTCGACCTGCGACGACCGATTTCCCGGACACCCGGCTGGCGCGCCGGGGTACCCAGACCCGGTCGATCGCAGGTTCCCGGGGCATCGGCGACCGGATATAGCGTGGAACCGGCCGGACTCTAGGCGAGGCGGGTGATCTCCACGACGACCGCGAGGTCCGTGGAGCCGCCACCGGAAAAGATTCCCTTCAGCGGCGGCACATCCGCGTAATCGCGACCGACGCCGACCGATACGTGCTGTTCGTTGATGGCGATGTTGTTGGTCGGGTCATAGCCCCACCACTGGCCGGTCCATGCCTCGATCCAGGCGTGCGATTGCCCGGCCACGGTGGTGTTGATCTCGGCGTCCGGATGGGGATGCAGGTATCCGGAGACGTAGCGACTCGGTATGCCCATGCTGCGTAACAGCACCAGGGTGAGGTGTGCGTAGTCCTGGCAGACGCCTTGCCGTTCGGCGAACGCTTGCACGGCCGAGGTGTGCACGCAGGTGGTTCCGGCCAGATAGGTCATCTCCTGATGCACCCATTCAGCGGCTCGCACCACAGCTTTCGCCGGTGGCACCCCGCGCGCCAGCTGCCGAGCGACGGTCGCCAGTTTTCGATCCGCAGGCACAGAGGCGGTGGCGGCGAGCATTTCGTCGAACCGGTCGGCGATCCGTTCGCGACGCAGCTCTTCCCAGCCCAGTTCCTCGGCCGGGCCTGCGAACGGCTCGGTCTCCACCACCGAGGAGCCGGTGACCTCTAATTCGGTGTGCGGCGCATGCAGGTCGAAGGAGGTGACCGCGGTGCCCCAATAATCGGTGTAGCGGTAAGAGCGGGTCGATGGCACCGTCTCCACCCGATTGAGGATGACGTTCTGCCTGGTGTCGGCGCGTGGGGTGAGCCGGGCCTCGTTGAACGACCGGGTGACCGGCGCGTCATACACATAACCGGTGGTGTGCACCACTCGAATCCGCCAGCTCACAGTTCTCCCTCCACCTGCGCGTGGTTGTCGTGCCCGCTGCGCAGATCGGTCCACGCCACCCACGGCGCGGCATGGAAATATTGCAGCGCGATCGCCTCGCCGACCTCGCGGAAGTTCCTCTGCAGCAACAGCAACCGATTCTGCAGGTCCTCCAGCAGCACTCCGGGCGGCAGGAATTCGAGTTCACTGCGGGCTCGGCCGAGTAGTCGCTGCGCCTCGTGCCGTGCGCCGACCCGGCTGGTCGGCCGTTGGTCGAGTTCGGCGAGACAGTCCTCGGCAACCCGCACCGAATGGAACAGCGAGCGCGGGAAAAGCCGGTCGAGCAGAATGAATTCGGCCACCAGATTGGCGTCGAGCGCGCCGCGATGGGTGCGCAGATAGGTGTCGTGCGCGCCTGCCGAGCGCAGCACCGTCACCCAGGCCGGTGACGAGGTGCGGTCACCTGCCCGCGAAAGCAGTAGCCGCACAGTCATATCCGCGCGTTCGATGGAGCGGCCGAGCAGTAGGAATCGGTAACCGTCGTCGCGACTGAGCGTCGAATCCGACAGTCCGGCGAACATGGCCGCCCGGTCCGTGATGTAGTGGAAGAACTCGTGCGGCCCGAGGCTGCGGGCGGCGTGTTCGGCGGCCGCGAGCCCGATGTAGGTGGCGTTCAGGCACTCCCACATTTCGCTGGAAGCGACTTCTCTCGCGCCCCTGGCGTTCTCGCGAGCGTTCGCGATCGAATTGGTGATCGATGCTGCGTGCTCGGGACTGAACGCCACCAGATCGGTGACCGACCAGACATCGAGTTCACCCTCGGGCGGCTCGATACCGAGCACCCGCAACAACACTCGCGAAGTACGGTCCGGATCGACCGTCGCGTCCTCCAGCAGCTGATGCACCGCCACGTCGAGGATGCGCGCGGTGTCGTCGGCACGCTCGACGTAGCGTCCGATCCAGTACAGCGATTCGGCATTGCGGGCCAACATCAGCGCACCACCCCCGGACCGGACTGTTGCTGCTGTTGTTGTTGCTGATTCGACTGCTCGGTAGTCAGTTCCCGGCCGAGTTCACGCGAATCCGATTGCGGCGGTTCGCTGACCAGCTCCGCACCCGCCAGTTCCCGGTCGGCGAGCGAGTCGCGTCCGGACAACACCCAGGTGTCCTTGCTGCCGCCCCCCTGGCTCGAGTTGACCACCAGGGAGCCCTCCGGCAGCGCGACCCTGGTCAGCCCGCCGGGCAGCACCCAGATGTCGTCGCCGTCGTTGACCGCGAAAGGCCGCAGGTCGACGTGGCGTGGCACCAGTTCGTTGCCGATCTTGGTCGGCACGGTGGACAACTGAACCACCGGCTGCGCGACCCAACCACGCGGGTCCGCCTTGATCCTGCGGCGGGCGGCGTCCAACTCGCGCAGCGTGGCGTCCGGTCCGATGACGATGCCGTAGCCGCCGGACCCCTCCACCGGCTTGACCACCAGCTCACCGATCCGGTCGAGCACCTCTGCCCGCTCGTCGTCCAGCCAGCAGCGGTAAGTATCGACGTTCGGCAGCACCGGCTTCTCACCGAGGTAGTACTCGATGATCATCGGCACATAGGCATAGATCAGCTTGTCGTCGCCGACGCCGTTGCCGATCGCGCTGGAGATGACGACATTGCCCGCGCGTGCGGCATTCAGCAAACCCGCGACGCCGAGCACCGAATCGGGACGGAAGTGCATCGGGTCGAGGAAGGCGTCGTCGATACGCCGGTAGATCACATCGACCTGCCGCTCCCCCGCCGTGGTGCGCATGTACACGACGTTGTCCCGGCAGAACAGATCCCTACCCTCGACCAACTCCACACCCATCTGTCTGGCCAGCAGCGAGTGCTCGAAGTAGGCCGAGTTGTAGACACCGGGAGTCAGCACGACGACCGTCGGATCGGCCTCGTTCGGCGCGGCGGAGGCGCGCAACGCCCGCATCAGATGGCTCGGGTAGTCACCCACCGCGCGCACCAGATGCGAGGAGAACAGGTCCGGAAAGACCCGTGCCATGGTGCGGCGATTCTCCATCACATAGGAGACACCCGACGGCGAACGCAGGTTGTCCTCGAGGACCCGGAATTCGCCGTGCTGGTCACGGACCAGGTCTATGCCCGCGACATGGATGCGCACACCGTTGCGCGGCAGCAGCCCGGCGGCCTCCCGGTGAAAATGCTGACAAGAGGTGACCAGGCGTTTCGGGATCACCTCCTCGCGCAGGATGTTCTGCCCGCCGTAGATGTCGGCGAGAAACAGCTCCAGCGCGGTCACCCGCTGCTTGATGCCGCGCTCCAGCTTGTTCCATTCGGCGGCCGCGATGACCCGGGGCACCAGATCCAGCGGGAACGGCCGCTCCTGACCCGACAGCGAGAACGTGATGCCCTGATTGATGAAGGCGCGATCCAGGGCGTCCGAACGGGCCGCGAGGTCCGCCACATCGATGGGCGCGAGCGCGGAGAAGATTCCTTCGTATGGCCGCCGGACCCGACCCGAGCTGTCGAACATCTCGTCGAAGGCCTGGGCATAACGGCCGGGTCGATAACCCTCGAACAGTCCGGTGGCAGGTGGCCGTCTCTGGCCACCCGCACGTCCGTCCGCTCGGACCGGCGGCGGCGCAGCAGATCGGGCCGAGCGCGGCGGCGAGGCGGAGGTCATCCAAGAATCGTGCGCCATGCAGCGGCTTTGCCGTGTGAGACACAGGTAAATTTCTTGCATCACTCCTGCGTTGCGTGTGAAAATTCTGTTCGACGAACCGGCGGGTCCGTCGCAGTGGCCCGGCTGGCGGATGCACCGATTTCGTGTGCCAAGCCGTGGCTGGTACCCTCGATCTTCGGCGTTGCGTTACCGATTTACTTCGGGTGTGTCGCACGCTCGCAAACTTTTCAGCACAGTCCATTCAGCGACAGGAACACGAGGAAACAGGCGTGGCCAACATCAAGTCCCAGATGAAGCGGATCCGCACCAACGAGGAAGCGCGCAAGCGCAACCAGTCGGTCAAGTCCGCTCTGCGCACCGCGATCCGCAGCTTCCGCGAGGCCGCTGCCGCAGGCGACAAGGACAAGGCTGCCGAGCAGCTGCAGTTCGCCAGCCGCAAGCTGGACAAGGCTGCCTCGAAGGGCGTCATCCACGCCAACCAGGCCGCCAACAAGAAGTCGGCCCTCGCGCTGGCTCTCAACAAGATCTAGTTCGCCGGTATCGCGAGATACCGTATGTGTTTTTGACGCAGCTGCCGTGGCCTCGATGACCACGGCGGCTTTTGTCGTGCTCCACCGATACGAGACGGCCCCGACGCCATCTCGGCGCACTACAGCGGCTGTGATCTGCGGGGACGAACGCGGCAGGAGAATGGTGTGTGAACGGTTTCGGGCAAACGCCCGGCGTCCTCCGAATCGACGGTAGTGTCTGCCAGACGAGGGCACTCGTCAGCGATGTTTTCACCAATGATTGGAGTTACCGTTGGACGGCGACCGCAACACCATCACGTTGTATGCCAACCAGACCGTGGTTCGGTCCGAGGACCTGCCCGATGTCATCCGGGCTGCCGATGTTCTCCAGATCGGTCTGAAGATCGAGAACATCATGGTTCCCGCCGGTGAGGGCGCGTACTCGTTGGAGTGGATCGTCACCCGTGACGACGACGTGCCGTTCTTCGAGGAATGGGACGGCCGCTACGAGGAGTCCGACGAGGAAGACGAGCTGACGCTCGCCTCCGTCGACTAGTTCTCAGGACTCGGCCAACCGGTCCAGCGCCGTCTGGGAATCGGCGTCTGCGGCTCGGTAGATGATGATCCGCTGGTCGGGGTCCTGGATCGGCATCAGCACTTCGTAGTTGACGACCAGAGGCCCCACCACCGGATGCCGCAATGGCTTGCGGCCGCGACCGTTCACCCGCACGTCATGTCGGTCCCAGGCTCGTGCGAATTCCTCGCTACGGGTGAACTCGGCAATCAGGTCCGCGAGGACCTGATCGTCGGGATGCGCCGCCCAAGCGGCCCGCAAGTCGGCGATGCCCTCTCGGATGATCCGTTCCCGGTCGGCATAGAAGTCGCGCATATCAGGGTGCATCAGGCACAGCCACATCGAGTTGCGCTGGCCCGGCGGCACGGTGTCGAAATCGACGATCAATCTGGCCATTTCCCGGTTCCACGCCAGAATGTCGTAGCGATGATTGACCAGCATGGCAGGCCGCGGGGAAAGGTCTTCGACCAGCATGACCAGCTCGGGCGCGGCCACCGTGCTCGGTTTGCCCGTGTCGGGCTGACGCTGCTGGGCCAGGTCGAACAGATAGGCGCGCTCGTCGGTGTCGAGCCGCAGAGCACGCGACAGCGCCTCCAGTACGTCGGCGGATGGACGTAAGCCGCGCCCCTGCTCCAGCCGGACGATGTAATCGACACTGACCCCTGCCAATTCCGCGACTTCCTCGCGCCGCAGGCCGGGGGTGCGGCGGGCTTGCTTACGCTCGGGCAGCCCGAGGTCACCGGGGGCGAGGCGCTCCCGCCGGGCCCGCAAGAAAGCCGCAAGTTCCTGTGTCGCGTTCACCGTGCCAGTCATCACCGTCGATCCTACGGCTGAGTGGTACTGGCTTTCCCAGGAAGAACCTTCCCTTATCGTCGGCCTCGCGCCGTTCCAGACTTGCTGTCGAACGAACGACGACAGGAGCCCGACATGTCCACAGGCCTCACCCTCGACACTTACCGGCTGCTCGGCCGCTCGGGGTTGCGGGTTTCCCCGCTGTCCCTGGGCACCATGACCTTCGGCGCCGACTGGGGTTGGGGCGCCGACAAGGACGAAGCCCGCAAGATATTCGACACCTACGTCGAGCGCGGCGGCAATTTCATCGACACTGCCAGCCAGTACACCAACGGCACCTCCGAGCAGCTGCTCGGCGAGTTCACCGCGGACAATCGCGAAAGTCTTGTGCTGGCAACCAAATACACGATGCTGCGCCGACCGAACGACCCCAACTCCGGGGGCAACCACCGCAAGAGCATGTTCGCTTCGGTGGAAGCGAGCCTGCGCAGGCTCAACACCGATTACCTCGACGTGCTGTACCTGCACGCCTGGGATTTCCGCACCCCGGTCGAGGAGATCCTGCGCGCGATGGACGACCTGGTTCGCGCGGGCAAAGTGCTCTATGTCGGTATTTCCGACGCGCCGGCGTGGCAGGTCTCGCGCATGCAGGCCATCGCGGATCTGCGGGGCTGGTCGCCACTGATCGCGCTGCAGATCGAATACAGCCTGATCGAACGGACCGTCGAGCGCGACCTCATTCCGATGGCGCAGGAAATGGGTCTGGGTGTGATCCCGTGGTCGCCGCTGGCCAGCGGCGTGCTCACCGGCAAGTACAGCAGCGCCGACCTGGCGCACGACGCGGAGGCATCGCCTGCGGGCTCGCGCAAGAATGTGGCCGCCGCCAACGGCTCGCTCACCGCGCGCGGTCTTGCCATCGCCGATGTGGTGAAGGAGGTTGCGGCGCAACTGGGTAAGGCGCCGTCGCAAGTGGCACTCGCCTGGACGCTGCGCAACCCTGCAGTTACCGCACCGATCATCGGCGCCCGCACGGCAGCACAGCTCGAGGACAACCTCGGTGCCCTCGAGGTCGAGTTCGATGCCGCGCAGGTGGCCCGGCTGGAACAAGCCAGCGCTATCGACCTCGGTTTCCCGCACGAGTTCCTGGCCAGGCCGATGTCACAGAGCGTCACCTTCGGCGACCTGAAAGTGCAAGAGCGCAACTGAATTCGACTCGGTTCGCGGCGGTGCACAGCCGACTTGCACCGCCGCGAACCCCTGTCCTATGCTCGGTGCCGCGACATCGTCGCCGTAAGCGTTCACGTCAACCAACGCACCGATTCCGCCGCCCGGCGGTATCGCTGCTGTGACGACCTTACGGAGTGCACCGATGACTTCCGCGAACCCCAACTCCCGCACCGGTTTCAAGCTGCCCGCCCACTACGCGCCGGTGCTCATGCCGATGCTGCTGTCGATCCTGATGACCTGCATCGTCTCCCTGATCAGCACCCTGATGAGCGATGGCCTCGCCGTCGGGATATGGCTGCGCTCGTGGGCGGTGTCCTGGCCCATCGCCTTCCCCACCCTGCTGCTGGTGTTGCCGCTGGTGCGCCGGGCTACCGCGGCGCTGGTGCAGGCACCGAAAGCGGTGTGAGGCAACGCCTACCTCGGATAACGCTGATCCGGCGGCGCCGGGGCAGGTGGCTGCCACGCACCGTGCCCCGCGCCCGCCGTCTGCGCCTGGTGCAGCAGTTCGGGGACGCGCTGCTGAGGCACTTCCGATTCCGCTCCGCACCACGTGCACTGCATGATGTGCCTGGTCTTCAGCGGAAAGATCGGGATGAAGAAGAGCGTGAACTTGGTGACGAGTTTGCGCAGGACATGAGCCGCCGGATTGTGGCAATTGCCGCATACCAGCGTGAGCATGGCGAGTTGCTGGACGGTACGCCGCCAGCCCCAAATCAACATAAAACCCCCGGGATCGGATCGAACGACCTCGACAGTACTCGCATGATCGAGGACCAGCGCAAGGCCGGAGGAGTCGGTGGCTCGCTGTCCATGCCGCAGGTGGTCCGAACCCGACCGGCCGGCCCAGCAGCTGGCCGACCGATCAATGGACGCAGGGGATGGCGACGGTGCTCTCGACCGCTCGCCGACATCCGACGTGGCGGTGACCGGTCCGGCGTTGGTGGCCTGAGCGGTGGGCGTTGTAGATGGGTTGCTCGACGTGAAGGTCGAATCGGTGCGCCGAGGGTAGCGCGCTGCACCGGGAGAGTACGGAATTCGGTGGTCGGGTTGTCGACGCGCCAACGGTGCGCAGGAAGTCCGTCACGTTCCAGCCGTCGGGGAGTGTCCAGGGCTATCAGGGAAAAGCATGCCGCCGCGAGCCACGACGGCCGGTGCACTGGGCCGCACAAGCCCAAGCTCCGCTGACTCGACCGGCCGAAAAGTGCGTCGCGGTCAGCCTGCGGAGTGCAGGTCGAGGATCTGGGTGAGGGCGTGTTCCAGGGCGTAGTCAGGGTCGGCCGCGCCGCCCTTGACATCGGCGTTCAGGGCGGCGACAACCTGGAGAGCGGAGCCGATGGTTGCCGAGCTCCAGCCGCGGGCCTGGGCTTGGGCCTTCTTCACTTTCCATGGGGGCATGCCCAGCTGTTGGGCCAGCTTGAAGGGGTCGCCGCGACCCGCGGAGCCGACGCGGGCGATGGTGTGTACGGAGTCTGCGAGTGCGTCGGCGAGCAGGACATGCGGGACGCCGCGATCACTGGCCCAGCGCAGTGCTTCCATCGCACCGGAGCGGTCGCCCGCAACGGCCAGTTCGGCGACGTCGAAGCCGGAGACCTCCGCTTTGCCGGAGTAATAACGGCGAACAGCCGCGACATCGATCTTGCCGCCGGTGTCCGCGGCAAGCTGTGAACATGCGGCGGCGAGCTCACGCAGCTCCGAACCGACCGCCTCCAACATCACCTGCACGACCTCGCCCGACACCCGCACCCCGGCGGCCCGGAACTCGTTGCGCACGAATTCGACCCGCTCGGCCGCCTTGGTCAGCTTGGCGCAGTTGTGCACCTCGGCGCCCAACTTCTGCAGCGCAGGTGCCAGCGCCTTGGCCCGGCCGCCCCCTGAATGCAACACCACCAGCACCGCGCCCTCGGGCGGATCCTCGGCAGCCTCGGTGATCACCGCGACCGCGTCCTTCCCCGCCTCGGCCGCCGAGTCCAACACGATCAACCGCTCCTCGGCGAACAACGAAGGGCTCAGCAACTCGGCCAACTCGGCCGTGCTGGCATCGCCCGCCCGCAACCGATCGACCGGCACCGCCTCACCATCCGGCGCGCCCGCCCGAACGTACGCCGCGATCTCCGCCACCGCCCGCTCGATCAGCAGCTCTTCCTCGCCGAGCACCAGGTGCACCGCCGCAGCGCGCTCGCTCACGACCGCACCCCACTGATGCTCGGCTCTCTCATGCGGGCTACCGACCGCAACATGATCCGCTCGCTGCACTCGCTCATGACTGCACCTCGCCGACACTCGGCTCCAGCGCACCGGAAGGCGCCGTGTTCCTGGTTCGCTCGCCGCGCTCGCTCACGGCCCGATCCTACGGTTCGCCACCGACACCTTCTGCCACCGACACCTTCTGCCACGGACCACGCTACGCACTGTCGAAGCCGGGCTGCCGACATCGACGCACAGAGCACTGCTCGGGCCCCAACACGCACTACCCGACAAATCCTCGGACATTTGTCACAATGCCTCAGCTCCAGGCAGTCGGTCACATTGTCAGCACTTTCGGCTCTCGACTCCAACGTTATAGCCGGTGCCTACTATCGCAACACTGGAGGAGATGGCAACCAAGAATGCGGAGGCTGTTTCATTTCTGTTTTTGCTGAGAAACATTTCGAGCAAGCTTCGGTCTCCGGTACGCAACGATCGAGACCGAACCTCGGATAATTCCTTCGTCCAGATTCATGGATAAAAGAGGTCAGCGGCATCCTTTCCCCCCGTTCGGCATTTCGCCATCGTCCGGATGGACACTCGAGAGAGACGCTGAGCGATCGAAGGAATCAGAGAATGCCCATACCAAGGCATGCAAAATGTCTACCAAATCTGTCGAAATATTGCCGCGATCGCCATGGCCTTTGCCCTGGTGGTCATCGCAGTTACCTCGGATCGGCCGGCACCACTCAATCTGCCGGTCTCGCATCGACCTCAGCCGCTCCCATTGGCTGGATCAATCTGCGTTTCTACCTCAGCGGTGCCCGGCTACGCCTCGAGACCACCAGCCGAGAAGCCGACGGGGTGGGTCCAATTCGATCTTCGCTGTACCTGCACTTCGGCACGTAACTTCGGCGTTGCAGCTCGTCCGGCCATTATTTCGGCTCGGTCCACGATTGCGATGCCGAATGCTCGACCTCGCATACCGAGCTACCCCCTCGCCGACCGGAGCGATTCGGCCGATGGCGGGTCACGCTCGCAACGTGATCCTGGATCGATGATCACCATGTCGCGCAGCTGGTCGGCGCAGATCACGCCGCTGCCGACGCGCGCCGGGTCGACGAGCAGCCCGGGCCGCGGCCGACCGAAGGCGCTGTCCGCACGTACGCCGACTGTCGCGAGACAGGCCAAGAATGCAGGAAATATTTCTTTCGATTTGGCTCGGCAACATTTCGAACAAGCTTCGATTTCCAGTGCGCAACGGTGATACGCACTTCAGGTGACCATCTTCAGCCGGACGGTGGGGGATAAAACAGGCCAGCGGTATTTCTTGATCTCTGTCTGGCATTCGTCGACGGTTCGGTGAACACTGGGGACGGTGATGAAATATTGCAGTAAGTAGTCTGTCCAGACCGAAGGAAACAAAATGTCTACCAGAACCGTCAAGATCTTCGCCGCGACCGCCATGGCCTTGTCCCTGGGTGTGATCGCAGCTCCCGCAGCGTCGGCCAGCACAGTTCCATCCCCCGAGCCGACATCAACTTCAGCCACTCCCATTACCGGTGGATCAGTCGCACTGTGCTTCCCACTCGGCAGTGTCGTCTGGTGCATCTGAGGCCACCGCCTGAGAAGCCCGCGGAGAGGGTCCAGTGAGGTAATCCGTGGTCGTGGTTTTACGCCCCATCCAGTGCGGTTGCGTACTGGATGGGGGTCCCGGAAGATCTCCGGACAACGTCTCCTGGTGCTCTGAGATTCGCTGAACCCGCGCTGTTGCACGGAAGAGTTCGCGGCACCGATCGGGTTTCGGAATGTGGCTGCCGACCAATCCAGCCACAATTCAGCGCGATGTCACCGCTTTCATTTTCGACCCTGCACCGGTGATCACCACATCGCCCGACTGGTCGGTGCGAATCACGCTGCTCTCGACCCGTACCAAGTCGGCGAGTAATCCGGGGTGCGGGTGACCGAAGGTGTTATCCGTGCCGACGCTGACTATCGCGAGGCGCGGGTGGACCGCGGCCAAGAATTCCGGTGCGGTGGTTCGTGATCCGTGGTGTGGCACCTTGAGGATGTCGGCCTGGACGGAGGCTCCTGAGTTCACCAGGCGGTGCTGGGCGGGAGCCTCGATGTCGCCGGTCAGCAGGATCCGGCCCGCGGATGTGGTGGCGGCGATGACGACCGACCGGTCATTCGCATCGTCGGCTGCCGCGCTTCCCGCATGTGGTCGCGTCGATGCTGTCGGCGCCAGCACGATCAATTCGATTGCGCCGAAACTCATTGCGTATCCCGCCGACAGTTCCACAATAGGAATACCTGCCCGTGCGGCAGCGGTAGCGACCTGGGCAGGCCAATTTGCCGCGGCGCGCACGTTGCCGGTCGACGCCCGCGGCTCACGGGTCGTACCGCGTGGATTGCCGAACGAGGCACGCGGTCCACTCGTCGTCGCACTCGGATCGCCGGTCGTGGCGCACGAACTATCGGTCCTCGGAGGCCGGTCGCTGGTCACGGCGCACGGGTCGCCGACTGCGGCGCGGGAGCAGCCATCGGGCATGCGGCACCGGTCGCCGATCGAGGCACACCGGTCACCGGGCAAGACGTGCGGTCCGTTGGTCGTGGCACGCGGGCCGCCGATCGAACCGCACAGATCACCGGGGGTAACGTCCCGGTCAGCCGGAGGTACTGAAGCAGCGGTGTCGTTACCTTTGCCGCCGTCGACGTTCGCAGTGATGTGACGCAGCCCGGGTACTGCGGGCAGCTCGCCGGGGCCGACTGCCAGTGCTGCTACCGAGCGTCCTTCGAGTGCACCGGTCAGTCCGCCGACGTGGTCGGCGTGCGGGTGGGTCAGGACCAGCAAGGGGATTCGGGTGATACGGAGGCGATCGAGGCAGGTCCGCATGGCACGGGGTTCCGGGCCGACGTCGATCACAATCGCCGCACCGTCGCCGATCGACAGGGCTAGACCGTCGCCCTGTCCGACGTCGCAGGCGGCAAGCACCCAGCCGGATGGTGGCCACCACGGGTGCCAGATCCGAATGGGAAACAACACAGCCGCTATCCCGAGAAGTGTTGCGGCCGTGAGTCGGCGCACAGTGGCCGACCGTAGAGACCACACGAATACCGCCACGACTGCGGCGGTGATCGAACCGCCGCACAGTCCACCGGGCATATCGATCGTCGCGCCGGGTATTCCTGCTGCGCGTTCGGCAATCATGAGCAGCCACCACATCGGTGGCCCCGCACAGCGCAGAACCACTTCGGCGGGCAATTGCCAGATACATGACAACACCGCACCGGCGGCGCCCAGCACCGTGATCGGCGCAACGACAGGTGCGACAAGGACATTCGCGAGAACTGCCACGAGACTGAGCCGTCCGGTCAGCGCGACCATGAGCGGAGTGGTGACCACGAACGCGCCCGCCGACACCGCGACGATTTCGGCGGGCACCCGCCACCAACCGCGGGCACGCAGCCAATCGGCCCAGCTGGGCGCAAGCAGTATCAAGCCGGCCGTGGCGACGACAGACAGGGCGAAGCCGGCCCGAACGGCCAGCTCGGGCCATATCGCCAGCAGTCCGATAACCGCCGCACATAGTGCGGGCAACGCCTGTTTCCTGCGACCGGTGACCAGTGCCAACAATGTGATTGCGCCCATCGCACCGGCCCGCAACACACTGGGATCCGGCCTCGCCAGCACAACGAACATGAGCAGTGCGCCTGCCGCGACCGCCGCGGCAAGCCGTGGACCGAGGGTGAGAGCTCGCACTACGAGCAGCACTACCGAGAGCAGAATAGTGAAGTTCGCACCGCTGACGACGCACAGATGTTGTAGTCCAGCTATTTTGAACTCTTCCCGGACATCATCGGGCAACGAGGCAGTGTCCCCTACGACCAGGGCGGGCAGCAGTCCGGCTGGATCCGGGGGTAAGGCCCGAGACGCGGCGGCAGCGAAATCCGCACGCACCGAAGCGGCCACGCGTTGCCACCACGGCAGCTGTCCGACCACGACCGGCGGACCGAGCGCCCGCAACGTGACAACCGAAAGATCCTGATGCCATGGCGGATCTATTCGCGCGCGGAATTCGACCGGCCCGCCGGGCAGCAGCTGCTCCCACTCCACACCCGAGGCCAGAATCACCACCACACCACCGGCCCGCACTACCACCTCACCCCGCTGGTACTCCCGCAGCTCCGCGCGCACCGTCCACCGCTGCTCACCCGCGAACGAATTGATGCGCACAGGTTTCGGATCATCGATCGGTGTCGCCACAACTCGCACCGACCCACCGATCGCTGTCCGCAACGGATGTGTGGCCACCCCATGTTCCCGCCACGCCCCCGCGATCGCGAACCCCACCCCGAGCAACACCGCCGCAAACGCCACCACCGTGACCACCCGCCAACGTTCACTGCGGTGTGCAACCGTCCACAGCAACAACACCCACAGCCCGATCGCCAGCACCGACAACCCTGCCGCAACCACCAGTGCAACCACCCACCCACCGGTGACCGCCACAATCGTTGCGCCCCAACAACACAGCATTGCAGGCAGCAGCCGCGCATCGAGCACCTGCGGCTCGTCCTCCCGATCGGCATCGACACCATTGCCGATCTTCCCTGCCTGCTCGACGTTCGCGCCGCCGACCGGCCCGCTCCCCCCGAGCCTCATACCGTCACCGAGCCGCGCAGGCGGGCGAGTCGAGTGGGGCCGATGCCGTCTATTTCGCCGAGCTGTTCGATATCGGTGAAGCGGCCATTCTTGGTGCGCCAGGCGATAATTGCACGGGCAGTGACCGGCCCGACGCCGGGCAACGCGTCGAGGTCCGACTCGGTCGCGGTGTTGAGATCTATGCGGGCTGAGGGGGACGGTGACGATGCGGAACCCGCGTGCGGTGCAGGGCCGGTGCCGGTGCGGCCGGAGCCGATGGTGGCGCTGCCCGATCGAGCAGGCCCCGGACTTGGGCCGGTAGCGCCGACCAGCACCTGATCGCCGTCCTGCAACCGCTGGGCCAGGTTGAGCCCGCTGAGATCGGCGCCCTCTTTCACACCGCCGGCCGCGGTGATGGCATCGGCCACTCGAGATCCGTTCGGTATCCGCAACAGGCCGCCGTTGTGTACCAAACCGACAACGCTGACGACCAGTTCGACGCCCGTGACGCGCTCGGGGCCATCGGGCGACACCGACGCTGCACCGGATGGCACAGCCATACTCGAAGCAGCGCTCAGCGGTGCCGAGGTGCGAACAACACTCGTCGTGCGCACAGCAGGTACCGGTGGAACCGGCTGCGCGACCGGCCGTTCCCGCAACACCACCACCATCGCCGTGAGCACCGCCGCCAGCCCGACCAAGGCCAAGGTCACCACACCCCGCCACCCTGGATCGAACCGCGCACCCCGAAACCGCTCCGGCACGATCCGGTCCCGCCACATCGGCCGGCCCCCTGTCCCGTCCAGCCACCCTGGCACCGGGACCTCACGGTCCCCGCCTGCCAGGTCGTATTCGCCACCGGGCTCACCGACCGACCCATCCGACTCCGTTTCTCTCGACGGCAACCGGTCGTCATTCCATCGCCCGCCACGGATACCCTCGCCCCGCCCGATCTGCGCCACCCGCCGCGCCCTTCTCGATCGCTGTACTCCAGCAGGCGACTGTGTCGCCCGTGCCCGCTCGCCGTCTTCCGATCGCCAGTGGGCTACCGGCAACGCGATACCTTGTGGCCGCCTACCGCCGACTGCCTGGTCGTTTTCGCCGACCCGGGCGCCATCGCGCACCGCTGTGGCGACCTCGGATCGTCCCGTCGACAATCGACTATCGCTGCGGGCCCGTGATGGCGGTGTGGGCTCGACCGCGCCGCGAATCCCGGACCCCGCTGTCCTGCTCGCGCCGACCCGGCTCGTCAGTTCGCTGAGGCGCCGGCGGATTCGCCGGCGTTCGTCGTGTCGTGACATGTCGCTGAAGGTAGGGCGATTCGAATCTCAGGGACCTGCGCTGAACAGCGGATTCGATGGATCTGTTGATAACCACGGTGCTGTGGACAACCGCGCCGCGAAGGCCCATACAAACCAGCAAGGGAAGACCGGTCGGTACTATTCGGAGAGTTGCCAGCACAGCGTTCGAGTTCACGAAGGGACCGGCGATGTCGGCGAGGCGGGCGTGACACAACTGCCGCACTACGCGGCGATGCTGGCGCTGGCCGGAGCCCTCCCCAGCGACGAACAGAGCTGGGCCTACGAAGCCAAATTCGACGGAATTCGGGCTATCGGCTACATCGAGAACGACCTGCGCCTGATGTCGCGCAACGACAAGAACATCACCGCAGCCTGGCCCGAGATCGCAGACATCGCTCCCGCGGCCCCTCGATTCGTGGTCGATGGCGAAATCGTCGCCTTCACCGCCGACGGCAAATCTTCGTTCGAGGCCCTGCAACCGCGGATGCATCAGCGCAATCCCGCCAAGATCCGCGCGCTCGCCAAGTCCGTCCCTGTCACCTACCTGATCTTCGACTTGCTGCACATCGGTGATCGATCGCTGATCGGCCTGCCCTACCAGCAGCGCAGGCAGCTGCTGGAACACCTCGGCCTCGACGGACCGCACTGGCGGGTCCCGCCCCGGCTACCTGGCACCGGCGCCGACGAGCTCGCCGAATCGAAGCGTCGCGGACTCGAGGGCATCGTCTGCAAACGCCTCGACAGCCCCTACCTCCCCGGACGACGCAGCGAATTATGGACGAAGGTCAAGAATGTTCACGATCAAGAAGTGGTAATCGTCGGGTGGAGACCGGGCACCGGTCGCCGCGCGGGAGGTATCGGCTCGCTACTGATGGGCGTATTCGACACCACAGGAAAGCTGGTCTACGCCGGAGGTGTCGGTACCGGCTTCACCGAGACGATGCTCGACGCGCTCCAGACGAGACTCCTACCCCTGCAACGCAAAACGGCCACCGTGGCTGCCGATGTCACAGACGCGGTCTGGGTGGAGCCCGAACTCGTCGGCGAGGTCGCCTTCGCCGAATGGACCAGTGACGGCCGACTCCGACACCCCTCCTGGCGGGGGTTTCGCCCTGACAAGGCGCCGCATGACGTGCGGCGCGAATAGCCACACGCACACCGATGACCTGCCTGCCCGCACCCGGAAATGCCGTTGAGCGTGAGTGTTCGATGCTCGGCAGATTCGGGGAAAGGCCTCTCGATCGGTGGGCGCAAGACTGATTTGTCGGCCATCCGCACCTGCCGCATATCACGCGTTCGCCGATACCCGCCGTCAACCCGTTGCCCGACCCGGCCGTACTTTCGCTGGCGCAGCCACATCCGATGGCTGACGGAATGGGCCTTGGCTTGCAGCTCCAATTGATACTTTTACCTATATATCGCAGGTCAGTGCCACAAAAATTTCAATCGGTAGTTCAACGATATCGTTGAGGAGAGCGACGTCCGAAAAGGAGTGTTCATGTCAACTGCCGCATCACTACGTGTCCTCGGCCGCCAACTCGACGACTCGGTAAGCCTGGGCCGTGCCATCGACGAGCTGCTTGCCACCCGGACCGAGCCGCCGACACTGCTCGCCCTCGGCGAGCCGACACACGGGATCGAGGCGTTCCCGTTGCTGCGCAACGAACTCCTCGGTCACCTCGTCGAACGCGGGTACCGGTCGATCGCGCTGGAGACCGACATCTTCGCCGCGTCCGTTGTCGAAGACTATGTGAGCGGGGCAACGGCGGAAATCGACCCGGTGCTCACGACCGGGTTCAGCCACGGGTTCGGCGCCGTGCCGGGCAATCGCGAACTCGTCGAATGGCTCCGCGCGCACAACGCAGGCCGCGCGCCGCAGGATCGGGTTCGCTTCCACGGCTTCGACGCGCCGTTGGAATTCTCCGGGGCGCCGAGCCCACGGCACGCGCTGTCCTCGACCACCGAGTACCTGCCCGCGGCGCTGCGGCCCGAATCAGTCCGCGACCTCGATGTGCTGCTCGGCGCGGACGCGGACTGGACGAACGAGGCGGCGATGTTCGACCCGGCAGCGTCCATCGGCGACTCCGATCGCGCTCGCGCCCTGCGCATCGTCGCCGACGATCTCGCCAGCGCGCTGCACCGCGCGGCACCCGGCCTGCGACCCGCCGACCCGGCCCAATACGACCACGCCGTCGCGCATGCGCGCACCGCCAAGGGCCTGCTGCGCTATCACGCGGCCATGGCCAGCCCCGCACCCGATCGCATCGCGACCCTGCTCAGCCTGCGCACCGAGATGATGGCCGAGAACCTGCTCGCGATCGTTGCCCAGGAGCAGCGACGTGGGCCCAGCCTGGTGTTCGCGCACAACGCGCACCTCCAGCGTGCGCAGTCGCACGCGTCCGGCGGCGAGAACGACATGAACTGGTGCAGCGCCGGCGCGCTTGTCGGACTCGCCCTCGGTCGGCGCTACATGTTCCTGGCAACCGACGCCGGCCCCCATAGCGATCCGGGCACCCTCCAGCAGTTGTTGGCCGAGGCGACCACCCGACGCGCTCTGTTCCCGGCACCGGCGCTGCGCGCAGCGCTTCCCCCGTCGATCGGCGCGGGCGAACCGATCGTGCCCGGCCACATCCCGCTCGACCCGGCAGACTTGGACGGCGCCGACGCGGTCATCTTCGTCGCCGACACCGACGGAAAGCGGCATCAGTACTGGTAGCCGCTCTCGGTAGCGAGGCAACGGCCGGCGTGAGAGCCTGCGACAAGCCATCGTGCGGGGAACACGCTCATCTGCCTCCTACCGCGCCCACCGAGTCATGGCGAGCGGTAGGCCCGAAGTCCAGGTCGGTCGGGGGCGGTGACAGCAACCGCGAGGTCGGTGGTTCGAGGAATCCTCTCCGGATGAGGTGGTCCGGTCCTCGTCCGGGCCATCTCAACCGAAGAGGAATCCTGTGCACCCCGAGTTCGGTTGCGGTACGGCTGAACTCGGGGTGCGCCGGTGGCCTAGCCCCTGAGTGTCGGCGCATGGCATCTACCTCCGTTTCTAGTCGGCAGTACGTACTGCCTGATGGATCTGTGTCGGATTGCGTTTAGGTGTAGAGCCTCGCGATGAAGGCGTTCATGTTGTCCCGGACCCGTTCGACCTTGGTTTCGACGGAGATGAGGTCTTCGCGGTATCGGTTACCGAGTGCGGGCGTTCTCTTTCCGCGCGCATACAGCGAACATGCGAGGTCGGTGCACATATAGGTGCCGACCGAGTTGCCGCGGCGGCCGGACTCGCCCGCCTTGTGCGCGGTCATCAACGAGACACCCTTACTGGTGTGGGTGGTCATGCAGATCGCACACATCTGGGCTCGACCGAATCCACCGATTTCGTAGCGCAGCGCGACACCGACGAGGCGATCATCGTCCTGCGGAACGACGAGGTAGCCGCGTCCGGGCAGCGATGGATCGCCCCAGCCGAGGAAGTCCAGGTCCTCCCATAGCCGATCGTCCAGGTCCCGGGGCACGGGCAGCTTCTTGGCGGTGGTTTTGGAACAGTTGACGAACGACGACCTGATGTCGCGTTCGGTGACGGCTTTCATGACAGCATCGACTCCTTCGGTTGACCGGTTGACAAACCGAAGCGACGTTACAGCTGGTCGCGGCATTGAACAAAGGAATTTCACGGTCATGGCGACGAAGCGTGGCGGCACCATGACCGGTCCCAATGCCCCGGCGGGTCAGACTCGGCGCATCACCGAGACCACCTTGCCGAGCACCACGGCCTCGTCACCGTCGATCACCGAGTAGGCGGGGTTGCGCGGCTCCAGATACACGTGGCCGTTGCGGCGGCGATACACCTTGACCGTCGCCTCACCGTCGATCATGGCGGCGACGATCTCACCCGAGTGGGCTTCATCCTGTTTCCGGATCACCACGATGTCACCGTCACAGATTGCGGCGTCGATCATCGAGTCACCGCGTACTCGCAGACCGAAAACCGTGCCGCGGCCGACGAGTTCGCGCGGCAGAGTCATCGTGTCGTCACTGTGCTCCTCGGCGAGGATGGGACTGCCCGCGGCGATGTCACCAATGACCGGCACGGCCACCGAGTCGTCCGACGACTCCCGCGGCGCGGCGGCGGCAAGGAACATCCGGACATCGATCGGCCGCGACATCGTCTCGCTGCGGCGCAGGAACCCCTTGTCCTCCAAGCTTTTCAGATGCTTGGACACCGATGAGGAGGAACGCAGTCCCACCGCATCGCCTATCTCCCGAGTGTTGGGCGGATACCCGTGCCGGACAACGCAGTCCCGAATCGTGGTGAGAATCTGCTGCTGCCGCAGGGGCAGCGTCGAAGTATCGAGGTGCTCGAACGCGTCGAGGTGGTCGTATCCGGTCACCCGGGAATGGTAGATGGCACACCGACCCCACCCGTCACACACCATGGACCGACCATCGACGTGTCGCCGACCCGCCTGCGAGTTCCCCTCCGCATCCGCTTCTTCCGGTGTCGACCTCTGGCCGCGCGGCATCGAGCGGAGCATCACCGCGGGCAACTCTCGCACTTCGTTCAGTTTGTGGCGTGGTGGTCTGTCAGGACAGAGTTTTGGCGAAGCAGTGGGAGCGAGGCAGTGGTTCGTAGGGGGAAAACAGCGGGATTCGGTGGTAGCCGCTGTGTTCGTACAAGCGGACCGCTTCGGGCTGGAGGTGGCCGGTTTGCAGGATCAGGCGGGGTTGCCCGAGTTCGCGTGCGGCATCTTCGGCGGCTGCGAGCAAGCGAGCGGCGACGCCGGAGCCGCGGTGGGCGGGGCGCACGAACATGCGCTTCAACTCCAGGTCGCCCGCATTCCAACGCACCGCGGCATGCCCGACCGGCTCGCCCGAATAGGCGACGAATGTCCGATGCACCGTCGCGGGATCGACCGCCTGCGGATTGCCGCGCAACTGCTCGGCTAGATAGGCGTAACGAGGGCCGACCTCGGCCGCCATTTCCGCACGAAGGATCACCGCGTCCCGGTGCTCCCAGTCCGTCGACTCCAGAGTCAGCGGCGGATGGGTCGGCGGCTTCGCAGAGCTCGTCATATCGCGACCCTAACCCGATCCACCTGCACCGAACCCCTTTGCGATCAAACAGATCGGTTTACCCGCCGCGGACCGGGGGCAGGTGATTCAGGCGCAGCCACCGGGCACGACCAGGACGCCGACAGCTCCGGGGCCGAGGTGGACGCCGAGGGCGGGGCCGAATTCGGCGATGATGAGTTCACGAATGCCGGGGACCAAGTCGCGGAGTTGGGTGGCAACGGTGTGCGCCACTTCTTCCGCGCCGAGATGTTGGACGGCTACCGCGGCGCCGTCGTCGCCTGCCGCATCGACCGCTGCCGCGACGAGTTTGGCGTAGGCCTTGGAGCGAGTGCGGACCTTTTCGCGCAGCTCGAGGCGGCCCTCGACGATCTGCAACAAGGGCTTGGTGACCAGTTCGCTGCCGAAAAATGCGGCAGCGCTGCTCAATCGGCCGCCACGGCGCAGCTGTTCGGTGCGATTCACCAGAACAAAGGTGCGTGAGCGGCTCGACGCGGCGACGGCGGTGTCGTAGACGATGTCCAGCGCGGCGCCGCTGCGGGCTCGACGGGCCGCGGCCAGCACGGGCAGCCCGGTAGCCAGGCCGGCGCCGAGCGAGTCGACCAGCCGCACGTGGTCGGCGGCATCCATATCGCGGACCGCTTGCCTGCCCGCCTCCCAGGTCCCCGACAGCTGGCGCGAAATATGCACCGCGACAACACCATCACCACCGCTGTGCTCCAGCGCTTGCTCGTAGACCGCGCGTAGTTCGCCCGGCGAGGCGGCCGAGGTGGTCACGGTGTCGGAGGAATAGTCGATATCGATGGGGTCGACGCCCTCACGGATCGCGCGATCACCCACCAGGACATGCAGCGGTACGACGGCAATGTCCAGCTCGTCGACGAGCTCGGCGGGGAGGCTGGCGGAGGAATCGGTGACGACCACAACGGCCAACTACCGAACCTCCTGCAAAGTCTTCACCATCGCGGTGGCCACCGCGGTGTGTCCGGCCCAGCCCCAGTGGATGCCGTCGGGGTTGGCCTCACCGGAGAAGATATTGTCGCGCACCGCTTCACCGAGATCGACCAGCGGCACCGAGGTCCTGGCCGACCATTGGCGCAGCGCCCGCACCGCGCGCTCCCGGCCCGAGTGCACGCGACCATAGGCGTCGCAGTTGTGCACCGACGGCAACACCGCGACAACCGGCAGGTCTGGACGCAAGTGCGACAGCGCTTCTCGCGACTGCTCCAGGTAGTCGACGCTTACCTTCGGGGGGAGCGCCACCGGACGGCCGAGCTTCGACAGCTTCGGCTGCAGCCAGTTGTAGGTGCCGCGCACCGCGCGGCGGATGGCGGGCGGACGCACATAGCGGATCAACTCACGCAACGCGGTCGGCAGTGGCGACGGCAGCGTATCCATCCCGCCGACCGCGAACACCACCGCGCCCGCACGCGGAACCGCCGCCCACACACGAGGATCACCGATCAGCGCCCAGTACGCATCCCGGCAGGTCCAACCTATGCGTCCGACCAGCTCGACATCCCAATCGAGTTCGGCGCCGACGAGGTTCGGCCAGATCCGCGGATGATCCGCAGGTAACCCGCCCTTCGGTCCGAAGTAGGACAGCGAGTCCGCGATCACCAGCAACACCGGCCGCGCCGCAGACTGCCCGGCCGCGGTGATCGAGTCCGCGTCGGCAGTCACCGTGGCATCCGCACCAGCCGCGTCCGCACCAGCAGTCACCGGCGCGTCGAGCCCGACAGCCACAACCGAGGCCGCTCCAACAGTCACAGATGGATTCGTCTCGACCGCCGCAGCGGAGGCCGCGCCGACGGCCACCATCTGCACGGCTGCGGCGGAGCTGCCGGATTCGCTTGCTGTGGTGTCGGATTCGGTATCCGACACCACAGCTGTGGACGGGGCGGTTTCCGCTACCGCGGACGCCGCGTCGACAGTCGGGGCCACCGAGCCCGAATCGCCCAGTGGCGCCGCGGCGGCTCCGGTAGGCACGCCCGCACCCGCATTCGATCTGACCGCGTCGGCCACCGATACCGGGCCGGGCGTGGAATTCACTGTGGCAGAGGAGGGCTCGTCACTGGAAGTCGCCGAGTCGACGGCAGCAGCCACCGGATCCGCCGTGGAGGTTGCGGTGTCGGCGGCTCCAGGAGGTTCTCCGGCAGCAGGCGCGACCACATCTTCCCCGGATTCGGCTGCGCCGGATGCGGACTCGCCAGCGCCGGTAACCGACCCATCAGCGCCGGACGCGGATTCCCCAGTAGGGGCTACTACCTCGACAGCAGGGGCCACCGCAGCAGCGGCAGGGGCCACAGACTCACCAGCATCGGCCACCGAACCGGTAGCGCTGGACCCGGATTCAACTGCGGCGGACGCGGTTTCGGTCGCGTCGCGCGCGGATTCCGCGACAATCGCCTCGGCCTCCACGTCGGCCACAGGTTGGGGTTCGACCGGCTCGACGGGCTTCTTGACCGGAGGGGGTCCGAACAGCGCGTCGGGGACAGCCCGTTCGGGCTTGGCCGATATGCGCCGGAACAGTTCGTCCGGAACCTGCCGAATCGGTTCTTCAGAGGACATCGGGGGCCACCTTCGCCGCTGCGTTCCACACATCCAGGCGCCAACCGGGTTGATCGATGCTCGGGCCGTGGCTGCTCAGCTGCACCCAACTGGTGTTGGCCAAGCCCCCAAGGGCAGGCCAGTTCTGCGGCGGCAGGTCGAGCAGCGCGGCCGTGAGGGCGGCGATCAGCCCGCCGTGCGCCACCAGGATGATAGTCCGGCCCGGCCAATCCTGCCGGTCGGCGAACAATTCTTGGACCACCGGAAGTGACCGTGCACCGACCTCGAGCTTGCTCTCGCCGCCGGGCGGGGTGTACGTCGCGTCCAATCGCCAGGCGATGCGGGCACCGGGGTAGTCAGCGTCCACGTCGAGGTGGGTCAGGCCCTCCCAGTCACCGAGGTCGGTTTCACGCAGCCGCGCATCCTTGACGACCGGCACCGTGGTGTGTTCGGCCAGCGCGGAGGCGGTGTCGAAGGCGCGCCGCAGATCGGAGGACACGATGGCGATGGCGTTGCGCGAGACCAGCTGACGGGCAGCCTCTTTCGCCTGGCGGCGGCCCAGTTCGGTCAAGTCGGTGTCGATCTGGCCTTGCATCCGATCGGAGGCGTTCCATTCGGTCTGCCCGTGCCGCAACAGGATCAGGGTGCGGACGCCGGCATGTCTGCTCACTCGGAGTCGTCCCCCGCTTCACCGCGCACAGGCTCGCCGTTCACGGATTCACCATTGCTCGCGACCGGCAGCTGCTGCGGCGCGCCGATGCCTTCCACGGGAACCACCGGGCAGTCCTTCCAGAGCCGTTCCAGCGCATAGAAATTGCGCTCGTCGTTGTGCTGGATATGCACCACCACGTCGACGTAGTCGAGCAGCGCCCAGCGACCCTCGCGGGTACCTTCGCGCCGGACCGGCTTGTGTCCGGCCTCGCGGAGCTTCTCCTCGATATTGTCGACAATGGCGTTCACCTGCCGCTCGTTCGGCGCGGAGGCGATCACGAAGCAGTCGGTGATCACCAACTGCTCGGAGACGTCGAGCACGACGACGTCGGAAGCCAGCTTCTCGTCGGCCGCACGTGCGGCAACCTGCGCCATCTCCACTGATTCGACAGATGCGCTCATGCCACAACCTCGCTGCGCTTGCTCACGTTCAGCTACCTTCCGCTCCTGCGGGCACGTAAAGGTGCCGCTTCGATATGTATTGCACAACCCCGTCGGGGACGAGGTACCACACGGGCCGATTCTCGGCCGCGCGGCGACGGCATTCGCTCGACGAAATCGCCAAGGCCGGAATTTCGATCATGGTCACCGCGTCGACCGGCAGGTCTCGCAGATGCTCCGCGAGATGATCGGCATTCAGCTCATACCCCGGTCGACTCACCCCGACGAACTTCGCCAGTTCGAACAGTTCGGACCAATCCTGCCATGTCAGGATGTTGGACAGAGCATCCGCTCCAGTGATGAAGTACAGCTCGGCGTCCGGATGCTTGCTGCGCATCTCGCGCAGGGTGTCGACGGTGTAGGTGACCTTTCCCCGGTCGATGTCGGCCCTACTGACCGAGAATCGCGGGTTTGAGGCGGTCGCGATCACTGTCATCAGATAGCGATCCTCGGCCGGGCTGACCTGTTTGTCCGCTTTCTGCCATGGCTGTCCGGTCGGGACGAAGATCACTTCATCGAGGTCGAACCGATTCGCGACCTCGCTGGCGGCGACCAGGTGACCGTGATGGATGGGGTCGAATGTGCCGCCCATCACGCCTAGCTTGCGTCGGCGCCGACCTGTCTCGTGCATGAGTGCCGAGCTTAACGGGTTGCCCGCGTACGACGTCGTCGAGCGTGCACGGAACGGGCCGCAGGAGCGGGTGTGGCCGCGCATTGATACGCCGTCAACTGCTGACGACTGCCCGCATACCTGGCTTCAGTACACCGTCGAGCGCGGACCACGGCACGGTGATGTCGATGTAGCCCATCGCGTGCGACGCGATCTCGCCGAGATAGATGCGCATACCCGCCGGGGTCGCGACCCAGCGTTCGTAGTTCTGCACCCTCGGCTCGAGATCTTCCTTGAAGTAGAAATTCGTGCCGACCCGCGTCTTCGGCAGCAGTTCCGCCGCCTGGCTCGAGAGCACGTTCAGTCCCTGCTGCAGGTCGGTGAACAGATCGGGCAGGGTGAGCGCCGTCGCGGTGTCGATGTCGGTTACGTGGGTGGCCTTGTAGGTGGCTGGATGTGCGCCGCCGGTGTCGACCTCGATCCCCAGCACGCCGCTGAGCACATGGCGGCCGATTCGGGCGACCTCGCTGCGGAACCCGGTGACCTTGATATCCGGGCCCGCGTCCCGGATGAACTTGTCCGCCTCGGCGCGCATCCCCTTGTCGAATTCGGTGCGCGCGTCCTCTTTCCCACCGGCGACCTGTGGCAGGTCGACGCTGTATCCCACGCCCTCCAAGCGCACCGTGGTAGCGGTGAACCCCCAGGTCGAGTCGGGCGCGGGTGACTCGACAGCGGCGGACGTGGCCGACACCGTGGTAGCCAGTGCGGCTTCATCGGTGGATCCACACGCGGTGAGCACGGCGGCCAGCACTGCGGCCACGATGGCGGCGACGGTCTTCTTCATTCGCGGAACCCTCCCAGACGATGCCCGGTACAGCCTAGTTATTCACTACCGGATCGTCGGTGGACGACTGCCCGCATGTCGCAGCTGCCGTCAGGAGCCGACAACCTCCCGCATGCCCGGCCGCAACACACTGTCCAGCTCGGACCATGGCACCGTGATCTCGATCTTGCCCAATGCGTGCGGCCCGATTTCGCCGAGCACGATCCGCATGCCCTCCGGGGTGGCCAGCCAGTTCTCGAAGTTCCGCTCCTCGGGGGCGATGGCTTCCATACGGTAGTCCGCGCCCGCCCGTGTCTTCGGCACCAGCAGCGCGGCCTGCGCCGACAACGCCTCCAAGCCCCTTCGGGTGTCGGTGAACAGGGTGGTCAGCGTGATCGGTCGACCGGTGTCCACGTTCGTCACGTGGGTGCGGTAGAAGTTGTTCGGATGCGCGGCGCCCTGCGTGTACACGATGACGACCAGCTCGCCGCTGAGGACGTGCGCGCCGATGCGCACCACCGCGCTCTCGCCGCCGATGAGCGAGGTGCCGGGAACGAGCTGCGCGATCCAACCGCCAGCCAGCACGCCCATTCCGTCGTTGAATTCCGCTCGCGCGCCGGGGTTCCCGCCGGTTACCTGCGGTACGTCGATGGTGTAGTTCGGGCCTTCGAGCCGGATGGACGACGGGGTGAAGGCAGTGGACCTCAGCGGTCCGGTGCACCCGGGTCGCCGACTTCGCGCCGCATATCCGCCAGCTGGCTGTGGGTGTGCGCGAGTTCGTTGGTCACCTCGGCCGACGGCGCGGTGCCTGCGAGCTGTTCCAGTTCGGCGAGCAACCCGCCCATCGTCGCCAGCCAGGGTCTCTCGTCGGCTTCGACGCTTCGGCTCCATACCTGCACCCAGGCGGCCGAGCGCAGGCACTTGGCCCGCGGACCCACTCGACCGAGCTCACCCCAGAGCTGAGCGGCACGCAGATAGGCCACCAGCGCCTGGTCATCTTCGTCGCAGTTTTCCAGCGCGGTCGCCGCCGCCCAGACCAGGTCGGCCTGTAGCTCGTTATGCTCGGGGTCGTCTTGGACCAAACGTGCGGCTTCGACGAATTGCCTTGCCGCCGAGCGGAATCGGCCGAGCCTGCGCAGTGATTCGGCATACTGCTTGCCCAGCACGGCCATCTCGGCGGCCGGGTAGGGGGCCTTGCCCGCGGCAATCGGCTGCTCGAACAATGCGGCGGCCTGGCCGTACCGTCCGGCCCGATGGAAGGCACGCGCCGCGACGAAGGTGAGATGCACGGCGTCGGCGTCGGAAATCCCCTCCCATCGCGCGACGGCCTCGACTGCCGCGTCGGCCAATTCGGATTCATGTCCCGGCTGCCCGGACAACACCATCACGAGCTGCGAACTCAGCCGCGCCAGGTGTTCGGCAGGCAAGACGGTCGCGCCGATCGACAGAGCCCGCCGCAGATACCGTTCCGCCACCGCGGGCTGGTCGATGAGTCGGGCCGCGGCCAGACCTGCCACCCACAGTGCCTCGGCCTCCCGTTCGGTGGCAGCGGTGACCCGGCCTGCTGCGGTGACCGTGCCCCGAGGGCGGGCTCGGCCCGGCAAAGTGTTGCGCAGACCGAGCGGAAGGTGCTCGAGCAGCGGTTGTTGTGCCAGTCGCATTGCGACCCCGGCACTGACAACGGTGCTGTCGTTGCGGGCGTCGAAACGGTCCGACAGCGCACCGATCTCGATCGCGAGGTCCGCGCGCAACGAGTGCACCGTTGCGAGACCGACAGCGACAGCACCGAGGCCGAGGGCTTCGAGTCTGCGCAACAGCACCGACACTCCCGCCGTGAACGACAACCGGGCGGCGGCGTCGGTGCCGCGATCGGTCAGCCACGCGGCGTGCGCGGCGAGGATGTCGAGGCCACGCGCTTCGTTGCCGGTGAGGGCACAGAACTCGATGTGTTCGGCGACCGAGGGCCGGAGATCGGGACTGTGTCGGACCAGTGGATACCCGGTCAAATGCGCATTGCGTGCTTGCGCGGTGTGGCCGGTGCGCACCAGCGCGAGCAATGCGTGCGCGAGCACTCGGTGCGGCTGCTCCGCGCAGCTGCGCTCGCCGTCGATTACCGGCCGCCACTGGGCGAGTGCGGCCTGGTCGTCACCGGCCCGCGCGCTGGTGACGCCCCATTCGTTGCGTTCGCACGCCTCGCAGTCGGACATGCCGTCGCGCGGCGCGGCCATCGCGGCATCGAGCAGGCGCGCTGCGTGTTCGTGTTCGCCTAGTTCCCGGGCCAGGTTCGAGCGCAGCGCGAGCACCGGACGGGCACTGTACCCCTGCTGGCGATAGCGGTTTTCGAGCTCATCGAGCCACCGATAGATGGTCGGAAGCGGCGCGGCGGGGTTCCCGATCAATCCCGACGTCATCCACTTCAGATACCAGTGCACCGATGGCGCGATGGCGCCGAGTTCGGCAGGAAAGTCATCGTGGATCCGCAACAATCTGGCGTAGGCGACCGGCGCCAGATCCCGTTCGCCCCCTTGCGCGTACGCCTTGGCCAACTCCAGCAGCACCGCCCCCTCCAGGGCCCGGTCCGGCCCTACCTTCGCGGCCGCGGCGAGTGTCGCCAATCGCTGCGTTCGCCCGCGCCCGTCCGGCAGCGAACAACTGTGCGCCAATGCGCTTCGGATCTCTGTCGGGTCCATCTCACGCCTCCCCTACCGGTCTCATATCACCCAGACCCCACCGCAACACCCGCACCGACCGAGCGTGGTGTCACCCGGTCGAGGAATTCACCGATCAGCAGGGTGTCGGCTGGTCGCAGCGGACAGTGAGTCCTCAATAGCGCTCGGCCGTAAAGGGATTCGATCGCGGTCACGGCCCAGGCGAGGTCGGCGATTCGGCTCGGTCCGCCGACCACGGCGCAGTGATGGTTCGACACCCATCGAGCAGACGGAGGCGGCCACCTCGAGCACACCGAGGATCTCGGTCCCGAGCTCGTCGGCTCCGAGAGCGCTGTCCGCACAGATGCGATCGTTACGGGCACCGCGACCGTCCAGACACCGAGCGGGCACCGGGGTCGAGTGGAAGGGCACCCAGAATCACGTCGCAGTCGAGCGGCGCGGGCGCGGCGCGTACCGGAGCCGATGTCGGTTCCTCGGACGCGCAGACGGTGTCCAACGCGGCGGTCACCGCATCGACGACTCCCCACAGATCCACCGGGAACGCGTAGCTGTGGTCCGCCGCCGCGCCGCCCGCAGAACCAGCGCTGTCCGGCGTTCTGTTCACCATGGCGACCGATAGTGCTGCTACCCGCCAATGGTCGGCTTAACGAAAGCTTGACAACCTTCAGACGGTGGGGCGTTTCGACTTCGGCAGCTTGCTCATGACGGCGTCATAGGACTGGTCGACGAGTTCGGTGAGCTCGTCGTCGGGCACCGCGCCGCCGAGCTCGACAGTGTTCCAGCCATACCTACCGATGTAGGCGGAGGCCGCCACGTCCTGCGGGTAGACCCTGATCAGCTCGTCGGCTTCCTCCCGGTTGCGGCCGCATTTGAGACCGACCGAGGTCGATCCGAGGAATGCGAATATCTTGTCGCCGACCTTGGCGACGATATCGCCCTCCCACGGTTCATCCTGCCAGGCACCAGGTTTGGCCAGGCAGTACGCCAGCAGTTTCGCCTCCTCCATATCGGCTTCTCACACCGGCAGCAGCCGAGACACCACCGCGGTCAGCTGGCTGGCCGAGCGACATTCGTGCATCTCGATCACCTGCTGATACTTGTCGGCGGCGGAATCGCCGGAACCCCAGTTGGTGCGCATCTCCGGATTGAGCCAGTGCGCGTGCTTGGCGGTGCGCACCAGCGATCGCACCGTATCCAGTTCGGGGTCACGGTAATTGGTCCGGGCATCACCGAGGATCAGTAGTGAGCTGCGGGCGGTGACGGCATCGGGGAAGTCTCGGACGAATCCCGCCAACGCATTGCCGTAGTCGGAGTGCCCGTCCATGCCGACGACAGCCGCCTCGGTGAAGATCCGGGTCATCGCAGTGTCGAGCTGCGTGCGCGAATCGAAGAATCGGGTGACCTCGTCGGTCTGGTCGACGAACGCGAAAATCCTTACCCGCGAGAATTGTTCGCGCAGCGCGTTGACCAGCAGCAGGGTGAAGTTGCTGAAGCCCGCCACCGAGCCGGACACATCGCACAGCAGGACCAGCTCGGGACGGCCGGGCCGTGGTTTGCGATTCACCAGGTCGACGGGCACGCCGCCGGTCGACATCGACTTCCGCAGGGTTTTGCGCAGATCGATTTCGCCGCGACGGGAATGCCTGCGCCGCACCGCAAGTCGAGACGCAAGGATGCGCGCGAGTCGCTGGCTGCTGCGCCGCATCTCGATCAGCTCGGATTCCGAGGCGCGCAGGAAATCGACGTCCTCGGACTGCCGCGAGACGGCGTAGCTCGCTACGCGTTCGCGGCCGATCCGCTCGGCCACCCGCCGCCGGGTTTCCGCTTCCACCGACGCACGGAACCCGTCGATGCGCCCACGAACGGCCCGTCTGGCGATCTCGGTATCGAACGCGCTGATGTCCGGGCCTGCCGCCAGACCGGCCAGGATCTTGGCAAGCAAGGTTTGCGGCTGAACGTCTTTCAAGGCCTTGTAGGCCGAGAACGACGACCCACTCGCAGACTGATACTGACCGAGTTGCTCGACCAGCTGCGCGGCCAGCGCCTCCAGCTGCGCCTCGGCCGATTCCTGCGCCAGCAGTTCCGCGAGCAATTCCCGTAGGGCTTGGATGTCCACCTCGCCCGAGGATGTCTTGGGAATCTCGACCTCGTCGCCTACCGCGGTGCGCTCACCCACCGCAATCGGAAACCACAGGTCGAACAGCCCGTCGAAGGTCGTGCGATGTGTGGTGCGGCGCAGCAACGCACACGCCAACCCCTCGCGCAGCACCTCGCGGTCCATCAGGTCGAGCACGGTCACCACCCGGCCGGCGTCCACAGTCTCCGAGGGACCCACCGGAATACCGCGCGCCCGCAGCGCCTCGACGAATCCGACCAGGTGCCCGGGCAATCCGTGCGGCGCACCCATCAACGCGGCGTCCGCAGGGATCGATCCCGTCGACATGACTCAGGCCAGCTTCAGCTCGGTGACCGCACGCTGGTGGTCGGCCTGATGCTTGAGTACGACGCCGAGCGTGGCGCGCACCGTTTTGTCGTCCAGGTCGTTCAGCCCCAGCGCGAGCAGCGTGCGACCCCAGTCGATCGACTCGGCGACCGAGGGCAACTTCTTGAGCTGCATGCCGCGCAGCACGTGCACGATACGCACCAGCTGAGCGGCGACCGCCGTGGACAGCTCCGGCACCCGGCTGGCCAGGATGCGGCGCTCCAGCTCTTCGTCCGGGAAATCCAGGTGCAGGTAGAGGCAGCGGCGCTTGAGTGCCTCGGACAGTTCGCGGGTGGCGTTGGAGGTCAGCACCACGAACGGTTTGCGCTCGGCGGTGATGGTCCCCAATTCCGGGACGGTGACCGCGAAATCGCTGAGTACCTCGAGCAGCAGACCCTCGATCTCGACATCGGCCTTGTCGGTCTCGTCGATCAGCAGCACTGTAGGTTCGGTGCGCCGGATCGCGGTCAGCAGTGGCCGAGTGAGCAGGAACTCCTCGGTGAAGACGTCAGCTTTCGTTTCTTCCCAGTCATTTTCGCTGGAGGCCTGGATACGCAGAATCTGCTTGGCATGGTTCCACTCGTACAGTGCGCGGGCCTCGTCGACACCCTCGTAGCACTGCAGACGCACCAATTCGGCGCCTGCGGTCTGCGCGACCGCCCTGGCCAGCTCGGTCTTTCCGACACCAGCCGGGCCCTCGATCAGCAGCGGCTTGCCGAGCCGGTCGGCCAGGAACACCGAAGTGGCGGTGGCCTTGTCGGCCAGGTAGCCGGTGGTCGCGAGCCGTTCGATCACATCGTCGACCGACGTGAAAATCGGCTGCTGCGGTGCTTCCGCCACGGGTTGTCCTTCCTCGGGGTGAGCGGAACGACCCGCCGCACTCCTCAATCTATCCAGAGCTCTAAACCGGCCGGATCTGGCCGTCGCCCCACACGATCCACTTGGTGGAGGTCAGTTCCGGCAACGCCATCGGGCCGCGGGCGTGCAGCTTCTGTGTGGAGATGCCGATCTCGGCGCCGAAGCCGAACTGCTCGCCGTCGGTGAACGCGGTGGACGCGTTCACCATGACCGCGGCCGCGTCGACTCGGCTGGTGAACTCGCGTGCCGCGGCGACCTCGCCGGTGACGATGGCTTCGGTGTGGCCGGTGCCCCAGGTGTTGATGTGCTCGACGGCCGCGTCCAGGTCGTCGACCACCTTCAGCGCGATGTCGAGGGTCAGGTATTCCTCGCCCCAGTCCTTCTCGTTGGCGGGCACCAGACCGGGCAGGTCACCGTGGACGGTGACGCCGTGGCGTTCCAGTGCCTCGATCAGGCGCGGCACCGCAGTGGTGGCGATCGCGTCATCGATGAGCACCGTCTCGATGGCGTTGCACACGCTCGGACGGCGGGTCTTGCCGTTGATCAGGATGTTCTCGGCCATCTCCAGGTCGGCGGCGGAGTGCACGTAGATGTGGCAGTTGCCGGTGCCGGTCTCGATGGTCGGCACCGTCGCGTCGCGGACCACGGCATTGATCAGACCGGCGCCGCCGCGCGGGATCACTACGTCGACCAGGCCGCGCGCCTGGATCAGGTGTGTCACGCTGGAGCGGTCGGCGCTGGGCAGCAGCTGCACGGCGTCTTCCGGAATGCCTTGCGTGGCAAGCGCTTCCCGCAACACCGCGACAAGGGCGCTGTTCGAATGCGCCGCCGAGGACGAGCCGCGCAGCAGTACGGCATTGCCGGATTTCAGCGCCAACCCGAATGCGTCGACAGTGACATTCGGCCGCGCCTCGTACACCATGCCGACCACGCCGAGCGGCACCCGCACCTGGCGGATCTCCAGGCCGTTGGGCAGCGTCGAACCACGCACCACCGTCCCGACCGGATCCGACAACCCGGCGACCTGTCGCAGCCCGGAGGCGATGCCGTCGATTCTGGCCTTGGTCAGCCGCAGCCGGTCGAGCAGCGACTCCTCCACGCCTGAAGACTTCGCGACCAGCAGATCTTCGAGATTGGCTGCGAGCACAGTGTCGGCGGTGGCGAGCAGCGCATCAGCCGCGGCATGCAACGCGACGTCCTTCTGCGCAGTGGTCAGTCGAGCCAGCACCCGGGACGCGACGTGAGCCTTGCGCGCGGCCTCGTGCACCACTTCGCGGGTATCCTGCTCGGTCGTCGTACCTGACGTCATGGGTACAGCCTACGCACCCGGTTTTGCACCGGTTTCACCCACTCGAGGCCCCCGGTACAGCTGCGCGGCCACCCGTTCGCGGGCGAAATGACGCCCGGGGGTAGCGCGGGAACGGCAACGCTGTTCGCCCCACCTTGTACTCCACCGGCGCCCGCACGCGGCCGGATCGTCGGTGCCGAGTCACACGGCGCACCCCCGTGTGACACAGAGCGTCGCGGGCTGGGACTACCGTCGCGCATATGACCGCCGACTCGAGCAAGCCCGCCATCGCCGTGCTCGGCAGCATCAATATGGACCTCGTCACCATGACCGAGCGCCGCCCCGCTCCGGGAGAGACCGTGCTCGGCACCGGGTTCACCATGGTGCCCGGCGGGAAGGGCGCCAATCAGGCGATCGCGGCCCAGCGCGCAGGCGGGGCCGTCGAATTCCTCGGCGCGGTGGGTGACGACGTCTTCGCCGGTGCGCTGCGGGGCGTGCTGAACGATTCGGGCGTCGGTATCGAGCGATTGCGCACCGTCGCCGGTCCGAGCGGAATCGCCGCGATCGCGGTCGATGCGGGCGGCGAGAACAGCATCATCGTGGTCGGCGGAGCCAATGCCACCATGACGGCACTCACCGACACGGATCTGGCCGTGATCGCGGCGGCCGATATTCTGCTGTGCCAGTTGGAGATTCCGGTCGATACCGTGGCAGCCGCGATCATGCATGCCAGCGAGAACGGCACGGTGGTGGTGCTGAATCCTTCTCCGGCACAACATCTGATGGCCGACCTATGGGCGCATGTCGATGTGGCGGTGGTGAATTCGGGCGAGGCCAAACACCTCGGTTCCGATCTCGAGCCCGTCGCGCATCTGGTGGTCACCCATGGCGCGGACGGTGCCACCTACCGCGGCCCCAACGGCAGGGAGCTGTCGCGGTCGAGTCCCCGAGTCGAGGTCATCGACACCACCGGTGCGGGCGACACCTTCACCGGCGCTCTCGCCGCCGCCTGGCACCGTGGCCCTGAAGCAGCATTGGCATGGGCGAGTACGGCCGGCGCGTTGGCAACGACCACCCTCGGCGCGAGTTCTTCGATACCGACACGGGAACGCATCGAGGCGGCGCTCCCGCCGCGGTAGCGCGCCCGGGCCGCCCGATATCGAACACGCTGCCGCCGAGTCTCCTCCGACCGCGACCGTCGCCGACTATCGTTGCGGTTCATGCCAACCATGCCGGAACGCATACCCGCCGACGGCGACGTGGAGGCCGTCATCGGCAGGCTGGACGCCGATATGGTCGTGCTGTCGTTCGTGGACAACGCCGGCATCACGAGAGTCAAGACGGTGCCGAAATCCCGGCTCGCGGATGCGGCGCGGTATGGCATCGGGGTGTCACCGTGCTTCGAGACGTTCGCGTTCGACGATCTCATGGCCGTCGGGCGGTATCTCGGCGGCCCGGATGGCGATCTGCGTCTGGTTCCGGATTTGTCGAGGCTCACCGAGCTCGCCTGCCAGACCGGCTGGGCCTGGGCACCTGCCGACAAGTTCACCCAGGATGGTGCACGTTTCACCGCATGCCAGCGTGCCTTCGCAGCGCGACAGACCGAGGCGGCGCAACAGGTGGGTGTGCGGTTGTCGATGGCCTTCGAAACCGAGTGGTCGGTCGGACAGAACGATCCCGACGGCCACGGTTTCACTCCCGCCGTGCCCGGCCCCGCCTACGGCATCATTCGCTTCGGCCAAGTCGGCGACTACGCAAGAGACCTGGTCACCGCGCTGCAGCGGCAAGGGATCACTGTCGAGCAGTTCCATCCCGAATATGCGCTGTCACAACTGGAATTATCGGTCGCGGCGGCGGATCCGGTCACGGCCGCCGACGACGCGGTGCTGCTGCGGCACACCATCCGACAGATCAGCCTGCAACACGGTTGGCGTGCGCTACTCGCGCCCTGTATCGAGCCAGACGGCGCGGGTTCCGGTGCCCACCTCCACCTTTCGGCACACGATGAGGACGGTTCACTGTTCGTGGGCGGCCGTGGCCCCTACGGTATGCGCGGCGCGGGCGAAGCGTTCCTGGCCGGTGTGCTGCGTGAACTGCCCGCCTTGGTCGCCGTCGGCGCAGGCAACCCGGCGAGCTTCCTGCGTCTGGAACCGTCCCGGTGGGCCGGGGTGTGGCAATGCTGGGGCCGCGAGGCTCGGGAGGCGGCACTGCGCTACGTGACCGGCGTACGCGGCACCGAACCATGGGCAGCCAACGCCGAGGTCAAATGCTTCGACGCGACGGGAAACCCCTACCTGATCGTCGGCTCGGTCATCGCGGCCGGGCTCGCCGGCATCGCCGAAGAACTCCGGCTGCCTGCCGAAATCACCGGCGACCCCGCGACGTTCGATGCCGAAGCGCTGATGATCTCCGGTGTGCGCCGACTGCCGACCGCGCCGTCGGAGGCCGCGGATCGACTTGCGGAGTCGGCCGTGCTCGCCGAGGCCATGGGACCCGAGCTGCACGACGCGCTGCTCACCGTGCGCCGCGCTGAGGCCGAGCGCTATCGCCACACCCCCGCGGCCGAGCTGGTCGAGCTCACGCGCTGGCGGTTCTAGCGGTGCTCACCGACAGCGTCCCGCTCACCGACCACCATTGCCACGGCGTGATCACCGATGACCTGGATCTGCCGCACTTCGAGGAGTTGCTGGGCGAGGGGCAGCGCGGAACATTCGAGTCATCGATCGGACTCGCGGTCCGGCGCTGGTGTGCGCCCGTCCTCGACCTGCCGCCGCATTCCGAACCGGACGACTATCTCACCCGTCGCGCCGACCTGGGCTGGCGGGAGGTCTCGGCGCGCCTATTGCGTGCGGCGGGCACGACTCGATGGTTCCTCGACACCGGTTTCGGATCCGACGATCTGGCGGCCTTTGCCGAGCTCGCGGCGGGAGAGGTCGGCGAGATTGTACGCCTCGAGCAGGTCGCCGAACAGGTGATTGCCGAGATCGGCACGCCGGCAACACTATTCGATCATGTTGAAGCGGCGTTGCGTGAGCGAGCCCGACACGCTGTCGGCTTCAAGACGATTGTCGCCTACCGGTGCGGCTTGGATTTTCCCCTCGTGCACACGGGCCCTACTACGGTCGCGTCCGAACAACGTCTCACCGATCCGCAGACACTGGGCCGCCTTGTCGGACTCGGCGCGCGCCTCGGCGCCGAGCTGGGTCTCCCGCTACAGTTCCACACCGGATTCGGCGACACGGACCTGCGCTCGACAGGCGCCGATCCTCTGCTGCTCACCGATTTCCTGCGTTCGACCGCGGATACCGAGCTCACCGTCGTGCTCTTGCACTGCTGGCCCTTCCACCGCAACGCCGCGTATCTCGCGCATGCTTATCCGCATGTGCTGATGGATGTCGGACTGGCAATCCCCTATGTGGGACATCGCTCTTCGGCCGTGCTGGCCGAGACGCTCGAACTCGCGCCATTCCGATCGCTGTGCTATTCCTCCGACGGCTACGGACTTCCTGAGCTGCACTATCTCGGTGCGAAACTCTGGCGTCGCGGTCTCGGCCTACTGCTCGACGAATGGCTGGCCGCGGACGCGATCACCGTCGCCGACGCCGAACGACTGGTCGCCGCCGTCGCGCACGGCACTGCGGAGCGGCACTACCCGCCCATCCCACAGCACGGACCGACATCGAGCGCTCATTCGGGATGAATTCGGCCGCAGTGTTCAGCACAGCGGTGGCAGCGGTAACGAAGGCCCCGCCACGGCGGACCTGGAAATTATGTGGCCTCGCGCCCTATTTCATGGAGTCCTGACGGCGGATAATGGGGTGCGAGGCCGGCGCGACGACCTCTAGCGTTGGGGGAACAGATCAATCGAGAGAAGGACGTTCCCCATGTTTCCCGTCGAGCTGCGCGGTACCAGGGCGCAGACACTGATGTGGGCCAACGAGCACGACATCGAGCAGGCCGCGCTGCGGCAACTGCGAAATATCGCGCAACTGCCCTGGGTGCACGGCGTCCGCGTGATGCCGGACGTGCATCTCGGGAAGGGCGCGACCGTCGGCTCGGTCATCGCGATGAAGGACGCGGTGGCGCCCGCCGCCGTGGGAGTCGACATCGGCTGCGGCATGGAGAGCGTGAAGACCGACCTCACCGCAGCCGACCTGCCGGACAATCTGCATTCACTGCGCTCGCGCATCGAGGCGGCGGTTCCGGTCGGTTTCCAGGCGCACAAGAACGCGGTCGATATCACCCGGCTCGGCGCGGAGTTCGCCGCCTCGCACGGCGACCTCGCACGGTACAAGACAGGCTGGGATCGGTTCTGGTCGTCCTTTGGGTCGCTGAACCCCGGCGTGCAGGCGCTGGAGTCCAAGGCGCACAGGCAGATCGGCTCGCTGGGTGGCGGCAACCACTTCATCGAGGTGTGCCTGGACGAGAACGACTCGGTGTGGATTCTGCTGCACTCCGGCAGCCGGAATATCGGCAAGGAACTCGCTGAGCGGCACATGACCGTCGCTCGGGGGCTGCCACACAACGCCGATCTGCCGGATCGCGATCTGGCCGTATTCCTCTCCGGTACAACGGAAATGGATGCCTATCGGCGCGATCTGACCTGGGCGCAGGAGTATGCCGCACGTAACCGCGCGGTGATGCTGTCGCTGGTCTGCCGTGCGGTCCGGAACGAATTCGCCGGCCGTGTGGTGCGTTTCGAGGACCCCATATCGTGCCACCACAACTATGTGGCCGAGGAAACGATCGACGGCGTACCGATGCTGGTGACCCGCAAGGGCGCGGTGCGCGCCGGGGCGGGCGACCTCGCGTTGATCCCCGGATCGATGGGCACCCGCTCCTATGTGGTGCGCGGCAAGGGAAATCCGGCCTCGTTCCAGTCGGCCTCGCACGGTGCGGGACGACGGATGAGCCGCAACGCGGCCAAGAAGCAGTTCACCGTCGCCGACCTGATCGCCCAGACCGAGGGCGTCGAGTCCCGCAAGGACGCGGGCGTGGTCGATGAGATCCCGGCCGCGTACAAGGACATCGACGAGGTCATCGCTGCACAGCAAGACCTGGTCGACATTGTCGCCACGCTGCGTCAAGTGCTCTGTGTGAAGGGTTGACCGGTGGCCGCGCCCATCGAGTGTGGGTGCGGCCGACTTGGCCGGCAGGCCTGCTTGCCGTTACCGATCGCCGACTTCTCGTTTTCGCCATCGGCAGCAGACCCGGCTGTCCGAGGCCACCTCGAGGGCCGCCGCAAGCAGGGTGGGGCCGGTTCAGCGACGTCTCATGGTGGCGGCGATGCCGGAGCCGACCAGCATCATGCCGGTGATGAGGGCGAAGCCGTTCATCAGCCAGGCGTGCAGCGCTTGGTGCATTTCGCCCGAGAGGCGGGGTAGGTCTTCGACCAAGCGCCAGGTGTCGTCGGGGAAGGTGACGTGCGCGATACCCGGGATGAGGCCCCAGACGAGGCCGGCGATCACGGTGCCTGCCGGGGAATAGGCCGCCAAGGTTGTCACCAGGAACAGCAGTAGCGCCCCGCCGACCATGTGGAAGGTGGATCCCCACCGTGCGCCCACGTCGCCGAAGATGACCCATTGTCGGGTGTCCAGTGCGCCGTGGGCGGCAAGCCCGATCCCGATCGGCGTCACCGCCGAGCCGATCACGATACCGACCACAGTCCGTGCGGCATTGCCCCTGGTGCGGAACTGGGCGCCGGGCGGTGACCAACCGGGTGGTGGCTGATGGCTGCTCGACATGGTTGCCTCCTGCGCGGTCCCGCGATGCCGAGGAAATCCTCTCACCCTATTGTCCGGTGTCCAGCGGGATTTCACGTTTCGTAACGGGATCGGCGCAGGACAAACGCAGTGCCCGCTCATGTCATCACGACCATCCGGTACTCGCCCTGGTCGCGATCGGAGCAAGAGGGTACGCGCGGGCAGGGCCGGGGTGTTCCAGCGTCGGGCGTCCGCAGGCGTCGGAGCGCGAGCGGGGTGATGCACCGTGACTATCACCCCCGATCACCGTCATCGGCCTCACTGATTCGCGCGCGGCGACCTTGGCCGTCTCCGGAAATCCTCCGCGACGACTACCCCGCAACGCCTCGCCGACGACGCGGCCCGAACGGCTGTCGGTGCCATCCGGCACGATGGAGCCCATGACCACGGCGGCCCACAGCGAAGCGATCGACCTCACCTCGCCAGATCTGCGCGAGCGTGCCGAAGAGCTGCTGCGCGAACTCGCGGGGCCGCAGGCGCGGCTGCGCGAGGACCAGTGGACGGCAATCGAGGCGCTGGTGGTGCAACGGCGCAGGGCGTTGGTGGTGCAACGCACCGGCTGGGGTAAGTCGGCGGTGTATTTCATCGCGGCCAAGCTGCTGCGCAGGGCGGGGCGCGGGCCGACGGTGATCGTGTCGCCGCTGCTCGCGCTGATGCGCAACCAGGTCGCGGCCGCGCAACGCGCGGGCGTGGTGGCGGCGACGATCAACTCGGGCAACGTCACCGAATGGGACGAGATCCACGATCAGGTGGCCTCGGGCGCGGTCGATGTGCTGTTGGTCAGTCCGGAGCGGCTGAACAACCCGGACTTCCGCGACCAGGTGTTGCCGAAACTCGCCGCCGATGCCGGACTCGTCGTCATCGACGAAGCGCACTGCGTCTCCGACTGGGGACACGACTTCCGGCCCGACTATCGGCGGATCCGCACACTGATCGCCGATCTCGGCTCCGACGTTCCGGTCCTGGCCACCACCGCGACGGCCAACGATCGGGTGGTGACCGATGTGGCCACGCAGATCGGTACCGACACGTTGGTGCTGCGCGGCACCCTGGACCGGGAATCGCTGCACCTGTCGGTGGTGCGTTTCGCCGACGCGGTCGAGCGCACCGCCTGGCTGAGCGGACACCTCGGCGAGCTGTCCGGCTCCGGCATCGTCTACACCCTCACCGTCGCCGCTGCGCACGATCTCGCCGATGTCCTGAATTCGCACGGGCACAATGTGGCCGCCTATACCGGGCAGACCGATACCGCCGAACGCGAGGCGCTCGAGACCGCGCTGCTGAACAACGAGGTCAAGGCACTTATCGCAACCTCCGCACTCGGGATGGGCTTCGACAAACCGGATCTGGGTTTCGTCGTGCATGTGGGCGCGCCGTCCTCGCCTATCGCCTACTACCAGCAGGTGGGTCGTGCGGGTCGCGGGACCGAGCGCGCCGAGGTGGTGCTGCTGCCCGGCCCGGAGGACGCCCGGATCTGGAGTTACTTTGCCTCGGTGGCTTTTCCACGCGAGCACATCGTGCGTGCCGTGCTGGACGCGCTCGATTTCGATCGGGCGATGTCGACCGCGGCCCTGGAACCGTTGGTCGAATTGAACCGCTCCCGGCTGGAAATGGTGCTCAAGGTGCTCGACGTGGACGGCGCGGTGCGCCGGGTCCGCGGTGGCTGGATCGCGACCGGTCAGGAATGGACCTACGACACCGAGCGCTACGAGCGCCTCGCCGCGGCCCGCGAGGTCGAGCAACAGGCCATGATCGACTATCAGTCCACATCGGGATGCCGGATGCAGTTTCTGCGCCGTCAGCTCGACGACCCGGGACTCCCTGCGCTGGAAGGGAATTCGCCCGGCTGCGGCCGCTGCGACAACTGCACGGGCACCCGGCCGGACGTCACCGTCGACGCCGCGGCCATCGCCGCGACCCGGGCCCGCCTCGACCGCCCCGGCCTCGATCTGGCGCCGCGTAAACAGTGGCCGACAGGCATGGCGAAGCTCGGAATTCCGTTGTCCGGCAAGATCTCCGACGGCGCGGAAACCGGCCGCGTCCTGGGCAGGCTCACCGATCTCGGCTGGGGCCAGCGCCTGCGTGCCCTTCTCGACGCCCCCGACGACCCCATCCCTGACACGGTCTTCGATGCGTGCATCGCCGTGCTGCGCGACTGGAATTGGACTACCCGCCCCACCTCGGTCATAGCTCTGGAATCCCCGCGCCACCCCGTACTGACCGCCACCCTGGCCGCCCGCCTCGCCGAGGTCGGCCGCCTCCGAGACCTCGGCACCCTGCAAACCCGCCCCGGCAGCCCCCCGGTCTCGGCCGCAAACTCCGCCCACCGCGTCGCCGCCCTCTACAATTGCTGGCTACTCCCCGACCTCAGCTCGGTAGAGGGCCCGATCCTCCTGGTGGACACCCTCACCGATACCGGCTGGACCATGACCCTGGCCACTCATGCTCTTCGCACAGCGGGCGCGCCCGCAGTTCTGCCCTTCGCCCTGGCAACACCTACCTGACACGGCCCCGACCCCTTCAGCGCACCCGCGACGGGTGCGGATCCCGAAGGTGCCGCTGCCGGTCGATGGGTGTCGGACAGCTGCGCACGGACGGTAACTGTGGTCGGGTTCTCGCTCTTTCGGCGCGAGGTCGAGGTCACGCCCTGTCGTCGACCCCGCCACCCGCGGTGCGGGGAGGGTCGTTCGAGGACGGGGTGTCCGGTGCGTATCTATCGCGGGCGGGCGGCGTCATCGGCGGGGGCAGGATGATGGTTTTGGGGTCGGGGTCCGGGGTGAAGGGACGGGTGGCGCTCAATGGGTCCTCCGGTGGGATCGGCTGGCGTGGCTCCCGTATGCCTGCGGTCCCGCCGCTGTCGGGGCCGTCGCGCCCACCCCGGGTTCCGGCCGGTACCTTCCTGCCCATCAGTCTGCCGATCGCCCGTGTCAGTCTGTGCTTCATTCCACCAGTGTGCTCGCGCAGCACCGCCGGGCCGACAGTTTTCGCAGGTAGCGAAGCAGTCGGAGGCCATCACGACCGGCGTGGGAACGACGGAGACGCCGCTCGGCGGCGCGGGCCATGATCGCGGGCAACCGCTCCGATATGGCGACGCCGAGGGTGTACGGCGTGTCGCGCCCTGACTTCGGAGCTGCCGAATCAGGCGAACCGAGTATTCCTGGCCCAACCCATGGTCGTTCAGAGGCTGAGTGTGGCGCGCAAGCGAGCGTCCAGGGACTCGGTTTCGGTGGGTGTCAGCTCGCCGAGGTGCTCGGCCAGCCATGGGCGGTAGATGCGATGCAGCTCCAACGCATCGGCCCAGCCGTGTGCGGTCTCGGCGGCCAGGACGTGGCCGGGATCGTCGTCCATCAGTGGGACGGCGCTCAGCCAGCGGTTGGGCGAGGTCATTACCGCGGTATCGGATACCAGTACAACTCTGGTTTGCCGCGGAAAAGGCGTGCCATCACGCAACGTCGGTGCGTAGCGCCAGATTTCGCCGCGCCTCATGCCGCGCCGCACGGGCCGGAGTCATCGGACTCGGCGGCCGCCCTTGTGTGGTCGAGGTCGGCGTAGGCGGCCGCCAGCTCGGCGTCGTCGTCGACCACCAGTTTCGCCAGGCTGTCGTGCACCAGTGCGGTGCGCAGCGCGGAGTTGATTACCGACGACAGGCTGCGTCGTTCCCGGTCGGCCGCCTGTTCGGCCCATGCGGCCACCTGCGGGTCCAGCGTGACCGTCACGCGCTTCGCCTTGCTCATACCGAAATGCATACCAGTTCGGCGCCAGGGTGGATCGGCTATGGTCGGACTCGTGGCCAGCAAATCTGCGACGCCCGCCATCGAGCTGGATGTCGGCGACCGCACGATTCGTATCTCCAACCCGGACCGGGTCTACTTCCCGGAGAGCGGCGCGACCAAGCTCGACCTGGTGCAGTACTACCTGAGCGTCGGGGACGGCATCGTCAACGCGTTGCGCGACCGGCCGTGCATGCTGCACCGGTTCCCGAAGGGGCTCGCCGGTGACAAGGTGCACCAGAAGCGGCTGCCCGCGGGCGCGCCGGACTGGATTCCGACCGTGCGAGTCTTCTTCCCGCGCTACCGAAGACATGCCGACGAGTTGTGTGTGCGCGAACTCGCCGATGTCATATGGGCAGTGCAGATGTCGACGGTCGAGTTCCACCCGTGGAATTCGCGCCGCACCGACACCGAGCGCCCGGACGAATGGCGGATCGATCTCGATCCGATGCCGGATTGCCCGTGGTCGCGGGTCCAACGCGTTGCGGGTGTCGTGCACGAGGTGCTCGACGAGCTCGGCGCGGTCGGCTGGCCGAAGACCTCCGGCGGCAAGGGCCTGCACGTCTATGTCCGCATCGCACCCGAATTCGGTTTCAAGCAGGTGCGCCGAGCCGCGCTGGCGTTCGCGGAAGAGGTTGAGCGGCGGGCACCCGACGACGTGACAACCACGTGGTGGCGCAAAGACCGCGATCCGAAACTATTGTTCGTCGACTACAACCAGAATGCCCGCGACCACACCATCGCGGCCGCCTATTCGGTGCGCGGCGTGCCGGAGGCCACCGTCTCCACACCGATCCGCTGGGACGAAATCCCCGAGGTCGATCCACGCGACTTCACCATGAAAACGGTGCCGACACGCTACGCCGAACTCGGTGATCTGCATGCGGGCATCGACAATGCGATATTCGGCATCGAGCCGCTGTTGGAGTGGGCCGAACGCGACGGCGTCGACGTCGACTTGGACGAGGAGTAGCGGACCGATCCGACCCCGGGAGCAGTTTTTTCGACCGCAGCGCCGCGACATCACGATCACGCGGATTCTGTCGCTGAGGGCCGACGGCCTCGGGTGCTACCTTCGCTTCTGGACACCCGTGAATAGTCCGCGGGCCGTCACCCGCACCGCGAACGCACCGTCGTACCTACTGTAGGAGGTCTCGAGATGAGCCGACCCGAGTTCCCGGTGCCGCTCGCGATCGGCCCGGTCACCCCAGCCCCGACCCTGCTGCAGAAGGCAGTCGTCGAAGGCGGTGCCACCCTGTCCGAACTCGCGCAGGCCCGCGGCTTGATCTGGGTCGGTGGGCCCGGCGAATTCCCCGACGACCTGCCCGAGAGCATCGAATGGGTGCAGCTGCCCGCGGCCGGTATCGAGGACTGGTTCACCGCAGGTATCTTCGCCAGGCACCTGGATATTCGTTTCACCTCCGCCGCAGGCGCTTTCGCCGCCAGCGTGGCCGAACACGCGCTGATGCTGCTGCTGGCCGGCGTGCGCTACCTGCCCGAGCACTTGCGTGCGGCGAGCTGGCGGCAGCAGGACTTCTTCCCGCACGTCGGCACCTTGCGCGGCAAGACCGTCACCATTATCGGCGCGGGCGGTATCGGCCGCGCCCTGATTCCCATGTTGGTGCCACTCGGCGCGCACATCATCGCCGTGAACCGTTCCGGCCGCCCGGTGACCGGCCCGGGGATCCCCGACACCCTCGAGACCATCGCCGCCAACCAACTTGGGAAGGTCTGGTCGCGCACCGACCATGTCGTCATCGCCGCGCCGGCGACACCGGCCACCGAGCACCTGGTCGGCGCGGAGGAACTGGCGCGACTGAAACCGTCCTCGTGGGTCATCAATGTGGCCCGCGGCAGCCTGATCGACACCGACGCGCTGGTCGCTGCGCTCGCATCGGGCGCGATCGCGGGCGCGGGCCTCGATGTCACCGACCCGGAACCGCTGCCCGACGGCCACCCCCTCTGGGTCCTGCCGAATGCCATTGTGACCCCGCATGATTCGAACCCTCCACAACTGCGCCTCGCGGCCTTCGCCGACCATGTCGCGGCGAATGTCGCGCGGTTCGTCGAGGGCAGAGAGCTACTCGCCCCGATCGATACCGAGCGCGGCTACTAGGCCCACGCGACAACGGCTCATGGACCCGACGCCGGACGTCACATCGTGCACCGAATCCGGACTGTCGAGAACGAACCGAACTCCTTGGGCGGCTACCCCCCTACGCCGGGTCGGCCGCGCTCGCGGCCGATGGCGGGTTCGGGAGGGGCGCGCACGCTGGTGCTGCCACGCGTCGCGGCACCGCGGCGGCGAGCCGACTCGACACGGCAATACCTGAGGGCCGCATCGCCGGGGCCGGGCGACATCGCGGTTGATGCGCCGCGCCCTTAATTAGCCTTTTTTGAATGCGCCATTGACAACTGGCACATTCATAGATGACGCTGAATGCATGACAAGGTCAATGAGGACCTCGGTCCCCGGCGTTCCCTCGGCGCCCTCCGCGCGGTCCCGGCTCGCTGCCATGGCAGCGGAGATCGGGATGCGGCCACTGAACAATGCGGTGCCGATGAACCCTCCGGGCATCTGGTTCGCCAGGAAGCTGATCGCGACCGTCATGGCCGCGGCGGGGCCGCCGCTGCGCGGCACCGCTGTCACCCAGGTCCGATCCGGTCCGGTCCGCGGCGAATGGGTGCGAGCACCCGGCGTCGATTTCGGCAAGCGCGCCATCTACTACATCCACGGCAGCGGCTATGTGCTGTGCTCGGCCCGCACCCATCGCGGACTCGCCTCGCGGCTGTCGAAGAAGACCGGGTTGCCGGTCTTCCTCACCGACTACCGGCTCGCGCCGGAGCATCGGTTTCCTGCCGCCGCCGACGATGTCGAGGCAGGATATCGGTGGCTGCTCGACCGCGGCATCACCCCGCAAGATCTGGTGATCGTAGGTGACTCGGCGGGCGGACATCTGGCGCTCGATCTACTGATCGAAAACGGCCGCCGAGCCAGGCCACAGCCCGCTGCGGTCGCCATGTTCTCGCCACTGATCGATCTCACCCTCGCGCTGGCCGCCGAACAGGAACGGCACCGACGAGATCCGATCATCTCGGCACGCGCGGCGAGCAGGCTGCCCCACGCCTACACCCGAGAAGCGCCCGCCGACGCACCCCGGCTGCGGTTGACGGTGCCACCCGGTACGGCACTGCCGCCGATGCTGTTGCAGACCGGCAGCACCGAAATGCTCAGCGCCGATGCTCGATACCTGCACGACATGGTGCGTGCCGCGGGCGGCAGCTGCGAACTCGAGATCTGGCCAGGCCAGGTGCACGTGTTCCAGGCCCTGCCGCTGCTCGCTCCCGAAGCGGACCACGCGCTGGACCGAGTTGCCGACTTCCTGTGTACCGCAATGGCTTCCCCCACCACAGTCTCGAAAAAGGTGAGCTGACATGTTCGGACTGGAGCGACTCATCCCCCTCGGCATCCGTCCGCGTCGCACCCACGAGGCCCGAGCCGTGGTGACCGGCGCAGGCAGCGGCATCGGCCGCGCCTTCGCGCTCGAAATCGCCGACCGCGGCGGGCAAGTGATCTGTGCCGACATCGATGAAGCACGTGCGAAGGAGACCGTCACCCTCATCGAACGCAAACATCCTGGTGCTGCGCGCGCGTTCCGGTGCGACGTCGCCAGGAGGGAAGACGTGGAAATCCTTGCGCACTTCGCCGAATCGCTCTACGAGCGGCCTGTCACGCTGGTGATCAACAACGCCGGCGTCGGCATCGGCGGAAAGCACGTCGGCGAAATCGGATTCGACGACTGGCAATGGGCGCTCGGCATCAACCTGTGGGGCGTCGTGCACGGCTGCGAGATCTTCGCGCCACAACTGCGCGCGGCCGGCCGCGGCGGCATCATCAACGTGGCCTCGGCGGCCGGGTTCGCAGCCGCCCCCTCGATGGCCGTCTACAACACGTCCAAGGCCGCGGTGATGTCACTGTCGGAGACGATGGCCGCCGAAATGAGCGGCACCGGCGTCGCGGTCACCGTACTATGCCCGACCTTCGTCAAGACCAATGTCGCTCGCGACGGTCGTATCACGCAGGAGGCGACCCGGCTCGCCGACACCCTCATGCGTTGGACCGGCTTCTCCCCCGAGCATGTCGCGCGCACCACCCTCGACGCGCACGACCGCGGGCAGCTGTATGTGCTGCCCCAGCTGGACGCACACCTCGTATGGCGGCTCAAGCGCTACTTCCCCGCCCACTACACCTATGCCCTCGGCCTCCTGGATCGGCTACTGCCCCAGAAGGACTCGAACACCACCGACCGCGCCGCGGTCACCGACAGGACAGGAGTCTGACATGGCCATCGCTATGGACTTCGACGACATGCTCCGCAAGATCAAGGATCGGCAGTGGGCGCTGGCCGATATCGACTGGGACGCCCCCGGCGCGGAGACGATATCGCCCGAACTGCACGCCAGGCTCGAGCCCTTCATGGCCGACCTGATGTGGATCGAGAATGTCGGCGCGCGCGGCTTCGCGGCAATGGCGAAGAAGGCTCCCACCGAGACGCTGCGCGAGATCTACCGCTACTTCCACGCCGAGGAGCAGAAGCACGCCAATGCCGAGCTTGCGCTGATGCGGCGCTGGGGCATGCTCGATGGTGACGAGATCCCACAACCGAATGTGAACGTCAAACTGGTCATCGACTTCCTCGACAAGTACTCCGACGACATGTCGTTGTCGTTCCTCGGCACCGTGATCCCGATGCTCGAGGTGACTCTGGACGGCGCGCTGGTCAAGTTCATCATGGACGAGATCGAGGATCCGATCTGTCAAGAGGCGTTCAAGAAGATCAATGCCGACGAATCACGGCATCTCGCTGTGGATTTCGCGGTGATGGATCTGCTCGGGCACGCCACGCTGCGTAAGCTGCTCGTCGACCTGGTCGGTGGCTGGGCCAAGCCTTCGCTGCTCATCGGCGTGCTGAGCTACGTGCCGCTGCTGAACAAGATGCGCGACAACATCGTGGAGATGGGTGTCGACGAGGAGAAGCTGTACACCGCACTCAAGCGTTACGCGAATGTCGGCGAGCGTAGCGAATTCGCTCGACGCCTGCCGATGTACCAGCTGGTCAAGATGCACGGCGGCTGGGTGATCAACCGCGATCATCCCTACCATCTGGTGGCCGACGCGCTGGTCAAGATCACGGCCCGGGTCCCCAAGCGGCTACTGCGGCCGCAGCCGACCTGGTCGAAGGAACTCACCTACGAGCCGGCGGCGTGAGCACCATGAGCACCGCGACCCTCGACGTCGCTGTGATCGGCGGCGGGTTCGCCGGCATCGGCACCGCAATTCGGTTGAAGCAGCACGGAATCAACGATTTCGCAATCTTCGAACGTGGCACGGCGATCGGCGGCACCTGGCGCGACAACACCTATCCCGGTGCGGCTTGCGACATTCCGTCGCGGCTGTACTCCTATAGTTTCGCGCCGAACCCGAACTGGTCGCACACATATTCCGGGAGCGACGAGATCCTCGGATATATCGAGTCGATGGCCGCGGAGTTCCGGCTGCACAAGCATTTCCGATTCGGCCACAACATCACCGGCATCGTGTTCGACGAAACGGCCGGGCGATGGGACATCACCGTCGAGGGCCGGGCGGACACCATCCGTGCTCGCACCGTGGTGCTGGCCTCCGGACCGCTTGCCAATGCCAGCTTTCCCGCCATTCCCGGGCTGGAAAACTATCAGGGCCACAAAATTCACAGTGCCCGTTGGGATCACGGCTACGACTTCACCGGAAAGAAGGTCGCGGTGGTCGGCACCGGGGCCAGCGCGGTGCAGATCATTCCGGAACTCGTCGACAAGGCGGCCTCGGTGAAGGTGTTCCAGCGAACGCCGGGCTGGGTGCTGCCGCGGGTCAATCGGCGCACCAACACACTGACCAAGGAGCTCTACCGGCGGGTGCCCGCCGCCGAGAATCTGGCCAGGCGGGTCTGGTTCTACGGGCACGAGTCGGTCGCGCTCGGCGTCGTCTGGAATACACCGTTGACCAGGGTGGTCGAGCTCGTCGGCCGGGCCCAGCTGCATCGGCAGGTGAAGGATCCGTGGCTGCGACGACAACTCACCCCGGACTTCCGGGCCGGCTGCAAGCGACTGCTGATGACCGACGACTACTACCCGGCATTGCAGCAGGACAATTGCACACTGATCACCTGGCCGATCGCCCGCATCGCCGAACACGGCATTCGGACCGCGGAAGGTGTTGAGCACCGGGCGGACTGCATCGTTTTCGCCACCGGGTTCGATGTCTCCAAAACCGGCACACCGATCCCGATCACCGGGCGCGACGGCCGGGTACTCGCGCAGGAATGGCAGCGCGGCGCCTACGCGTACAAGAGCATTGCGGTATCCGGGTATCCGAACCTCTTCTTCACCTTCGGCCCGAATTCCGGCCCTGGCCACAACTCGGCGCTGGTCTATATGGAGGCGCAGATCAATTACCTGGTCGGCGCTATCGAGACTATTCTCGACCGGGATCTGCGGATGCTCGACGTGCGGCGTGACCGGCAGGACCGCTATAACACGGGAATGCAGCGGCGGCTCACCGCGACCACATGGAACTCGGGCTGCCGCAGCTGGTATCTCACCGAGCACGGATTCAACGCAACGATGTATCCGGGCTTCGCGACGCAGTATGTCAATCAGCTGCGGACGGTCGACCTCGACGACTACAACGTCGTGCCCGCCGATGCGCGGACGCCACGGATCACGGCGGTCTCCTGAGGTGACGGTCGCCGGCCGCCAGGACGTTAGACTCGGTCGATCGATGACCGTGTTGTTCGGCCGCCGGCAGACCGGCGCCGCAGTGGGCGAGGGAGGTGGTGGGTGATGCCGGAGTACCGGATCGATGACCTCGCTCGCGCCGCGGGCACCACCACCCGCAACGTCCGCGCCTATCAGGAACGCGGCCTGCTGCCGCCGCCCGCGGGCAAGGACGGGCGAGCCAGCATCTACGACGACGCGCATCTGGAGCGGCTGCGCCTGATCGACGCGCTGCTGCAGCGTGGCTTCACCACCGCGCACATCGCCGACTTCATCACCAGTTGGGAGACCGGCAAAGACCTCACCGAGGTACTCGGCCTGCAGCACGCGGTGACGGCCCCCTGGGCCAAGGACGAGGCCTTCGAAGTGTCACGCGAGCTCATCGGCACCATCCTCGGCACCGAGACCGACGAGCTCGTCGACCGGCTCGCGGAGATGAAACTGGTCCGATTCGAGGGCGACACCGTGGTGTTCACCGACACCCAACTGCTGGCCTCGTTCGCCGAACTGCACGAGTACGGCATCGAACTGCGCACTCTCATCGAGATCTACGCCAAGGTGGCCGACCGGATCGATGACATCACCCACCTGATGATCACCGCGGCCAAACAGCACATCGTGGATGAACACGGCCCCGGCTGGCTCCCCGAGACCAGCAGCGAAATCGCCGACACCACAACAATGCTCAACAAAATGCGTGAGCTGGCTGTCGCCTCGGTGCACACCACCCTGGCCCGCTCTCTCGACGTCACCTTGCGCCGCGAACTCGGCGACTACCTCGCCACCGCCGCCGAGCGCGAACGCTGAGTTGTTTGGCAGCGCCTGCGGCGCTGCGGGTGCTGTGTCTTTTGGCAGCGCCTGCGGCGCTGCGGGTGCTGTGTCTTTTGGCAGCGCCTGCGGCGCTGCGGGTTCGCGGCCCCCTTGGTCTCGCTTCCGAGCCGTCGAGACTCGCGCCTTCGGCGCGTGCGCTTCGACGGCTCGG
>NZ_JBFBAB010000019.1:0-136450 GCF_040681975.1 Nocardia sp. NPDC051463
GTGACTGCGTTCCTAGACAGCTCGCATCTCACTCGGAGGTCTTCGCCATGTCAGCTCGCCACGCCGTCACCAACGTCCATGGTCAGTACAGCTAGTCGCGGCGCGCTAGGTACCGATCACGGCATTCATGATGGTGCCCGCGCTTGTCGCGACGACACCACCGATCATGGCTCCCGCCACCATCTTCGGCGACTGCAGACCGCCGCCGGACCATTTCTCCCACGCGAAGCGGCCACCCGCGTAGGTGATGGCACCGATGCCCGACAGCAGCACGAACCAGGTCAGGTAGCGAACCATCTGCAAAATCTTGTCCGAAATCGGCGGCGCCTCCGGGGTCGGGTTCCCCATCTGAGCGAGGACTGTCCCGTACATGTCATGTGCCGCAGCGAGAATCATGCTCACAGTCGTACCCCTCTTCGAATGCCGGTGACGCCGTCGAACGCCTAGCCAGATGATAGCCGGTCATTCTGAGAAAGATTGCGCAGCAACCTGATTCGCACCATCCTCCGAAGACGCGCCGGGCGGGACGCGCACACACGGCCTGCCGTCGCGCACTCTTGCTTAAACATACGATCGGACGTATTCTTTGTTGATGACCCTCACGACCCTCCCCTCGGCCGAAGAAACCGATCCCTACTGCCTGCGCCCCCTCGATGCGGCGGCGCTGCTCTTCGACGCACCATGGCGGCGATTCGCGGTGCTCGGCGACAGCCTCTCGGCAGGCATGGGCGACCCCAGCCCGGGTTATGCAACCCTGGGCTGGGCCGACCGGGTAGCGGATACCCTGCGCCGAGTCCATCCAGATCTGGCGTATCTCAACACCGCGCAACCCGGCGCGACGACAGACCAAGCGCTGCAACACCAGTCCGAACAAATCCGCACCTTCGCCCCCGACCTACTCCATGTACCCTCGGGCGCCAACGACATCGTCAGGCGCACGCCCGATTTCGACAACATCGAGGAAACCCTGCGCGAGATGTACCGCCTCGCGAGTAGCACCGGGGCACAGCTGATCACCTTCACCCTCGGCAAGGCGTACGTCGTGCCGATCTTTCCCGACTGGGACCAGCGGGTGCGCACGGTCAACGACATCACCCGCAGGCTGGCCGCCGAATACCGCGCATACGTCGTCGACATGTGGGATCACCCGATCAACCACCGCGCGAACCTGTTGAGCGCCGACGGTATCCACTTCTCCGCTTCGGGCCAGGCCGTGCTGGCCGCCGAGGTCGTCAAACGACTCGCCCATCAGCTCGGGAAGCGGGTACCGGCATGACCTCCGACAAGCGTCTGTTGCGCGGGGCCAGGTCCCGCCAGATCGTGCTGCGGCAGGCCGTCGACACCGCATCGCTCGATGGGCTGGATGGGCTGAGCTTCGGCAAACTGGCCACCGACACGGGACTCAGCAAAGCGGGCGTGCAGACCCTGTTCAAAACGAAGGAGATCCTGCAGGTAGCTGCCGTCGACCACGCCCGCGAGATGTTCATCGACGCCGTAATCCGCCCGGCCCGCGCACAACCTCACGGGGCGGCACGCCTGCGCGCGCTGATCGACCATTGGATCGTCTACGCCACCACGCCACTGTTTGCGGGCGGTTGCCTGCGGATGGCGAACATCGCGGATTTCGACAGCCACCCCGGCCCGGTCCGCGATGCCCTCGTCCGCGACCAAAAGGACTGGATCAGCGCCATCGCCGCCGAACTGCGGCACGCCGTCACCGCGGAGGAAATCGCTGACCTGGACACCGATCTCGCCGCATTCCAGATCGACGCCGTGCTCGGCGCCGCGAACAGCGCACTGCGCCTCGGCGATACCGACGTGGTGCACAAAGTACGCCGCGTCGTCGAGAGTTTCCTGGTGGAGCCGTCGGCTCAATCGTGATTGGCAGGCGTTCGCTGCAGCACGATTTCGGTGCGGTCGCCGGTCAGCACCAGAGCGTCGTCGACGACCGCCCAGGCCGGGGTGAGCAGCAGGAATTCGCTCAACCAGCGATCCTGCCGCATCAGCTCCGCCGAGCAGGTGAGCAAGGTGGAAAACGGTGACCTCGCCTTGACGAATCCGTCGTCGATGTCCGCGTCGAACATGACCGTGTTGCACCCCGCGTGGGCAGAGAGCCTGCGGGTCTCGGCCACGAACCACAGCGTGATCCTGCTGCCGCTGACGAGATGGCGGCGCCGTCCGTCTTCGGTGACGGACAACGAAACGTAGCGGTGGCCCCAAAGATTGGAGTCTGTCATCGGCAGATCAGCCCTCACTCGCGATAGTTGAACAACCAACTATCGTGGGGGGTGTCCGGCAAACCCGGAACGGGTCGGTCCACTGAGTGAACCGATCAGCGAAGATTCTTCTCGATCTCGCGGGCCGCATGCGCGACCAGGCTCGGGAGATTCGGCGGAAACCGCGGCGCGAGGGACATGCAGGCGATCGCGGCCGGACCCTCGGACCCATTCGATTTGATTGCCGCGGCAGCACAACAGATTCCGGACACCAGGTCGTAACGGTCGACGGCGATCATGCCGTCGTCGGCGATGGCGGTTTCGATGCGTCGCCATTCTCCCGCCGAATAGGTCGGCGGTGGTGGCGCATTGTCGGCCCGCGCGGCGTGCAGCACCTGCACCATCGCGGTCCGGAAGGTGAGGTCGGCTTCGGCCTCGGCCGTGACGAATACCTCCGTACCCTTGAAGCCGGCGATCACATGCACTTCGTCGCCGTCGAGAACACCCACCGCGACCGTCGCTTTGGTCATGGCGGCCAGGGTCCGTCCCGGGCGTTGCGCGGCCTGGCGCAGCAACGGCGCGGCCTGCCACTGCCTGCCCAGCTCCGCCATTCGAGCACCCACGAAATACCGCTGCTCCACCCGCTGCACCGCCCCGAGGGCGACCAACTGTTCGGCGAGCCGGTACGCGGTGGCCTTCGCCAGCCCGGTGGCACGCGCGAGCTGGGAAAGACCGCACCCTTCCGGGACGACCGAAATCGCTTGCAGCACTTGAAACCCGGCTTCGAGCACGCCACGTCCCGGAGTCTCGGTTTGTGCCTCTGCCACCACCGCGCCAGCCCTTCTCGCTCAGCGCACCACAGGCTCGGGGGCGCGTTCCCCAGCGGCCCCGCGGCCTCCCAAAGAATACGCCCGTACCACCTCGATCCTGCGGCATTCGGCACATCGCCACGCACCTCGTTGTGCATGGCCAATTCGACTGTGTCCGTGCGTGACTCGAGCCGCTCACAGCGGCTGGTTCGAGGCGCCACCGCGGGTTCAGCTCACCAGCAGCACGACTTTCCCCGGACCACGCCCGGTTTCGCTTTCCTGCTGGGCGGCGGGGGCCTGGTCCAAGGCGAAAGTTCGGGCGGGGCCGGGTAGCCGGTATTCGCCCGCGGCGAGCCGTTCGGCAACCTGTTCGACAAGTTCGACCGGCCGCGCGGACCCACCCGCGCTGGTGAAGGTCACCCCGAGCTCTGCGGCGGCGGGGTCGGCGATGGTCACGATCCGGTCGGTGCCACCACGCAGATCAATGGCGGCGGGCAGGACACCATGGCCCGCAGCGTCGAATACGGCGTCGACGCGTGTGGGCGTCAGTGCGCGCACACGTTCGGCGAGACCCGTGCCGTAGGTGGTCGCAGTGGCGCCGAGAGCACGCACAACATCCTGATTGGCCTGCGAGGCAGTGCCGATGACGCTGACGCCGCCTGCCACCGCCAGCTGCACCGCCATCGAACCGACGGCCCCCGCGGCGCCGTTGATCAGTAGCGTCTCGCCGGGCTGCAGCTGCAACAGCTTCAGCACATGGTCCGCGGTAGACACGGCGACGGGAAGCGCCACGGCGTCCGCCCAACCGAGCCCGGCGGGCTTGTGGGCGACGGCGGCGCTGAGTGCGTACTCGGCGTAGCCACCGCGGCGCGCCCACCCGAACACCTCATCGCCGACGGCCACTGCGGTGACCGACGGACCGACCGCGTCGACAACGCCGGCGATCTCGCCACCGGGATACTGCGGAAACACCGGTTCGCCGAAGATCAGAGCGCCCGAGCGAATCTTCCAGTCCGCCGGATTGACCCCCGCCGCTCGCACGGCGACACGGACCTCTCCCTCGCTGGGCTCGGGTACCGGGATATCCACGATCTTCAGCACCTCAGGCCCGCCGAACTCGTCGAACGCGATCGCCCGCATCTCGTCTACCTCTCTCCTGGCTGGTCGTGAACAATCACCCTAAGCCGAGATTCATGCCCCACCTCGGATTGCGATCTCGAACCGTGGCGGCCGCTGCCCGGTACCACCTGTCACAGCGCGGCCGAGAACCCCTCGTCATGAGCGCGGGCGGTGCTGGCTGCTGATTTTGTAGTATCGATTACTGATCACCCTGGGGCAGATGGACTTTCGCATCGTCGTAAGTACCGGTTGGCGCGAAATCCGCGAGTGCGTAGACCTGGTGCACGACCCCCGATTCGAAGGTCGTCGAGGAGGTCAGGCGCAGTGGCAGCGCAGTGTCGGCCTCCTCGAACAACCGCGCGCCCTTGCGGACAGCGATCGGATGGACAAGCAGGTGCAGTTCGTCGAGCAGTCCCGCCTCGAGCAACTGCCGGACAACCGACACCGACCCACTGATGGCGATGTCGGTGGCACCGGGCTCGTTCTTCAGCGCCGTGACGGCGTCGATGAGCTCACCCTGCAACAGTTCGGAATTGCGCCAGGTGAACTGCAAGTCCTGGTTCGACACGACGATCTTGCGGGCATCGCCGAGCGCCTTGCCCATCGCGGCGTCCTCCTCGCCCGCCCGCTCTCGATCCGGCCACGCCCCCGCAAAGCTGTCGTAGGTCTTACGCCCGAGCAGCAGTGTGTCGGCGGACCCGAGCTGCGCGTCGACCGCCGCGCCCATCTCGTCGCTGAAGTACGGGAAATGCCAGTCCTGTGGGTCTTCGATCACGCCATCGAGCGAGATGAACAGGCCTGCGGTGATCTTCCTCATGGGACGTCTCCTGGTGCTGGTTGCTTCGTCATCAGATCAGACGAAGCACACCTCGAGAATTCATGGCTCGCGTGGCGACACTCCAGGATCGTTCGGGCGCAGGCATACCTCTCAGCTTCGGCACAGCACACCCTCGCGATACTCGTACGATGCATCCTCTCGGACTCTTGCACAGCGCCATCGTCGACGCTGTCACCGAACCCGCCGCCAAGGATGTCGCGCTCACCGAGCTGGCTGTGGCGGGAGCTCTGGTCGCCGCTGGGATGGTCCAGACCGGTCGCCGATATGTTTCGGCGGCGTCGCGCGTCGGCGGGTTGCTCATCGCGTTCGCGATATTCGCGATCCAGGTATCCGACAACGGCTGGCTGACCGGCGCCGACGCGCCGACGCGCAACTGGTTCATCGCGCATCGCACACCATGGATGGATACCACGGCACGGGTGATCACCACTCTGGGCAGTCCCGGTGCGGCCATGGCGCTCGCCGCACTCTTCGGGGCATGGTTGTCATGGCGCGCACGATCCGCACTGCCGATCATCGTGATAGTCGCGACGGGGGCAGCCGCCTCGGCAACAAGCACCACGTTGAAGCTCATGGTCGGACGGGTGCGCCCGCCGATCGAGACCCAGCAGGTCATCACCACGGACTACTCGTTCCCGTCCGGACATGCCACCAGTACCTCGGCGCTGGTCGGCATCACGGTCGCCATCCTGATGATCGGGCGCAGTCGACAGTTCCGAGCGCTATCGAGCGCAGCCGCGGCCCTGCTCATCACCCTGGTGGCGGCGAGCAGGCTTTACCTCGGCGTGCACTGGCTCACCGACGTCATCGCCGGAGCCCTCCTCGGCACCGCCTTCGCGGTCATCGGGGCCACTGTGCTGTACGCAATCGAGCAGCGGCGAACATTGACCGCCAGCTCCGAGGCCGCGGAGTCGGTCGGGAAGAGTCACTTGCCCAGCGCGCGGGCCAGCTGACTCTTCGTCATCTTCGAGCGGCCCTCGATATTGCGCTGCCTGGCCTCGTTGTAGAGCTGATCGCGAGTGGGCCCCTTCGGACCCCTGGTCCCGGATCGCAGGCCGCCACGGCGCTGCGGCGACATATCGTTCATCGAGGACCGACTCGCTGTCTTGGTCCTGCCGGATTGGGCGCGGTTCTTGTTGACAGTGCGGGCAGCGATCTCTTCGGCCCGATCCGTGCTCGCGCCCTGGTCCTGCGCGGAGTCCTTGATGTGCTTGTACTGCCGCTCGTCCTTCGCGCTGCATTCCTTCGGCATGTCGCACCTCCTGCATACCGAGTACCCGGGCAGCTTCGGGTAAACACGATGTCCGATCGGACACCGCGAGGCGGTCGGTCACACCGCGGATGGCGTGCTCGTTACCGCACAACTCGGACATGCCCTTCGGGGCGGCCGCGTCATATCCGAGGCGTGACCAGGGCAGCAGGCTCGACCGCATTCGGGCGGCGGTGGTGTCTACACCGCCCGGACGATAACGGTTTGATAACCTCGGCGAGTGGGTATCACAACAGCATGACAGTGACGAGAAACCGAACTCACCGGATTGTCGGTGTGGAGTGGGGAACCGCACTGCTGGCTCTGGCAACCTGCTTCACGTTCACCGCCGGCATCGCCGCGATCACCCGATCCTTCACTACCGCAGCAGTTTCCACAGTCTGCATCGCGGCGGGACTGATATTGACCCTGAGAATCCTGCCGCCGAACCGCTAGCTCCGCTTCGACATCCTGGTGGCCCCGATCGAGGCGGCGACCACACACGTAACACCCGCCCACTGAGCAAGATTCATGATCTGGCCGAGGACGACGAGGCCGGCCAAGGCGGCCGCGGCGGGCTCCAAGCTCATCAGCACGCCGAACACGCGAGCCGGCATGCGCCGCAGCGCTTCGAGTTCCGCCGAGTAGGGCAACACCGACGACAGCATCGCCACCCCGAAACCCGCTGCGAGCACGGAGGGTTCGAGCAGCGCGGCGCCGGCATCCGCGATGCCGACAGGCGCCATCAACACACCACCGAATGCCATCGCCAACGCAAGCCCGCCGCCACCGCTGGTCCGCTCACCGAGCGCGGCGCCGAGCAGAATGTAACCCGCCCAACACACCGCGGCGGCCAACGCGAACAGCACTCCCGACCACACCACCTGCCCCGCGGCCCGGGTCAACAGCACCACTCCGGCCGCGGCCAGCAAGGCCCACAGCGGGTCGATCCAGCGGCGCGAGCCTGCCAGCGCGACCGCCAGCGGCCCGAGGAATTCGATGGTCACGGCCATGCCGAGCGGAATTCGATCGATCGACTCGTAGAACGACAGATTCATCAATGCGAGTACGGTGCCGTAGCCGAGCACGACGGGCAGCGCGCGCCGATCGATGCGCAGTGCCGACCGCCAGAAGATCAGCAGCACGATCCCGGCGAAGAACAACCGCAGGCTGACCGCGCCCGCGGCACCGGTCGCGGCGAACAGCTGTTTGGCCAGCGCCGCGCCGATCTGCACGCTGACGATCCCGGCAAGCACGAGCGCGGTCGGTGGGACGCCCCCGAGCCCACGCTGCGTTATCGCCCACACCGCAGGCAGCGGCCACGCCGATTTCGGACTTCGTTCGAGATCGATCGCCACCACGTGCCATCCCTCCGTTTCCCTCACCAATTGCCCAGGCCCCCACCATGCCAACCCACGCCGACACGCGGCGACGAGCCGCTACCGCACACCGGTCGCGCGGCGATGCCCGTGAGCCGTTCGGCGACGAGCAGCGGATCACGTGCCCTGATGGATGGCGGGACTTCACGGACCCCGCAAACGATGAATCTTGTCCTCCGAGACCGCCTGCTCGGGTCAGGCCATCGGTTGCGAGCCGGTGAGCGCCGCTGCCGGTGCGGCATCGTCGGCAGCCGGACGCACCAGCGAGCGACCGGGCGCACGCCTGCTCGTGACGACGAAGACCACGACGAGCAAGACACTGAGCCAGACATAGGTGTTCCCGACCAGGTGCTGCCATGGTGTCCACGACAATTCACGTTGTTTGTCGCCGGGCATCCAGTTCTGTGGCCCGTAGATGAACGCCGCTGTTGTGACGGCGATCGCGACATACCACCCGATCGCCTGCCGCACCGGCAACCTGGTTGCGTACCCGACCATCGCGAGCAGCGCCGGTGCCACCCACACCCAGTGATGCGACCACGAGATCGGTGACACCAGCAACGTGAATACCGCGTTGATCGCCAACGCCAACGCGGGCGCCGAGGCCGCGCGCCGCATAGCGACCACGACCAGCGCCAGCAAAGCCGCGCTCAGCACCAGCCACAGCACGGTGAACAGCGGCTTCTCCACGCCGAACCTGGCGAGCACGGCCTGGATCGACTGGTTGGTGTGAAACGACGAGCCACTGAGCCCGGAAACGTTGCCAAGCCCACCGAACCAGTACTGGACCGATTCGTGCGGCAGCACCGCAAAGCTCAGCGCGGTCGCCGCGGCGCCGGTGATCGCGGCGGTCGCTGCCGCGCGATAGTCACGGCGGACCAGGAAGTACAGCACGAACGCCGCGGGAGTCAGCTTGACTGCCGCGGCGATGCCGATCAGCATGCCGCGACGCCACTTCGGCTTCTCCGTCAGGCAGTCGGCGGCGACGAGGACCATCAACAGCAGGTTGACCTGACCGAAGTCCAGCGTCGAGCGGACCGGCTCCAGCAGCATGGCCAGCGGCGCCGCGCAGGACGCGGCAAGCAATGCCTGCCCGCGCCCGGATTCCGCCGGCCAGTGCCGCCGTGCGACCAGATACAGCGTGACCGCCAGCGCGACGGTGGAGGTGAGGAAGAAGGTGAGGGCCGCGGCATCCCACGGGAGCAGTGCGAACGGGCTCAATACCACCGCGGCGAACGGCGGATAGATGAACGGCAGGCCGATACCGATGGTGGTCTGCGGCAGCTGTCCGTACATGTCCGCGCCATCACGCAGCGCCTCGATCCCGAGCCGATACACCTGCAGATCGATGAAACCACCGGTGATTCGCTGGAAGGGCCACAGCGGCAACATCAGACACAGTGCGGCGAATCCCGCCGATAGCGGCGGCACGAACCACACCAAGCGCCCGAATCGGGGGTTCGGTGTCCTCGGTTCGTCACGGGTGGTCACGCTGCTCATCCGCGGCCACTATACCGACAGGCGCCAGCCCCGCCGAATCGGCGGCCACCGCACCTGGGAGGTCCCAGCCCTGGTCTGCCGCCCAGATCACACCGGCCGCTGCGGTTCGCGTATGTCGGGCTCCCGCCCTGCGCACCGAACACGAAAGGCGCGGGCTCACAGTGCGCACTATGGTCGGCACCGCCCGCTCGGTATCGCCGAACATACCCTGATTCGACCGACGGAACCGACGTGAGCTACCGCGCGAGCCGGCCAGGGGCGGATTCGGCATCGCGCAAGGCACCGCCGGTCCCGGCCGCCACCGCCTGTCGACTCGCCTTCCGCTCGCGCGCCCGCTCGCCGAGATCACGCAGCAGCACGACGTACCGACTCCACTCGGCGGGAGTCCCAATCGCCCCGGTCAACGCACGTTCCGCACAGTCGAGGCTGTCTTCCAGCAAAGCGTCGTGCATCCAGCGATAGAACAGCGGCCACGACAACCGTGCGCGGCCACGCAGCTTGATCGCGAGCACATGACTGAGCAGGACGGCGCCGTCGCCGGCGCGCCGCACCGAATACTCGTGAAACCCGTGGAATCCGCGAGGCGCGGTGAAGCGGAACCGAATCCAACGACCCGGCTCGTACGCCTCGACAACGTAGCGAACGGGGCCGTGCCCGCCGACAGCCCCGAATCCCAAGGGGCGGTCGAACCGCACCGCGGGCCACTTGTCCCGCGGCCACAAACGGTCGCCATCGCTCGCGATGCTGTCGATCAGCGCCCCAACCTCGGACTCCGACACCGGCAGCCGCCGCGTGTGGATATTGAGTACCGCCATCTCGCCACCTTTATTTAGAACGTTCCTTCTAGAACAATGAGAGGGTATGTTCCACTACGAACCCGGGTCAAGCACAACTCACGAGGCGAACATCGCCCGATCGACGAAAAGTGTTGCCTTGACGTTCGGGGCAAGGTTTACCGTCGATCGCATGCGAATTGGTGAACTCGCCCGGCGAGCCGGAACGACAACGCGGGCGCTGCGCTTCTATGAGTCACAGGGGCTGCTCGATGCGCGACGCTCGGCCAATGGGTATCGCGAGTACGACGAAGCGGACTTTCGGCTGGTCGACGAGATCCGAACCTTACAGGCCGTCGGCTTGAGCCTCGATGACACCAAGCCGTTCGTCGAGTGCCTGCGCGCCGGTCACGAGACCGGGGATTCCTGCGCCGACTCGATCGAGGTCTACCAACGCAAAATCGCCGAGGTCGAGGAATGCATCGCTCGGCTCGACGCTGTGCGAGCGGGGTTGCAGGACAAGCTGACCCGCGCGCTTGCCCGGCCCGCGCATCCGTGCTGCGCAGCAGACACCCTCGAGGCGAACGTCATCGCGGAGGCATGATGTCGTCCACCCACACCACCGCCGACATCGCCGCCGTCACCGACGCAAGCTTCGTGCGGGATGTCCTCGCGCACGACAAACCCGTTCTGGTGGACTTCTGGGCGGCATGGTGCCCACCGTGCCGCATGATCGCCCCGGTACTCGCACAAATCGCCGACGAGCGTGCCGGATCGCTCACGATTCGCGCCGTCGACACCGACGCGAACCCGGCCGTGATGCGCGACTACCAGGTGATGTCGCTGCCGACGCTGATCCTGTTCCGTGCCGGCCGGCCGGTGCGGACGCTCGTCGGTGCGCGCTCGAAAGCCCGGCTGCTCGCGGAGATCGACGCTGCCCTCGGTGTCTGAGGACACCCCCTCGCTACCGCATCGATCGCGCCGCCGCGCGCGACGGGTGGTTACTCGGCGGAGGAAAGCCAGCGGGAGTTCAGCTCTTGCTCCGCGGCCGGGGTGAGGGTGCCGAGGACGCCGAGGCGGGCGAGGCCACCATCCGGGTAGATGTCGACGCGCACATGGGTGGCCGGCCTGCGCGGAGCACGCGGCAACCGGAAACGATGCGGGGTGTCGGGCTGGAGGGGCGTTTCGGGCAGCAGCTCGAACCAGGCCGGGTCGGCAGGCGGGGGCAACGGTTCGTCGCCGTGGTGATCGATACCGAGCAGGCGGACCGAGCCGGGGGCGTTGAACAGCAAGTTCGTGGTGTCCAGCTCGATCAACTCCGGAAAGCCCTGGGCGGCGAGCCGGATTGTCGCCCAGTCGTTTCCGCCGTCCCGACGCCGCGCGGTCTCCCAGCCCTCCGCTTGGTTACGCGCCAAACCGGGAGCCAGCATGTTGTCCGGAGCGGAATAGAACATATTGGAGCACGCCACCACACGCGCCCCGTTGGCCAACGCCGCGAGATCCACGGTGAGACCGGTGAGCAGGGCCGGATCCGGAACCACCTCGCCGTGCACGCGCAGGCGGGCTACGCCACCGTCCGGGTACATAGTCAGGCGGACATGGGTGAAGACGCGCTCATCCGATACCGGGAACTCGTGCTTCGCATCGCCACCGATCGCGCTGCGCGGCACGATATCCACCCATTCCGCGCCGCTGAGCTGCGCCACCGAAGGGTAGTCCGGCGCCCGGCACGCCTCGACCGAAATATGGGGTGGGTAGTTCCCTTTGAACCAGGCCGTATCCACGACGACGCCGCGGATCACACCGGGCATCCCGAGGCGGATAATGGCCCAGTCGTCACCGGGGCCGCGGTGCCTGCGGGTTTCCCAACCGTCGTACTCCTGCCCCTTGGGACCGAACGTGTGCGCCTGGTAGCGCGGCTCCCACGGGTTGATGAGATTCTCGCGTTCTTCGAACGATTCGTCACTGGCGGCGATCACGCTCGCGCGATTGCCGCGCAGCGCCAAATCGGGCAGGCTGGTGAAGTCTGACATGTGTGCTCTCTCAACGGTTGTCGGTAACCAAATGGCGACCCGCAGGCGGGTGACCATGCCACGCGACCCGGCCGCCGAGCCAGGTGGAATGGACAACGCCGTACAGCTCGTGGCCGCCGTAGGGCGTGATGGGGTTCTTGTGCGCCAGCGCGATCGGCTCCACGGTGAACGACGCCGCGGGATCGAAGGCGACGAGATCGGCATCGCAGCCGACCTCGATCCGCCCCTTGCGGCGTAGCCCCGCCAGCTCCGCGGGCGCGGCCGCCATCCAGCGCACGACATCGGTCAGTCCGAATCCCCGTGCCCGCGCGGCGGTCCAGACCGCGGGTAGTCCGATCTGCAGCGACGAGATGCCGCCCCATGCGCTGGCGAAATCACCCTCCTTCATGGCGGGCGGACACGGCGAATGATCGGAGACCACGCACGACAGCACACCGTCGGCCAGCCCCTGCCACAGCGCGTCCTGGTTGGCGGCGTCCCGAATGGGCGGACAGCATTTGAACGCCGTCGAATATGCCTGCGCGGCCGAGAGCGTGAGATAGTGCGGACAGGTCTCCGCGGTGATGCGCGCGCCGCGCGCCTGTGCGGCGGCCAGCGGCGCCAGGCAGTCCGCCGACGAGACGTGCAGGATGTGGGTGCGGGTGCCTGTCGCCTCGGCGAGCGCGATGATCTGTTGCACCGCAGAGCTTTCGGCCGCGCCCGGTCGAGAATCCAGAAACGCACGGTAGGAACCGTCCACCGGTTCGCCCAACCGCACGGGATCCTCGGCGTGCACAATGAGCAGGCCGTCGAAGGATGCCAGCTCCCGCATCACCTTGTCGATCTCGTCGAGGGTCAGCGGCGGGAACTCCTCGACCCCGGACGGCGACAGGAAGCACTTGAAGCCCACGACGCCCGCCTCGTGCAGCGGTCGCAGCGAGTCCAGGTTGCCGGGAATCGCACCACCCCAGAAGGCCACGTCCACATGGCACTGTCCGTCCGCCGCCGCCCGCTTGGTCGCCAGGTCGGCAACCGTGACCGTCGGCGGCAGCGAATTCAACGGCATGTCGACGATGGTGGTCACCCCGCCTGCCGCCGCAGCCTTGGTCGCCGTGGCGAATCCCTCCCACTCGGTGCGCCCCGGCTCATTGACATGGACGTGCGAGTCGACAAGTCCCGGCAACACGACCAGGTCGGCGAGATCGGTGATCGTGGTCGCGGGTAGCGCAGTGTCGTAGTCGGTCAGCGCGGCAATTCGTCCGTCCTGCACGGCTATTGCGGCGGGTCGGATACCGTCCGGCAGCGCGACGCGCCGGGATCGGATGACCAGATCATGCATGAGCGCCTGCCTCGTTGCTGATTGCTTTATCTCCCAGCCAGTTCTCGGCGATGTTCCGAGCGAGTACTTCCAGCAGCGGTCCGGCCTGCGCCATGCAGATCTCGGGATCCGGCTCGATGTCGGTCAGCGCGTACGCCTGCTCGATGCGGGCGCGCCGCAGCTGCTCGTCGGTGAGCGCCCGCTGCCCGGCGACCGCGATCACCGGGGCACCGGCGGCGGCCGCTGCCCGCGCCACCCCGACCGGCGCCTTGCCGTGCAGCGTCTGTCGGTCCAGTGAACCCTCGCCGGTGATCACCAGCCGAGCGCCTTCGACCTGTTCGGCGAAACCGAGCTGCTCGAGCATCAGCTCGATGCCCGGCCGAACCTGCGCGCCCAGAAAGGCGAGGGCGGCGTAGCCGACCCCGCCCGCAGCCCCCGCGCCCGGCCGGTCGACGACGTCGACGCGCAGATCACGACGCACGATCGACTCGAAATGGGCCAGGCCCCTTTCGAGTTCATCGATATCGGCGGTCTCGGCACCTTTCTGCCGCGCGTAGACATTCGCCGCACCGCGCACCCCGAGCAGCGGGTTGTCGACGTCGGAGGCGACGGTCACCGGCACCCTGATCATGGCGCCTGCGTCGATGCGCGCCAGCCTGCGCAGCGACCCGCCGCCCGGTGCCAGCGGGTGTCCGTGCTCGTCGAGTAAGCGAACGCCGAGCGCGGTCAGCATGCCCGCGCCCCCGTCGGTACTTGCACTGCCGCCGAGGCCGAGGACGACTCGGCTGGCACCGCGTTCGACGGCCGCCTTGATCAACTCACCGGTGCCCAGACTGCTCGCGGCCAGTGCCACGGTGGCATCGGGCTTGCCCCGCAGCCTGCGCAACCCCGATGCCTCGGCGAGCTCGACGACGGCGGTATGGTCGCGGATCGCGAACGACGCGACGACCCGATCCCCCAGGGGCCCGGTGACGGTCGTCAGCAACCGCGAGAAACCCGACTCCACCACGGCGTCCACCGTGCCGTCCCCACCGTCGGCCACCGGCATGGTCACCACCGGGATGTCCGGCCGCACCTGCCGAAGCCCCGCCGCCAGGTGCGCGGCGACCTCGGGAGCCGTCAACGACCCCTTGAACTTGTCGGGCGCGATGACACAATGCCCGCCCTGCCACAATTTCCTGGCCGCGCCCGCCCGATTCAATTGCCGCCTCCGACGGGTTCCGGTTCCTCGATCGGGGCGATCGCGGTCGGCGCGTCCGCGGCAGAGCTTGCCAGCTCCTCGAACTCGTTGATGTTGTCGATCTCCAGTCCCATCGACACATTCGTCACGCGCTCGGCAATGACCTCGACGACCACCGGCACCCGGAATTCGGCCATCAGCTTCTTCGCGTCTTCCAGCGCGGGTCCGATCCACACGGGGTCGTTGACGCGAATCGCCTTGCAGCCCAAGCCTTCCACGACCTTGACGTGGTCGACGCCATAGCCGTTCAGTTCGGGACTGTTGAGGTTCTCGAAGTCCAGCTGGACGTAGTAGTCCATCGAGAAGTTCCGCTGCGCCTGCCGGATCAGGCCCAGGTAGGAGTTGTTCACCAACACATGGATGTAGGGGATGTTGAACTGTGCGCCGACGGCCAATTCCTCGATGAGGAACTGGAAGTCGTAGTCCCCCGACAGCGCGACCACGGTGGCCTCGGGATCCGCGGTCGCGACACCGAGCGCCGCGGGCACCGTCCAGCCCAGCGGCCCGGCCTGGCCGGCATTGATCCAATGCCGCGGCCGGTACACGTGCAGCAGTTGCGCCGCCTGGATCTGCGACAGACCGATGGTGCTCACGTAGCGGATGTCGGGTCCGAACGCCCGGTTCATCTCCTCGTAGACCCGCTGCGGTTTGATCGGGACATTGTCGAAGTGCGTCTTTCGCTGCCCCAACTGTTTGCGTGCCCGCACCTGGCCCGCCCAATCGCCGCGGTCGGCCAGCTCCCCTGCCGCCGCGAGCTCGCGGGCGACCGCCACGAACACCGCGAGCGCGGCGCCTGCGTCGGAAGTGATGCCGAAGTCGGGCGCGAACACCCGACCGATTTGGGTCGGCTCGATATCGACGTGTACGAAAGTGCGACCTTGGGTGTAGGTCTCGACGCCGCCGGTGTGCCGGTTGGCCCACCGGTTCCCGATGCCAAGGACGAAGTCGGATTCCAGCAGGGTCGCATTGCCGTAGCGATGCGAGGTCTGCAGTCCCACCATCCCCGCGTGCAGGGCGTGATCGTCGGGGATCGTGCCCCAACCCATCAGGGTCGGCACCACCGGAACACCGGTCAGCTCGGCGAATTCGACGAGCAACTCGGCGGCGTCGGCATTGACGATGCCGCCACCCGCGACGATCAGCGGCCGTTGGGCCGCATTCAACATGCGGATGGCCTTCTCGGCCTGTGCCCGGGTCGCGGCCGGCCGATGCACCTCCAGTGGGGTGTAGGTCTCGATGTCGAACTCGATTTCGGCGAGCTGCACGTCGATCGGCAGGTCGATGAGAACCGGGCCCGGCCTGCCCTCGCGCATGAGGTGGAATGCCTTCTGGAACGTACCGGGCACCTGCGCTGGTTCGAGAACGGTGACCGCCCACTTGCTGACCGGTGCGGCGATCGAGGCGATGTCGACCGCCTGGAAGTCCTCCTTGTGCAGCTTCGCCACCGGAGCCTGCCCGGTGATGCACAGGATCGGGATGGAATCCGCACTCGCCGAATACAACCCGGTGATCATGTCGGTACCGGCCGGGCCCGAGGTGCCGATGCAGACGCCGATATTGCCCGGCACGGCACGCGTGTATCCCTCGGCCATATGCGATGCGGCCTCCACGTGGCGGGCCAGGACGTGCCGGATCCCGCCGTGCGCCTTCATCGCGCTGTAGAAGGGGTTGATCGCGGCGCCTGGCAGACCGAAAGCCTGTGTCGCTCTCTCCTTTTCCAGAATCAGCACGGCCGCGTCGACGGTGCGCATACGTGCCATGATCAGTTCGCCCCGTCTGTCTCGGTCCGCCCGGACAGCGCGTCCGCGACGAGCAACAGCGCCGAATGGTCCAGCGAGCCATAGCCCATGGCCCGTGCCGCGGCGATCAACTGCGCGGTCAGCGCCCCCATCGGAATCGACACCTCGGCCTGACGAGCGGCCTGCAGGATGATGCCCATGTCCTTGTGGTGCAGGTCGATTCGGAAGCCCGGCACGAAACTGCGCGCCAACATGGACGCACGCTTGAGCTCGAGGATCTTGCTGCCCGCAAGGCCGCCTGCCAGTACGTCGAGGCCCTTCGCCGCGTCCGCGCCCAGGTTCTCCATCAACAGGATCGCCTCGGCGACAAGGGCATAGGTGCCGCCGACGACCAGCTGGTTGGCTGCCTTGACGCACTGCCCAGCACCATTGCCGCCGACCAACGCGACGGTTTTGCCGACCGCGTCGAAAATCGGCCGGGCGGCCTCGAAGTCGGCCTCCGCGCCACCGACCATGATCGACAGGGCGGCACCGACCGCCCCGGTCTCCCCTCCACTCACCGGGGCGTCGAGGACCCGCAGGCCCTTCTTCCTGCCCTCCTGCGCGGTCCACCGGGCCGTCTGTGGGGTGATCGTAGAGAAGTCGATGTAGAGCGTCCCGGGGTTCGCGTGCTCGAGGACCTCGCCGAAGACCTGCTCGACGTGCTCGTCCTGGGGCAGCATCGTGATGACGATGTCCTTGTCGCGCACCGCTTCCGCGGCGCCGGCCGCGGCGGCGCCGCCCGCCGCCTTCAGCTTGTCGAGCCCGGTCGGGCCGACGTCGTAACCGGTGACGTCGTACCCGGCCGCGACGAGGTGCCCCGCCATCGGGCTGCCCATGATCCCGAGTCCGACAAATCCGATCTTGCTCATGACTCCGCCCATCCCAGCGGGCGCGGTGTCGATGATTCGCTCGCGGCGCTCGCTCATTTGATCCAGTTCCAATCCAACTCGGGGTCCTTGTATTCGAGGCCGATCCAGCCGTCGTAGCCACTCGCGGCCAGGGTGTCGAAGAGCCGGGGAAAGTCCAGCTCCCCGGTGCCGGGTCGGCCGCGGCCGGGATCGTCGGCGATCTGCACATGGCCCATGTGCGGTGCGTGGGTCTCGATCACCTCGATGAGGTTCTCGTCCATCCTGGCCAGGTGATAGAGGTCGCACAGGAACCGCACATTGGGCTCGCCGGTCTGCTCGATGACGCGCACCGCATGCTCGGCGCTCACGATCGGATAGTCCGGCGACTCGAAGGAATTGAGCGCCTCGACCAGCACGGTGGCGCCGATGCGCGCTGCCGCCTGAGCCGCGATGCGCAGGTTCTCCAATGCGAGTTCGTCTTGCTTCTGCGGAGACTCGCCCGCGATCCGATTGCCGTAGAGGGCATTCAGGGCGCGGCATCCCGTGCTGTCGGCGATCCCGACGGCCACATCGATGTTGTCCCGGAACTTCGTGACTTCGCTGGGGACCGAGACCAGGCCGCGGCCCGCGGGGATCAGATCGATGAAGTTCAGGCCGATCAGCTCGACACCGGAATCATTGATCGCGCGGATGAATTCATCGACCGCTCTATCGCCCGGTGCCGGATTCTCCCCGAAGGGCCACCAGAATTCGACCGCGTCGAATCCGGCCCGCTTCGCGGCGGCCGGTCGTTCCAGCAACGGGAGGTCGGTGAAGAGTATCGAGCAGTTGACATCGAATTTCGGGAGTTTCGAACTCCCTGCGTAATTATTCATTCAGCTCCTTCGACGGTATTTCTGCCAGCTGCCGATCGCCGTGATATCGATCAGCTCCGGATACGATGTCGGCGGCCTGCGCAATACCATGGACAGGACCGAACGGCCGTCTTCCAGTTCGATCGCGCCGAGCTCCAGTTCGGGGGGCTCGGCGGGCAGTAACCTGCTGCGTAGCACGTCGAGCGGCACATCGAAGAGCTCTCCCGCGATCGAGTCGCCGCCGTCCGCGGCCGGCTCGAGGCCGGGAAACCGGTCTCCGACAGAGAAGAATCGGTAACGCGGCGCGGTCTTCACCTCGCCCGCGAAGGGCGCACCGTCCAGCAGGTGGTTCAGCGGCCCGCCACGCATCGCGGAACCGTTCAGAAATATCAACGGCATTGTTCGGGTCCTTTGTTCGAAATTTCGTCAAGTATGTGGGTGACCGGATAGCTTGGAATAGACGCGATTAACACCGAGCGCACCGCCTGTTTCGGAGCTCATTTCGTACGATGCTCCAGAAAGGCGTACGTCATTGATCGGCCGAACGCGGGCAGCACCGCACACCCCGTGTGATGGGTGTACGGCTCAGACACGGGGTGTGCGGTGCCGAGCCCTCACCAGGCCGGGACCAGGTCCCGGTGGATCGGGCCGTCACTGGTGGTGAGCGACTGTGTCGAACCGCCACGGCGGACCGCGACGATCTCGGCAGCGACCGCCACTGCGGTCTCCTCGGCCGTGCGTCCGCCGAGGTCCAAGCCGATCGGCGAATGTAGTTGTGCGAGAGCTTCTTCGGATACACCAACCGCGCGCAGCCTCGCATGGCGATCCGCATGGGTGCGACGGGAACCCATCGCGCCCACATAGGCGACCGGCAGCCGCAGCGCCACCTCGAGCAGCGGGATGTCGAACTTCGCGTCGTGGGTGAGCACACACAAGACGGTGCGCGAATCCACCGGGGTGCGTGCGAGATAGCGGTCGGGCCATTCCACGACGATCTCGTCGGCCTCCGGGAATCGGGCGCGGGTGGCGAACACCGGTCTCGCATCGCAGACCGTGACGTGGTAGCCGAGGAACCGCCCGATGCGGGTGACGGCGGCGGCGAAATCTATTGCGCCGAAGACGATCATGCGCGGCGCCGGTAGGTAGGACTCCACAAAGATCGTGCGTTCGCCGGACCCGCAGCCGACGACCCGTAGGCCGGTCGAGCCGGTGTCGAGCATCGCCCGCGCCTCCGCGATGATCACCTCTTCGAAGGTCGCACCGAGGGTCCACCAGGTGCCGAGCGCCATCGCCGCCCCGGTAGTCATGTCGCGCACCAGCGCGACCGCCTCGGTGGACTGCAGGATCGCCTGAATCGTCCCGTGCTCGTCGGGCGTAATCGCCTGAATGAACACTTCGAGCTCTCCGCCACAGGTCAGGCCGACAGCAAAGGCGTCCTCGTCGCTGTATCCGAAGGTTTCGCGCATCGACTGTCCGGTGCGCAGCACCTCGCGACAGAGTTCGTACACCGCACCTTCGACACAACCACCGGAAATGCTGCCGATGACAGTGCCTTCGGCATCGACGGCAACGGTGGCACCAGGTGGCCGAGGCGCGCTGCCGGTGACACCGATGACGGTGGCGACGGCGTAGGACTTGCCCGCCGTATGCCAGTGCAGGAGTTCTGTCGCGAGGTCACGCATCGTGTTATCCGCCCAGCAGGAGTTCGATGGCCGAGATGCCGAAGTAGCCGGCGAAGACCAGCCCGACAACCGCAACCAGCCAATGGATTTCACGGAACTTGCCGCGCGCCGACTTGATCACCACATAGGAGATGAGGCCGGCCCCGACACCATTGGTGATCGAGTACGTGAACGGCATCAGCACGATGGTCAGGAAGGCGGGGACCGCCACCTCCAGATCGGCCCAGTCGATCTTGCGGGCCTGGGTCATCATCAGCGCACCAACCAACACCAGCGCCGGAGCGGCGGCCTGGATGGGCACCACCGCGGCCAGCGGGGTGAAAAGTACAGCGAGACAGAAGAGTCCGCCGGTCACGACACTTGTCAGCCCGGTACGGGCGCCCTCACCGACACCCGTCGCGGACTCGACATACACCGTGTTTCCCGCACCGCCGCCCGCGCCGCCGATGATCTGCGCGACGCCGTCGATGGTCAGCACCTTGCCCAGACCGGGCATGGTGCCCTTCTCATCGAGCAGGCCGGCCTCGTCACAGACCCCGAATACCGTGCCCATCGCGTCGAAGAAGCCGGTCAGCACCAGGGTGAACAGCACGACTCCCGCGACGAGCCCGCCCGCCTCGGCGAATCCGCCGAACAGATCGATGCCGAACATCAGGCCGAAATCCGGTGCGGAAAACAACCCTTTCGGTGCCTCCGGCACCACCGGACCCCACGTCGCCGGGTCGATCTTCGCCACTGCGTTGACCGCGATGGCGAGCACCGTCGCGATGACAATGCTGATCAGGATCGCACCGGGCACCTTGCGGATGAACAGCGCGAGCATGACGAGCAGTCCGACCGCGAAAACCACTACCGGCCAACCCGAAAGATGACCACCGGCCCCCAACGTGACCGGCGGACCGGTCTGCGTGCCGTGGCCGACCACGCCCGCCGACACCAGACCGATCATCGCGATGAACATGCCGATCCCGACGCCGATGGCGTTTTTGAGGCTGAGTGGGATGGCATTGATGATCATGGTTCGCAGCCCGGTCGCGGCGAGCACCACGATGATCGCCCCCATCAGGACGACCAAACCCATGGTCTGAGGCCAGGTCATGTGGGGTGCGGCCTGAAAAGCGACCACCGGAACCACACCGAGCCCCGCGGCGAGCGCCAGCGGCACATTGCCGACCACGCCCATCAGGATGGTGCTGAGCCCCGCGGAGAATGCGGTGGCAGTGGTGAGCTGGGCGATGCTCAACGTATCGCCGTTGACATCCGCGACGCCGCCCAGAATGAGCGGTACCAGCAGGATGACGTAGGCCATCGCGACGAAAGTGGTGATGCCACCACGGATTTCCCGGGAAACCGTGGTTTCGCGTTCACTCAGCCGGAAGAACCGGTCTAGCGCAGACCTTCCTGCTACCGGCTCTGGCGCGTTGGGCTTGGTCTGAATTTGGGTCATGGCGTGCCCTCCTCGGGGCGTAGCCGACCTACGGTCCGGTCCTTGTGGACTCGAGCGGACCGCTCGGTTCGGGTACTGCTGTTGTGGGGTCTGTCCTAGATAGGCAGGCTGCCCCTGTTGATCAACTGCTCCGGATGATGTCTTCCGGTCGCACCGGCACACGATTGATGTGCACGTTTCCACCCTGCGATCGGCACGCGTCACGAATGGCCGAGGCGATCGCAGGGGTCGAAGAGAGCGTCGGTGGCTCTCCGGCGCCGCGCAGCCCATAGGGGGCGTGCGGATCGGCGTTCTCGAGAATCTCCAGCTTCTGCGGAGGCATATCGAGGATCGTGGGGATCAGATAGTCCGTGAAGGACGGGTTGAGGACTTTTCCGTTCTTGACCTGAATTTCCTCCATAACTGCCAGGCCGAGGCCCTGTGCGGAGCCACCATGGATCTGGCCTTCCAGGGACAGGCGGTTCATGATCTTGCCTACGTCTTGAACTGCGTCGAGCGCGACGACCTTGACCAGGCCGAGCTCGGTATCGACATCCACGACCGCGCGGTGCACGCAGAGTGCGAGCTGGGTATGGCTGGACCCCTGGCCGGTGACCGGGTCCATCCCGGTGGTCGGGAGGTGGTGGTACTCGCGGGTCTCTTCGATGACCCCCTCATTCAGGACATCGACGATCGCGGCGCGCACCTCCCCCGTCTCCGAGACGACCTTGCCGCCGATCAGCTGTGCGGCGGGACCGTGACCCTGCGCGATCGCGAGCTCGAGCAGCCGCGCCCGCACCGCCTCACAGGCGGTCTTGACCGCACCGCCGGTCATGTAGGTCTGCCGGGAAGCGGACGACGACCCGGAATCACCTACCTGGTTGTCGGCGGGATGGATAGTGACCCTTTCGATCCCGAGTTCGGTGCGTGCGATCTGCGCCTCGACGGTGACCAATCCCTGGCCGACTTCGGCTGCCGCGGTGTGTACCAGCGCAACCGGTTCTCCGGCAATGACTTCCAGTCGCACTCGGGCCGTCGACAGGTCGTCGAACGCTTCGGAGAAGCAGATGTTCTTGATGCCGACGCCGTAGCCGATGCCGCGCACTACGCCCTCGCCGTGGGTGGTCTGTGAAGCCCCACCCGGCAGGTTCCTGATGTCGGAGGCATCCAACGCCTCGGGCAACGGGATCGCGCGTACCTGATCGAGCATCTCCGCCAGCGGTGCCGGCGCGTGCACCACCTGTCCGGTCGCCAGCTTCGAGCCCTGTGAGACGGCGTTGATCTGGCGCACATGCACCGGGTCGAGTTCCAATGCCTGCGCGACCTTGTCCATCATCGACTCGTGCGCGAAACACGCTTGGACAGCACCGAATCCGCGCATGGCACCGCACGGCGGGTTGTTGGTGTAGACCCCGTAGGCGTCGATCTCGATATGCGGAATCTCGTACGGTCCTACCGCGAGCGAAGACGCGTTACCGGTGACATTCAGTGTCGCCGAGGTGTACGCGCCACCGTCGAGAACGATGACAACCTTTGCGTAGGTGAGCTTTCCGACGGCATTGGCGCCGTACTCGTAGAGCATCTTCGCCGGGTGCCGGTGTACGTGCCCGAAGAACGACTCCTCGCGGTTGTACACCATCTTGATGGGCTTGCCGGTGCGCAAGGCCAACATGCCCGCGTGGATCTGCATGGACAGGTCCTCGCGGCCGCCGAAGGCTCCCCCGACACCGGCCATGGTCATCCGGATCTGGTCGTCGGCCAGGCCGAGACACGGGCCGATCTGCGAGAGATCGTTGTGCAGCCACTGGGTGGCGACGAAGAAGTCGAGGCCACCGTCCTCGGTCGGAATGACCATGCCGGATTCGGGACCGAGGAATGCCTGGTCCTGAATGCCGACCTCGAACTCCTCGGTCACCACCACGGTGGCCAGGGCGCGGCCCACCGTGATATCGCCGACGCGCACCGGCTGGTGACGGGCGATGCCGCCGCGCTCCTGCACCTTCAGTCGCTTCGGAGCCGAGACCACCGCCATCGGGTCGGTAATGGGTTCCAGTACTTCCCAATCGATGTCGATGGCGGCGAGAGCGCGGCGGGCGATCTCGGGATGGTCGGCGGCGACCAGGGCGATGGGTTCACCGTGGTGGCGCACCTCACCGATGGCGAGGACCGGCTGATCCCAGGTGTGGTCGAGGCCGTACATCTTTCGGCCGGGCACATCCTGCTCGGTGAGCACCGCGTGCACACCGGTAATGGCCAGCGCAGGAGCGATATTGATGCTCCGGATCAGGGCGCGCGGGTGCGGGCTACGCAGGGTCGCGCCCCACAGCATGCCGTCCATCCACAGGTCGGAGGAGTAGGCGAATTCGCCCTTCACCTTGAGGGTGCCGTCGGGACGCAGCGGACTCTCGCCGATGCCGCCCTTCCCCGGCGCCGCGACCTCGCCGGGGAATCGGGTGGTACGTGCCGCAGTCATCGAGACTCCTCTCCCATCAACCGTTTCCGTGCCGCTGCGCCTGCCCTGCCGACCGCATCGTGCGAGACGGTGCGCAGTTCGTCGTTTTCCACGACGGTCCTGCCGCCGACGAGCAGTCGCGCCAGTGGCGGTGTCGGGCCGAAGACCAGGGAGCAGACCGGGTCCTCGATCGCGGCGCGGAAGCCATCGACCCGCCACATGGCGATATCGGCGAGTTTGCCCGGTTCGAGGCTGCCGATCTCGTTGTGTCGGCCGAGATTGCGTGCGCCGCCCAGGGTTCCGATCTCCAGGGCCTGGCGGGCGGTGAACGCCGTCGGGCCGTGCACGGCACGCTGGAAGAGCATGGCCTGGCGCATCTCGCCGGCAAGAGAGGTCAGCTCGCTCGACGCCGCGCCATCGACACCGAGCCCGACCGGCGCGCCGGCGGCCAACAGATCGGTGACGCGCGCGATCCCCGCGCCGAGGCGAGCGTTGGAGCTGGGGCAATGCGCGGAGCCGCTGCCGGTTTCAGCGAACCGACGGATGTCGGCGTCGTGCAGGTGGACGGCGTGGGCGAACCAGACGTCCTCCCCGAGCCAGCCGAGCTTTTCCATGTATTCGACCGGGGTGCAGCCCATCTGCTCGATGCAGTGCTCTTGCTCGTCGAGCGTCTCGGCCAGATGGGTGTGCAGCCGAACGCCTTTGGCCCGCGCCAGTGTGGCGGCATCGAGCATCAGGCCCTCGCTGACCGAGAACGGCGAACAGGGCGCGACAGCGACCCGCAACATCGAATCGAACGACGGATCGTGGTAGGTGTCGATGACTTCGGTGGTGTGAGCCAAGATTTCGTCGCGGTCCTCGACCACCTCGTCCGGCGGTAGGCCGCCGTCGGCTTGTCCACGGTCCATCGAACCGCGGCACGGGTGGAAGCGCAGGCCGATCTCACGCGCGGCGCGCACCTCGGCCTCGAACAGATCACCGCGACCCTTGGGGAAGATGTAGTGATGGTCGCTGCTGGTGGTGCAACCGGTCAACGCCAGCCAACCCAGACCCGCAGCGGCGGCGCCGTAGACAACCTCGGCATCCATGCGCGCCCAGGTGCGGTACAGCCCGGTCAGCCATTCGAAGAGCGTGGAATCCTGGAACAGGCCTTGGCTCGCCCATTGATAGAGGTGGTGGTGAGTGTTGACCAAGCCGGGGGTGACCAAGCAGCCGGTGCCGTCGATGCGCTGGGCATCCGAGGTGACGGGCGCCGGTCCCGCACCGAGCGAGGAGATCCTGCCGTCCTGAACGACGATGTATCCGGACGCTATCTCCGGACCGACGACCGGCGCGATGTACGCGTTCTCGATAACGACCCTGGTCATTTGGCCGCCTTACGTCGTGCCGCGAGCCGTACCGCGTCGAGGATCTTCTCGTATCCGGTGCAGCGGCACAGGTTTCCGGCCAGCGCCTCCCGGATCTCCACATCGGAGGGGTCCGGGTTGTGCTCGACCAGATCATGCGCTTGGACGATGAGACCCGGTGTGCAGAAACCACATTGGACCGCACCGGCCTCGACGAACGCCTGCTGCATCGGGTCGAGCTTGTCGCCCTTGGCGAGGCCCTCGACGGTCCGCACCGAACGACCCTGCGCCTGGCCTGCCGCGACAAGACACGAGCAGACCGGTGTGCCATCCAAATAGACCGTGCACGAACCACATTCACCCTGCTCGCATGCGTTCTTCGAGCCGGGAAGGCCCATCCGCTCCCGGAGCATATAGAGGAGGCTCTCCCCCTCCCAGACGTCATCGACGGATTCCGTCGCACCGTTCACATCGAAGGTCACGCGCATCAGGCCGCCCTCCTCTCTGCTAGATGGTCGTTCCAGGCCCAGCTCAGGGTGCGGCGCGCCAGCACCGACAGGGCGTGTTTGCGATAGTCCGCGGTCCCCCGGACATCGTCGATCGGCTTCGCGGCGGCGGCGGCGAGCGCGCCGAACTCGCGCAGGACCGGTTCGGTGAGCGGGGCGGGGTCGTCCCAGAGCAACTGGGTGGCAAGGAATTCCTCGGCCGGTTTCGCACGCAACGGCGTCGGGCCCGCGGAGCCGATGCCCGTACGTGCCGAACGGGTGTCCGGGTACAGCGCGACGGCGAACGAGCACACCGCGATCACCATGGCATTGCGGGTGCCGACCTTGGCGAAGTACTGCGGCCCCTGCGCAGGCTGCAGCCACACCGCTCGGATCAACTCGTCGGGTTCGAGCGCGTTCTTCTTCACCCACACGTAGAAGTCGTCGATCGGGATCAGACGGCTGCCGCGCGCCGCCGACTCCACCTCGACCACCGCGTCGCCCGCGAGCAACGCAGGATGGGCATCGCCGGCGGGTGAAGCGCCACCGAGGTTGCCGCCGACCGTGCCGCGGTTGCGGATCTGCGGCGAGCCGACCGTGCGGGAGGCCTGAGCGAGGCCGGGTAGCCGGTCGCCGAGCCTGTTGATGATCCGCACATAGGGGACACCGGCGCCGATCCGGAGCTTGCCGTCGCTCTCCTCGTACTGGAAGAGGTCGCGGCAGCGATTGAGGTCGAGCAGTGCGGCAGGGCGGCCCTTGTCGAAGTTGAGCTCGACCATGATGTCGGTGCCACCCTGGATCGGGGTGGCGTCCGGCCGCTCGGCCTTCAGCTCGAGCGCTTCGGCCCAGGTGGCAGGTTGTAGAAAGTCCATTGTCATTCCCGATTCAGTCCCAGGCGGGCCCGGCGTCGGGCGCGTCCTCGCACAGGACCGAACCCTCGATCAGGCCGTAGGGTCGGTCGGCCGCCCAGAACACTTCGTTGTCGTTCTCCAGCCCGAATGGGGCAAGGTCCACCACGAAATGGTGCTTATTGGGCAGTGACAGCCGCACCTCGCAGATCTCCGGGCAGGTGTCGAGCACCCGGTTGCCCATGGCATACAGGGTCTGCTGCAACGACAGGCTGTAGGTCTCGGCGAACGCCTCGAGCAGGCAGCCCCGCGCGGTCAGGTAGGACTTGTCCCAGTCGTCCGGGATGGTGTTGTGCCGCCACTCCGCATTGACCTCGGTAGCGAGGATGCGGTCGTAGGCTTCCCGCAGGGTCGTGTACTTGTCCTCGAGGTAGCCGTGGAACTCCGAGCCGGTGGAGTTGAGGACCACCAGGTTCTTCAGTCCGGTCACCACCCAGGCGTCGTCGCCGTTGTGGTGGACGCGGGCCGTCCGGATCTCCTGGTTGGAGCGGACGAAGGAGTGCTGCTGGTCGCCCGGACCGACGACGATGCGCTCCCAGGCGTACTCCTCGAGGGAAACCCTGGCGTGCTCGATGGTCGGCTGGGAGTCGACGAAATGCCGGGCGAGCAGCAGGCCGAACTCTTCCGGCGAGGCGATACCGTGCTCCTTCGCGAAGGCGAAGACGGTGTTCTTCTGGGTGTCGGTCGGCAGCACCGCGGCGTTGCCGCCGGTGAGGTGGGTGTCGTCCATATCTCCGGACAACGCCACGCTGACGTTGAGATCTCGGATCTCATGGACGCCACCGGTTTTCGTCACCCTGACGACACGGTTCTCCGACTTGCCGTATCTATTGGGGCCTAGCTTGATCGACATTGTTCAGCTACCTCGATAGGTGGAGTAGGAATACGGGCTGAGCAGCAGCGGCACGTGGTGGTGCTCGGCTGGGTCCGCGATGGTGAAGTCGATGGAGACCGACGGATAGAACGGGCTGATACCACCGGTCTCGAAGGTCAGGCGGTACACACCGGCCGCGGAGGCCGGCAGGTCCTTGATCCGGCCGTCGGTGTCGGTGCGATGCTCGGCGAGCACGGTGCCCTCGTCGGTCACCAGTCGGACCAGCAGTCCGGCGGCGGGACGGCCGGTGGCCGCATCGAGTACGTGGGTCGACAGGCTCATCGCTGCTCCAGCAGCTTCCGCACCCGCAGCCTCGTGATCTCGGCGAGTTCCGCCGCGATGACCACACGCTCGTCCTCCACCGAGTTGCCCAGGCGTTTACGCAGCTCAGTGAGCATTTCCTCGGCGCTGCGGCCGGTCGCGCGGATCAGGAAGACATGCCCGAACCGTTCTTCGTAAGCAAAATTTCCTGCGGCGAGTTCACGCAGCACCGCGGGGTCGGCAGTCGCGGCCCCGGATTGCTCGCTGCGCGACCAATGTGCCTCGCGCCGTGCCTTTTCCGCATTTGCGGACGAAACTCCCACTGCTGCAGGCACTTTGGCTCGTTCTCCGATACGTGGGTGCGCCGACAGCGCCTCCTCGACATCCGGCCAACTCAGCTCGCACACTCCGGTCACCGCAGCCGCTATCAGGCTTTCGCTGTTCTCATATGGTCTGTGCGCCAGCACCTTTCGCGCCCAGTTCCTGGACGCGCAACAGGTCAGCAGCTCCGCCTCCGCGTGGTCGAGAGGCAGTGAGTTGAGCCATCCAATCTCACCTGACATCCGGTCTCCCATCGGGGTCTCAACGTGTCCGGTAAGTACACCCGCTGGGGATCACCGCAGCTAGAAACGAGAAATCCGAACTGTGTGCCAGTTCACACCGAATTCTTTGTAGGTATGTCCAAGCCCCTCGACTGTTAGCGTCCACACCGTGCGCCTACGTTCCCTACTCACCATGACGGACCTGGGGCTGGAGCTCGTGACCGGCGAGCACCAGCTCGACCGCTTCGTTCGCTGGGTGGTAACCACGGACATGCTCGATCCCAGCCGTTACCTCTCCGGCGGCGAGCTGGTGCTCACCGGCCTGCAATGGCGCACCGAGCCCGCCGACAGCGAGATTTTCGTCCGAGCACTGGCCCGAGCAGGCGTGGCAGGGCTGGCCGCCGGCGATGCCAAGTACGGCGGCGCACCGCCCGACATCGTCGAGGCGTGCCGCAAACACGGCATCCCGCTGTTCCGAGTTCCGGAGAACATTGCGTTCGCGACCGTCACCGAGCAAATAACCAGAAACCTCTCCACCGGCCGCGCCGCCGATCTGACCGCCGTCCTCGATCGGCATCGCCAGCTGGTCGCCGGCTCGGGCCTCGGCTCGGTACTGGAACTCATCGAACGCGACCTCGGCATGCGCTGCTGGGTCATGTCCTCGACCGGCCGGGTGGTCGCCGGCCCGCCACCGCCGCCTGCCGAGGTGACGGCGGCCTTCCTCAATGCCCGCCGCCTGCCCCATGTGCTGCCCCACGAGAGCGCGCGCTATTCACTGTTCGCCGTCGACGAGCACCGCACGTCACGGGCGGCCGATTGGTTTCTGGTCTTCGAGGGCGACTGCGGCGACTGGCCCGAGGAGCGCCGCGCCCTGACCGGCGAACTCGCGGCCGTCGTGTCCCTCGAACGCGCCCGCCAGGACGACCGCCAGAGCGCCGAAGGCCGCCTTGCCCAGGAACTCATCGAACTGATCGTCTCCGACGCCAAGCCCGCCGAGATCATCTCCCGGCTCGAACTGACCGGTCTCGGCCCTGCGGAGTCCTATATTGCGGTGGTGGCCGCGGCGCAGGCAGATACCCTGCGCCCCGGCGAATTACGCGTGCTGCTGCGCGAAATCCTCTACGGCAGAAGGCCCGCCGCAGGCGTCGTCGACAGTGAGGCGATCGCCTTGATACCCGCCGGCACCGACGGCTCGGTCATCGACGAAATCCACCGGGCCGTAGCAGCTCTGGAGCCCGGCCTACGCGGCAGTCAACTATCGGTCGGCGTCAGCGGCGTGGTCGACGGCGAAGGTCTACGCGGCGCGGTGGAGGAGGCCCGCTACGCCCGCCGCCTTGCCGCCGATCGCCACCAGCCCACCAGCGTCGTCGGACACGACGAGCTGGCAACCCACATGCTGCTGCTCGCCAGCGTCCCCGACGAGGTCCGCCGGATGTTCCGGCTGCGCCTGCTCGACCCACTGACCAACTACGACCAGGACAACCGCTCCGATCTGGTCCACACCCTGGAAACCTTTCTCCAGGCCTCGGGCTCCTGGACAAAGTCCGCCGATCTGCTGCACGTCCACGTCAACACCCTGCGCTACCGCATCCAACGCATCGAAGAACTGACCGGCCGAGACCTCTCCCGCCTGGAAGACCGCGTCGACTTCTTCCTCGCCCTCGCCCTCCGCTGATCGTCGGAGACTGCTACCCCACCGGCGGACGTACACACACGCCGCTCGACATGTGGCCGGCGCCGGTTCCCGGCTTCGAGCTCGACATCCGGGGAGAGTGCACGTCGCGCCACTGTCAGCCACCGCCGCTGTTCGCCGCAGGCACGGCGTCCGATGGAGAAGTCGCCAGGAGCAGGATTACATCGTCGCGACGTCGGGGTCTAGCGATCCGCCATGGTCTGCTGCCGCAACCAATTGCTCGACTGCGGCGCGGCCACGCTTCCGCAGGTTCTGCAACCAACCCTCGGCCGATCCGCGGCCTTCCGACTCCCCCACCTCGCCATCGCGCGTCTCTTCGGCCGCATCCCCGACACGGGCGCCCTCCCTGCCCTGCGCGCCGCCACCGACCCGCATGCGCAAGGCAGGCGATACTACTGCCCCTCAGGTCTTTTCGAGATACACGGTTTCCGTGCCCCGGTGCCGTCCAGCCACGATTCCCCCGGCCTCTCAATAGCCTTGTCCCACAGATCCATCCCCCTGGACAAGATCGGACATTCGCGACAGGTCGCGCGATCTCGCCCACACGAACGGCGACTGCCCCACATACTGTGCGGTATAGATCTGGCAATCATCTGGACAACTCGCTCGAGCTAGCCATCCACGCCCACCTCGACACGGAACGAGCACATCCATGATTCTGACCGCCGCCTATGACGCCGTCCTCGCCCAGATCGGCAACCCGTCCCCCGAGGCGCCGCCCAATTCGGACAAGATCCTGCAGATGGTCCGGTACCTGGACTGGTTCGTACTGCTGTCCGGTGTCTCCGGCATCACCTATGCAGGTGGGAGATTCGCCTGGGAGAAGTGGAGCGGCGGCCAGCTCGAATCACCGAAGATGATCGCGGGAGCCATGATCGGCGGCGTGGTGGCCACCAGCGCGGGCACCATCATGAATGCCGTCGTCGGCGCTTGACCGCCGAGGCGCCGCACAGGGAAGCAGCCCTGTAGCAACCCATTTCGATCGTCATCCACCGAACGCGTCGAAGACCTCCTCCGCGCGATCACGCGTTCGGTACATGCCCCATGCGGTGTCCGCGAGCCGATCGGGGTCGAGGGTGTGGCCGTCCGGGGAGCCGATTCGCTGCGGATCCGCGGTCACCATGGCGTGGATTTCGCCACGTTCCACGCTGGACAAACCGCCCGCGAAGAGCAGACCACCGTCGCCGTCGTCGAGCATGCCCGGCAACACTTCGCGCACCACGTCGACCGCGGGCCACACCCATTCGAACGCCGATTGCGCTGTCGCCATGTCCATTTCGGTGATCGGTATCGGCTGCTGGGTCGGACCGGGTCCGTAGTAGGCCAGCGCAATACTGCCATCCCACCCGATCTCGGCGAGTACCGACCGCAGCCGGTCGCGATCGGTGACGTCGGCGGTGTGCGCGGTGGCATCGATCCCGAGAGATGCGAGGTCGCGCAGATAAGTGCCGTGCCGCGCAGCACTGCGTGAGACGAGCGCGACGCGGAAACCTCCGCGGCCGAAGCGCCACGCCATGGACATGCCGAGACCCGAGCACAAAGTCGAGGCATCCCTCGATTTTGTAGAATGGGGGCATGTCCAGACCCCTACGCCGAGATGCGGCCCGCAATCGCGAGAAGCTGTTGCGCGCGGCCACCGGCGTGTTCAGCGAGCAGGGACTCGATGGGTCGCTGGAGGAGATCGCCCGGCGCGCGGGCGTCAGCATCGGGACGCTGTACAACCATTTCCCGCACCGCGATGCGCTGATCGACGCGCTGCTGCCACCACGGCTGGCCGCGTTGGACGACTTCGCCGCGCGCGCCGCGATCGAGCCGGACGCATGGACAGCGTTCACAGGGTTCACCGAGGCCCTGCTCGACCAGCTCACCACCGATCGCGGGTTGCTTGAGGCCTTCACCGGCGACCATCCCGCCGCCGAGCAACTCACGCAGGCATGTCATCGCGGGATGTCACACCTGTCGACACTGCTCGACCGAGCCCGCCGATCCGGTGCGATGCGCATGGACGCACCAGACGAAGACGTCGTAAATCTGCTGTGGGCATTGTCGCTGCTCGGCGAGACCACAAGTCCAACGGCCTGGCGCCGCTGCTTGGATCTGGTACTCGACGGCCTCCGACAGCCGCACGAGCAACCGACGGCCTGACACCGGAAGGAACCACCCACTGTGCCCCACGCCAAGTCCACCGATGGCGTTCGCATCGCCTACCAAACACAAGGCGACGGCGCCCCACTGATTCTGCTGGCCGGACAGGCCAACAACCATCATTGGTGGGACGGCATTCGCGACGACTTCCATACCCACCACCGGACGATCAGCTTCGACTATCGCGGCACCGGCGACAGCGACAAGCCCGATACTCCATACAGCACAACAGGATTCGCCGACGACGCCATTGCCGTACTCGACGATCTCGGCATCGACAGTGCCGATGTGTACGGCACCTCCATGGGCGGCCGCGTCGCGCAGTGGCTGGCCGCCCGCCATCCGGATCGGGTGCGCGCCCTCGTGCTCGGCTGCACCACTCCGGGAGGACGGCACGGCATCGAACGCGACAACGAGGTCCGCCGCTCGCTGGCCGATCCCGATCCGGCGGCCGCCGGACAAGCGCTGCTGGAATTGATGTACACCCCGGCCTACCTGGCGACCGCACCTGGACCGTTCAACACCCTCGGCGACCCGACGATGCCCGCCTACGCTCGACGACGGCATCTCCTCGCGAGCGCCAGGCACGACGCATGGGATGCACTGCCCGACATCGGCGCTCCCACGTTGGTCGTGCACGGCACCGACGACCGGTTCAATCCAGCAGCGAACGCGGCATTGCTCGCCGATCGCATCCCCAGCGCTCAGCTGCGGCTGATCCCGGGTGCCAGGCACGCGTACTTCGACGAGTTCCAGGCCACCGCAGGACCGCTGGTCGCGGATTTCCTGAATTCGATTCGGCCGTAGCCCCGGGTACGGTGCAAACCGGACGGCCCGAACAATCACCGCTCAACCGTCGGATGCATGCGAGACTGGGGCCGTGAGCGAGCGGAACGAAGGTAAATCGACGCCTGACCGCGGCGATGTCATCGGCACCGGTGTGCTGTGGCTCGCCAAGTGGGCGGTGTGCATCGTCGCGATCGCGGCGGGCAGCTGGGTGATCGGCTACGTCCTCGCCAAGCTGTGGGTGGCGGTGCTGCCGGTCCTACTCGCGATCGTCGTCACCACCGTATTGTGGCCGCCGACACGGTGGCTCACGCAGCACGGTCTGCGCCCGGCCGCGGCAGCCGCGGTCACCCTGGTCGGTTTCCTCGGACTGCTCGCCGGGGTGGTGGCACTGATCGTGCCGTCGGTCGTCGATCAGGCCCCCGAACTCGCCGACAAGTCGACCGCGGGCGTCAATAAGGTGCGCGATTGGCTACAGGGCCCGCCACTGAGAATCCGTCAGGAACAACTCGATTCCGGAGTCGACGCGATCGTGCAACGGCTGCAGTCCAGCACCGAGCGGATCGCGACCGGTGTTTTCAGCGGGGTGAGCGCCGCGACATCGGCGATCGTCACCCTCGTCCTGGTGCTCACGCTGTCGTTCTTCTTCATCAAAGACGGGCCGCGCTTCATGCCGTGGCTGCACAGCACGCTCGGCAGCCGCACCGGCCGCCACCTCGAGGAGGTGCTGAATCGGATCTGGGTCACCCTCGGCGGTTTCATCCGCACGCAAGCGCTTGTCAGCTTGATCGACGCGGTGTTCATCGGCGCCGGGTTGGTGATACTCGGGGTGCCGCTTGCTCTTGTCCTGGCCGTGATCACGTTCTTCGGTGGCTTCATCCCGATCGTCGGCGCCTTCGTCGCCGGTGCGCTCGCGGTGCTGGTTGCGTTGGTAGCCAATGGTCTGACCACGGCGCTGATCGTGCTCGGCATCATCGTCGCGGTGCAGCAGCTCGAGGGCAACGTACTGCAGCCAGTGCTCCAGAGCCGCAGTATGAAGCTGCACGCCGTCCTCGTGCTGTTGGCCATCACCGCAGGTGGATCGCTGTACGGCATCGTCGGAGCCTTCCTCGCGGTCCCCTTCGCAGCGGTCGTCGCCGTGACGATCCGCTACCTCGGCGAGCAGATCGATGCGGCCACCACCCCGCCACCCGAAGTCGACGAGGAGCTCGAACCCTCCGCCGAATAGCGGCTACCGAAAGGACAATTCGCGCCTATTCGGCGCTGCGACGAGCGCGATGCGCGCGGACCCGACCACGGCTCGCACATGCGGGCGACGGGCACCAGCGCCGCCGGCCGTCCGAATCGACGAATACGCCGCGGCAATCGGGTTCCGGACAGCTCTTCAGCAATGCCCGGTCCGCACCGGTCAACTGGTCTGCGGCCTGGCGGGCGATGCGAGCAAGGGCATCGGTCACCGTCGCGGGCGGCACACGGCGCAACCGATGGTCCGAGATCAACCGCACCGGGTGGTCGTGCTCGGCCAAGAAGGTCGACAGCCCCGCAACAGCCGCCGCCGGGGGCGGCTGCTGGTCGACGGTGGCCAATGCCAAGGTGCGCAGCGTCTCTCGCAGCTGACAGGCCAGGTCCAGATCATGCTGATCCGGAGTGCGGGCAGCCGCGAGGTCGCACAACTCGAGCCACTCGGCAAGCCGGTCCGGTGTCGCGATCCGCTCGACCGGATCCGCGCTGAACGTACGACCTCTCGTGGCAAGCAGGTTCAACCAGGTCGCGCCACAGTCGAAGCGAAAGGCGAACTTGTCCTCTTTGGTCACAGTCGCCATCGTAACGCTTTATCCGTTACATGTGTTAGCGTCGCGTAACGCTCATAGCGTTACATGATTCGACAGGAATGAGGGGATGCCATGACGACCGAACCGGAACCGACCGACCGAGCACTGTCCGAACGACTGACACCGGCACGGTTCGACCGCGCCGAGGGATACCGAATGCTGGCGGTGCTCCAAGACGAGGCCACCCAACAAGCCGCGCTGCCCGGTCTCGAACAGCTCGCGCCCGGCTTCGCCGACTGGCTGGTCACAGCCTTGTTCGGCGGCACCTACCAACGCGAGGGGTTATCACTACGCGACCGTCAGTTGATCAATCTGGCCGCGCTCACTGCGCTCGGCGGTGTCGACCCGCAGCTGTCGGGGCACGTCACGAGCTCACTGCGGGTCGGCATGACCCGCACGGAGATCATCGAGGTGTTCGTCCACCTCGCGCCGTACGTCGGCGTGCCGAGAGCACTGGCCGGATTGCGGGTGGCAGCAACCGCTCTCGCCGACACCGAGCAACGATGAGTGCGGCAATCCGGACAGTGCTCGGCGATATCCGACCGGAGTCCCTCGGCGTCTGCGACGCCCACGACCATCTGTTCCTCAGCTCACCCATGCTGCCCGGCCAGGAGCTCGACGATCGCGCAGCGGCGCTCGCCGAACTGACCGCGTTCGCCGCGCTCGGCGGACAGGCGGTCGTGCAGTGGACACCGTGGGGCATGGGACCGCAGACCGAGATGCTGCCTGGTCTGTCCCAGGAATCGGGCGTCCAGATCATTGGCGCGACGGGCTTGCATCAAGCCAGGCATTACAACCGCGATGAGCTGAACCGTGTCTACGACGGTCTGGCGGGATTGTTCGTTCACGAGCTGACCGGTCCCGGCGTGCGCGCCGGAATGATCAAGATCGCCGGCGCGTATCACCGCATCGATGACCATGCCCAGAAGGTCGCCGCCGCCGCGGCCGAGGCGCATCACACCACCGACGCCCCCATCGGTGTTCACCTCGAAGCCGGGTCCGCAGGCGTGGAAATGTTGGACCTCCTGTGCGGCACCCACGCAGTGCCGGTACAACGCGTGATCCTCGGACATCTACATCGGTTTCCCGACAATAGAATTCATCGACTAGTCGCCGAGGCAGGCGCGTTCCTGTCCTTCGACGGCCCGTCTCGCACACACCACAGCACCGACTGGCGGCTGCTCGACAGCATCGCAGCCCTGGTCGACGCGGGTTACGCGCACCAAATCCTGCTGGGTGGTGACACGGTGACCTCGACGGCCAGATCCAGCGCCGACGGACCCGGCATGCCGTTCCTGCTGAGCGGGCTACGTCCTCGCATCACAAGGGAACTGGGCCCCGACATTGCCACCGCCCTCTTCGTCGACAACCCCGCTCGCGCGTTCGCGGCGCTCTGGCGATAGTTCCATGAGCAGGACTACCGCGTCGGCATTCGGGATGCCCCGAGCGATTGCTCGATGCGAGAATCACTGCGGCCCAACAGAATTCTTGCCGCCGGCGCCGATGTCGGCGAATATGCACCGAACGGATACCCTTCCGGCACCCGGCAGGCGATAACTGTTCCTCCTCCTGAGTCACGCTCGACATTCACCACCGCCCCATTCCGGCGGCCCGGTCGCTCAGGGAAGGAGCCGGGACATGACAACACCGGCGCGACATATCCGCATCGAATCGGGTGCGCTGACACTGGACTACCGAGCATCGGCCGAGCAAGCCCAGAGCGTGGCCGATGAACTGGCCCAAGGTTTTCCGGAATTCAGGGTCACTGTCGACGACGAACTGCGTGACGATTTGCCGCCGCTGCCCTGTGCTCGCCTGTGGGCCTGAGGGGCTCGCTGGAAACTGAAAGCCTGATGGTGGGACTGATCGCTCCGCGAATCCGTGGTCGGTGATCGGCGGATCTCGGTCGCTCGCGGGAGGCCCGAGCACAACTGTCGATCGGCACTGCCGAGGGCGCGACGCAACACGCGGTAGCCCCCGTGTCGAAAGTTGGGGCCGCACTCCTAGAGTGGGCAACAACGAAGCAACTTCCCGAAGGACGGCTCGACAAAGCAACAGTGACGACCGATCGCGGTATCGGTGGATGGGTAGACGATGGTGATGCGCAGTAGTGGCATTGAGCAGCAGCCGATGAACCAGCCGACACGCACGCGACCGGTCCGCTCGCGGCGACCACGGGTAATCAACCTACCGCGACTACTGGCAGCGGCCGTCGAGGCCGATCCCGACGGCACTGCGGTGTCATGTCGGCGCTCGGAGCTCAGCTATCGCGAGTTGGATAGCGCGTCTTCTCGATTGGCGCGACTGTTGATCCAACGCAAGATCGGCCCCGGCGATCTCGTCGCGCTGGCGATCGGATCATCGATCGAGTCGGTGTCGGCCATGTGGGCGGTCGCGAAAACCGGCGCGGGATTCATCGTCGTCGACACGAACACCGCCGCCGAACATGTCACCCAACTGCTGGCCGACTGGAAACCGGCGATCGGCCTGACCGCGGGCGCGGGCAACCTGCGCGGCTCGGCCCACTGGCTGATGCTCAACGACCAGGATTTCCAGAACGAACTCGCCCTGGCACCGGCTGACGAGTTGTCCCACAAAGAACGACAACGCCCGATCCGTGCCGAGGACATCGCCTTTGTGACCTTCTCCGTCGATGCGCCAGGGGTAGTCGACGCCGTAGCGGTGACCCAGGCGGCGGTGGCCGGAATCTGTGCCCGCCGAAACGAACGCCTGTCGACCTCCGACTCGATGACGGTGTTCTTGTCCACCGCCTGCGCCTGCGGCACACCGTTCACCGTGCCGACGACGCCGCTGCCCTGGACACCACCCATCCGAGAGCGCCCCGCCACGATCGACGCCACGCCCGACCGCGCGTTGGACCTTCGGACCCACCGACTGGCCCGCAGACTGGTCACCATGTCCGCCAATCGATAGCTGATGCCGGATCGGCGCTCTCCTGCGCCTCAGACCGGCTGCACGCGCGGGATCGGACGCCGGTATCGGCCTGGCGGAGTGCCGTATTCGCGTTTGAAGGCTTTGGCGAACGCGAACTCGGAGGTGTAGCCGACCCGTCGGGCCACCGCGCTGAGCGAGGCGTCGGATTCGCGGAGCAGTCGGCCCGCGGTAGTCATCCGCCACCAGCTCAGGTAGGTCAGCGGTGGCTCGCCGACCAATGCGGTGAAGCGCTGGGCGAAGACCGAGCGGGACAGACCGCTGCGCGCCGCGAGTTCGTGGACGGTCCATGGGTGTGCGGGTTGGGCGTGAATACCTTGCAGAGCTCGTCCGATTGCCGGATCCGTCAGTGCCGGAGCCCATCCCGACGATGCCGGGTCGCCGGTCTCGGTCACGGATCCGTCGTCTATCCACGCCCGCAGGATGTACAACAGCATGGCGTCGATCAGCGCGGGCACGATTGCGTCACCCCCTGGTCGCCGGTCCTCCAACTCGGTGGCGAGCAGATCGATGAGGTGGCGCAGTTCGCTGTGCTTTGCCGACCGCGCGGGCAGGTGCACCAGGTCGGTGAGCTCGTTCATCAACAGGTGTGATCGGGTTCGATCGAGTTAGTAAGCGCCACAGAGCAGAACCGAACGCGCGCTTGCTATTCGAGGATGCCAGGAGGGAGTCCAGGGGGCAGCCGAGGTAGACGACGGCGCGAGCACAACCGTCGCCGCCAGGACCGCTGACACGAGCGCGACTACCATCCGGGGAAGTCACCGGGCGGTCTCAGCCGGCGGCCTGCATCCGAACACCCGGGTGATTGGCTCGAACGTTCACCGCAGCGAGTTCCACCGTTCGTTTGATCCGACGCCCCCTCGTATCCGCACGCTTCGCGGTGACTATCCATTCCAGGATCAGCCGCTTGGCGGAGGGCGGAAAACTCTCGAAGTTGGTGCGGGCGGCATCATTTCGGTCGAGCAGCACGCGCAGGTCATCGGGTACGGCCCAGCGATCGTCGTCCGCGACCACTTCCCAGGCCCCCTTGGCCACGGCCAGATCGATCAAGGCTCGACCGTGCTCGGTCATCAACCCCCGCTCGATCATGTTCGCCGCGCGCTCCCTGTTCACCCGGCTCCATGTGCTGCGCGGGGTGCGCGGGCTGAACCGCAGCTGCGAGCTGTTCGCGTCGCGTTTGCGGTGCAGTCCGTCGATCCAGCCGTAGCACAGCGCGTGCTCGATCGCCTCGCCATACCGCAGGCTCGGCACACCGCTGTTCTTGTGGTGGATGACCAGCCAGATTTCCTTTTCGGACCGACCGTGTTCTGCCAACCAGGTACGCCATTCGTCGATCGTGCTCACGAAGAGGAGGTTCATGACAACCATCCTCCAGCCTTAAGTGCTCATCAAATGAGCACTTTTTCAACGCTGTGCACCCTTTCCGGTGAGCGCGGTGCGCAGTTTGCCGGCGATACGGTCGAGTTCGTCGAGTTCCTCGGAGCTCAAGTGGGTGCCGAGGGTCTCCCGCAGCACTCGGGAGTAGACCGTCCGCGCACCCACGACAGCGCGCTCACCTTCGGCGGTGAGCACGGCATACACCTCGCGGCGATTGCTCGCGGGCCGATCACGTTCGACCCATGAACGCTCCTCCAACCGGTCGACGATTCGAGTCAGACCGCCGCGCGTGACACCGAGCATGTCCGCGAGGTCGAGCATCTGCAGTCGCCGCTGCGGCGTCGCCGCCAGCCAGGCGAGCAGGTCGTGCTCGAGCAACGAGCAGCCCGCCTCGGCGAGCAGCCGCTTGTCGAGCAACCCGCGCACCGCGGTATCGACCAGGTGTAGGTTCCGCCAGGCCAGGACCACTGTTCGCGTTGCCGACATGTCCCCGATACTAGCGATCCAGTTGCTTTAACAACAATTATCTCTACAATCGTTGTATAGGCAATAGATCGAACAGGGGTTGTCATGAAATTTCAGAAGACTCCGGGCGGCACCCATGGTGCGCGCACTCCGCCGATGCCCGCCGTGGTTTCCCGGCTGATGCGCCGCGCGATGATCGGCTACCACCGGCGCAAAGGTGACAAATTCATGGGGATGGACGTCCTGTACCTGACGACGGTCGGCGCAAAGACGGGAGAGCATCGGCAGACTCCCTTGTCCTATTTTCACGACGGGGACGACGCTTGGCTGATCGTGGCCTCGGCGGCGGGCGCGGCCCGACATCCCGCCTGGTACCACAACATGGCCGCGCATCCCGACGAGCTGACGGCCACGATCGCCGGCCGACCGCTCCGGGTCACCGCCGCACAACTCGACGGAGAACGTTATGAACATGCGTGGCGACAGATCATCGCGGCCCAGCCCCGCTACGCGGGCTACCAACAGCGAACCGACCGGATCCTGCCGATCATCCGCCTGACTCCGGCCGACACGCCACCAGAGTCCTCGACAGGGGAAGAGGCGGGCTCCGCTGCGCCTGATTGATGCCACCGCGCCGGCCGTCCGCTGCACTAGCACAGAGGCTCGGTTACCCCGGATCCTGAAATCCATCGCAGCTCCGAACCGGGGTGTTGCGATAACCACTAGAGCACGTGGACCGGGCCCTTCGAGTGGGACTGATGCATCAGCTTACGAACCGCGTGGTAACCGATCGAAAGCTGTGAATCACGATCTGCGCGGTGGGCGCCCGCACGACCGGACGCACCCGCCGTCGGTTGATCAGTCCTGTTTCCAGACGCCCGACGCAACCGCCTCGGAGATGAAGTCGGCGAAGTCGACCGATTCGCGACTCAGCAGTTGACGGACGCCGTCGGTCATCTTCGTATCAGGACCATCCAGGAGAGTGGCGAAGATGTCGATCATCACGGCCACCTCCTCATCCCGCATGTCGAAGTCCGAAGTCAGCACCGCACCGAACTGCTCACCGGTGACAGGAACATAGGCAACATCCCGGTTGGTCTCGTTCGCGATCGCCGCGGCCACGTCATCGCCGGCCAGCAACCGGCGACCGGTCAATTCATAGTTCCTGCCCGCGTGCCCGTCCTCGGTCAACGCGGCGGCCACGATATCCGCGAGGTCACCGGCGTCGATGAAAGGCTCCCACACCTGGCCACCAACGAGCGCGAGCCCACCGGCGAACACCGCGTCCGCGAACACACCCTCGTCGAATTCCTGGTTGAACCACGCCGCCTGCAGCACAGTCCATTCCGCGCCGCTGTCGCGCACCGCCTGCTCCGCAGCAGCCTGATCCGCACCGCGAGCCGACAACAACACCAACCGCCCGACGCCATGCGCCACAGCCAGGTCACTGAACGCCCGAATAGTGTCTCCGGGGTGGGAGTCCCGGTGTCCGGAGGTGTACATGAGGAACACCGCCCCCACGTCCTCGAGCACCGCCGCCCACGTGCTGCGGTCCTCCCAGTCGAAGGCGACCTCCGTCGAACGGGAACCGAAACTGACAGGGAAACCCTTGGCCGCCATGCAGTACCCCGCGATCAGCGCTCGACGCCAGCGCCGAGCCCCTTCGCGCCTGGGAGCTCGATCCGAAACGGGGCACGACTCGCGACGACGCCCCCGGGCCGCTAGCGGAAGGCGAATCCTTCCGCTAGCGGATCAACCAGGATTTCCCTGGCGTGCCGCACCATTCTCGGTTGGTGCAGGCCGACGTGATGGTCGACTTCGACGACCTGCCCCAGCGCGGACCCGCACCAAGGGTCCTCAACTGGCCCGAGTCCAAGCCACCCGCCCGGACCTCAACGACCAGGCAGAGCCGTCGTCACCACGAGGCGCTGCCGGACCCACTTCCGGTGCCGGGCAGGCGCCAGCCATATCCGGGCCAACCCGGGTAGCTCGGATAGCTCGGGTAACTGGGGTAACTGGGGTAACTCGGGAACAGTGGGAAGCTGGGGTAACTGGGGTAGCGCGGCTGGTTCCAGTTCCCGTGACCATAACGGCCGTGGACCAAGTCCACGTGCTCGGACTCGACCACAGCCGAATCTGCGACAGCCGAATCCGCGACAGCGGGGGCAACAGCGACCGTGATCGGCATCAGCGCGATCGCGGACACCACTGCGATGCGGGCAACCACTGGCCAGGCACGCCCAGTGCGGTTTTCTCGACCCATGGGAACTTCCTCATTTCGGTACGAATTGATAAGCAATCGACGATCCAGGCGGGCTCGAAGTCGATATCCTCCGCGGAACGGAGTCGGGCCCATGCCATTCAATGTACCGCTATACAACGGCACGTTCAATGGGTCATTTCTGTCGATGCCATCGACGCGGCCGATCAAACGCTCCTGACCAGTGCACTTCAACTTCAAACGCGATATTTGTCATGCCGCCTATCTGACGGGCCATCATATAATGGCACATTGTTGGATGGCATCCCGATCGTCAGACTGACCGCTGTGCGGTCGAGGCTCATGGCCCCAGAACCAGCACTCCGCCGACAACCGGCGTGACAGTCGTCTACCCATTGCGCGGATTCGCCTCCAGCGCAGGAATTTTGGGACGCCGATCAAAATGGGTCAGCGAGGACGGTGAGCGGTCGGGCCGACAGTGTTGCGCGACCGACGCACGATGACACCGATAGGTCCATTGTTTCCAGCGGGAACCCGACCGACGCAGGCACTGTCTGCCTACCGAGCGGTATTGACGTGGTCAACGCAGACTTTCGGTACGCGGCGCGTACGTTCCCAGGTCCGGGAACATCCGATAATCGACGTGTGTCGAGGTTGTCTGCCCAGGTGAGAGCGAGGCGCTGATGAGCCCCAGCGACACCAAGAAGCACGGCGATCTGCACGAACTTCCTGCCTGTGCACCGGCGGGGCTGATAGCCCTGTGCAAGGTGGCCGAGGGAGTTATTCAAAGGCAGATCGAGCTGCTCGGATCGGGCAAGCCATCCAAAGCTCCGGATCTACGGAAGCTGCTGGCCGAAGGGGGCATCGCCAAACCCGAGGACCAGTCGACGATGCTCACCGACTACGGCAACAACAAAGACAAGATGGACAAGGTCGCCTCGGGCTATCACGGTAAGGACGATGGCATCGTCGTGCGGACCGACGGTATCGGCGAGGTGGTGATCAAGGCCTACGGCGCCATCGACACCGCGGTGGATCAACTCAACACAAAGATCGATGCCTCCCACAAAGCGGTGCGGACCGAGACCGTGAAGGATGAGAACGGCAAGCCGGTGCACGACGAGAACGGCAACGTCGTCAAGACAGAAAAACTGCCGCCAGAAATCATCAACGGCTTGTTCAAGGGTGTCTGGGATACGTTGAACACGACATTCGAACAGGTCAGCGGGGTCTCGGATCAAGCAGCGGCCGAGGCGCTCAAAATCGTCGGCGACGAGCCGAGCTCCGACACCACATCCAGCAAGAACACCGGCGGCGCGCAGCCGGTGTCGTACCCCACCTCGAGGTCTTCGGGGTACAACGGAGACACCCCATGGACACCCACCCCGAGTTCGATTGGCACCGAGATCATTCCCACCGGAGCTAAGCCTACCGCGACGGCAATGATGGAATATCTCATCAGAAAACACCACTTCACCCCGGCACAAGCAGCGGGAATCGTCGCCAACGCTTACGTCGAGTCAGCAGGCTTCGACCTCGAGGCTGAGGGTGACAGCGGAACTGCCAAAGGCTTGTTTCAGTGGCGTTTCGATCGACAAGACGGGTTTTGGAGGTTCGCGAGCCAGCCGGACGAGCAGGGCAAACCCAGGAATAGCGGCGACTGGGAGACCCACATCGACTACATGGTTCAGGAGTTGCATTCCGGGGGATACGAGGATGCCAGAAGAGGTATTGAGGCGAACCCCAACGACGCGAGCCGAGTGGCGCAAGACTTCGACTGGTACTACGAGAAAAGCAGCAGAGAGACGACCGGCACCCGACAAAGCATGGCAATTGACCTCCTGACGGAATGGAACGCCAAGAGTGTCGCCGTCTGAAGCCGAGGTGCGTGAGTACACATCTCGGCTTTAGTTCGCCAGCGCGATCACGTACGGTGCGAGCTACGCCAAGCCACCCTTGATTCTGTCAACGACAAAGGCCCGGTCCACTTGGACCGGGCCTTTCTTGTGGAGCTGCCGGGAATCGAACCCGGGTCCTCCGCCGCGTCTTCAGGGCTTCTCCGTGTGCAGTTCGCTAGGTCTCTGCTCGGATCTCCGGGTCTCGCGAACAAGCTCGGATGACGATCCCAGTCACTGTTCGATGTCCCATCCGACTCCGTGACCGAGCCGAACGGTAATTCCCTCTAGCTGATGCCAGTACCCGGGTCGAGGGACGAACCCGGACTGACAGAGACGACCTGGCTACTTAGGCAGCGAGGGCGTACTCGCGCTGATTGGAATCGGCGCTTAATTGGTTGCAACGACGCTTACGGTGGTCTCTTGCCTGCACCGACACGCTTCCCCTAAATCTACGTACGCAGTCGAAACCGTTCAGCCCCGTACGTCCCGACACCTTGTCGGGCTAGTCATGTTAACACCCGGCGACGCCTGGTTCATTCCATTATCCGGGTTGGCCCTGCTGCGATCAGTTCGCAGCGATGAGACCGACCGCGATGAGCGCGAGCACCAGGCCGACCTGCTGCATGCGACCCACCCGTTCGCCGAGCAACACCATCGCCAACAACACGGTCGCGGCCGGATAGAGCGAGCCGATCACGCTGATGAGCGACAGCAGCGAGCCATGAAAGGCATACAGCAGTGCCGCGTTGGCGATGGTGTCGAGCACACCGATGTAGGCCGCCAATCGCAGTGGTTCGCCGTGTAACGTCCGGAACTCCCCTGCGGCCAGCGCGGTCAGCCACACTACGGTGGTGGCCGCGACGCGCTGCGCGACCAGTGGCCAGAGTCCCGCGCTCGCGTGCGTTTCGTGGAGGAAGAAGAAGGCGAAGCCGAAGGCCGCACCCGATCCGATGGTCAACAGCGCGACGCTGCGGGTGAATCGCAGCTCGCGGCCGCCGGTGATCTCCTCGGTGACATCATCCGGCGCTTCCCGGCTGACCAGCACGACAGCCAGCAGCGCGAGTGCGATGCCGCCGAAGGCGAGTGCGCCTGGACGTTCCCCGATCACCAGACCGGCCAGCACGGGAATACCCGCGACCAGTACCGCGGTCAGCGGCGACACCACTGCCATCGGACCGCTCGCCAACGCCGCGTAGAACCACCACACCGCCAAGCCGCTGGCCACTCCCGCCGCCAGACCCCAACCCATCGACGCGAGGTCCGGGCTGCCGCCGACCAACGGCGCGAGCACAAGCACCAGCAGCCCCGAAATCGGATAGGAGACAACGACTATCCGCAGCGCGGTGACCCGCCGTGCCGCCACTCCGCCGAAGAAGTCACTGACTCCGTAGCCGGCAGCAGCGACCAATGCCAGCAGGACAGCTGTCACCGCATGCCTTTGACCCGCCGCCCCAGCTCACGAGTGACCTCACGCTCGGCAGTGCGCCTGGCGAGATCCTGCCGCTTGTCGTAGTCCTGTTTGCCCTTGGCCAGCGCGAGCTCGACCTTCACCTTGCCGTCGGAGAAGTACATCGACAACGGCACCAGCGTCTGGTTGCCCTCACGCGACTTGCCGACCAGCCGCTCGATCTCACGCTTGTGCAGCAACAGCTTGCGCACCCGGCGTGGCGAGTGATTGGTCCAGGTGCCGTGGCTGAACTCCGGAATGTGCAGCGCGCGCAGCCACACCTCACCGTTGTCGACGGTCGCGAAGGCATCCACCAGCGAGGCCTTGCTCTCGCGCAGGCTCTTGACCTCGGTACCCACCAACGCGATCCCGGCCTCGAAGGTTTCCAGGATCGTGTAGTTGTGCCGCGCCCGGCGGTTGGTCGCGATGACCTTGCGCCCTTGTTCCTTCATAACGAGAAGCTTAAAGTGACGCCGCAACGGGATTATTCCCAGGTCGTGACCCGGTGGCTACCGCGGCGCGTGCTATCCACCCGGTCGCAGCACCAGATACACCAGCAGCACAGCGACGAAAGCGGCCAGCAGCACGACTGTGGAGGCACGCGGCAGCGCGGGATGGCGGCGCGGCGACGGCGGACGATGGCGCAGCCACACCGATTCGACCGCGGGGTCGTGGGTGCTGCGTTGATACGGCGGCGCATCCCCCGTGTCGCGGGCAGGATAGTCGCCAGAGCCGCCGGACGCGTCGTCCGCTGGGCCATCACCGGTTGCCATACGCAGCACCGTAGCCGCCGGACCAAGGCCGCGCCGGAATTACCGGACAGCGCGATACGGTGGGAACTCAGGCGAGACGGCGGGCGAAAGCCTCCTCGGCTACGCCAAGTGCGAGGTCGACGGTGACAACCCGCAGGTCGGCCGTGCTCGCGGTGAATTCCATGACCATGTAGCCGAGCTGGTGATAGTTCTCGAACAGCACAGGATTGGTGCCACCCGGAGCCAGCTTCGGCTCCGCGCCAACGGTTTTGGCGGCAGCGCCGGAAATGATCTGCCGGGTGCCCTTCGATTCCGAAGTCGGCTCGAGCACCTGCAGCGAGTGGTCGTGTCCGGACAGAATGAAGTGACACTTGCCGACGACATGGTCCTCGAAGAACCGCTTGGCGTGGATGCCGTTCAGCGGCTCGATCGCCAACCCCTCATAGCGGCCCGCGTCGCCGTGCGGACCGTTGTTGAGGTAGGGCTGATGGGTGCAGGCGATCTTCCACTTCGCCGGGGATTCGGCGATCGCGCGATCCAGCCAGGCGCGCTGCTCGTTCATGAACTGACCGTCGACCGTCCAATACGGGTCGAACAGCGGCGGGATGTAGGAGGCCAGCGGATTGATGTCGAGGACGAAGAACTCGACCACCGGGTTCTCTTCGGGTAGCCGCACCGAGTAGTACCGGCTGGGCATCCACCAGCGTGCGGAGTGCGCGTGATACTCGACCTCGTTGTTGCCACGCAGCAACCAGCCGCCGTCACCACCGAAGATCGAGCTGGTGTCGTGGTTGCCGAGCACCATCAGCCACGGGAAATCCAGTCCGGCATTGGGGTTCTCGAACTTGTCCGCGAACTGGACATCGACACCGCTATTGGGGCCGCTCTCGTAGATATTGTCGCCGAGGCCCAGCGCCAGCGAAAACGGTTGGCGGCGATGGTGTTCGCGCATGGCGTCGGCGACGGCCCACTGGCTGCGGGTGCCGGTGCCCGCGTCACCGGTGACGAGCACACGCACGGCGCGCTCGGCAGGAAACGCGAATTTGGACACGCCCGCCTCGACCGGCACGGCCTGGGCGGGCGAAAGACCCACCAGCGACATACCTGCCGCCGCGGTCGCCGCGCCCGCGAGAAAGCCCCGACGCCCGATTGTGCTGTCATCCGTCACGCGCTGTCCTCCACCATTATCGACACCAGATGTCCCGGCGCCCATCCTTACCCATCGCGGACAAGGCTGGGCACACGGTCCTGCTCACTCGGCGCGCGTCGAAGTCCCGGGGCGGGATCCCCCGATCGCGCAGCGCGTCACTTGCCGAGTGCCGGGTGCTTGTTCCGATCCAGACCGAGCGCATCGGAGATGGTGAAGAACATGTCGGTCTGGTCGGTGAGTCCGACAACGTTCGCGGCGCGTGGACCGTAGGCGGCAACCCGCACCTGGGTGCCGGTGTGCTCCTGGGAGCTGCCTTCTTCACCATTGCCGTAGGAGATGCCGATCTCGGCTCCGTCCTTGGTGACGACCTTGCTGGTCAGCGAGGCGGACTTGGTGTCGAGCGGCACGATCTGGCTGGCCTGCGCGTGGTCGGCGGTGACGATCACCAAGGTGTTGCCGTCGTTCTCGGCGAATTCGAGAGCCGCCTGCACGGCCTCGTCCAGATCGACGGTCTCGCCGACCTGCCCGCATGGGTTCGCAGCATGGTCCTGCTTGTCGATCGACGCGCCCTCCACCTGGAGGAAGAAGCCGTCCTTGCGATCCTTCAGTAGGTCGATCGCCTTTCGGGTCATGCCGGCCAGTTCAGGCACGGTTGCGGGGCGGTTCGCGTTCGGGTGGCAGGTCTGTGCGGGAAGATTCAGTCCATCGCGCACGGCCTTCGCACCGTCCCAGCGGACCGGCAGATTGCCCGGGGCGAACAGACCGAGCAACGGTGCGTCCTGGTCGGCCGTGGACACCGCGTCCAGACCGGCTCGGTCGGCAACAAGGTTGTAGCCACGCGCCTTGGCCTGATCGCGCAGCGTCTGCCCTTGCCATTGGCCGGCAGCGGCCTTCTGTTCGAAGCTTTTCGCGCCACCGCCGAGAGTGATATCGGCGCGGGTATTGAGCAATTGCTCGCTGATCGAGCCGAGACCGCCCTGCTCGAGTGCGTTGGTCGGGCACTTCAGCGCCGTTTCCTCGGGGCCGTAGCACTTGCGGTCGGTGACGTGCGCGCCGAGCACAGCGGGCGTCGCGTCCTGGACCTCGGCGGTGGTCACGTTGCCGGTGGCCTTGCCATTGGCTTTCGCGATCTCCAGCAGATTGGCCCGTGCGGCACCGTGGAGGTCGACACCGATCGCGCCGTTGTACGTCTTGGTCCCCGTCGCCCAGGCGCTGCCGCTCGCCGCGGAATCGGTGGCGTAGTCCGGCTTTCCGGTGGCCTTGTCGAGGGAATAGTGCGTGTAGGAACCGGTGAGCGGGAGCGCGTCGATGCCTTTGAAGTAGCCGCCCGCGCCCTCGGCCACGTTGCGCGCCACCGTGATCTCCGAATCGCCCATGCCGTCACCGATCAACAGAATGACGTTCTTGGCCTGATTGCCGTTGAGTGCGGCACGCAGCGCGTCGGTGCGGTCTCCGGTGGTCCGACGAGCACCACCGTGCTGACTCGGGTCACCGGCGGCAGCGGGGGTGATGAGCTCGCCGTTGCCTCGGCCCGTGGCGTCGGAGGACCCGCAGGCGGCCAGTACCCCGACGAGGACGACGGCACCGACGGCGGCGCCGGCACGGAGCCGACGAGGTGTGGAAGGCGACGAGACAGCGGGCATGAGCGAAACTCCATTGTGTTCGTAGATAACTCGGACGCGCCGAGTTTGTGATGTCACCGGAACGAAGAGACCCCTTCGGTAATCACACGACCACCGAGCGGGCAGCCACTCCGCGCCGCGGTTACCCGACCCGATTACGTTCGGTCTCCGAAATATCCAATAACACAGCCACTTTCCGGTGATCCAGGCAGCGGAGCACGCGCCACGCGTTGATGGTCATGGCGTGCAGAATGTCACTCCGCTGCCAAGACCTCCAGCACCTGTTCCCCATACTTGGCAAGCTTGTTCTCGCCGACGCCGGCAACCGTGCCCAACTCGGACAGGCTTTTCGGCTTCCGGCCTGCGATCTCACGCAATGTGGCGTCGTGGAAGACGACGTAGGCGGGCACGCCCTGCTCTTTCGAGGTCGCCGCACGCCATCCACGCAGCTTCTCGAACAGGCCGACATCCGCGGGTGCGAGATCGGCGGGCGGGGTCTTGGCCGCTTTCGCCGACCGGGCGGCGCGTGCCGGAGTGGCGCGCTCGGGCTCCCGACGCAGCAGCACCTGTCTGCTGTCGAACAGCACCCCATCGCTCGCTTCGGTCAGCGTCAGCACGCCGTAGTCGCCGTGCACGGCCAGCAAACCCTGGGCGAGCAATTGCCGTACCACCCCACGCCATTCGACATCGCGCAGTTCCGTGCCGACCCCGAAGACCTTCAGCTCGTGGTGATCGTGCTGCAAAACTTTGGGATTCTTCTTGCCGATCAGAATGTCGACGATGTGGCCGGCACCGAAGCTCTGGCCGCGTTCTCGTTTCAACCGCAGCACCGTGGACAGCACCTTCTGCGCGGCTACCGTGCCGTCCCAGGACTCCGGCGGAGTCAGGCAGGTATCGCAATTGCCGCACGCGTGACCGGGTTGTCCGAAGTAGGCGAGCAGTTGGGTGCGCCGGCATGCCACGGTTTCACACAGTGCGAGCATCGCGTCCAGATGTAGTTGGAGCTGCCTGCGGTGAGCGGCGTCCCCCTCCGAGGCGTCGATCAACTTGCGTTGCTGCACAACATCACTGAGCCCGTACACCATCCATGCCGTCGAGGGCAGCCCGTCACGACCAGCGCGGCCGGTCTCCTGGTAGTAGCCCTCGACCGATTTCGGCAGATCCAGGTGCGCGACGAACCGCACGTCGGGCTTGTCGATGCCCATGCCGAAGGCAATGGTGGCCACGACGATGAGTCCGTCCTCACGCAGAAACCTCGACTGGTTCGTCGCGCGAGTCCGCGCGTCCAGCCCGGCGTGATAGGCGACGGCGCTGATCCCGTTCTCGTTGAGGAAGGCGGCTGTCTTCTCCACCGAATTGCGCGACAGGCAGTAGACAATGCCGGCATCGCCGGCGTGCTCGGCCTTGATGAACTCCAGCAGCTGGCGCTCCGGCCGGTTCTTCGGCTCGATCCGGTACTGAATATTGGGCCGGTCGAAGCTGGCGACGAACCGCTTGGCGGCGCCGAGTTCGAGGCGCTGAATGATCTCGTCGCGAGTCTTGTCGGTGGCGGTCGCGGTCAGCGCGATGCGCGGCACCTCCGGCCACCGTTCGTGCAGCATCGACAGGCCGAGGTAGTCCGGTCGGAAGTCGTGACCCCACTGCGAGACACAGTGCGCCTCGTCGATGGCGAACAGCGCTATCTTGCCCCGGTCCAGCAGGTTCGCGGTCGATTCCAGCCGCAGACGTTCCGGCGCCAGATACAACATGTCCAACTCGCCCGCGACGAATTGGGCCTCCACCGTCCGCCGCTCGTCCGGGAACTGGGTGGAGTTGAGGAACCCGGCCCGCACGCCGAGCGCACTGAGCGCGTCGACTTGGTCCTGCATCAAGGCGATCAACGGCGACACCACCACGCCGACACCGGGACGTACCAGTGCGGGCACCTGGTAGCACAGCGACTTGCCGCCGCCGGTCGGCATCAGGACCAGCGCATCCCCACCGCCGACCACATGCTCCACGATGTCCCGCTGATCACCGCGGAAGCTGTCGTAACCGAACACCCGACGTAAAACCTGTTGCGCCGCATCGGATTCGGATCCACGGTCGCCATCGGTCGGCAGGCCGTGGCGACTGCTTTCAGGTCGCTCGAAAGGACCGGTCGCGAGAGTATCGGGGGATTCCACCCGGCCCATCCTACGAGCGCTGTTCGCGGACGAAAGCCGTACACCGGCCCCGAACCCGAGTGGCACTGCCGGTACTCCACCTGTGCACAACGAATCTCGTCATCCGCGCTGTCGGCCCCGCCACACCGCGCAACGCCGGGACCATAGGAGCGGACTGCGCACCACAGATCCCGGCGTTCACGGAGGTTACGACACTATTCGCGGACGTAGTAGCGCAACGTGGCGTAGGCGGTGAGAGCGGCGAAGACCACACCGATCGGGGCGATGGTCAGCGCGACCACCGCGATATCGTCCCCGGTGACATGCGGAAAGACATTGCTGTCGAACAGCTGCCCGAGCGCCCGATCGACCACCATGGGCCGCGCGATGAGCAAGCCGAGGAGCGCGAGCACCGAGCCGATGACCGCCGCGACAACCGCCTCCAGCAGGAACGGCAGCTGCGTGTACCACCGGGTCGCACCGACCAGCCGCATGATCCCCACTTCCTCGCGGCGGGTGAACGCGGCGATCTGCACCATATTCGCGATCAGCATCAGCGCCGCGAGCGCCATCACAAGAGCCAAACCGAATGCCGCGTTGCGCAGCCCGTCGAAGATGCTGACCAGCCGGTCGACGATCTCCTTGTCGTTGAGGACCTGCTGCACCCCGGGCCGCGCATGGAACGTCTGGAAGATCCGCTCGTACTGATCGGCATCGGTCATCTTCACCCGCAGCGACGCGGGCAGCCTGGTGTCCTGGATCATCTCGATCATCTCGGGCTGGCCCTTGAAGGTCACCTCGGTGGCTTCCTTCATCGCCTCCGTGCTGTTGACGAACTGGACCGACACCACGCCGCCGGTCTTCTTGAGCTCCGACATCAGCGACCCGCACGGCACCTGGGAGCACTCGAGGTCACTCGCCGAGACATCGTCGGTGAGATACAGCCGTATCTCGACCCGATCCATGAAGTAGTTCTCGGTTTTGTCGGCGATCCGCACCGCGAGCAGGCCACCACCCAGCATGGTGAGCGACACGGCGGTGGTGAGAATCATCGCGATGGTCATCGTGACGTTGCGGCGCAGGCCGGTGAGGACCTCGCCGAACAGGAATCCGAAGCGCATTAGCGGCCCACCCCGTAGACGCCGGTCGCGTCGTCGCGCACCAGACGCCCGCGGTCGAGCTCGACCACCCGCCTGCGCATCGCATCGACGATGTGGTTGTCGTGGGTGGCCATCACCACCGTCGTGCCGGTGCGGTTGATCCGCTCCAGCAGCAGCATGATGTCGCCGCTGGTATCGGGGTCGAGATTGCCGGTCGGCTCGTCGGCGAGCAGCACGAGCGGATGGTTCACGAACGCCCTGGCGATCGCGACCCGCTGCTGCTCACCGCCGGACAGCTCGCTGGGCAGTCGATCGGCCTTACCGCCGAGTCCGACCATGTCGAGCACCTCGGGGACCGTCCGGTCGATGAACTGCTGACGCTTGCCGATCACCTCCAGCGCGAACGCGACATTCTGCTGGACGGTCTTCTGCTGTAGCAGCCGGAAGTCCTGGAACACGCAGCCGATGCGCTGGCGCAACTTCGGCACCCGCCGCCCAGGCAACCGGTCGACCCGGAAGTCGGCGACCTGGATCTCACCGGAGGTGGGCGCCTCCTCTTTGAGGAGCAGGCGCATGAAGGTCGACTTGCCGGAACCGGACGGTCCGATGATGAAGACGAATTCGCCCTTGTCCACATCGACGGTGATGTTGTCCAGCGCGGGTCGCGTCGAGGTCTTGTATGACTTGGTGACGTTCCGCATGGTGATCACGGGGAGCCAGTGTAACCAGCAACCGAATGACCACCGCGTGGCCGAGGACCTTCCGGTGCGAGCGGTCGCTGCCCGTGCCCCTGCCTCATGGGGCGGGTATTGCCGGAAGCACTGCCGCCGGAACGGTGTTCAGGAAGGGAACCGACCCGCCTGGAATGGGGTTATCCGGCTTGACGAACACATACAGCACGAACGTGGCGACCCAGGTTGCCATCAGGATCGCCGTGGATCTACGAGGTCTCACTGATTCCCTCCCGGCGCAACGCCGCGGCTACTCGCACCCGCAGTTCGCGACCGACTTCGAATTGTTTACCTGGCAACGTGCGGGCAACCATTCGGATGTTCATCTGATCGACCGTCAGGTCTTCGACACCCATCACGCTGGGCTCGTCGAGTAGTAGTGGCCGCAGTCGACTGTCTTCGTACGCCTGTGTACCGACCGCGTGCAGGATCTCGTTGACCCTGGTGATATCGACGCTCGCGGCCACCGGCACGTCGATCGCGGCGCGGGCCCAATCCTTGGACAGATTCGTCACTTTCACAATCTGGCCGTTGGGCACGGTAATCACTTCACCGTCCGCGTTACGCAGCGTGGTAATCCGCAGCGTGACATCCTCGACCGTACCCTCGGCCTGCTCCGCGGATCCAGTCACCGCAATGCGAACCACGTCACCGAACCCGTACTGACGCTCGGTGATCAGGAAGAATCCGGCCAGAATGTCCTGCACGATGCGTTGCGCGCCGAAACCGAGTGCGGCACCGAGCACCGCGGCGGGCGCGACGAGTCCGGTCACCGCGAACCCCATCCGTCGCAGCACCTCGATACCGACCAGCACGTACACGATGGTCAGCACGACCCAGGTGACCACCTGCGCCAGCGCGTGCCGGTGTTTGGCCGCTTCGGTCCGCACCAGCGCATCACTGCTGCGGAATCCGGCGTCGATCTTGCGCGTGATCCGATCTCTGATGAAGGTCGCGAACCGGCTGAACAGGACTGCGCCGAGCAGGTAGAGCACGATCTCCAGGCCAGAGGAACGCAGCCAGGTCGTGAAATCGGTGGACGAGGCGAATGCCTGGATCCCCGCGAGATTCATTTAGCTTGCCTGCTCTCGCATTCGCCAGCGGATTCCGGATTCGATGAAACCATCGATGTCACCGTCGAGCACAGCGGACGGATTGTTCACTTCGTGGTTGGTCCGCAGATCCTTGACCATCTGGTACGGGTGCAGCACGTAGGAGCGCATCTGATTACCCCAGGACGCGCCCTCGTTCGTCTTCAGCGCGTCCATCTGGGCGCGCTCCTCCTGACGCTTGCGTTCCAGCAACTTGGCCTGCAGCACGCGCATCGCCGAAATCTTGTTCTGCAGTTGGGATTTCTCGTTCTGGCAGGTCACGACGATACCGGTGGGGATGTGCGTCAACCGGACCGCGGAGTCGGTGGTGTTGACGCTCTGGCCGCCGGGACCCGATGAGCGGTACACGTCCACCCGGATCTCGGTGTCGGGGATCTCGATGTGGTCGGTGGTTTCTACGACCGGTAGCACCTCGACCTCGGCGAAGGAGGTCTGGCGCCGGCCCTGGTTGTCGAACGGGCTGATGCGCACGAGCCGGTGGGTGCCCATCTCCACCGAGAGGGTGCCGTAGGCATAGGGCGACTTCACCGCGAAGGTGGCGCTCTTGATGCCCGCTTCTTCGGCGTAGGAGGTGTCGTACACCTCGACCGAGTACTTGTGCCGGTCTGCCCAGCGGATGTACATGCGCATCAGCATCTCGGCCCAGTCCGCGGCGTCGACGCCGCCCGCACCCGATCGAATGTTGACCAGTGCGTCACGCTTGTCGTACTCGCCCGACAGCAGCGTGCGGACCTCCATGGCCTCCACGTCACCGTGCAGCGCGGCACGTTCGGCGTCGGCGTCGGCCAGCGCGGAAACCTGCGCCTCGCCTTCCTCGCCCTCGGCCAACTCGTAGAGCACGGGCAGATCTTCCAGCCGCTGGCGCAGCTCCTCGACCCGGCGCAGTTCGCTCTGCGCGTGCGACAGCTCACTGGTGACCTGCTGCGCGTGGTCCTGGTCGTTCCACAGGTCCGGGTCGGCGGCCTGATGCTCCAGCTCGTCGATACGGCGGCGCAGCTCCTCGATGTCGAGGACCGACTCGACCGTCTTGAGGGTGGCGTCGAGTTCGGCGAGATCAGCGGAGACGTCAGGGTGCACGATGTCCTAGCCTACTGTGCTGTTCCGCCTGCCCCTAAACCCAGCGCACCACTGAGCGCGACAGGGCTTCGCGCGGCGGACCTGCCGGTCGGGGCACATCCGGGTTCGCGGTGTGACCACGCGGTCACGAGATCGGTCGTCACGTGCGGGACCCGCAGTCGCCGGGGAGCGCGATCAGCTCGATACCGCGCGCAGACCGCCGGGACGGCGGCCGGCGAGCGCATCGAGGGCGTGCGCGGTGGCGTCGTCGGCGGGCAGGTAGACGATCAATTGCTGGTCGTCGTCGGCAGACAGTTCGAGGGTCTCGTAGGACAACCGCAGGTTGCCCGCGTCAGGATGCGCCAGGCGTGTGACGCCCGTCGCGGCCGCAAGACTGGGGACGGACTCCACCTTTCGGGTGAACTCGACGCCTGCCGCGACGGTCAGTTCATCGGCCAGTGCGGCAATGTGCGGATCGGCGCGGAACGGGCCCTGCTCGAGCGCGGCAACCATCTCGTCGGCGATGTGGTCCCAATCCGGGTACACGGTGCGAGCGCGCGGATCGGTGAACACGAACAGCGCCAGATTTGTTCAGCCCTCGTTGTCGAGCAGGCCGGTCGGCGCCATGAGAAGTTCGTAGCCTTCAGTCCAGGCGAGCGGTTCGCGCAGTCGATTGACCACGACCGCGGGCGCGGGCTCCAACCGGTCGAGGACGGCACGAACCGTGGGGCGCACCACGCGCGGCGGCGGTGCGGCGCCCATGCAGCTGAATCCGGCATCGGCGGCCTTGGTCAGCCGGTGCAGGTGAACACGCTCACTCGGCGCGAGGTGCAATGCGTCGGCAAGCGCGCTGAGCACCGGCGGTGAGGGACGACGATCGCGACCCTGCTCGAGACGGGTGATGTATTCGACGCTCACCCCGGCGAGGGTCGCCAGTTCGGCGCGACGCAGTCCTGGGGTCCGGCGGCGAGCACCAGTCGGCAAACCGACCTGGGCCGGAGTGATTTCCCCCGCTACTACCTCCTCTTCGACACCGAAGGCCGCCTCCTCGCCCCCGAAGAACCTGAAGCAGCCGCCCAGGCGATGCTCGACCAACTCCACTGGTGGGCGACCGCCCTCACCACCGCACGCGCCGCCACCCTCGCCGCGTGACCCCGACCTCCGCAGGGAGTGGCACATCGTGGTGGGATCGGCTCGACGATTGCCGCATGTGCCATTCACCGAGCCGATCGTCGGGTGGCTAGGGTTCGGGGGTGGATTCTTCCGATCTCGAACTTGCCCTGCGGCTGGCCGATGAGGCCGACGCGATTACTCGGGCGCGCTTCGGTGCGCTGGATCTGAAGGTTGATTCGAAGCCCGATCTGACGCCGGTCTCCGACGCCGATCTTGCGGTGGAGAAGGCGATCCGGCAGGTGCTCGGGCAGGAGCGGCCCGGCGATTCGGTGCTCGGCGAGGAATTCGGCGGGGATGCGGAGTTCACCGGACGGCAATGGGTGATCGATCCCATCGACGGCACCAAGAATTTCGTGCGCCGGGTGCCGATCTGGGCCACGCTGATCGCGTTGCTCGAAGACGGGGTGCCCGTTCTCGGCGTGGTGAGCGCTCCTGCGCTGACCCGCAGGTGGTGGGCGGCGGCGGGCTCCGGCGCCTGGTCCACCTTCGATCGCGAAGCGCCGAAGTCGATTTCGGTGTCCGGGGTGGCCGAGCTGAGCTCGGCGAGCCTGGCGTTCTCCAGCCTGTCCGGTTGGCGCGAACGCGGGCTGCGCGAGCACTTCCTGGCCCTCACCGACGACGTCTGGCGCGTCCGCGGCTACGGCGACTTCCTCACCTACTGCCTGCTGGCCGAGGGCGCAGTGGACATCGCCACCGAGCCCGAAGTCTCGCTGTGGGATCTCGCCGCCCTCGACATCCTGGTGCGCGAGGCAGGCGGCCGCTTCACCTCGCTGCACGGCGAGCCCGGCCCGCACGGTGGCGACGCCATCGCTACCAACGGTCTGCTGCACGACGATGTGCTCGCTCGCCTCGGCGCCGACTGATTCTTCGGCTCAGTTCGGTGTGAGCCGCTTCTCCATGAGGACCACGCGAGCGGTGCCATGGAACTGCGGCGGCAGCGGTGTTTCCCGAACCTCGAGGAAACCCTGTGCGGCGTAATACTCGCGCAGCACCGGGTTGTCCGCGGCGGTATCGAGTCGTTGCACCGTAATGCCTTGGGCCAGCGTGTATTCGGCGCAAAATCGGATGATGCGGGAGCCGATACCGCGGCCGCGATACTCCGAAGCGACCATGAGCCCATGGATGTATCCGGCGTCGGCGTCGTCCGCACCCCAGAAGTCTGGATCCCGCCAGGCGATCCGGACCGCGGCGGTCAATTCGGTCGGGGTCTCGCGCCACACGAACCATTCACCCCGGCTCGCCTCGTCGGCCACGACCGCGGCGGGGTACTCGCCGGGCAACCATTGCGCGATACCGTTGCCGACCATCCATTCGGCGAGGCGGTCGCGCAGTCGCGCGATGTCGGACGCGTCAGTGGCAGTCGCCACGACCATGGGGGCAGCGTCCAGCATGCGCTCTCCTTCGGTGCTCGTCCAGCTCATCGACGGGCCGGTGTCAGCCGAGATGCTTCAGCTGCGGCCATAGTTCCGGCCAGGCCGCGCGCGGCCTGCGGCAGCGGAAGACCGGCCGACCCTGTTCGTCGTTGTCGATGTCGAAGCCATTGTCGATTCGGCCTCGGATACATCCCGCCCATGTAGTAGGCCTTGCCGCCGGTTGCCACGAACACCAGCATGTACGCGGCCGCGAAAGCTCGGTAGCGAATCGCACGCCACAGCCGCCACAGCCCGAAGGCCCACAGCGGCACCAACAATGGCCCCATCAGACCGAATTGCAGCAGCACGAACGCCGCAGGCGAATCCGAGGTGCCCGACGAGCCACCGGCGATCGCCCTGCCCATTTCCCATTGCGGCCAACCGTTCTCGGCCTGCCACCACAGGTAGGGCAGCCAGATCAGCGCGGCGATACCGGCGGCCATAGGAAAGAACCAGGTAGCGAAGATCTTTCGCGGTCCGACCAGAACCAGTGCCGCCACGAGCGCACCAACGGGGAAGATCAGCAGCAGCTTGTTCTGCAGCCCGACGCCGATCACGAGCCACCTTCTCAGGTCGGCACCGCCCTGTGGTCGGGCGTTGCCGGACCGGCTCGCCGCGCTGTCGGTGACCTCGTCGCCCACGGGGTCCCGCAGCAGTTTCAGTACCAGCAGGGATACCGCCGACCACCCGGCAATATCGAACGACGTGGTGGTGAGCAGGTGCCCGACACCCATCACCAGCGCCGCGGCGGCCACCGACGCCGACGCGAGGGCCTGCGCACCGCGCCCGCCGCCGAATTCACGTGCCATCAGACCCGCGCAGACCACGATGAACGTGGCGACCAGGATCGACGGAAGGCGCAGCAGCAGTAACGAATCGGGATCGATTGCCGACACCGTGCGGGCGAGCAGCGGCGTCAGCGGCGGCTGATCCGGGTATCCCCCATCGAGGCGCCTGCCCGCGGCAAGAAAGTACAGCTCATCGCGGTGGTACCCGTAGCGCGCGGCGAAAGCGAGGAGTAGGGCAGCGAACAGTCCCGCGACGATGGTCACTTGTCGCACCGCGACGATGGTCACTTGTCGCACCGCGACGATGGTCACTTGTCGCACCGCGACGTCGGGCACTTGTCGCACCGCGACGTCGGGCACTTGTCGCACCTGACACAGATCGGCGGCGTAAGCTGCACCTCGACGGGGTTCTTACTCTGGAGTAAGATAGCCTTACTGAGGAGTAAGATAGCTGGGACAAGACCTCACCCCACCCACCCGAGAAAACAGGTGATGATGAGTACTCGAGACAGCGCAACGACGCGACGTCCAGACACGTCCGCTGTTGGCCTGAACCATCCCAAGCGGGACTGGATGGGCGCGGCCATGCGGATCATGACGACCTTCACCGGTTCGGAACTCGCCGAGAAGTACAACCTGCGCAAGCCGATCGAGCGAGTCACCTACGAAGGCACCAAGACCGGCTTCCGCACTCTCGGTGCGGCCACCCGCGCCTTCGCCAAGGTCGCCGGCAGCGGCACACCGAAGCGGCTGGCGGACAACGAGTCGAAAAACAAGGATTTCTTCGACCTCACCCCCAGCGACGAGCAGCAGATGATCGTCGAGACGGTGAAGGAATTCGCCGCCGAGATCCTGCGGCCGGCCGCCTATGAAGCCGATGGCGCCGCCAAGGCCCCGCGCGACCTGCTCGAGCGGGCCGCCGAACTCGGCATCACCCTCATCAACGTGCCCGAGGAGCTCGAGGGCGCGGCCGCCGAGCGAGGCGCGGTCACCAACTCGCTGGTCGCCGAAGCCCTCGCGCATGGCGACATGGGCCTGGCCCTGCCGATCCTCGCGCCGAGCGGCGTCGCGGTTGCCCTCTCCCAGTGGGGCACCGACGCTCAACAGCAGACCTACCTGCCCGCCTTCACCGGCGAGAACGTCCCGCAGGCCGCCGTCGTGATCAGCGAGCCCCGGGCCCTGTTCGATCCGTTCGCGTTGCAGACCAAGGCAACTCGCTCACCCAGCGGCTACCGCATCAACGGCGTGAAGAGCCTGGTCCCCGCCGCGGCGGATGCCGAACTGTTCCTTGTCGCCGCCGAGCTGGACGGCCGGCCTGCCCTGTTCATCGTGCCGTCCGACACCCAGGGCCTGGTCGTCGAGGCCGACCCGAGCATGGGTCTGCGTGCCGCGGGCCTCGGCCGCGTAATCCTCGACAATGTCGCGGTCGGCGCCGACGCCATCCTCGGTGACAGCGACGCCGTGCAGCGCGCCGAGGAGTACGCGGACGCGGTACGCCTCGCCCGCCTCGGCTGGGCTTCGCTGGCCATCGGCACCGGCCAGGCCGTGCTGGACTATGTGATTCCGTATGTGAACGAGCGCGAGGCTTTCGGCGAGCCGATCAGCCACCGCCAGGCGGTCGCCTTCATGGTCGCCAATATCGCCATCGAACTCGACGGCCTCCGGCTCGTGACCCTGCGGGGTGCGTCACGCGCGGAGCAGGGCCTGTCGTTCGCACGCGAAGCGGCGCTGGCAAGAAAGCTCGCGACCGACAAGGGCATGCAGATCGGCCTCGATGGCGTGCAACTGCTCGGTGGCCACGGCTTCACGAAGGAACACCCGGTCGAGCGCTGGTACCGCGATCTGCGGGCCATCGGCGTCGCCGAAGGTGTCGTGCTCATCTAAACCGGCTGGTTCCTTACCTTCCGGCGGCGCGAGCGTCAGGCCCGGAGGAGGTAGCGCAGCGTAACCACGCAGGGCTAGCGAGCGCCGCCAATCAACACAGGAGACATTCCATGATCAATCTCGAACTCCCCAAGAAGCTTCGGGCCAGCGCCAACCAGGCCCACCAGGTCGCCTCGGAAATCTTCCGTCCGATCTCGCGCAAGTACGACCTCGGCGAACACGACTACCCGGTCGAGTTGGACACTATGGCCGCCATGGTCGAGGGCCTCGCCGATTCCGGCACCCAGAAGATCGGCGGCGCGGCCGGTGGCCGCTCGGAGAACAGCGAATCCGACAGCCATGCCACCGAGCTGCTCGGAAACACCAACGGCGGCAATATGTCCGCGCTGCTCAACGCCCTCGAGACCTCCTGGGGTGACGTCGGCCTGATGCTCTCGATCCCCTACCAGGGTCTGGGTAACGCGGCCATCGCGGCCGTCGCCACCGACGAGCAGCTGAAGCGTTTCGGCAAAGTGTGGGCCTCCATGGCCATTACCGAGCCATCTTTCGGCTCGGACTCGGCCGCCGTCACCACCACCGCCGTCCTCGACGGCGACGAGTGGGTTCTCAACGGCGAGAAGATTTTCGTGACCGCGGGCCAGCGCTCCACCCACATCGTGGTGTGGGCGTCGGTCGACCGTAGTCTCGGCCGCGCCGCGATCAAGTCGTTCGTCGTGCCGCGCGACGCCCCCGGCCTTTCGGTGGCCAGGCTCGAGCACAAGCTCGGCATCAAGGCGTCCGACACGGCCGTACTGCTGCTGCAGGACTGCCGGATTCCGAAGGACAACATCCTCGGCAGCCCGGAAGTCAACGTGGAGAAGGGCTTTGCCGGGGTCATGCAGACCTTCGACAACACCCGGCCGCTCGTTGCCGCCATGGCCGTCGGTGTCGCCCGCGCCGCCCTCGAGGAGCTGCGCGCAATCCTGACCGACGCCGGTGTCGAGATCTCCTACGACACCCCGGCCAACAACCAGCACGCCGCAGCCGCCGAATTCCTGCGCATGGAAGCCGATTACGAGTCCGCCTACCTGCTGTCGCTGCGCGCGGCGTGGATGGCCGACAACAAGAAGCCGAACTCTCTGGAAGCCTCCATGTCCAAGGCCAAGGCGGGCCGCACCGGCACCGACGTGACCTTGAAGGCCGTCGAACTCGCAGGCGCCATCGGCTACTCGCAGCGCACCCTGCTCGAAAAGTGGGGCCGCGACTCGAAGATCCTGGACATCTTCGAAGGCACCCAGCAGATCCAGCAGCTCATCGTGGCGCGGCGGGTGCTGGGCAAGACCAGCGCCGAGCTGAAGTGATGCTGAAGTAGTAAGTGCAGCAAGCGAAACCGGTGCGGGTCGATACCACGACTCGCACCGGTTTTCTGTTGCGCGCCGGACCCGGTGCCGAGCGCCAGGTCTTGCTAGTCGAAGATCACCAGATCCGGCACGGCGGCGCCGCCGAAACTTCCGGATGCGCCCGGGTATATCACCAGCTGGGAGCCCGCTCGGCCGGCTGCCCTGCCCAGCGTCGCGCTGGCGTTCGTTTGATTGAGCACGTGCATTGCCCCACCGATCAGCGTGCACCTTTCACCACTCGGCGGGTCACGCAGGGTGAAGTCGTCACCTGATGCATTGACGTAACTGAAATCGCCTGTAGCCATGGAACTCCCGTACTACCGCGCCACTGCACGCGCGGACGAAAGACCTCAGCGTAGGACGACCCGCACTCCCGCGACAGCCGAATTCTTCCGGATTTCCGAGAGACATGCCCACCCGGTGCGGTCTTTCGACAGCGCAATCCGTTACGTTGCTGCACACGCACGGGTTTGCCTAACGTAACGCCTGCGTTGAGTCCAGAATTCAGCGGACGAATTTCCACCGAGCTGTACCAAGACCCCTCAAGGAGACTGGTTATGCACAAGTTGGGTTTGATACGTCGCATCAGTGCCGCACTCGCGGCAACGACCGTAGTCGCTGTCGTATTCACAGGTCAGGCCGCCGCCGATCCGGTGCAGGTCGACTGGAACTCGGCGGTTGGGCAACTGCGGGCCGTGGCCGCGGGGAATCCGGTGGCCGAGCAGGCCGTGGATCGGCTGATGGCCTCCGGCGGCCAGGTGACCACCGCCGAGCAGGTGGCATTGCCCGCACAACCGTTCCAGATGCCGGCGCAATCCGATATCGGCCGCGGTGGCGGCCCCGGCGCCTACGGCACCGGCCTCGCGCTCGGCGTCGACGGATTCCGGATCGGATTCTTCGGCGGCCCAGGCACAATCGCACCGAACCAGAGCGGAGCCAGGCTCGAGGCGACGTGGGTCAACCTGTCCAACGGCCGCAGCGGCACCGAAGTGCTCACCGAGCACAACAATGCCCCTGTGGACACCACCATTCGCACCCGGGCCATCAGCACCGGCGGCGGCATGATCGTGGCCGCGGTGTATGGAACCCTGTGGCACCGCTGGCCGGTCCCGGTGAGCGAGGCGAACCCCGACGGATACCAGTACCAGCTCGGCACCATCTCCACGCCGTCTTTCGGCGCGGTCTACAACTAACCGTTCCCACCACCTCCGAGAGCCGATGCGAGTCTGTCCTGGACGCGCATCGGCTCTCGCCTGTTACACCATGCCGAACGGCACGACGGGGCGCGAAGTTGTCCACTTGTCCGGCATTACGTAGTTCCGTAATTTTGGGGCGTGGGTCTAGAGGAACGGGTCGCGGAGCTGGAACGACGGCTCAGCGTTTTGGAGGCAGGCGACAGTCGGCGCGCGGACGCATCGACGGAGAAGTGGGCGGTACAACGGTTGCAGGAGGATTTCTCCGACGCCGACGAGCCCAACGGTGGGGTGCTGTTCGCCGGGTCGGTGCGACTACCTACCGATGAGCATTACGGGTGGCAGGCACAGTTCACCACTGGTGAGATCATCGAGGACGACTGGTCCGAGGCAGCCGAATGTCTGGCGGCCCTCGGCAGTCCGGTACGACTGCGGCTGCTGCGTGAGGTGATGGGTGGCCGCAGGACCGCGGCCGAACTCGTCGGGCTCGAAGGGGTCGGAACCTCCGGTCAGGTGTATCACCATCTGCGGCAGTTGGCCGCCGTCGGCTGGTTGCACACCGCCGGCCGTGGGCGTTTCGAAGTGCCGGAGGGCCGGGTCGTGCCGCTGCTGGTCGCGCTGGCCAGCGCGCGGCGTTGACTCGGTCGGCGACCGAATCGCTTACGGGATAAGCGGAGTCGCGGTGGCAACACCACGCCTTCTCCTGCCGGCTAGCAGCCGAACAGCACGCCCGCGTTGTCGTTCGGGGTCGCCACCTGCTCCTTCAGACACCCGAACGGGATGACGCCCGCATCGCTCATCTGCACACCCGAGCCGGCCTGTGGATTCACACAGGTGAGGCCGCTGGAGTCCATGCGACAGGTGAAGTCGCGAATGGGCAACATACTGCCGTAGGGCAATTCGGGACCGCGCCCCTGCACGAACGGACCCGGATCGCCGCGGAATGCGCCGACAGTCAGCTTGCCGCCGGTGTAGCGGATCCAGCCGCCCTTCCAGTTGCCGATGCCACTGTGGGGTTTGGCGGGTGGATTCTTCAACTCGACGAGGCAGACCACGCCTTGATCACCATGCTCGTAGTCGGTGATACAGCTGATCTTTCCCGAGGGACTGGTAAAGGCGCGGTCACCGTTCAGCTCGGTCACCGCACCGCTGTCCAGACGGGCGGTGCGGTACCCCGCCGGATCGGCCGCACTACCCGCCCGGGTCCACGACTCCAGATCCGCCACCGACGCGCCGACGGTCGGAGCCGACCGCATCGACGATGCCGACGGCCCGACCGACGTTACCCCGGTCGAGCTCGGGACCGCAGGCGACCGATGATCCTTTTCCGCAGCACAACCGGCCGACAGCAGAACGATGGCCGCGACGGCCGCGATACGCATGCTCCGAACCTTAACGGCACGCTGCGGGAAGGCGCGTCGTGCGCAGTGGCACGCGCCACAGACCGACCGTCGACCGCCGGTTTATCGACATTGTGTGATCCGTCCCACTGCCGCTGATACGGTGAGCTGGCATACACGCCTGTTCGATATCGCTAGGTCGAGAACCGACGCGAGTTCTTGGTGGAGGTGGTTCGACGATGAAGTTGGCGCATGCCTTGGAAACAATCAAGGCACTGGGAGTGCTGCGGGCCCGCGGAGTCAGCGATCCGCGCAGGCCGGGCGAGGCACTGCGGACGATGAAAGAGTCCCAGATCTACGGCCCACAGGCGACATTGATACGGCACTCCGCACGCATCGCGCCGAATGCGCCCGGGCTGGTGGACGAGCGCGGCGAGCTGAGCTACCGCGAACTCGACGAGCAGTCGACCGCCATCGCGCGCGGGCTGCGGCCTGCCGGCCTGACCGAGGGCTCGGTGATCGGCGTCCTCGCGCGCGACCATCGCGGCCTGATCCTGGCCATGGCCGCCGCCGGCAAGCTCGGCGTTCGGGTCGCGCTGATGAATACCGGTTTCGCCAAGCCGCAGTTCGCCGAGGTCTGCGAGCGCGAGAAGGTCAAGGCGGTGCTGCACGACAGCGAGTTCCTCGGCCTGCTGGACGCGCTGCCCACCGACCTGCCGCGCTACCTCACCTGGGTCGACGAAGGCGCCACACTGCCGGACGGCGCGCAGACACTCGACGATCTCATCGCCGCCAACTCGACCGAACCGCTGCCCGCGCCGAGCAAGCCAGGCGGTTTCGTCATCCTCACCAGCGGTACCACCGGCCTACCGAAGGGCGCACCGCGCAGCAAGGTGACCCCGCTGGCCACTGCTCAGATGGTCGATCGAATCCCGTTCCCGGTCAGGGGAACCCAGGTCATCGTGTCGCCGATCTTTCACAGCACCGGTCTCGGGACCTATCTGGTCGCCTCGGCGATGACCAACAAGGTGGTGGTGCGCCGCCGGTTCGACGCCGAAGCGACGCTGAAGATGATCGCCGACCACCAGGCCGAAATGCTGGTGGCGGTGCCGACCATGCTGCACCGGATGACCGAGCTGCCCCCCGAGATCCGTGCCAAGTACGACACGTCCTCGCTGAAGTGCATCCTGTTGGCAGGCTCGGCACTCTCACCGGAGCTGTGCGTCAAGGCCACGCAGGTATTCGGGCCTGTTCTCTACAACCTGTACGGCTCGACCGAATGCGCGGTCGCCACCGTCGCCAACCCGGAGGATCTCGCGCTCGCGCCCGGCACGGTCGGTCGGGCGCCGATCACCTGCGAGGTGCGGCTCTACGACGACAACGACAAGCAGGTCACCGGGATCAACACGACCGCCCGCATCTTCATTCGCAGCGGTGCGCCTTTCGAGGGTTACACCGATGGTCGTCACAAACAGATCATCGATGGCTATATGTCCAGTGGCGACGTCGGCCATTTCGACGAGCACGGGCTACTGATGGTCGACGGCCGCGACGACGACATGATCGTCTCCGGCGGCGAGAACGTCTTCCCGCAGGAGGTCGAGAACCTGCTATTGGAGCGTCCCGACGTCTTCGACGCCGCGGTCGTCGGCGTCGACGATGTCGAGTTCGGTAAGCGGTTGCGCGCCTTCATCGTTCCGGAACCCGGTCCGACGCCGGACGCCGAGGAGATCAAGACCTATGTGAAGGACAATCTCGCCAGGTACAAAGTGCCGCGCGACGTGGTCTTCCTCGACGATCTGCCCCGCAACCCCACCGGAAAACTACTGCGTCGCGTGCTCGTCGAGTACGAGGTACAGACCTGAGCGGATGGCCGTGATCGCGCCGACGTGTCAGTGCTGGGAAGGCTGTTGCGCCGCATCCTGACCGGCACTGCCCCGGAAAAAGCGTTGTGAGCTGGCCGAATCGCCCGATTGAGATACATGACACACTACGTCACAGTTGCTTGCTATTGTTAGCGGCAGCACTGGATCTCGAAGTTGCGGTCCACACCCACCCCCGGTCCCGGTGGGGCGGACCGCGGAAGGCGTTGTCGAATGTCTCTATCCCTGCCCGCGTTGAATGGCTCTGTCCGAAAGGCGGGCGATTTCGCCCAGGGCGTGAACGTCATGGTCAAGCGGCACCTGTTCAACCCGCTCCGGCCCGATCACGCGGCGCGATCAGCGTTCAACGTGCTCAAGTTCGGCCCGTTCGCCGGTGTCGTGATGCATGCGGCCCAGACCCGACCGGGCGCGGCCGCCATCGTCGACGAACGTGGCGAGATGACCTTCGGTCAGCTCAACGAGCAGTCGAGCGCACTGGCACGCGGCCTGCAGTCGCAGGGCATCGAGCCCGGCGACGTGGTCGCATTGCTGGCGCGCGATCATCGCGGCATGGTGCTGAGCCTGCTCGCAACGGGCAAGCTCGGCGTCCGCACGGTCCTGATGAACACCGGCTTCGCGAAACCGCAGTTCGCCGATGTCTCTCAGCGCGAGAACGTCAAAGCTGTGCTGCACGACAGCGAATTCCTCGACCTGATGAGCGCGATCCCCGCCGAGATCCCCCGGGTGCTCACCTGGGTCGACGCGAAGGACAATGCCGATCCGTCGATCCCCACCATCGAAGCGCTGATCGCGGATCGTTCCACCGAACCGCTGCCCGCGCCCGCCAAGCCGGGCGGCATGGTCATCCTGACCAGTGGCACCACCGGTACCCCGAAGGGCGCGCCACGCGACCGGGTGAGCCCGTTCGCCTCGGCTCAGTTCGTCGACCGGGTGCCGCTGCCCAACAACGGCACCATGATCATGGCGGCGCCGATCTTCCACGGCACCGGGCTCTCGCAGTTCACCATCGGCCTGGCCCTGGGCAATCGGGTGATCTTCCAGCAGCGCCGGTTCGACCCGGAGCAGACGCTCGCGAATATCATGCAGTACCGGGCGGATTCGCTGGTCGTGGTTCCGACCATGCTGCAGCGCATTCTCGATCTCGGCGACGACGTGCTGGCGAAGTACGACCCCAGCACCATCAAGGTGATCTTCGCCGCGGGCTCGGCGATCGCTCCCGACGTCGTCACCCGCACGCTCGACTATTTCGGCGACAGCCTCTACAACCTCTATGGCTCCACCGAATGCGCCGTCATGACGGTCGCGACCCCAGCAGATCTGCGCAAAGCCCCGACCACCGCGGGCAAGGCGCCGGTCGGTATCCGCATCGTGCTGCTCGACGAGAACCGCGAGCCGATCACCGAGCCGAACGTCACCGGCACCATCTTCGTGGACAACGGTTTCGCCTTTACCGGCTACACCGATGGCCGCACCAAGGAAATCGTCGACGGCATGATGTCCAGCGGCGATGTCGGGCACTTCGACGCCGATGGCCTGCTCTACATCGATGGGCGTGACGACGACATGATCGTCTCCGGCGGCGAGAACGTCTACCCGCTCGAGGTCGAGAACCTCATCGCGGGCCGCGAGGATATCTTCGAGGCCGCCGTGGTCGGTGTCGAGGACCGGGAATTCGGAAAGCGACTGCGCGCGTTCGTGGTTCCGGGCCCGGAGTCCAAGCGCGACGCCCAGGAAATCAAGGACTTCGTCAAGGCGAACCTGGCCCGCTACAAGGTGCCTCGCGAGGTGATCTTCCTCGACGAGCTGCCCCGCAACGCCACCGGCAAGCTGCTGCGCAAGCCGCTCATCGAGATGGTGGTCGACGGTGGATAGATGACCACCGTCCAAACCGGTGGGGGCATGATTGTTTCCAGATGGAAGCTGCGGATAGCGTGCGATTTCGGGTGTCGACTATCTCGAGATTCGGTGCGTTACCTGTCAGTTATCATCAGCGGGTGAGTATCGAGTCCGGCCGCGATGTTGCGGGAAAACGCAGTGCTGTCGCGCGGTTGCGCGGCGCCGCGGCCGGATCGGTCTCGGGGGCGGTTTCGGTTGCGGCGCACGGGTGGGCGTCCGACGGGATGACACCGAATGGCACCACGTTGGTGCTGCTGGCTGCCGCCGCTGCGGCGATCGGCGCGCTGGTGGCCGGTCTCCCACTACTGCGGGACACCTCGACCGGGCTTGTCGCGGCACTCGTCGCAGGTCAGTTGCTCGGACACCTCGCCATGGGCTGGAGTTCAGGGCATATTCATCACGGCGACGCGCAGCTCACTCCTGCCATGTTCACCGCACATAGCATCGCCGCTGTGCTAGCCACCGCGGCGATCCGCGGCGCCGAGGCCGCCTACCTGATCGGCTGCGCCGTGCTGGCGCGCGTGCTGCCGATGCGCTATCACCCGCCTGCGATCGCCGGTCCCGCGCAGCTGCGTGAGACCCATCGCGACCGTGTCATTCTGCGAGTCTTCGCCGCCGAATCGCTGCGGACCCGCGGTCCGCCACGCGCGGTTCGTCTCTGACCAATTCCTTTACCCGGTGCCCGAGCCGCGTTGCTCGTGCGTCGCTGCCGCCGCCTGGGCAAACTTCCAGCTGCGGGCCGATACTGTCTCGCCTTCGCTTCGCATAGTCGTCGCGGACGCCGAAAACATCGGCCGCAGAAGGTCATTCACCGCTGGTGCGGTGCCTGCGCGAAGCCACCGGCCATCGCCTGCCGACTTCGGTCCAGCCGCAACAGTGCGGCCGACCCGCCGTCGGCTTCCTCGACGGTGCGGCGACAGGTATCCGGGTTCCCTGAACTCCAGAAACGAATCGAACATGAGCATCACCGACGCCAGTCCTCCCGATACCGAATCGGGGGCGCCACCATCGGAATCCAGCGCACCGGAAAAATCAACCCGCCGTCGCAACGGCCTCTACCCCCTTGCCATGCGGCTGCATTTCTATGCGGGCGTCTTCATCGCCCCCTTCATCCTGATCGCCGCGGTCACGGGTGCGCTCTACGCGATCGCACCGACGCTCGAAACAATCGTTTCCCGCGATCTGCTCCAGGTCGATCCGGGTGGCACGCCGAAGCCACTGTCGGAACAGATCAACGCGGCCGTCGCAACCCAGCCGAATCTAGCGCTGGTCGCAGTCGCCCCCGCACCGGGTGCGCAGGACACCACCCGGGTGATCTTCACCGACCCGTCACTCGGTGAGTCCGACCGCCGCGCGGTGTTCGTCAATCCCTACACCGCACAGCCCGTCGGCGACTCGGTCGTCTACGGCAGCTCGGGCGCACTGCCGATGCGCACCTGGATCGACCAGCTGCACCGGGATCTGCACCTCGGCGAGCCTGGCCGCCTCTACAGCGAGCTCGCGGCGTCCTGGCTGTGGATCATCGCGCTCGGCGGTCTGGTGCTGTGGTTGCGCCGGGTCCACAGTCGCCGCAACCGCAATTCGGCGGCCTGGCTGCTGGTTCCCGACCGTTCACAGGGCGGCCGGGGCAGACGATTGAACTGGCATGGCGCCGTAGGTGTCTGGACGCTGCCGGTAGTGCTGCTGTTGTCGGCGACCGGTATGACCTGGTCCACCTATGCCGGTGAGAACATCACCGACTTGCGCCAGCAGCTGAGCTGGACCACCCCCGCTGTGAGCACCGCGCTGCCGGGCGCGGACACCACCTCGCCCGCTCCCGCGGCAGGCGGCGATCACCACCACGGCGGCGGTCACGAGATGCCCGCGCCTGTCGATCCGAGTAATCGAATCGCTCAGGTCGATCGGGTCTACGACACGGCGCGTGCAGATGGTGTGACCGAAGCGGCCGAGATCAGTATCCCGGCCATGCCCGGTAAGGCGTTTGTGGTGAAGGAACGACGAATGCCCGGCGTGTATACCGTCGACGCAGTCGCCGTTGAAGGCGCCACCGGCACGGTCACCGACAAGCTCGCCTACGCCGACTGGCCGCTGATGGCCAAGCTCACCAACTGGGGCATCCAGTTCCATATGGGTCTGATGTTCGGCCTGCTCAACCAGCTGCTGCTGCTCGCGGTGATGATCGGCCTGATCACCGTCATCGTGCGCGGTTATCTGATGTGGTGGAACCGCAGGCCGACTCGCGATGGATCGCCGATCACCATGGGCCGCGCTCCACGCCGAGGCGTGCTGCGCACAACCTCACCGTGGCTAGCGGTGCCGCTGGTTGCCGCCGCACTGGTGGTCGGCTGGTTCGTCCCGCTGGTCGGGCTGAGCCTGCTCGCCTTCCTCGCGATCGATCTGGTGATCGGTCTCCTCGGACGCGTTCGCGCCACCGCATAACCCACTTCTGATCCACCGGGGCCCTGGCGATTACACGCCGGGGCAACGACTCCGGTGTTACCGAAACGACCTACCGAACCTCACAGGTATGGCCGTTGTTTCGCCATGCCTCGAATTCCCTCACAAGGACTACCACCATGAAGATCACCAAGTTCGCCCTGGCCGCCGCATTCATGACGACCGCGGTGGGCATCGCCGCAGGCACCGGCCACGCCGACTCGCTGACCACCGAGTCGATTGCCATCGGATTCACCGCTCGAGCCACCGACGAGTCATCGCTCATCGAAACCGACAGGGGCTCGCTGAGCGTCGAAGGCGGCGTTTTCAAGATCAAGGCCGCCGACGGCACCGTCGTCGCGGGCACCCCACTGACGTTCCGCGTCGACGAGTTCGAGTTCCCGATAGTTGCCGAAATCTCCGGGCGCACAGCGACTCTCACGCCACAAATGGACCTGACACACGCCGTTTACAAGCCGGTCACCCTCCCCTTCGAGGACAAAGCGCCGTGGAAGACCGAATACGATCGCGAGCAGGCCGCCTGGAGCCGCATGGCCAGCACCATCGGCATGGGCGCCTCGATCGGCACCCTGGTCGGCGGCCTCGGCGGCGCGGCCGTCGGCTGCGTCCTCGGCGGCATCCTCGGCGGTGTCGCCGTCGGCGGCACCATCATCGGCCTGTTCGGCCCGTTCCTCCCCGCGGCGGCCGTGGGTTGCGTCGCGGGCATCGCCCTTGTCGGAGCCATCGGCACCGTCACCGGCCAGATCTTTGTGACGGCTCCGGTCGCGATCGGTGCGGCAATCCAGTACTTCACCACCACCAACCAGCCGTTCGTTCCGCCTGCCAAGTAGTCCGGAACACCTCACCGCACAACATAATTCAGCACCCACAACCCCGTCCGGTCACGCCACCGGACGGGGTTTCTCATACGTCCGCCCAACTTGCTGGCGAGTTGCGCGACACCCACCCGGTGTGTCGGCAAACTCGCCGCTCCGCGCCGACCCATCTGATTCGATCGAACATATTTGCGATAAAACTCGCTAACCTGGCCGCCATGGTCCGCTCCCCGCATGAGGCGATGCACCGGCTCTTCCAACACGATCCAGGAGTCTTCACACGCGCATTCCACGAACTGGCCCTCCCCTTCGACGACCCGCTGGAGGTCGCGTTGTTATCGACCGATCTCACCGAAGCCAGGCCGATCGAACGGCGGGTCGACACCGTCATGCGAATCGTTACCGCCCGCGGGCCATTCCTGCTGCTGGTGGAAGCCCAGGGCGACAAAGATCCGGACAAACCAGCATCTTGGGCGTACTACCTGTCACACCTGCTCGCCAAGTTCGGCCTGCCACCGGGGCTACTTGTCGTATGCCAGGACCAATCGACCGCGACCTGGGCGGCAGGCCCATGGCAGCTGGGTCCACCACAATGGTCGAGCCTGGTAGTTCGGCCGCTGATGCTGGGCCCGCACAACGTGCCGGAGGTCACCGATGTCGAAACCGCGGCCGCAGACATTCCGCTCGCCGCTTTGTCGGCGATCACGCACGCCAAAGCTCCCGGCATCGGTGCCATACTGAAGGCACTGGTCACCGCGTTGCGAGACATCGGCAACACCGACGAGGCCCAGCTGTTCGCCGAACTCACCGAACTCGGCCTCGGCAATAGCCCGGCCATCGAGACTTGGAGGAAACTGATGTCCATGGATCTGTCGTTCTTCCGCTCGGAAACGTCCCAACGCCTGCGTGCGGAGGGCGTCGAGCAGGGGCGCGCGGAAGGCATCGTCCAGGGCCACGCCGAAGGCATCGCGGACGGCCTGCTGCGGGTGTTGGATCGTCGCGGCATCGTCATCGATGACGACACACGCGCCCGGATCAAGGCTTGCACAGACCAAGACCGGCTCAATACCTGGATCGACCGATCCCTCACCGCGATCACAATCGCCGATCTCTTCACCGACGAGACCTGACCTCGAAATCAGGGGTCGATAAGCACTGCAGCACAACGCATTCAGCCAAATCTGATCGGGGCACCGAACCGGGAGGCAACAACCGATGCCCATTGATCTGTCCTTCTTCCGCTCAGAAACGTCCCAACGAATCCGAGCGGAAGGTTATGCCATCGGCTTTGCGGAAGGCCGTGTCATTGGCCTTGCGGAGGGCCGTATCCAAGGCCGCGCACGGTCCATCCTGCACATCCTCGATCGACGTGCCATCGCAGTACCGGACGACGTCAGGTTCCGCATCACCACCTGCCTCGATGGCGACCGGATCGATCGATGGTTCGACCGTTGCATAACCGCCACCACGATCACCGACCTCTTCAGCGAAGGGACCTGACGAACCTCACGCGTCGGCTGACGAATCCTCCTCGGTGACCGGAGGTTCAGGGGTCGGTGGGACGACCGGCCGCAGTAGCACCCAGACCAGAAAGACCAAGGCTACTGCGGCCATTCCCATGCCGGACCAGAGGTTGATATTGATGCCGCCGGTTTTGGCTTCCTCGGCGGCGGTGTCGTGGACGAGGCCGGTGATGATGAGGATGACGCCGTAGCTGCCGAGCAGGGCGCCGACGATGGTGCGGATGTCGAAAAGCATCGGCTGGCCTCCTTATCCGACGATGATGTTGAGGGCGATGACCAGGGCGAAGGCTATGCCGGCGAGCAGGACCGGGCGCTGGTACCAGGGCAGGGCATCGGACTCGGGATCGGTGCGCATTTCCTTCGGGGTTTCCGAGTAGACCAGGCCGACGAGTTCGGCAGCGGGCTTCGGCCGGGTCACCATGGTGACCGCGATACTGACGGCGATGTCGACGAAGAAGGCGACACCGGCAGCGACGAAACTCGATCCCTGGCCGGATAATTCGAAGACGTCGGTCTTGTGCAGAATGAAAACCACAATGGCCGAACCGGTTCCGAAAACCAGACCCATCCAGCCCGCGGTCGGTGTCATCCGCTTCCAGAACATGCCGAGGATGAACGTCGCGAACAACGGCGCGTTGAAAAAGCTGAACAACGTTTGCAGGTAGTCCATCATGTTGCTGAAATTCCCCGCGATGAACGCGGTGAAGATCGCGGCGACGGTGGCTCCGACGGTAGCCAGGCGGCCGACGTCGAGGTAATAGTGGTCCGGCCGATCACGACGGACATACTGCTGCCAGAGGTCGTAGCTGAATACCGTATTGAAGGCAGAGATATTGGCCGCCATGCCCGCCATGAACGCCGCGAGCAGGCCGGCGAGCCCGACACCGAGCAGTCCGTTCGGCAATACGTCTTTCATCAGATACAGCAGCGCCTGGTTGTAGGTGACATCCCCGGTGTAGTCCGGATTCGCGGTCACCTGGTCCTTGTACTCGGCCATCTGGGGCACCAGAACGGCGCTGATCATGCCGGGGATCACCACGATCAGCGGGATGAACATCTTCGGGTACGCCCCGATGATCGGAGTGCGCCGCGCCGCCGAGATGGAGTGCGTCGCCAGCGCCCGCTGCACCTCGACGAAGTTGGTGGTCCAGTACCCGAACGAGAGCACGAACCCGAGCCCGAACACGATGCCGACCACGGAGAGGAGGTTGTTGGAAAAGCCACTGAGCGCATTGCCCGGCCACGACTCCAGCTGTGCCGCACCACCCGGCGACGCGGTCACCTTGTCGCGCAGCCCCGCCCAGCCGCCGACCTTGTGCAGACCGACCAGCGTGAGCGGCAGCAACGCGGCAACGATGACGAAGAACTGGAGCACTTCGTTGTAGATCGCCGCGGACAAACCGCCGAGGGTGATGTAGGACAACACGATCACCGCCGCAACGATCACCGAAACCCACAGCGGCCAACCGAGCAGCACATTCACAATGGTGCCGAGCAGATACAGGTTCACTCCGGCGATGAGCACCTGCGCGATCGCGAAGCTCAATGCGTTCACCAGGTGTGCACCGGTGCCGAACCGCCTGCGCATGAACTCGGGCACACTGCGCACCTTGGAGCCGTAGTAGAACGGCATCATCACCACGCCGAGGAACAGCATGGCCGGCACCGCGCCGATCCAGAAGTAGTGGAAGGTCGGGAAGCCGTACTCCGCGCCATTGGCCGACATGCCCATGATCTCGACCGCGCCGAGGTTGGCGGAGATGAAAGCGAGGCCGGTCACCCAGGCGGGCAGCGAACGTCCGGACAGGAAGAAGTCGATGCTGGAGGAGACACGCCGCCTGGCCAGCAGCCCGATGCCGATCACAAAGACGAAATACAGGGCAACCAGGGCATAGTCGACGGGATTCGCATCCAGTTGCAGGCTCGATGCCGCATCGAGATGCACGGTCGCGACGTCGAGCGCGGAGTTGAACACGGGTGAATCGGCAAGCGGCACAGCGGCGTCCCTCCAGGCGATGAAACCGAGCGTCGAGCGGGGTCATGCGTCGTGCGTGTGGCGGCGCGATCTGTCCCGTCGCCCGCCGATGGTGGCGGCTACTACCTACTGTCGGTGATTGTGCCGCATTACCGCAGCACAATCACGCACAAAACCTGGACGGTCGCTCAATCGACGCGGTGTGCGCCAGGGCCCGCCACCACGACGAAGGTGCGCGGATCAGCGAAACCCGCACGGGCGAAGCGATTTCCTACCGCCTCCACGACGTCCGCTGTGCGCTCACGATCCACCAGAGCGATAACGCTGCCGCCGAACCCGCCGCCGACCATGCGCGCGCCGTGCGATCCCGCATCGACCGCCGCAGCGGCAGCCGCGTCCACAGCGGGCGTGGAGACCTCGAAATCATCGCGCAACGAGGCGTGCCCGGCGCTGAGGATCGGGCCTATCGAGCGCGGGTCAGCACCATCGCGCAACATTTCGGCAATCATCAATACGCGCGCGTTCTCGGTGACCACATGCCGGGCCCGGCGCCGCAGTATCGGGTCGGTGAGGCGTTCGAGCGCGTCGATGGTGTCGATATCCCGGAGCGCAGGGACGCCGAGTTCCGTGGCCGCCGCGTCGCATTGCGCGCGCCGGGCGGCGTAGCCGCCGTCGACCAACTCGTGTGCCTGTCCGGTATCGATCACGAGTAGTTCCAACCCGAAACGGTCCAGATCGAAGGGGATCTGTTCGTAGGCGGTGCCAGCGGCCAGGTGCGTGAAACGACGTACATCCAGAAACAGTGCGTGACCTGCCGTACACAGGATCGATGCCGACTGATCGAGTAGTCCGGTCGGCGCACCGGCGTAGTCGTTCTCGGCGGCGCGGGCGATATCGATCAGCTCCCGATCAGTGACCCTCGGCGCGAACAGATCTCGCAGCGCGACTGCTACCGCACACGACAACGCCGCCGACGAGGACAGCCCGGCACCGATCGGCACCGCACCGTCGAGTTCGATGTCGACGCCGGCGATCCTATGCCCGCGTCGCACGAATTCGGACACAACGCCCAGCGGATACCGCGACCAGGCAGGCACTCGATCCCGTTCGGCGGCAAGCGCGCCCACCCCGGCGAGCACCCGGTCCCCTGGCCGCTGGCGCGAGACCACCCGCACATCCCCGGTGTCGAGCACTACGGCGAAACACTCGACAACCAGCGGTAAGGCGATGGGCAACACAAAGCCTTCGTTGTAGTCGGTGTGCTCACCGATGATGTTGACCCGCCCCGGCGCCACCCACTTCTGCACTGGTCCTCGCTTCGTCGATTCGGAGTGTGTCTGACGGCTCGAGGGCACACGTTACGAGACACGCCGCAGGAGCACCGCTTTCGGGCGGTGTGCGTGCGCGATCGACCGTCGTGACGCAGAGTCGATTTTGACGCAATATCGGCCTGCAAAATCGGCCGACAGTTTCGGGAGGGCATTATGATTCCTACGACCCCACGCAGCGGCCTACTCGGGCTGCAGTGGATCGATCGACTGCTACCGCCCCTCGGCAGGCCGGATCGCGACGACCGGCAATTGCCAGCGGCACCACTGACGATCGAGATCGGCGCCGCGACCGGGGTGGGCCCGACAACCATGTCGGCCTTCGATGCGGCACTGCGCGATCTGGGAGTGGGTGATGCCAACTTGATTCGCCTGTCATCGGTGATCCCACCGCACGCCATCCTGGAGCGCACCGCCCGCGTCCGTAAGCCGATCCCCTGGGGTGATCGGCTCTACTGCGTCTACGCGGCACAGCACGCGATCGGCAACGGCAGCCGGGCCGCCGCGGGCATCGGCTGGGTACTGCGCGATGACCATTCCGGTGCTGGACTTTTCGTCGAGCACGAGGCGGAGACGGTCGAGGAGGTCGAGTTGCTGATCCGGTCCAGCCTCGCCGATATGACCGCCAACCGGCCCGAACGCTTCGGACCGATCCAGCTGTGCACCAGCGAGACCCGCTCCGAGGGCGACCCGGCCTGCGCCATGGTGCTCGCCGCCTACCACACCACCCCATGGACCGGACGATGAGCGAACTGCACGTCACCGTCGAAACCACGATCCCCGACGACCGGATCGAGATGTTCCACCTGCTCTACGAGGAGGCCTTCGGCCCGCTGCGCACCAAGGCGATCGCCCGGCAGGTGCTGCACCATGCCGAGTTCCGCGCGGAGATGGTCGACCCCCGCGTGCTCAAGCATGTCGCGCGCACCGCCACGGGAGAACCCATCGGAGTGACGACGCTGACCCGGCATCTGGAGACGGTGCCGTGGATCAGCCCCGATTATTTCGCCGCACGCTATCCGGAGCATGCCGCACGCCAAGCGATCTACTACGCCGGTTTCACCCTTGTTGCATCAAGTGCCCGACAGGGGGCCGCGTTCCATGCCATGATCAAATCAGTTGTCCAGGTGCTTGTGGCCGAGCGCGCGGCGGTGGGCTGGGACATCTGCTCGTACAACAACACTCGGTTCTCGTTCGCCGACAGCATCCGAGCAGTGCTCGATGAGCAAGAGGCGAACGTCGAAGTCGCGGTGGAAGATTCGCAGACCTACTATGCAGCTCGGTTCACAGGGGATGGAGCGACAAAGGGGGGCTGATGACACTGACCGAAGAGCAGTCGACGAGCCGGCGCCACAATGTCGGATTACGATGGTACGCACTACTTTTCGGTGTCGGTTCGACTGTGATCGGGTTGAACATCACCGTCGATTCGCCGTTGCTCTCGCTGGTGACGATGCTGGCCGTGGTGGTGGGAGCCCTTGCCATGATCGGCCTCGGCCTCCGGCGTCATCGCCCGCCGCAGCCGCTGCCCTGGTATCTGATCGCGGCGTCGGCGCTGTTGTTCGCCACCGGTACGGTCCTGCGCGGCATCGACGAGCACTCCATGCATCCCATCGACGACTTGTTCACGCTGGCCGGTTATCTCGCCGTCGGCGTCGCGGCCACCCTGTGGCTGCGGCCACGCCAGGTCCGGCACAACTACGAACTGCTGCTGGACTCCGGGCTCATCGGACTCGGCGCACTGCTGGCTTCCTGGACCTTTCTCATCTCGCCGATCCTGCAGTCCCATGCCACGACCATGAACACCGTCGTGGCGGCGATCTATCCGATACTCGACGCACTACTGCTGACCATGGTCGCGCATTCGGTGGCGACGGCGACCCGCTCGGAGACCTCGCTGCGGCTACTGCACTGCGGCCTGATCGCGGTGCTGCTCGGCGATCTCGGCTACAGCCTGGAGACCGTCGGCACCGCGACGATCAGGCGGGATGTGTTGCTCGCGCCGCTGCTGGCCGCCTACATCACCGTGGGCGTCGCGGCGCTGCATCCGACTATGGCCTGCCTCGGCGCACCGCGTCGCATCCATCCCCATCATTCGCGGCAGCGCGCCAGTGTCATCGCGGTCGCGCTGATCATGGCGTCCCTGGTTCCGGTGGTGGGGTCCAGCCTCGACACTCTCGACCGGGTGGTCGTCTCTTCGCTGTTCGCGCTTTTGCTCATCGGCGTCCTGGCACGCAGTGAACGCGCCATCGTGCGCAGCGCCCGCAGCGAGCGCCGCGCGCAGTATCAGGCCGACCACGACATGCTGACCGGACTGCTGAATCGGTCCGCCCTGTTGCGCGCGCTCAATCGAAATCACGAGCACTGGCTCGAACAACCGCTGAGCCTGCTGTTCATCGACCTGGACGGCTTCAAGATGGTCAACGACAGCTACGGCCATGCCGTCGGCGACGAGCTGATCGCGAATGCGGCCTCGCGCATTCGGCGGGTGATCCGCCGCGAGGACGTGGTGGCGCGCTACGGCGGTGACGAATTCGTGGTGCTCGCGCCGCTGGGCAGACAAGAGGCAGCCATGCTCGCCGAACGACTGTTGGGCGCGTTCGTGCGCCCCTTCGAATTGAGCGCGGGCGAGATCCCGATCACCGCGAGTGTCGGGATCGCCTGCGGCAGCCCGCGCAGTTACGACGCCAGCATCTACGACCTCATCCGAGACGCGGATTCGGCGATGTACCACGCGAAGGAGTACTCGCTGGGCTACGCGTTCCACGACGAGGTGCGGCACGGGGCCCCCGATGCGGGGCGCCGGAATTGGCGCCCCGCCACTCGGTCGACGAGCACCGCCGTCTGATCAGTCGGTCAGTTCCTCGAGCAGGCGCTTGGCCTCCTCCAGCTCCGCCGCCAGTTGCGCGACCTTGACCTGCTGCACCTCGCGCGCCGCGTCGAGAATTCCGGCCACCACCTCGGCGACCTCTGGATGCAGCACCTTGGCGGCCTGCGCCACCGCCGAGCTCGCCACCGGTAGACCACGCACGGCCCGCTTCTTACCGCTGATCACATCGACCGACCACTCGCCGTCGGCAGTTCCGGTCAGCGTCACGGTGACCTCCGGCGTCTTCGCCTTGCGCGCGGCGGCGGGCGCCTTGGCGGCGGGCTTCGCGCCGGGCGCGCCCGCGGCGGGCTGCTTGGCGGCGGCGGACTTGGCGGCGTTGTCGCCTTCGCTCGTTCCGGAAGCGACAGGGCCTGGCTTGGGCATCGACGGTGTCGCCGTGCTGGTTGCGAGCGAGCCGGGACTCGGGGTGGACGGTGTCGCAACGCTCGTCAAGGTCGACGGCTGGGTCACGGGGGCTTCCTTCCTGGTTGTCGACTTCGGCTGGGCTGTGGATGCGGTCGCCGCGCGGGGCGGCTTGGTCAACGTCACTTCGGTAGGAGAAAAGGACAGTACATCCTTCGATCCGGTCGGACGGACTCGCAGGAAGTCTCCTACGGACGGATCATCGAGTTCGAGCACCTTCCCCGATCGCCCTTCCGGCACGCCCACCGCGGCAGCGGTGAACCACACCATCGGCGGTCGGCCGCCGGCAATGTCCGTGGCGATCTGCTGAATCTCAGTGTCCGACAAGGGCTGTGGTTTGGTTCTGGACGAGGGCATGGTGACTCCGAGCGAATTCGTGGATGGCTGCGTGCACAGATGATGCCGCACGCTACCGACAGATTCGCAAGCTGCCACCACATCGACCATCGGAAACACCAGGGCCGCAAGTCCAGCGAATCCTGAGCTACATTCGAGATCCCGCGCCGGGGCTACCGTTCCCGCGGTGCTTGCAGAGCCGGAAACCAGATGTCGGCGAGGACGTCCGCGGCCTGGTCGGCCGTCACGTCGATGGTGCCCTGCATGGCCCAGCGGGTGAAGAAGCGTTCGAGTTGCGCGACAAGCAGTTCCACCCGCAGACGGGCCTCGTCCTGACGATCGGCAGGCCAGCGCGCCAGGTAGGACGTCATCGCGTTGGGCAGCGCCGCGATGCCCTGGCGGGCGACGTCACGGAATTCCGGTTCGAGCGCGGTGGCCTCGTCCCACGCGGGCAGCAGGTCCTTGTATTCCTGGAACCAGCCGATGGCGCGGGTCATCCAGGCGACGAACTCAACGCGCGAACCGGTGTCGAGGACACGGTCCAGATCCTCATAGAAGTGCAGTGCGCTCGGCGCGGTGCTCTGCTCGGCGACCGCGCGCAGCACCTCGAGCTTGCCGGCGAAATGTAGGTAGAACGTTGCCCGGCTGCAGCCGACGGCGGCGGCGATGTCGTCGACCCGGACGGCCGCGTAGCCCTGGGTACTGAACAGGTTCTTCGCGCCTTCCAGCAGCTTGGCCCTGGTCTGCTGTTTCTGTTCGTCCCGCAGGCTGGTGCCGGTCTGTTTCGACTTCGTTGGCATGGTGAGCGGCTACCTCGCGTGGGTCGGGAAACTATTGCTGACGTGCGACTTCCGGTGAGTAAGTGTACGTCCGACCCAGGCGGGCCGATGTCTTCACTAGACATTCTGTCATTCACTAGACACAGAGTCCACCCAGTGTTACGTTGTTGCCTACGTCACTCCGGAGCACCACAGCTGCGGACACTCGCCCGCCGTGTCCGGCGCCACTGCGAGCCGTGACGGCGGCTTCGAATGAGGACTACTGAATTGACTCCACGCACGCTTCCCAAGGTCTGCGTCATCGGCGCAGGCCCCTCGGGTATCACCACCGCCAAACGCCTGCAGGACTTCGACATCCCGTTCGACCTCTTCGAGGCGTCCGACGAAGTGGGCGGCAACTGGTACTTCAAGAACCCCAACGGCATGTCGGCCTGCTACCAGAGCCTGCACATCGATACGTCCAAGTGGCGCTTGGCCTTCGAGGACTATCCGGTACCCGAGGATTGGCCGGACTTTCCGCACCATTCGCAGCTGTTCCAATACTTCAAGGACTATGTCGACCATTTCGGTTTCCGTGACAAGATCCTGTTCGACACCCTGGTGACCGCCGCCGAACGGCAGCCCGACGGCCGGTGGCTGGTGACCTCCAGCGATGGCCGCACCCGCGACTACGACGCCCTGATCGTGTGCAACGGCCACCACTGGGATCCCAATATCCCGGACTATCCCGGCGAATTCGACGGCGTGCTCATCCACAGCCACGCCTATAACGATCCATTCGACCCGGTCGACATGCGCGGTAAGAAGGTCGTGGTCGTCGGAATGGGCAACTCCGGGCTCGACATCGCCTCCGAGCTGTCCCAACGCTTCATCGCCGAGCGGCTGACCGTGTCGGCACGGCGCGGCGTCTGGGTGCTGCCGAAATACGTCCACGGCAAGGTCGGCGACAAACAATCGGTGCCACCGTGGATTCCGCGCAAGCTCAGCATGAAGCTCAAGCAGCGGTTCGTACGAAAATTCCGCGGCGATATGGAGTTCTACGGCCTGCCGGCACCCGATCACAAACCGTTCGAGGCACACCCTTCGGCCAGTGAGGAGTTCCTACACCGGGCGGGCTGCGGTGACATCGCCTTCAAGCCCGCCATCACTGGATTGGCCGGCAAGCGGGTGCAGTTCGCCGATGGCAGCACCGAAGAGGTGGACGTCATCGTCTGCGCGACCGGCTACCACATCAGCTTCCCGTTCTTCTCGGATCCGGAACTGGTGCCCGACAGCAGCAATCGCATCCCGCTGTTCAAGCAAATGATGAAGCCGGGTGTCGACAATTTGTTCTATATGGGCCTCGCACAGCCGCTGCCGACCCTGGTGAACTTCGCCGAACAGCAGAGCAAGCTCGTCGCCGCCTACCTGACCGGCACCTACCTCCCGCCGTCGGAGCCGCAGATGCATGAGGTGATCCGCGCCGCCGAGCAGCGCCGCAGCGGCCGCTACTACGACTCGCCGCGGCACACCATCCAAATCGAATTCGAAGCCTACGTGCGCGACATGAAGCGCGAGATGGCCAGTGGCGCAAAACGTGCCGCCGCAGCGGGCAACGCGCTGCCGGTGCCTGCCCGAGTACTCGAGCGCGTGTGAGGCCGCGATGACAACAACGAAGGGATTCTGCGCCGACAGTTTCGCGGCCGTGCGCCAGGAACTCGAGCATCGGATCGCTGCGGACGAGGAGCTCGGCGCGTCGATCTGTGTGACCGTCGAGGGCGAAACGGTCGTCGATATCTGGGGCGGGCACCGCGATATCGAGCGCACCACGCCATGGACCGAGGACACCCTGGTCAACGTCTTCTCCATCAGCAAGACCATGACGGCGCTGTCCGCGCTGCTGCTGGTGGATCGCGGCGAACTGGATGTGCGGCAGCAGGTCGCGCACTACTGGCCGGAGTTCGCCGCGAACGGCAAGGGCGACATCGAGATTCGTCAGCTGCTCGGGCACACCTCCGGTGTCTCCGGCTGGCAGCGGCCGATCGAGCTCGCTGATATCTACGACACCGAAGCGGCCAGCGCCCGCCTCGCGGCCCAACCGCCGTGGTGGGAGCCGGGTACCGCGTCGGGCTACCACGCCCTGAACTACGGACATTTGATCGGCGAGGTGATCCGACGTATCACCGGCCGTAGTCTCGGGCAGTTCTTCGCCGAGGAGCTCGCCGGACCGCTGGCGGCCGACTTCCACATCGGTACCCCTCCAGAGCATCACCACCGCATCGCACCGTTGGTGCCACCGCCGCTGCTGGAATTCGATATGGCCTCGCTCGATCAGGAAAGCATTCTGGTCAAGACGCTCACCAGCCCGCTGTTGGATATTCCGGAGGCCAATAGCGCCGCATGGCGGCAGGCGGAGATCGGCGCGGTCAACGGCCACGGCAACGCGCGTTCGGTGGCGAAGGTGCAGTCGCTCGTATCCTGCGGCGGCGAGCTGAACGGCCGAAGACTGTTGTCCGAGAAGACGATCGACCTGATCTTCGAACAGCAGTCCGACGGTGCGGATCTGGCGCTGCTGCTTCCGCTGCACTTCGGCATCGGCTACGGCCTGCCGCAGCCGCAAACCGCTCCGGAAGTCCCGGACGGGCGCGTCTGCTGGTGGGCCGGGTTCGGCGGCGCCATCGTCGTCAATGACCTGGAGCACCGAGTCACCTTCGCCTACACCATGAACAAGATGGCGCCGGGGCTGATCGGCTCCGACCGCGCCGACGCCTACCTGCGCTCGGTGTTTTCGGTAGTGCGAGGAGGTCGCTCATGATGCGGGCGCTGCAACTCACTGATCCCGGTGTGCTGGAACTGCGTACAGTTCCGGTCCCCGAGATCGGCCCCACCGACCTGTTGCTGCGCGTCGGTGCGGCGGGCATCTGCCACTCCGATCTGCATGTGCTGCACATCCCCTTCAAGATGCGCGACGAACCGCTGACCCTCGGACACGAGGTCGCGGGCACCATCGAAGCCGTCGGCAGTGCTGTCGAGGGCCGGTCGGCCGGTGAGCGCGGCATCGTCTACCTGTGCTGGTCGTGCGGAGTGTGCCGGGAATGTGTGAGCGGCAACGAGAACGTGTGCCTCGCCGCTGGGCGCACCGCGATGCCGCCGTGCCCAGGTCTGGGACCGGACGGCGGGATGGCCGAGTACATCAGGATCCCGGCCACCTCCTTCGTGCCGATCGGTGACTTGGATTTCCTCCAAGCCGCGCCGCTGGCCGACGCCGCGCTGTCGAGCTATCACGCGATCAACGGTGCGCGTGCGCAGCTGCGGCCGGGTTCGGTCGCGGTGGTCATCGGCATCGGCGGCCTCGGCCACGTCGCGGTACAGATCCTTGCCGCGACCAGCGCAGCCCACGTGATCGCGGTCGACGTGAGCGCGGACAAACTCGACCTCGCCGCCCGCTGCGGCGCGGCCGAAGGACTCATCGGTGGACCCGACACCGCCCGCGAGATCCTCGACCGCACCGAAGGGCGCGGCGCCGAGGCGGTCTTCGACTTCGTCGGCACCGATCACACCGCGACCCTGGCCGTGGAATCGGTAGCGCCCAACGGCGCCTATCGCATGATCGGGCTCGGGGGCGGCGCACCGGACATCACCGCGGGCCCGGCAGGCGGACCCGGCTGGCCGTGGGGCGCATCGATCCGAAAGTCCTACGGCGGCACCAAATCCGATCTGATCAGCTCCGTCGCGCTCGCGCAGGCAGGCAAGCTCAGAGTCGAAGTCGAACGCTATGACCTTGCCGAGGGCCGCGAGGCGCTCGACCGGCTGGAACGCGGGCTCGTCACCGGCCGTGCGGTCCTGGTGCCGTAGGCAGGTCCGATCACTATCGAGGAAGGTCATGTCATGACACAGCCTTTGGACCCGCAGGCCATGGCGGCCGCGGCAATCGCTCGGCTGACCGGGCCCGGCGGACAGTTCGACATGGTGGTCGAGGAGGTGCTCGGCGCCCCGATGCCGGTGATGCGGCATCGCGGCCGTTCACTCGGCGAGGTTCTCGCGGCATCCATCGCGTTGGCCGACCGCGACTACCTGGTCACCGAGGATCGCAGGATGTCCTACACCGAGCACGCGCAGGCGGTCGGCGCGCTGGCCCGCGCCCTGCGCGAGCGGTATGGCGTCGGAAAGGGCGACCGGATCGGCATCTTGGCGGCGAACACACCGGAATGGGTCGTCGCGTTCTGGGCGGCACAGGCCCTCGGCGCCATCGCCGTCGGGTACAACGCCTGGTGGGCGCCCCGCGAGATCGCCTACGGCATCGACCACACCCGGCCCGCGGTGTTGATCGTCGACGCGAAGCGGGCCGCACAGCTGGCGGACCTGGACATCCAGGTTCCGGTGCTGACCATGGAGCAGGACCTCCCCGCCCTGATCGCCGCATTCGACGACGGTGAGCTGCCACGCACGCCGGTCGCCGAGGACGATCCCGCGGTAATCCTCTACACCAGCGGCACGAGCGGACGCCCGAAGGGCGCGGTGCACACCCAGCGAAACCTGTTGGCAGTCATCGACTATCACCGTTTCAACGACGCACTGGCCGCCGCGTTCCAAGGCCGCACCGACGACGGCGGCCCGAAAGGCAGGCGGTTCTTGCTCACTTCACCGCTGTTCCACATCGCCAGCCTGCACAACCTGGTGATACCGCGGATGGTAACCGGCGATACCACCGTCATATACCAGGGCTCGTTCGACGCCGATCGAGTGCTGCACCTGGTCGAACGCGAACACATCACCAACTGGGGCGCGATGCCGACCATGGCGAGCCGGATGCTCGAAACCGATCTATCCCGCTACGACCTGTCCTCACTGACGTCGTTCTCGCTCAACTCGGCACCGTCCTCGGCCGCACTGCAACACCGGCTACGCGAACAACTTCCGGTGGCGAAGACCGCACTGGTGACCAGCTACGGCCTCACCGAATGCAGTACCGCCGCCACCCTGGCCGCCCCCACCGAGCTGGCCGCGTTCCCGGATACGGTCGGCCGCCCTGTCGTCGGTGTGACCATCGAAATCCGGGACGCCGCGGGCAATGCCGTCCCCGAAGGCACCGAGGGCGAGATCTGCGTGCGCAGCCCCTATGTGATGCTCGGCTACTGGGAGGACGAGGCCGCGACAGCCGCGGCTATCACCCCCGACCGTTGGCTGCGCACCGGCGATATCGGCGTGCAGGAGCAGGGCAGGCTTCGCCTGTCCGGCAGGCGTTCCGATCTCATCCTGCGCGGTGGTGAGAACGTCTATCCCACCGAGGTCGAGCAGTGTCTCGAGGAACACCCCGCGGTGCGCGAGTGCGCCGTCGTCGGTGTGCCCGATGCCGATCTCGGCCAGCAGGTCGCCGCGGTGGTCGTCGTCGACAACGACACGGCGACAACCGAACACGAGCTGCTCGAGTTCGCCAAGGAGCGACTCGCCTATTTCAAGGTGCCCGCGCGTTGGCGGATCACCACCACAACACTGCCACGCAATGCGACCGGCAAGGTTGTGCGCACCGGTATCGAGGTATGAGAAGACATGTACGACACCATCATCAAGGGCGGCCGCTGGTTCGACGGCGCCGCTTCGCCCTCCGCGGTCCGCCATCTCGGCATCCGTGACGGTCGAATCGCCGCGGTCTCGATCGAGCCGCTCGACGAGACCGGCTGCCCGCACATCATCGATGCCGCAGGGAAGTGGGTGATTCCCGGCATGATCGACATCCATACGCATTACGATGTCGAGGTACTGCAAACGCCGTCGCTGGCCGAGTCGGTCCGCCATGGCGTCACCACCGTGCTGCTCGGCTCGTGTTCACTGTCGACGGTGCATGTCGAGGCTGCCGACGCCGGCGACCTGTTCGGCCGGGTCGAAGCCATCCCACGCCGACATGTGATCGATGCTGTCACCGAAACCAAAACCTGGACTTCGGCGCACGAGTTCATCGACGCGTTGGAAGCGCTGCCGCTCGGTCCGAACCTGGCCGCGTTCATCGGGCATTCCGATATCCGTGCCGCGCGGATGGGCTTGGAACGGTCGACCAGCAAGGACATTCGGCCCACCGCTGCCGAACTCGACGCTATGGTGGCCACACTCGATGAGGCGCTGGACGCGGGCTTCGTCGGCATGTCCTCGCAGCAACTGCTGTTCGACAAGCTCGACGGCGAAGTCTGTCGATCGCGCACCCTGCCCTCGACCTATGCGTCCACTCGGGAACGACGCAGGCTCAACGCCGTACTGCGGCGTCGTGGCCGCGCATTGCAGGGCGGTCCCGATGTCGCGCGGCCGCAAAGCCTGGTCGCGATGGCGGCCGGCAGTGTCGGGATCTTCCGCAAGCCACTGAAGGTCAGCCTGCTCTCCGCGGCCGACATCAAAGCCATTCCCGCAGTGGCGCATATCTTCCCGTGGATCGCCAGGGTGCTCAACGCGTTGGGCGGCGACTTCCGGTGGCAGCATCTGCCGGTGCCGTTCGAGGTGTACTCCGACGGCATCGATCTACCGGTGTTCGAGGAGTTCGGTTCGGGCGCGGCCGCACTGCACCTGGCCGACCAGCTCGAGGCACGCAAGGAACTGCTGCGCGACGAAGGCTACCGCCGTCGCTTCCGAAAGGACTACGACAAGAAGTTCGGCCCGCGAGTTTGGCATCGCGACTTCTTCGATGCCGAGATCGTCGAATGTCCGGATCAGACCGTACTCGGTAAGACCTTCGGCGAAGTCGGGGTCGATCGGGGCGGGCTGCACCCGGTCGACGCCTTCCTCGACCTCGTCGTCGAACATGGCAGCAAGGTTCGGTGGCGGACAACCATTTCCAACCACCGACCCGAGGTACTGGACCGGTTCGCCGCCGATCCCGGTGTGCAGCTGGGCTTCTCGGATGCTGGGGCGCATCTGCGCAATATGGCGTTCTACAACTTCGGACTGCGGTTCCTCCGTCGAGTACGCGATGCCGAGCGCGCGGGCCGTCCGATCCTGTCGCTGGAACGCGCCGTGCACCGCATCACCGGCGAACTCGCCGACTGGTACGGCATCGACGCGGGCCACCTGCGCACCGGAGACCGGGCCGACCTGGTCGTGATCGATCCCGAACACCTCGACGAGACCACCGACGCCTACGCCGAGGCTCCGATCGCCCAGTTCGACAACCTCTCACGCATGGTCAACCGGAACGACGCCACCGTCACCGCGGTGCTGATCGGCGGCGACTACGTCTTCGGCAACGGCGAAGCCGCCCCGGTCCTCGGTACCAGGAGGACCGGCAGATTCCTGCGAGCGGGCGTGACGGGCAGCTGAGAGCCACCCCGAGTGCTTCGTACCAACGCCACCTCGGCCTGGTGGTCGGGCCGGCGCGACAGCCGACGGCTGAGCGGGTGCGAGGCACTCGGCTGGGGCACGCTCCCTGATGGTTTTCCGATTTATGCAGCGTAGGGCCCAATACGCACGCTCGGGAGCCGAGCTCGAGCTACCTTAGCTATAACCGACGTTCACACTATGATCGCCGGCCACTCGCAAGGAGGCGACGTGGAGATATTCGCGCATCGGGGCCGGGCGGTGGCCTTCGACCGGGTGGGTAGTGGTCCGCCGATCGTCCTACTGCACAACGCGGGCACCCAACGTCGTATCTGGGACGATCAGGTCGCGGCATTGAGCGGCGACCACGAAGTCTTCGCACTCGACCTGCCCGGCTATGGCGAATCCGAGCAACCCGCCGACGGTTACCGCCTCGACGACTATGTCGCGATGATCGGCGCTTTCCTCGATGCGCACCACCTCACGGACGTCGTTCTCATCGGCAATTGCCTCGGCTCGGCCACCTCACTGCGTTACACGATCGCGCGACCCGCCGTCGTCCGGGCGCTGGTCTTGATCAACCCGCTGACCTGGAACACCGTCCGCGCCGGACGCCAAGGCGGTCTGGCATGGGCAGATGCCCGACTTCCTCTCGGCCCGCTGGCCCGCAGGCTGGCGCTGCCCGAAGTGATCGTCTCCCGGATCGTCACCGAACAACTCGGGCACCGTGGCCGACGCCAGAAATTGCACCACTCGCCCCGACTGCGCGCGCACTGGTCCGACCGCGGCCGCCTGCAAGCCCTGCACGGCCTGGTCCAGGACTTCCCCACCTTCGCCGACCTCGATGCCTTCCGCCCGCCCGCGGGCTTTCCCCCGATCTGCACCATCTGGGGCAAGCAGAACCGCATCCTGTCCGCCCGCGCGGGCGCCCGCCTCGATCACACCCTGCGCCCGCACACCGCAATAGAACTCCCCGACTGCGGCCATCTGCCCATGGTCGAAGACCCCACCACGGTGACGACCGTCATCACCACGTTCCTCGCCACTCAGGTGCGTAACTCCACAACGACGTCCGACAGCTGACTACACTCGAAGCGCCGGCCGACCGTCGCGGCACCCGCGGGTGCGCCGTTTACGCGAAGAGGCAGGTCAGCAGGTGTTGTTTGACGACATATGTTGCGGGAACCCGGTCGATAGTCATCGAGAAAGGGTTTGATGCCATGTTGCTACGCCGACTCGCCCGACCATTGCTGGCGGCCTCATTCGTCGCCGACGGGGTCGACACCCTGATGCATCCGGAACCGCGCGCCAAGGCCGCCACCGCGCTCGTGCAGCGCGGTGAAGAGCGACTGCCGGACAATCTTGCCGCGAAGCTCCCGTCGGATACCGCCACGGTGGTGCGGGTCAATGCGATCGCTCAGGTGTCCGGCGGCGTGCTGTTGGCGCTGGGCAAGATGCCGAGGCTCGCCTCCCTGGTACTTGCCGCGACCGTGATCCCCGCGGCGGTCACCGAACAGGACTTCTGGGCCGAACAGGATCCGGACCGCAAGGCCGCCAAACGCAATGCGTTCCTGAAGGATATGGGGCTGCTCGGTGGTCTGATGATCGCGGCCGCCGATACGGCGGGCAAGCCGTCGCTGGGCTGGCGCGGCAGGCGGGCGGCCCAGAATGCCGCCGCTGCGGTCTCCGCGGCGCTGCCCCTCGGCGCGTCCGAAGGTACGGCAGGCGAGGCGCTGCGCCACGCGCAAGAGGCCGCCGAGCGCGCACGCACGCGCGCGCGGAGCGGAATCGCCGCGGTCAAGGGGTCCGAGGTCGCGGGCGTCGCACAGCAGCGCGGCGGCGAGTGGGCCGATGTGGCGAAAGAACGGGGCGCCGAACTGGCCGAGATCGCCAAGGAACATGGCGTGGAGTGGGCCGAGATCGCCAGGGAGCACGGAGCGGAATGGGCCGAGATCGCCAAACACCGGGCCGCGATCCTGGCTGATATCGCCAGGCGCCGTGGCGCCGATTGGGCCGAAGTCGCCAAGGAGCGGGCACCCGAACTCGCCGAGACCGCTCGGCGGCACGGTTCGGATTGGGCCGAGATCGCGAAGGAACGAGCACCCGAACTCGCGGCGACCGCCCGTGAGCGCGGGGCGCATTTCGCCGATGCGGCGCGCGATCGTGTCGAGGCACGGCGCGGCTGATCTACTCCACAGCGGTCGCCGTCAGCGCTATGCCGTCGCCTCGTATCCTTCGGCCAACGCGGCGTCGAGCGAGCCGACACAATGCAGGCTCGAGGCAAGGCCGGTGATCTCGATGATGCGTCCGACGCTACGCCCCGTCGTGATCAAAAATACTCGGCGCGCGGACTTTTCGGCCTCGGCAAGTACCTCGATGAGCGCGGTGATCCCGGCCGCGGCGAAGAAGGTCACCGATGACAGGTCGACCACCATGGTGGTCGCTTGAAAACCGAACGCACGCAGCAGATTCTCCCGCAGTGTCGGCGCGGTGCACAGGTCGATCTCACCGGCGACTTCGATCAGCGTCACGTCACCGCGCGGCCGGCTCACACAGAACCGGATCGCCTCTGCTGCGCCGGACGCACAAACAGTGGTGTACTCAACAACATTCACAGCACGGCTGGACATCGGCTGACTCCTGGAGGCCTGTCGCTGGCACACAGGGACAGACCTGTCTCTCTAGTGAAGCAGGATCGCACAGCTCTGTACAGGGATACAGTATGGCCATGACTGCCGGCAACGACGCAGTTGTCGGCGCTCGCGAGCGAATTCTGGCCACTGCCTACGCGTTGTTCACTCGACGCGGTATTCGAGATGTCGGCATCGACGAAGTGATCGCCAAGGCCGGGATCGCAAAAGCTACGTTATACCGGCACTTTCGGACAAAGGACGAGTTGGTCATCGCGGTGCTCGCGCGCCGCGAACAACTATGGACCTTCGGCTTCGTCGAGCACCGATCGCACTTGCGTGGCAACACACCGGAAGAGCGTTTGCTGGCAATTTTCGATGTGTTCGACGAATGGTTCGCCACCGCGGATTTCGAGGCATGCACCTTCATCAATGTGCTGGTGGAAATGGGCCCGAACCATCCGACCGGTCGGGCGAGCATCGTGCATCTCGATCGAATTCGTGACGTGGTGCGCGCCCGAGCGATCGAAGCAGACCTGCGGGATCCCGAGGAGTTCGCCCGGTCCTGGCACATTCTGATGAAGGGTTCGATCGTTGCCGCGACCGAGGGCGATCGCGGCGCCGCCCGTCGTGCTCAGCGCATGGCGGTCGCACTGATCGATCAGTATCGCAGCGACGCGGCTTGAACGAATTCGAACGCCGCCACCACAGGGGCGCGGTCGGACTCGGGTATTCGACAGCGGTAGCGAAAGCGCCGGATCGGTCGTGCCGCACCGACCGATCGGCACATCAGCGGCCGAGCGAGCACGCGCATCATCGCCGCCGAGAATCTCGGGCGCGAGCGGGAACCAAGTGGCACTCCCCTCCGACTCAGTAGTCGGGCAGCGGACAACGCTGCGGACTCCACGGGAGGACTCATGAAACGCGCCACCATGCCTGCATTGGCCGCGGCCATCCTCGCTCTCACGGGCTGTACGACCACAGTGCCCGAATCCTCCCCCGCAGGCGACAGCTCCGTCGCATCGACCGAAGGCGTCACGCGATACCCGATCACCCTCGATAATTGCGGCAAGACCTACACCTACGCCGAGGCTCCCGAGCGCGTGGTCGTCATGAACGGCGGTTCCGTCGGCGAGGTCTCGTCGCTGATCGCGCTGGGTGTCGGCAACCGGATCCTGGCCAATGCCCAGTCCTACGGCTCCTCCGACATCCCCGGCCGCGCCGCGGCCATCGCCGCCGTCCCCACCGGCGCCATCGCGTACAACAGCTTGCAGGACATCCCGCGCGAGGCCATGCTCGCGCAGCATGCGGACTTCGTGCTCTCCACCGGCGGTGGCGGTTTCGCCGCCGATCAGGGCTTCGCCACCCGCGAACAATTGGCCGCCGCGGGCGCGAATACCTATGTGCCACGGGCGAACTGCGGCGTGACCGGCGCGGTGACGGGAACACCCACCGTGGAGGACAGCTATGCGATGCTACGCGATCTCGGCGCGGTCTTCGACGTACCGGGCCGCGCCGAACAACTCATCGGCGAATCGCGGCGCAAGATCGCCGGCACGGTCGCCACCGTCACCGGGGCGCCCAAGAAGAACGTGCTGCTCGTCTTTCCCGGGATGGGAATGGGTGACGCGGGCGATTTCTCGGCCATCGCGGCGGGCGGAATCTGGAACGACATCATCGACAAGGCCGGTGCGGTGAACCCGTTCAATCGCACGGACGGCACCACCTTCGTCACGATCAGCAAGGAACAGCTCGCCGTGACGCCGATCGACGGTGTGATCGTGGTGAACTATCGCAATCCCGATATCGACGCGGCCGTCGGGCGGATCCTCGATCAGTTCCCGCAATGGAATGCCTCCAAGAACAAAACCTCTGTGGTGCTGTCGGATTCGATCTATCTCGGTCCCAGCAACGACGTCGCGGTGGACAAGATCGCCCGGCTCGTGCACCCCGAGCAGTTCTGACCGATGCCAGCCATCGCCACTGCGTCGTCTCCGCGCGCGCCGGGGTCCGCTCTGCAACGCCTGGGCTCCCGGCTCTCGCGTGGCAGCCGGTCGAACCGAACGCGCGCGCCCTTCGCCGGGACTCCGCTGCCCGTCGCGATCGCCGTTTCGGCGGGCGTGCTGTGCGCGGTGATGCTGGTGTCGGTCAGCGCCGGATCGGTCACCGTTTCCCTCGCCGATACCGGGCGCGTGATCTTCGCCCATGTCGGCGGTAAGACACCCGGTGTCGGGTTCACCGTCGACCAGATCGTGTGGAACTATCGGTTGCCGCGCGTCTTCCTCGCCGCGCTGTGCGGTTGCGGTCTGGCCGTCTCCGGGGTGATTCTGCAGGCGCTGGTGAATAATCCACTCGCCGACCCCTACGTGCTCGGCCTGTCCTCGGGTGCCTCGCTCGGCGCAGTGACGGTGATGGTCTCGGCGGGAGCCGCACTCGGCGACGTCGGCGTCTCCACCGCCGCGTTCCTCGGCGCGATCCTCACCGCGGCAGTGGTATTCGTGCTCGGGCAGCACCGCGGCACTGTGGTGCCGACCCGCCTGGTACTGGCCGGTGTCGCTGTGGGCTACCTCTTACTGGCGGCGACGAACTACCTCCAGTTACGCGCAACGCCCAACGAGCTACGCGCGGTGATGTTCTGGACCATGGGCAGCGTCGCCGGGGCGAGTTGGGAGCGCCTGGGTCCGGTCACGGCGGTGGTGTTGTTCGTCGTCGCCGTGGTGCTGGCCTTCGGCCGTCGGCTGAATGTGCTCGGCACCGGCGACGAGCAAGCCACCGCCCTCGGCGTCGATGTGCGCACGACCCGGATCCTCTTGCTGGTGCTGGCGTCCCTGTTGACCGGCACGCTGATCGCGGTCGCGGGCGGAATCGGGTTCGTCGGCTTGATGATTCCGCATCTGGTGCGCCTGAGCTGCGGTATGGACCACCGCCGCTTGCTGCCGCTGTCGGCATTGCTCGGCGGCACCTATCTCGTTGCGGTGGACTTGCTTTCACGGACAGTCGGTGCCCCCGACGAACTACCGCTCGGCATCTTCACCGCCGTGTTCGGCGCACCGTTCTTCCTCTGGTTGCTGCGCCGCGACGGAGGTCGAACATGACCGAGAACACCACTGAATCAGCCACTGCCGGAACAACTGTCGCTTGCGACAACAGCAGGGACACCGGCGGCGCGATCGAACCGACCGCCGAACTGTCCATGACCGGAGTGACCGTCATGTTCGGCGACTCTCCCGCACTCGATGCGGTGACGATGCACGTCTCGCCGGGCTCGGTTGTCGGCGTTGTCGGACCGAACGGGAGCGGAAAAACAACCCTGCTCCGCACGATCTACCGTTCACTGCGACCCGACAGTGGGGCGGTGCTGATCAACGGGACCGACGTCACCGCTATGCCCGTGCGCACCGCGGCGCGCACGACCGCGGCGGTGCTGCAGAGTGGCGCCGGAGCACCGGGGCTGACCGTCACGGAAATGGTCGAGCTGGGCCGCAACCCGCACCACGCGTTGTTCAGCCGCGATACCACCGGCGATCGCGCGGCCGTCAGGAAAGCGATGGCCGAAACCGGTGTGACGGCCTACGCCGACCGCTCCTTCGGCGCGCTCTCCGGCGGTGAGCGCCAACGCGTCCTGCTGGCCAGAGCCCTCGCGCAACGTCCACGCCTGCTGGTCCTCGACGAACTCACCAACCACCTCGACGTCCGCGCCCGGTTCGAACTGCTCGACCTGGTCCGCTCCACCGGCATCACGACGCTCGCCGTTCTGCACGAACTGGACCTGGCCGTCCGCTACTGCGACCAGCTCGTCGTCCTGAACCACGGTCGCGTCGTCGCCGCGGGCCCGGTCCTCGATGTCATGACCCCAGCCCTCCTACGCACCGTCTTCGGTGTCATCGCCACCACCACCCGCCACGCCGACCACACCATCCGAATCAGCTACGCCGCCAACCCCCTCGCTCCCCAGCCATGACATCGACCTCGACGCGCGGGACAGCGCTGCGCGGGCGGCTCCGCGACCATGTCCGGTTCGACGAGAGGGGCTCAGCCCTCGACGCCGTGATGGATGGTGAGGCGGGTTGCAGCGATACGGATTTCCCGAACGCCGGCCACTCGCGCCCGGACCGTGCGGCCGCATACCGCGGCGAGCTCGACGTGGGCGCGGGGAACTTCGGTCTCACCCTGGACGACAATCTCGACGTGGAGTGCAAAGTGTGCCGGACGGCATTGTCTGCTCGGATCGATGGTGAACGCGAAACCGTTCCCGCGGCGCGGGTGGACGAGCATCTGGAACAGTGCATCGAGTGCTGCTCCTGGTACATCGCGGCGGTGGAGACCACGCGGCTGCTGCGCCGTGGCCGCGGGTACGCACCCGATCTCACGGCCGCGATATTCGCCGCCGCCGACCTGGAGCGGCCGCAGCCGTCGCTCATCTCGTGGCCGACCGCCTTGTTCGCATCCTGGCGCACCGCGCTGACCTCCGCGCGCACCGCATGGCCCCGGCTGCTGCTGGGCATGCTCGGCGTCGTGCAGTGTGGCGTGGCGATCGGCCAGGTCGCGGGGGCAGACTTCGGCATGAGCCATCAGCACGGCGGCGACATGACGCGGCACCTGCTGAACGAGAGCACCGCGTGGAGCCTCGCGATCGGCATCGGCTTCCTCTACTGCGCATTACGGCCGTACGCGACCTCGGGCGTGCTGCCGGTGCTCGGTGTTCTGGTCGCGACGCTGACGGCGTTCGTGATCGGCGATCTGAACTCGGGGGTCGTGCCGCTGTCGCGTGCCCTCTCTCACGGTGTCCTCGTGGTCGCGCTCGTGTTGGTCGTTGTCGTGCACCGCACCCGACGGCCGCACACCTCACCGCCCTCGCGCACCACCAACAGCCCACCCGCCGAACTGGTCCTGCCGCCCGGTGCCCAGCTCGGCCGTCGCACCGGCCACCTCAGATCGACCCGAGATCCCGCCGCCTGACCGAACGGAAACATGAGTACCGACATCGCTTTTCCGGAATCCGGCACCCGCACCGAACCCACCACCCGCATCTCACTCGCCGTCTCGGGCATGAGCTGCGCGGCCTGCGCGACCCGGGTGGAACGCAAGCTCAACAAGGTGGCCGGCGTGACCGCCTCGGTGAACTACGCCACTGGCGTGGCGACGATCGATGCCACCGCCGATGTGACGCCCGAACGACTGTGCGCCGATGTCGAATCGGCGGGCTATGGCGCGGAACCTGTTGTCACACACACGGTCCGGATCGACTCTGCTCCCGAGGACGCCGCCGTCGCCGATCTGTTCCGCCGCCTGGTTGTCGCACTACTGCTGTTGTTCCCCCTTGCCGACCTGTCGGTGATGTTCGCGACCGTGCCCGCCACCCGGATCTCGGGCTGGCAGGTGATGCTGACAGTGCTGGCATTGCCGGTGGTGGTGTGGTCGGCGGCGCCGTTCCACCGGCGCGCCTTCCACGGCGCGAAAGGCCTTGCCGCGAGCATGGACACGCTGGTCTCGGTCGGGGTGATCACCGCGACACTGTGGTCATTGGACACCATGTTCCTGCATTCGGATCGTGCGCGGCCGGCACCGGACGGGGTGTGGGACGCGATCTGGTCCAGCGATTCCATCTACCTCGAGGTCGCCGCGGGCGTCACCGCCTTCGTCCTCGCCGGTCGATATTTCGAGGCGAAGGCCAAGCGGACGGCAGGCAGCGCGCTGCGGGCGCTGGCCGCGCTCGGCGCTCGCGAGGTGACCGTACTGACTCGTGGCGATCACGAAATGCGAGTGCCGATCGGCGAACTCGTCGAGGGCCAACGATTCGTCGTGCGCCCCGGCGAGACCATCGCGACCGACGGCCTCGTGGTGTCCGGCGGATCCAGCGTCGACGCGAGCGCGATGACCGGCGAATCCATCCCGGTGGACGTGACGCCCGGAATGGCCGTCATCGGCGGCACCACCGCATTGACGGGACGGCTGATCGTGGAAGCCGCTGCGGTGGGCGCGGATACGAAGTTGTCGGGGATGATCCGGCTGGTCGAGCAGGCCCAAACCGGCAAGGCACGCATGCAGCGGGTGGCCGACCGGGTGTCGTCGGTGTTCGTGCCCGTCGTTTTCGCGATTGCTGCCGGCACCTTCGTGGGTTGGCTGCTGACCGGTGCGGGCGCGGAGAAGGCAGCGGCAGCCGGACTCGCGGTGCTGGTCGTCGCGTGCCCGTGCGCGTTGGGGCTGGCGATTCCGACGGCATTGATGGTGGCGTCCGGACGCGGCGCCCAGCTCGGCATCTTCATCAAAGGTCACCAGGCATTGGAGGCCACGCGGGATGTCGACACCGTGGTGCTCGACAAGACCGGGACCGTCACCAACGGCGCGATGAGCGTTGTCGCAGTGACTGTGGTCGGCGCAGCGACCATGAACGGTTCGGCGTCGGTGGGCGGCGCGCTGTCCGTGGATTGCCCGACGACCCCGGACAGCCCGGGAACCGCGGACAACACGACGACCCGGGACAGCACGGCAACCACCGATGGCGCGGTGTCCGACAGCAACATGATCGTCGAATCCGACGTGCTGCGGCTGGCCGGTGCCGTCGAAGCGGCCTCGGAGCATGCCGTCGCCGCGGCCATCACCCGGTATGCACAGGAACTGCTCGGTGAACTGCCCACAGTCGAATCCTTCACGGCACTACCGGGATTGGGCGCCACTGGCCTCGTGGCAGGCGAGACCGTGACCGTCGGCCGACTGCGTCTGCTGAACGAACAGGGCGTCGAGGTTCCTCCCGCGTTGAATCGCGTCGTGCGGCAGCAGGAACGGGCAGGCCGCACAGTGGTGCTCGTCGTCGTCGACGGTGTCGCCCGCGCGGTCATCGCGGTGGCCGACACGGTGAAGGCGACGGCAGCCGACGCGGTCGCCCGGCTGCACCGACTCGGACTGCGCACCATGATGTTCACCGGCGACAACGCCTACGCGGCCCAATCGGTCGCCGACGAGATCGGCATTGATGAGGTTGTCGCCGAACTGCTTCCGGAAGGCAAGGTCGAGCTGATCGCCGGCCTACAGGAACAAGGCCACCGAGTCGTCATGGTCGGCGACGGCATCAACGACGGTGCCGCCCTTGCCACCGCCGACCTCGGTATGGCCATCGGCGCAGGCACCGACGTCGCCATCGCCGCCGCCGACGTCATCCTGGTCCGCGACGACCTCGGCGCCGTCGCCGACGCCATCGAACTGGCCCACGCCACCCTGCGCACCATCAAGGGCAACCTCGTCTGGGCCTTCGGCTACAACGTGATCGCCATTCCGATCGCCGCCCTCGGCTATCTCAACCCGCTGATCGCCGGCTCATCCATGGCATTCTCATCATTCTTCGTCGTCTCCAACAGCCTCCGTCTACGCCGAGCCAGCTTCCGGCGGTGAGCGCAGCTCGCGTCGGCCGGTCACCGAATGGACCTGAGCCTGCCGCCGCCGAAGCGTGGGAGGGCGGCGAGCACGATCTTCCTCAGCGGCGGGTGGCCGCCAGCTGCTCGAGCATGGCGTTGTACGCGGCGAGGTCGGTGTCGGCGTAGCTGTCGTCCTTGCGGTCGGTGCGCACGGCAGTGCGGCGGTCCTGGGCGACCCACTGGGACAGCAGCGCGCCGACTACAAGCAGGATCGGGACTTCGCCCGATACCCAGGCGATGGCGCCGCCTGCCCGTTGATCCGACAGGAGCTCGGTGTGCCACGGCAGGTCGAGTTGGTCGTAGAAGCGGGCGCCGATCACGGTGTTCATCGACATCACCGCGACGCCGAAGAAGGCGTGGAAGGGCATGATCGCGAACAGCATGCCGAGCCTGCCCAGGTGCGGCAGCCTGCGCGGGCCGGGGTCGATGCCGATGATGCCCCAGTAGAAGAGGTAGCCGATGATCAGGAAGTGCACGTTCATCAGCACGTGACCCCAGTGGTATCGGATCAGATTCTCGAACAGCGGCGTGAAATACAGACCGTAGAGCGAGACGACAAAGGCGGCGATCGCGGTGCTCGGGTGGGCGATGACAGCGGTCGGCCGGGAATGCAGAATCCGCAGCGCCCATTCGCGCACACCGGGTACCTCGTCTCGCCCAGCGGCAGGTACCGCGCGCAGCAGCAGTGTCACGGGGGCCCCGAGCACCAGCAGCACGGGCACGAACATGTTCAACGCCATGTGCGTGATCATGTGCACGCTGAACAGGGCGTAACCGTAGCTGCCGATACCCGACGACGTCGAAATCAGCAGGACCATACCGCCACTCACCCACGATGTCGCACGCCACCTCGACCAGCTGTCACCACGTCGGCGCAGCCGTAGTACCCCAGCCACATACAGGACGACACCGACGACGGCCGCAGTCCCGAGCACGATATCGAAGCGCCATACCGTCATCAGCCGCAGCGTATCGGGCCGATGCGCCAGGTCGAAGCCGATGAATACCTCCTGCGTGGAGAACATCCGATCGGCGAAGGCGGGGGCGGGCTGGACCGCCATCGTCACTATCGTCGTCAACGCGACCGCGGAAAGCGCTGCGACACAGTCGATCAGGAGCACCAGCCCGGCACGTGCGGTTTCCGAGGAAGCGCCGCGGCTCGACACCGCCGCGAGCCGCCGCACCGTCACCGCGACACCTATCGCCAGGACAACTGACACCATGGCAAGCCGCCCGTATCCGGATGCCGATACCGCTGACCAGGTCAACAGCACGGCAGCGAGTACCAACCCACTACCGACCGCCGCGACCAGACATAGCCGGGCGATCGTCACACAGCGCCGCACCGCGATCGCGACGTGAGATCCGTTGCGCCGCACCTGCGCCGCCACGCACCAGGCCAGGCCGGGCAGTATCGACACCGCGATCTGGAAGATAATCATCGCGCCGGTGGCATAGTCGTGGTCAGGTCCCTCCCCCGCGTTGCCGACCAGCACCGGTGGCAACACGGCGATGGCCGCCGACCCGGTCCACGCCGCCAACCCGATCCAGGACAATGTCACTCGGGTGGCGAGGGTCAAGACACCGGCGAATACCGCGACGACGATCCACGCCTTCGGTTTCTCGCTCGCATCGATCAGCGCACCGAGCGCGCCGAGTCGAAACACCGAAGCTGTCGACAAACCTGCCGCATTGCCCGCAGTGACCGGCACCAGCAACAACGCCGATACCAACCACACCGCGGCCGCCCGCTCGGCGACCCGGACGCCGGCGTACCCGTCGATATCGACCCGGCCGCGTGCCGTGACGGCGGTGCAGCAGACCGCGTAGACCAGGGATCCGAGCGTGACCGCGCCCGCGAGCGCGGCCACCACCCGAAGCACCACATACCCGAGCACATCCCCGATGCCTGGGTAGGCCGTGCCCGCTTCTCGATAGGGCATCTCGCCCGCGCCGAGAACCGATCCGACAACGAGTACCAGCGAAACGAGCGCCGCCGCGCACCAGAGGACATGGACTGTAGAGCGCTGCACCTGCATGTTGTCGTCCACCAATCCCTGTGAATGTCCTGCATGGGAAACCGGCCCTCGTCCAGCCGTCGGATGAACGCGTCCGGAAGTTCCCCGATCCCGCAGAAATCGGCGCGATAGGACGATCGTCACAGGTCGACGTCGGCGAATCGGGTCAAGTAGTCGCTCTCGGACTTCCCGCGCGTCGGACGATCGGGATGTGCTGATAGCCGCGCAGATTCACCAGCGAGCCGCGAATGTGGCCGTTGGCGCGAGTGACGTCGTCGTCGGTCCCCAGTTTCGTATCGCTACGAGCCCGCGCACATCACACGTGAGTTGGAGAAATCAAGGAAGGCTCGCACTCATTCCGCCGGAGATGGTCACGGCTTCGCCGTTGAAGTGGCGACCATGATCGGACACCAACAGCAGCACCGCCTCCGCGACTTCGGCGGGATCGATCAGGTCGCCGTTCGGCGGGCCGGAGTTGAACATCTTCATGGCGTCTTCGCGGGTCGGATTTTCGATGTCCGGCATCAGGTGTCGCCACATGGCGGGATTCTGGATCATGTCGGTGTTCACACCCGAGGGCAGTACCGCGTTGACGGTGATCCCGTACTCGACCACTTCCAGCGACAGCGATTTGACCAAACCGAGCACGGCCCATTTGGCCGCGGCGTAATGGCTCGCACCCTTGACACCCATCCGACCGGCAATGGACGAGGTCGCCACAATTCGGCCCCATCGGCGCTCGAGCATGTACGGCACCACGGCGCGGAAACTGTGGAAGACGCCGGTGAGGTTGACGTCGATCATGTCCTGCCAGGTCTGCTCGTCCATCTCCGCGACGGGCGATTCGGACGAGATGCCTGCGTTGGCGACGAGGATATCGATGCGCCCGAACTCGCCGATGGTCTGCTCGGCTACCGCGTTCATCTCGGGCCCGCTGCGCACGTCGGCCTTGATCGCCAGACAGCGGCGGCCTGCTTCGGTCACCAACGTGGCGGTCTCGGCGAGATCGGCATCCGAACTCAGCGGATAGGGCACGGTGGCGATGGGTCCGGCGATATCGCACACCACGATGTCGGCGCCTGCGGCGGCGAGCGCCACGGCATGGGCGCGACCTTGGCCGCGCGCTCCACCGGTGATCACAGCTACTTTTTCGTCGAGATTCCCCATAGTCCTACCCCCTCTCCGCGCATGACCCGGTAAGGCCCACCCATCGTCGCACGATCGAATCGGCCACCGGGCGCCAATAACGGAAAGCGCCCATTTCGGAGATCGAAAAGGCGCATAATCCGGACACAGGCTGGTCGGCGGTTGGGAAGGTGGCGACGGCCGTGAGTACTACTACTCGAATACAAGCTGTTCGACCGTATCCGCAGCGTGTGGGGCCGAAAGGGTCCTACCTCTGGAAAATGATCACCACCACCGATCCGAAGGTCCTCGGGGTCATGTATTTGACCACCGCGATGACCTTCTTCTTCATCGGCGGCTTGATCGCCCTGCTGATGCGCGGTGAGCTGGCGCGCCCGGGCCTACAGTTCCTCTCCCCGGAGCAGTTCAACCAGCTCTTCACCATGCACGGCACCATCATGCTGCTGTTCTATGCCACCCCGATCGTGTTCGGTTTCGCCAATGCCGTGCTGCCACTGCAGATCGGGGCGCCGGACGTCGCGTTTCCTCGGCTGAACGCGTTCAGCTACTGGCTGTATCTGTTCGGTGCGACCATGGCGACCTCGGGGTTCCTCACCCCGGGCGGCCCTGCCGATTTCGGGTGGACCGGCTACACCCCGCTGAGCACCTTCGAGCATGCGCCCGGCGTCGGTGCGGATCTGTGGATCATGGGTCTTGCCGTCTCGGGTCTGGGCACCATCCTCGGTGGCGTCAACATGATCACCACCGTCGTCTGCCTGCGCGCCCCCGGCATGACCATGTTCCGGATGCCGATCTTCACCTGGAACATTCTTGTCACCAGTGTGCTTGCGCTGCTAGCCTTTCCGATTCTGACCGCGGCGTTGATGGCGCTGGCGTTCGACCGGCACCTGGGCGGGCACATCTACGACACGGCCACCGGCGGAGTTCTCTTGTGGCAGCACCTGTTCTGGTTCTTCGGCCATCCCGAGGTGTACATTGTCGCGCTGCCGTTCTTCGGGATCGTCACCGAGATCTTCCCGGTGTTCAGCCGCAAACCACTGTTCGGATACAGCACGCTGGTGTACGCGACGCTGTCGATCGCCGCGCTGTCGATGGCGGTGTGGGCGCACCACATGTACGCGACCGGCGCCGTGCTGCTGCCCTTCTTCTCGATGATGACCTTCCTGATCGCGGTGCCGACCGGTGTGAAGTTCTTCAACTGGATCGGCACCATGTGGCGCGGTCAATTGACGTTCGAGTCACCGATGTTGTTCTCCGTCGGATTCCTCGTCACGTTCCTGTTCGGTGGGCTTTCCGGCGTCGTCCTGGCCTCTCCGCCGCTGGACTTCCATGTCACCGACTCGTACTTCGTGGTCGCGCACTTCCATTACGTGCTCTTCGGCACCATCGTGTTCGCGACCTTCGCGGGCATCTACTTCTGGTTCCCCAAGATGACCGGTCGGATGCTCGACGAGCGGCTGGCCAAGTGGCATTTCTGGACCACACTGATCGGTTTCCACGCCACGTTCCTGGTGCAGCACTGGCTGGGCGCCGAGGGCATGCCACGTCGTTATGCCGACTACCTGCCCAGCGACGGTTTCACCACGCTGAACACGATCTCCACGATCGGAGCGTTCATCCTCGGCGCGTCGATGCTGCCGTTCGTCTGGAACGTCTTCAAGAGCTTCCGCTACGGCGAAGTGGTCACGGTGGACGATCCTTGGGGCTACGGCAACTCCCTGGAGTGGGCGACGACCTGCCCGCCGCCGCGGCACAACTTCTACGAGCTGCCGCGTATCCGGTCGGAGCGTCCGGCGTTCGAGTTGCACTACCCGCACATGGTCGAGCGCATGCGCGCCGAGGCGTACAGCGGCTGGGGCTCCGGCAGGCAACATGCCACTGAGCTGCGCGAAGAGGCGCAAGCAACGGTCGCCACCGACAGTGACCCCGATTCGCAGCTCCCGCAAACCCGCGGGCCGGACACCTCCGCACCGTAGTCGACCACGCTCGCTAGGGTCGTGCCGTGACAGCACCCGACTCCTCCCGCATCTACGACGGGCGACCTGTCGCAGACCGTAGGGCCCAGCGACGGACGCAATTCTTGGCCGCGGGGCTCGAGCTGTTCGGTGCGAGCGGCTACCAGGACAGCTCGATCACCGCGCTGTGCCGGGCCGCGGGCCTGGCGCGCAGCCAGTTCTACGAGCACTTCCACAACCGAGAGGAGCTGCTGCTCGCTGTCTTCGACATGATCCAGGAGGAGGCGAGGCAGGCCGTCGCAGTGGCGGTGGACCTGACCGAACCCGGTGACGGCGTCGGCTGGGCGCAGGCCGCCGTGCGCGCCTATGCCGAATCGCTCGGGTGTGACCCCCGCCGGGCACGGATTTCACAAATCGAGATCGTCGGTGTCAGCGAACGGGTCGAACAGCACCGTCTCGACCAGCGCGAAGCGTGGATGACGTTCTTCGCCGATCAGTGCACACGGACTCTCGGACCGGACTTCGTCCCGCCGGGCGGGTACCGTGCGGCGGCGACCGGGTTCGTCGGCGCCCTGAACGCACTCGTGCACCAATGGAGCACCGGTGACTCGCGCCTCGACCTGGCGGCCGTCACCGAGGTGCTGACCCGATTCCTGACCAGCCTGACGAGCGTCAGCGAGTAGCCCGACCATTCGTCGTCGCCCGAATGTTCTCCCGGACCGCCGCCACATCCGGGTAACCGTTCACCGCCATCAGCAGATCCGCTTCCGCCAGGATCATCCGCAGCACGTGGACCAGACCGGGCACCCCGGCCACCGCAAGGCCATAGACGTACGGGCGCCCGACGCCGACCATGGTCGCGCCGAGCCCGAGCGCCTTGACCACGTCGGAGCCCGACCGCACCCCGGAGTCGAAAAGCACCGGCACCCGGTCGTCGCAGGCCGCCACCACGGCAGGCAGCGTCTCCAGCGCGCTGAGACCGCCATTCGCCTGCCGCCCACCATGATTCGAGCAGTAGATGCCGTCGACGCCGCCGTCGACGGCGCGGCGGGCGTCGTCGGGGTGTGAGATGCCCTTGAGTACGATCGGCAAATCGGTCAAGGACCGTAGCCACTCCAGATCCGACCAGGACAGCGGGTTACCGAAGGTTTGAATCCAATTCAGGATGATGGTTTGCGGGTCGTCGGACCCCACCATCCGCTGGAACACCGGGTCGGAGGTGTAGTTCTTCAGTACATGCCCGCGCAGCTGTGGGAAGTTACCCGTCGCGAGATCACGCGGTCGCCAGCCGGGAATCCAGGTGTCCAGGGTGACCGTGATGCCGCGGTATCCGGCCGCCTCGGCCCGGCTCACCAGGCTCGCGGCCAGGTCACGATTCTTGGGCGTGTAGAGCTGGAAGAAGCTGGGCGTCGCACCGGCGTGCGTGACGACCTCTTCCAGCGGGTCCTCCATCAAGGTGGAAAACACCGCGGGCACACCGGTTTTCGCGGCGGCCTCGGCAACCGCGATGTCGCCGTGCTTGTCACCGACCAGCCCGATCACGCCGACCGGGGCCATGAAGATCGGGCTCGGGAACGTTATTCCCCACGCGGTAACCGACAGATCGCGTTCGGTCGCACCGACCAACATCCGCGGTACCAGGCCCCAGTCCGCGAAGGCGTCCACATTGCGGCGCTGGGTCAGCTCGTCGCCCGCGCCACCCGCGATGTAGGAATGCAGCGACTCCGGCAGCGCCGCGGCGGCCTTGGCCTCGAGAGTGGCGTAGTCGGCGGGGAACTCGGGTGGATGCCCGCCCAGCGCGCCGAAATAGATCTCGTTCTGATAATCGGCGAACGCCATCGTTGCGCCTTTCCGTCGGTCGGCTGGACGATAGGAGGGCCGAGCCTCCCCCGCCGAATATTAGACGCTACTGTCCATCATCAAGGCGGAGTAGTCGCGATACATTCGACGACGGCGCAGCGAAGGAGACTGTGCGTTGCATCACAGTTTCCCAGGCCGACCGGCCACCCAAGGTGGTGTCCGGAACTGAAAACAGATTGTGAGTACTACACCGTGGATCCCGACTACCTCGACAGACACAGTGACCACGACTCCGTTCTGGTATGTCAGATCGCCAGCCTGCCGCTGCGTCGACTGATGCGCCATGCACTAGGTCTCTCCGAGGAGTCCATGGACCTACTCACCGCCGTCACCGACCGCCTACGCACCGCCGAAGGTGCGCTTGCGGACCCCGCGACCCTGGGCGAGTGGTAGTCCGACAGCATGATTTCGGCCCAGCCGCTCGGGCGGCGGCGCCGGGGACACCCACGGTCCGGATGATGACGAGGTGCACGACCGGCGTTCGGGCGGTGCTATCGCAGTACGTCAGAGGTCGATTCCCAAGCGGTGGGCCAGCTCTGGAGTGACCGGGTAGTCCTGCTCGTTGGGGAGCAGATCTTTGGCACGGTGCTCGTGGCCGTCCTGGAGGAGGCGGTGGATTTTACCGACCGTGGGGGTGAGGTCCTCGATCTGCACCGTCCAGTCGTCGACGTAGCGATCGACAATGTGGCGGCTGATCCCCACCTGGATGGCACGCGCATCCAATGTTGCGCCACGCAACGTCCTTTCCGGATCCCACTGCACGTGGACGAGCGCATGCCGAAGGCGCGCCCGCCACTCGTCGGAGCTGCGGTATACCCGCTTGTCCGCGTGGGTGAGCTCCGCCGCACCGAGCGCCTCTTCCCATCCGCTGCGCGTGATCCGCACAGCGAGCACCATTTCCTGACCGGGCTTACGGCCCCAGTTGCTCCTGGCCATCATCCACAAGAAAGACGGCTTGATCCATGTCATCCGCTCCCGCGAAAACGGTTCGACGAACCGGCCGTTCGCCACCGCGGGCTTGCCGATCCCCGGCTGGTATGCCTGGTACACGACGATGGTGTCGCGGTCGTAGTCGGCTCGAATCCCATAGCCCTTCATGCGATTCACAATGACGGCAGCTCGCGTCGACGGCAACCTATTTTTGGTCGACAACACCGAAACCGTGGGCACGTGTCGACCGGATCGTCGGACCGGCGGGGAGCATGCCGATAACGTGGCGGCATGACGGAAGAATCGGTACGCGGGTTCTACGATCAGCTTGCCGAGGGCTATCACCTGCTCTACCGGGACTGGTCCGAAGCGATAGACCGGCAGGGCGACGCGATCGACGGGCTGCTCCGGCGGGAACTCGACGACGGACCGGTGCGGATTCTCGATACCGCGTGTGGGATCGGGACCCAATCCCTGGGTTTGGCCGCGCTGGGCCATCGAGTCGTCGCCGTCGACCTCAGCCCGGTCGCCGCGGCCAGGGCGGCCCGCGAGGCATCGGATCGCCGCCTGGGGCTGCCTACCGCGGCAGCAGATATGCGGGCCTTGCCTTTTCGCACCGCAGACTTCGACGCTGTCGTCTGTGCGGACAATGCGCTACCTCATCTCCTGACCCCTGCCGACGTATGCGCCGCCTTCGGCGAGATGCGCCGCGTCCTGCGACCCGGCGGACTGTTGGTCGCCACGACCCGCGACTACGACACGCTCCGCGAAACCCACCCGCAGAGCACGCCACCACAGGCGATCACCACCGCCACCGGCCGAGCCATCAGCTTCCAACTCTGGCACTGGCACAGCGACGGAGAACACTACGACCTGGAGCTCTTCCAGCTGACCTCACGCCACGACGCATGGACGACCCACCTCGGCAACGCGACCTATTGGGCGCTCACCAGGCAGCAGCTCACCGAGTTCGCGGGCGCCGCGGGCTTCGAGCGTCCGCGCTGGCATTTCCCCGAGCACACCGGTTTCTTCCAACCCGCACTCACGGCACGAAATCCCTTGTAGCCCTGACGTTCACCCAGCGGAATACGACAGCGGTCACAACCCGCCGCCGTCCTCGTGAGGTGATGGTCGATGCGAAGGTTCCCCAACCCCGCTCAACCGTCCTGCTTCCGAGGGGCATTCGCTCGGCCCGACTCCGCTGGAGGTCGCGCGGCAGGTCGACCACGGTGAGTTCACCGACCTCGTCGATGCCGAAAGAGGGTCGGAAACCTGTACCGCGCCTATGCGGAACTCGACGGCGGTCCGGCGAGCGAACCGCTCGATGTGCTGTCGATTTTCGGCGAAATGGTTGCCTACAACGGTGGCAGGCTACCGACCCGATACGCGTGAGGGCCCAGGACATAGACTCCCGCACGTGGGGTACTTCCTGAGTCTGTACATAGTCGACCTGAATACGGTCGACGAAGTGGTCGGGTCGAAGGACGACGGCCACTTCGCGCGTATTTCAACCGAGTGCGCCGAGACCATGGCTCAGCTGGACGAGGACTACGCCGGGCAGATCGCCGATGGCGCGCCATCCGCGGCACAGGCAGTACGGACAGTGATCGACGGTGGCCCGTTCGAGCATCGGCATGCCAACGACTACCTCGACGTCTATGAGAGCATGTGTTCGGTTTTCGGTGCGGCACTCGACGACCTGTGGGGGCCGTTGCAGTTCGATTGGCCTGCCAAGGTCGATAAAGGCCTGGCGGCCTTGGGAATGCGGGTCAGCGTGCGGGCCTTCGCGGGAAACCGGTTGCCTGCCGCGCTACCGCATCCGACGCTGGCAGGCTGCGGCGAGTGGGCCGAGCAGGATTGCCTGGCCGCGCTCGACCGATGGGCCGCCACGCTCCCTGAGCAACGCGCCGCGCTGGAACCGGACGTGCTCGAGGGAATCGAAGACTGCGTGGCGTGGATGCGGGAGGTCAAGCGGTTCCCCGGCACCAGCATCGTGGGATTCTGGGGTTGAGGATCGGCCGATTCGCGCAGGGTGGGAATCATGAACGCAACCGATTTCGTCGGGACCTGGCAGCTGGTGTCCTACTTCGATATTGATGATGCGGCTGCGCGCAGCGAAGGACCGCTGGGGCAAGCGCCGCGCGGGCTGCTGATGTACGAGCCGCACGGGTGAATGTCGGTGAGCATGATGCGCACCGACGGTCTCGAACTGCACGGGTTCGTTGCCCTCTTCGAGGACCCCGGTGATCACTCCACTCACCTGCGCGGTCACCGGGATCATCAACTTCATCGCCTCGACGATCCCGATCTGCTCGCCTGCCGAAATCCCATCACCCACCGCGACGAACGGCTCGGCGCCGGGTTCCTGGCAGCGGTAGAACACTCCGACACTCGGCGCCCGAATCACCGGGTCGACCGGTGTGACCGCCTCGGCGCCAGCACTTTCCGATCCTTCGATCAGCATCGCCTCGAGGGTGCGCAGAAAATCGTGCTGCTCGTCCGCACGGTTCTGTTCCACTGTCGTCATCGCGGGAAGCCTTTCGACCAGATCAGTAGTTGCCGTTGAGGTTGGTGTTGATCACGTCGAACCACAGCTCGTCGGTCACCTCGGCGGTCACTCCGCCACCACTGCGACCCGCGTTGTCGACCAGGATGTCGATCCGACCGTAGCCGCCGACACTCACCTCGACGTACTCCCGCACCTGTGCGGGTCACCGACGTCGCGGACGGCGCCGTCGACCTCATTGCCCTCCTCTCGCAGGTCCTTGATCGCATCGGTCAGCCGATCCTGATCCCGAGCACAAATGAACACCGAGGTACCTTGTCCAGCAAAACTTTTGGCGATTTCCAGGCCAATACCACTCGTCGCTCCGGCGACCAGCGCGACGCGCCGACTTTCCGCCATGACTCCTCCATCGCTCGAATAGTCGAACTCGCCCGGTTTCTTCGACCTCCAGACTCGTCCGGGCTCCTATAGCTCTGGTCAACTCCGCCGCAGGGCACGCCCCTACTCGAGCAGGGCTGTCGCGGGATCGGTCACCGTGGCAGCAGAGATCCCGCCGCACCAGGAGCGAACATGACCACCGTCGCGGTCCCGACCGAGTTGTACGCCGAGGTTCAGTGGTTCTACGCCGATCAGATGCAGCGGCTCGATGACCGTGATATCCCCGGCTACGCCGAAACCTTCACCGAGGAAGCGGAATTCGAACACACGCCGGGCCGCCCTCCGGCCCGGACCAGGGCACGGATCGTGGCGGATCTCGTCGAGTTCCATCAGCGGTTCGAGACCGATCCGATGCAGCGCAGGCATTGGTGCAACTGACCATAGGACCGCCATCGTGCACAAAGGGCCCCGGGCAGTTACCTGGGGCCCTGGTCACGTCTACGCCCCATCGTCGATCTGCCACGCATTTCTCGCTATTTGATGCGCAAATCTGCTTGGAATGCTTTCATAGTGTGCACAAGAGATCACATCCAGGAATCGGGCACAGCCGTGGAGGACTCAGGAACGGCCGTCGCTCGCGAGCATCCCGGTCGCAAGAATTCCAGGCCGGGAACCGCTGGGCGAGTGCGTCTTCCGCACCTGCCCGGCTCCGTCGGTGCGGCGGTGCCGGTCGCCGCGCCGACGGACTCACGAAAGCGCACCGCGCCGTCACCATGTCCGCGGTCAGTACAGCTGGCGAATCTGCCCGATGAACCGGCCGGTCACGCGATCGGCCGGTCACGCGGCGGGCCTACCACGACGATCCACCTGATCACCGGCAGCGGCGAGTGCGCGCGGGCTGTTCGAGGATCGAGAAGAAGTTTCGTCGTTGTGCGCCGAAATCGACAGTGTGGTAAGCATTCTGGGCAAGCGAGCAGGCGCAGGCCCGCCACGCCGACGCGCGGAACCTGATCCGTCGACTTCAGAGGCGCCAGGGGCGTCGGCTACATTTCTTCGACACTGGTGAAAGTCGTGTCGTCCCAGCCGGTATGAACTTGCCAGGCCCGCACATAGTCCGCTGTGAAAATCGGGCCGGGCAGGGCGGGGATATCGAATGCCGCGACCATTGTCGACAGGTGTGCGGCCAGCACGGTGTGGTGGCGGTGCAGTTCGGCGGACACCTCGGCGACGCGATGGGATGACATCTGGTTGTGCTGGGTAAACCACATGCCATGCGCATATATGCGTTCCAGCGCGTAGGCGGCCGCCGCGGACACGACGAGCCGTTCGGCCACCGGATCGGCGACGGTCGCTGCCGCGGTGACCAGGGCCGTCGCCGCCAACCGTTCGGCGGTAGCGGTGGCCAGCTCGATGGCCGCAGAGTCGCGGCCCAGCGTGATGCCTGCCGATTCGTATGCGCCGCTGCGCAGGGCCGCCGCGATCGTTCGTTCTCGTTCGATGAGCATGTCCACATACCACGGCAGTTGCTGTGGCGTGGCAGGTAGTCGTAGCTCCGTGATATCCACGCCGGCTTTCCCTGCCGTAATCTGCATGATTTGGTTTTCGCCCTCGGCGGTGATGATTCCTTCCAGGAGGCCGATCCAGTCCTGGATGTGGTTGATGCGCAGCGTTGCCTGGGCCGCGGCGCGTTGGCGGCACATCATCAGCACCTGATGAGCGGTGTTGGATAGCAAGGGTTTTGCCAGCATCGACCACAGCCCTTGCCGTGTGTCGACTGAGGTGGCCGCCGCGTGCGCATCACGGATCTGCCGACCCAACGCACTGGTCGCGTACACCGAGGCGAGCCCCACCACCATGTCGCGTTGGACCGCATCCCGATCAGCCATCAGCACCCCCGCGCGGGGTCGACGCTGTCCGATGTAGTTGACCAACCCCGCCAGGGCTGCACGAGAGATGGCGACAGCGGCATTGGCCAGGTCAAGACGTCCGTTACCCAGCACGCTGATCGCGGCGTGGAAACGCCTGCGCTGCGGCAGCGCGCATTCGAACCGGCCATCGACGGTCATCCGGGCCCAGTCACCACCCAACAGCGCCTCGCGGGGCAGCCACACGCGATCGAACCGGATCATGCCATGGTCCATGGGCGCGAACCCTTTGTCCGGCAGGGGCACAACCTCCACACCGTCGGCCAGACCGGTCGAGGTGCGCAGCCTCAACAGAAACGGCAGCACCCCTTCATCGTGACCATCGACGACCAGGCGCGCGGTAACGACGACATTCTTCGGCACCGAGGGATCGGCGACATTGGGCATGAATTTCGCGGCCGCCACAGACGGTGTGGACAACCAGAACCCGTCGGCAGCGGCATCCCATGTTGCCGTTGTCAGCTGGTCTGCGCCGTTGGTGCCGCCGAGCTCGGTCAATAACAGCACCCCCATCGCGACACCGGTGTCCAGCTCGGCCGCGCATACCTGCTGGTAGTCCGACCCGTTTCCCAACGCGAGGATCGCGCCCACCGAGAGGTCGAAATGCCCGGTCAGCACTGGCAGCAACCGTGGCGCCGCAACCCCCGCCCACTCACACAACGCCCCCCGCAACTGCGCATCGCCGGCAATATCGCGCGCCGAGCCACCCAACTCGCTGATCACCGATCGCAATAGACCCGGCGCGATCCCGGCCTCCTGCGCGTATGTCAGCCCAGAGGGAGGGTCGTCGGAGAGCCCGACGACAACCTCCCGCACTCGAGCGTGCAGCGCACTGTGCGCGCCGAAGATCACTGGTCGCAACGCTTCGACAGTTCTACCGGTACCGACGTGTTCGAGCGGCGGTTCGACGGAAGAGCCGTCGATTGAAATATTTGTCGTTGCCATCTGGATTCCCTCAACTGCCGACATATCCATGTGCGGTCGATCGGTCTCAACGCTCACGCAAGCCGCTCAGCGGGTTGCTAATTGTGTTCCAGCACCTGGATACCGGCCACAAGTTACCCGCTGGCGCGCATCCGCGCACGACGATAAGGCCTGCTTATCGAGCTAGCGGAGGGGATGAAGCAAACTTGACAGGCAAGGTTGCCAAGGCGCGATGGAACGATCCCGGACGCATGCTTCGGCTCTCGTGGTCGAAGACATGTCCGCTTCTTCCGGAAGCTGGAAGAGAGAGTATCTTGAAGATCAAAGTATAAAATATTTGATAGGGAGTTACTTGAATGTCAAGTGACATCATGGCCAAGTTGGGAGCGGCCGTGCAGGGATATCAGGCGTCCGTCGATGACTACGACCGGGAGTTGGCCCGGCTGATGGGCGTGAACGAAACAGACCTTCGATGCCTGGAGATCCTGATCGGCGCCGAGGAGGCCGCGCCCAGCGGGCTGGCCACACAGCTGGGCCTGACCAGCGGCAGCGTGACCACAATGCTGGACCGACTGGAGAAGCTCGACTACCTGAGCCGTCACCCGCATCCCACCGACCGACGGAAGACCCTGGTCCGGATAACACCGAGGGCACTCGAGCGCGTCCACAGACTGATGGCGCCGTTCCTCGACGACTCTCGCCACATGGTGGAGCGCTACACCCGCGACCAGCTCGAGCTGATCACCGACTTCCTCGACGCCAGCCGCACCGTTCAGGATGACCACGTCCGACAGCTGCGAGCGATCACACAATAAACTTGACAATCAAGTGACTTGAGCATGAAGCTATCTTCACCGGCGAAACACGCCACCTAGAGACTTCAGGTATTCACGAAGGTTGCAATCATGCACGTAATCATCATCGGAGGCGGGACCGGCGGCATGTGCTTGGCACACGGCCTGCGCCAAGCCGACGTTTCCGTCGCAGTCTACGAACGCTACGGATCACGCAAGGACGGCCTTTACGGTTACCGCGTCGGTCTCGATGCCACCGGTGGCCGAGCACTCGAGCAGTGCCTGCCGCCCAAGCTGTACCAAACCTTTGTGGCCACCTGCGCCCGCGCGCCGCGCTTCTTCAACGTCCTGACCGAGAAGATGCGGTCGACCACCAGCATCCCGCTCGGCGAACTGGGCGATGGGGAGCGCTCGGTTTCACGCTCCACCCTGCGGCAGATCCTGTTCACCGGCATGGACGACGTCGTGTCCTATGCCAAGGTCTTCACCCACTACACCCAGCACGCAAGCGGCAAGATCACCGCCCACTTCGCCGACGGGACCAGCGCCGAAGGTGACGTTCTGGTCTCGGCCGAAGGCACCCGCTCGGCCATTCGGCAGCAGTACCTGCCGCACGCCGAGATCAAAGACACCGGCATCACCGCGCTCGCCACGAAAACGGCGCTGACCCCGGAAGTCCGGGCTCTGCTGTCCGAGGAGATCGAGCAGGGAATCAACCTCATCTTCGGCAAGGGCGGCATGATGGGCATGCTGCACGTGATGGAGTTCCCCTGGGACGAAAATGGTAAGCCCAAGAATGGTCGAGACGCGGACCTGCTCAACGTCTGGGATGGCTTGCAGCACGACAACACTCGCGACTATGTCAACCTGTCGGTGTGGAGCGCCGACAACCACTTCCCTGAGGGCATTACCGAATTGCGCGGCAGGCAACTCGTCGACAGCATCTTGGAATGCACGACCAACTGGGACCCCACATTGCGCCGGATATTCGAATTGTCCGACCCCGCCTCGGCATTCCCGCTGCGGATTTCCACCTCGGTCCCCATCGAGGCATGGGAACCGACCAACATCACCCTGCTCGGCGACGCCATCCACACCATGACCCCGGGCCAAGGCGTCGGTGCCAACACCGCACTGCGCGACGCCGCGCTGCTCAGTCGTCAGCTGATCGCAGCAGCACGAGGGGAGAAGGAATTGACAGCGGCAATCGGCGAATACGAAGCCGAAATGCGTCCGTATGGCTTCGCCCGCGTCGCTGACTCGCTCGACAACAACGGCACCAGCGGCGACGACCCACTCTACAGCCGCCGCAGTGGGCGATTCGCACTCTTCGCCGCCCGCACCTATTTCAGCCTGACCGGCAAGGTCCCCGCACTTCGTCGCAAGTTCCTGGCGGATCTGAGGGACTACCGCGACGAGTGATCGGCCGGACTACGCGGTGCGGCGGGCCACCCACCGGCCGCAGCCACGGGTAAACAGTCCCGTGTCCGGCGCCACCGGCTAGAGCTGTGGCGGCTGCGGTGTGGACGCTGCTGTCGCCGACATGGCTGTTTCCGGTGCGGTCCAACATCTGTGCGGGTGTGCGGCTATTCGCCGCGGCGCGGTGCCCGCGACCGTCGAATCGGCGATGGTCGCAGGCTCTGATCCGGCCTTTGCCGGATCGGAGCCTCCGCTGGACGGCGGATGGTGTCAGGCCATCTCCGGCACGCGCAGATGAGCGAAGCCGAGCTCGAACTCCGCGACCTCGAGTACGCTGGCGCCGGCCCTTTGGGCCGCCCCAGTCCTCATCCGATTCGCCTGTTCGCGGCTGTTGTCCAGCGCCTCGCGGTTTGCCCAGACCATCGCGCCTGTCGCGCGGTCGGTGGCCCGATCGACGAACATACTGGCACTGCAGAATCCGTCGATCATCTCGGCCTCGGGCAGCACGCCCATCTTGAAGGTGTCGATCAGCCGATCGATCTCACCCGGACCGGCCTGCAGCCACGTGCACCGAGTGCATGCGCTGTCATTGCTCAGTTGATCACGATGCATGACCGCGATTTCCCATTCCTGAACCAGATCGACCTGGCCGTTGAACGCCTGAGCCAAACCGGAACGCACTGCCTGGACCCGACCCCTACTGTCATGCATCGCAGCGTCGGATTCCCACGCCGAAGTGGCGATGCAGCGTCCTGATCCCCTGTCGACCAGCAACGACAGGCCCACCCACCCGTCGAGCTCCGACATAGTCGGCATCGCTTCATCGCGCAGGTATGCGATCCCGGCGTCGATCGAGGACGGCTCGGCCGCAATTGTGGTTGAACGTGCGTACACGGGTCACCTCCTACCCTGTCAGGGCGGCACCCCGGCGGCGCCACCGGACATACTCACCCTCCTCCACGGTGCGCACCAGCACAATGGCTCAGGTCGCGCAACTCGACATTCCAAGTCAGGACCAGCCGGTCTTGCGCACAGCGGCCCGGCGGCGAACCATTAGCTATGCGGCGGCTGCCTTCGCGGGCCGTGCGGTTCCACGCCCTCGGTGGACCACGAGGCATCGGCCCCGCGTCGATGCGGAGTAGTCACTCCACACGAGGAGGACTCGATGTTCATCCAAGTCATTCAAGGCAAAGCCGCCGACCCCGACCGATTACGCCGATGTATGGACAGGTGGACCGAAGAACTGCAACCGGGGGCCGTCGGCTATCTCGGAACAACGTGCGGACTGTGCAACGACGGGACATTCATCGCACTGGCACGGTTCGAATCCGAAGAGGCGGCACGACGCAACAGCGCGCGCCCCGAGCAAGGCGCCTGGTGGGCCGAGACCGAACAGTGCTTCGACGGACCCGTCACATTCATGGACTGCCCCGAGGTGACGCAGTGGCTGGGCGGCGGCTCCGATGAAGCCGGCTTCGTACAGGTCATGGAGGGCCACACCCGCGACGCGGGCCGAATGCACGAACTGCTGACGCAGTCCACCGATCGGGTACGCGAACTACGCCCGGAAATCCTCGGCGGCACCTTGGCGACTTTCGGCGGCGACGCATACGTCGAGGCGGTCTACTTCACCAGCGAAGACGAAGCCCGCGCAGCCGAAAAGCTCGAAATCCCCGACGACTTGAGGTCACTGTTGGAGGAGGAAAGCAAGCTCATGGGCGAGGTCGAATACTACGACCTACACCACCCGATGCTGGTCTCACCACCGAGGTAGCCCCCGACCTCAGCCCCACCGACCCTCGGGATCCCACTCTGCCTGCCCGCGAGCGAGCGCGGATCCCGAGAGTTCCGCAGTAGGCTGCCGGGCTCTATGCCTTGTCCCGGAAGACGATCTCATCGGCGACGACGGCCTACGAGTTCGGCGCGTTGGTCCACATCGGGGCCGCAGTAATATCGGCCGAATTTTGGGCGGATATGGCGTAGCACGCTGGCAAAGGCCGGTTTCATGTTCGCGCTGCGGACACCCGTGTAGCCGCGAACCAGTAAGCCCTTTCGGATTATGTTGCCGGATAGACCCTCCCGTCCAGGTTGACCTGCCGCACCCGCTCGGGAGGGTCTATCCGTGACATCGGCTTGCATGCGCGGACCAGCGTCGACGGACGAACCACAGATCCGGGATCGATCGGTCGATGCCGGAGTCGGTGTGTTCCGGCTCGTATCGGTGAATCCCGACGACACCTCCGGACCGATTCGGCCTCTGCGATAGGGCATGGTCGGACCGAGGTGGCTCGATCGCGTGGCGGGCCCGCGTCAGCCGATCTGTTCGGCCAGAGCGACAATGATGCCTGCGGGGCCGCGCAGGTAGCAGAGCCGGAAGTTGTTCTCGTACTGCGCCACCCCGCCGAGGAGCTCGGCGCCGTGGGCGCGCAGGCGGGCGATGGTGTCGTCGATGTCGTCGACGGCGAACATGACGCGATGCAGGCCCAGTGTGTTGGGCGGCGAGTTCTCCGGCGCGGCGCCGGACACCACGGGGGCGTAGTACTTGGTCAGCTCCAGCTTGCTGTGACCGTCCGGGGTCCGCATCATCGCGATGTCGCACCGGACGCCATCGAGTCCGACTGTGTGATCCGCCCAATGACCCTCGATCTGCGCCTTGCCCTCGACCTCCATGCCGAGCTCGGTGAAAAACGCGACAGCCGCGTCCAGGTCATCGACGACAATCGCGACGTTGTCCATCCGCTGAATGGTCATGTTTTGAGTTCTCCTTGGTGCGGAACGGCCCATTATGGCCATGTTTACTCCCTCACCGCACACCGGATCGCAATGTCTCATTACGACGACATCGGACTGCTCGAGCCCGCCTGTGTGGGCACCAACGGCTACCGCTACTACGAGCAGGAGCAACTGCTGCGCTTACAGCAGATCCTCGTCCTGCGCGAACTCGGCCTGAGCCTGGCCGAGGCCGCGCAGGCGGTCGATTCCGAGTCGGACACGCTTGCCGCCCTCGAACGGCAGCACATCCGCCTACTCGGTGAGCGCAACCGCCTGGCGGGTATGGCCGACACCGTGGCGCGCACCACCGGCAATACCAGGGCATATGCCGCTTCTGGACCCTGAACCGGGACGCGGACAAATGCGTGGGGCAACTGTATGTGGACGACGAGCGGTTCAAGGCGAACTACGAGAAGATCGCCGAGGGCCTGGCCGAATATCAGCGGGACGCGATGGTCGTCTACGCGGACGAGCGGCTCGGCGAGTAGTCCTCCGCCCGAAAGCCCCGGGGGCCGGTTGCGAGTGCGAACGGGACCGAGTGTCGCACCGATGTCGTCGCGCTACATGCCGACGCAGTCGATGATCGGGGCGGGATAGTCTGCGGGATCGATGTTTTCGCGCCATGGGGTGTGGATGGTGGCAGCGGGCAGGTGGGCGAGTTCGGGGATCCAGCGGCGGACATATGCGCCGTCGGGGTCGTAGCGTCCGGCTTGGCGTAGCGGGTTGAGCACGCGGTTGGGGCGAGTATCGGTGCCGGTGCCCGCGGCCCACTGCCAGTTGAGCTGGTTGTTAGCCAAGTCTGCGTCGACCAGCCAGTACAGGAAGTGGTCTGCGCCGATACGCCAGTCCACGCGGAGGGATTTGGACAAGAAGCTAGCAGTGATCAGTCGGGCGCGACCCGGCATCCAGCCCTCTGCGCGCAGTTGACGCATCGCCGCATCGATCACGGGGTAGCCGGTACGGCCCTCGCGCCATGCGTCGACGGCCTCGGGATCGTCGCGCCACTCGATCCGGCGGGGGCGGTAGTCCGAGCGGGCGGCGTCAGGGCGGGCGGCCAGCAGTTGATGGTGGAAGTCGCGCCATGCCAGCTGCCGGGCGAAGGCGTGGCCGCCCTCGGTCGACATGTCGACCCGGTGCACCACCTCCACCGGGGACACACAGCCGAAGTGCAGATACGGCGACAGCCGCGAGGTGGCGTCGGCGGCGAGGTCGTCGTTGCTGCGCTCGTAACCACCGATCGGGCCGGAAAGCCAGTCCCGCATGATCTTTCGGCCCGTGGTTTCGCCACCGACAGACAGCTGGGGCGAGGTTGCCCCGAAGCAGATATCGTCGGGCTCCGGCAATGGCAGCCCGGCTACCTTGGGCAGCGACAGTTCGCGCGGTCTACCGAGCGGCTCACGTCGGTGAGCCTGCGCCCATCGCCGGAAATACGGTGTGAACACCGCAAAGTGATCACGTCCTGTCGATGGGAACAACTCTTCCGGATCTGCGGCGGTGATCGAGACGGCATGCGTGTGCAGCAGACAGCTGCGCCGCTCCAACCGCACCCGCAGCGCGTCTTCGCGCCTGCGGCTGTATCCGCTCACATCAGCGGCGATGTGCACGCTGTCGGCGTGCACCTGCGCGACCACTCGGTCGACCTCGGTGACGACATCACCGCGGCGCACGACCAAACGTCCTCCGATGGCGCGCAATTCGGCATCGAGCTCGCCGAGCGCGGCGGCCAGAAACCGGGCCCGGTTCGGCGAGGAAAAGCGCCCGGACACGATCTTCTCGTCGACGACGAACAGCGGCACCACCGCGGCGCCCTCGCGATACGCCGCGGTCAGCACGGGATTGTCACGCACCCGCAGGTCGCGGGTGAACAGTGCGATCGTGACGGTCATCGCGTCACCGCGCACAAGGGTGCGATATCGGTCCGACCACCTGTCGTCGGCGAGGTCAGATACAGACAGGAATTCTGGCCCACGGCGTCGATCGCATGTCGAACCTGTTGCCATTGAGCGGTATCCAGTACCCGGTCGCGAGCGAGGACGAAGCCGGAGATTCGGCTCGGATCGGTAACCAGCGCCCACGAGTACGCCTCACCCAACGCGGTGACGATGTAGTTGGTCGGACCTTCCAGCCCATCCTGGGTGGGCACCCCGGGAAAGCTGACGTGCAGTTGCGCGCTGGTAGTCCGATCATTGACCGTTGCGGTGCCGGTGATTTCGTTGAGCGAATTCACCCACGTGGTGCACCTGTTGTGCACGGAGACATTGCCCTGCGGGTCGAGTGCGTAGGTGGCCTGCGTATCGCGGGCGCAGAGAAGGTTGAAGTACTGCGGCACCGCGGCCAGTTGATTCCAGGTGCCGAGATACCGGTCGAGATCGAGATATGGAACCGGCGCGGGGGCCCCGACCGGCGATGCCACCGGGTCGGCGACCGCGGTTCCCGCGGCGATAGCGGTGGCGACGAGCACCGAAGCCACTACGGCGGCGAGGCCACCGGGATGCCGGTGGGTTCGAATTGGGGTCATGGCAGCTCCTCGAAATCGACAGCTTCCACCATCCTAGCTCATAACGATGCATAATTGATGCATATCAGGTGCTCGAAGGAGGATCTATGACGTCGATGTGGCTGCCGCGTGCGATGGGCGTGGCTACGGCGGCATACGGACTCGCGGTGACCGCGCGTCCGGCGATCTTGCTCGAGCCGTGCGGCTGGAGTCCGGACGACCGTGCCGTACGAGCCGTCGCACGGATGGCGGGCCTGCGCGATGCCGCCTCGGGCCTTGCGCTCGCCGCGGCGCCGGGACCAGGCGCGATGCGGCTCGCGATCACCGTGCGGGTGTGTTCGGACCTGGCCGACGCCGTGGTGCTCGGCACCGCTGTGCGCGGGCAGAGGCAGCGGGCGAAGGCCATCGCGGTGACGGCGGGCTGGGGTCTACTCTGTGCCGCGACGGCGGCTGCCACCGTACGACGATGAACGCCGCGCCGGGCGGTCGCGGGCGGAATCGATGCGCAGGCGCCCTGCCATGACGAAACGCGGGAACGGAACCAGGCAGAATGGTGCGATGCCCGCCGGTACCATTTCCGCCTCCGACGCGGCCGGATACACGGTGCGTGCCGTCGCCGACCGCCTCGGCATCCCGACGGCCACCCTGCGAAGCTGGAATCGTCGCTACAACATCGGGCCGCCGCAGCAGCGACCTGGCAAGCACCGCCTCTACACCGAGGCCGACATCGAGGTACTCGGCCGCATGCTGGCCCTCATCAGAGCCGGCGCGACGCCCGCGGGCGCGGCGGCGGTGGTGCGTGGCGCCGCACCGACGCTCGGAGATCGCGCAGCACTGTTGATCGCGGCCTTCGCGCTCGACGCGACGACGGTGTGCGACCGGCTCGCCGCCCACGTCCGCACCTTCGGAGTGGTGGACACGTGGGATCAGTTGTGCCGCCCGACTTTTGCCGACATCGTCGCGCGCCAGCACGCCGGCGAGGGCTGCATCGACGTCGAACACCTGTTGTCGTGGTGCATCACCTCGGTATTGCACCGCACCAACCCGCCACCCGAAGGGCCGACTTCGAGACCGGTCGTACTGGCCTGCACCAGCGGTGAGACGCATACGCTGCCGCTCGAGGTCCTGCGCGCGACCCTTGCCGAGCGCGGTGTCGGAGCCTGGATGCTCGGCGCCGATGTCCCGACCACCGCGCTCACCGACGCTCTTGCCAGGCATGACCGCTCCGCGTGCGCAGTGCTGTGGTCACAGCAGGAATCGACCGCGCTGACCTCAGCGGTGCGCGCATGCGTCGCCGCGGGAGCCGGAGTGTTCGTCGGCGGCCCCGGCTGGGACGCGGTCGTCCTGCCCGACTCGGTCATCCGGGTCGACAGTCTCACCGATGCCGCCGACCGCCTGAGCTGATTCGCCCGCCCTCGCGAACGCGTACGACCCGAGCGCGCCGTGCCCTACGGCGGCGCCGCGTCGCACAGGTTTGCTGATTCCACGCCACCGCCGCGTGCTCGGCAGCCACCTTGTTCGATCGCGCGACGATCACACCCGGCCGCCGAGGCACAGTCTCCGAACTACCCCGGCAACCCGCTGCTCGCCGGTCGGGTGACGTGCCCGAATTCCGACACCGGTAGCCCACTCACGCAAAACGATGCATAATTGATGCATCGTTGCACGGACACGTCCACCGAACGGCAAATGCCGGTTGCGCCGACAACTCCGTCGGCGCGTCGATGTGACGCGATCGCCGCGGAATTCAGCCTCCGGCCAACGGATCGTCCGGCACCGCCCGCCGGAGAGAAGGAGCACGATGATCGAGCACACCGATCCCACGAACGACCTCCGGCGAGTTGCCGTAATCGGCAGCGGTGTCGCCGGCCTGACAGCCGCCTGGGTGCTCGCGCGTTCGGCCGAAGTGACCCTGTACGAGGCGGACGCCCGCCTCGGTGGTCATGCGGACACCCACCGGATCACTGTGCTGCGCGGTACAGACGTCCACGTCGATACCGGCTTCATCGTGCACAACGACCGCACTTACCCGACTCTGCTGCGCCTGTTCGGCGAGCTGGACGTTGCCACACAGGATTCGGATATGAGCATGTCGGTACAGTGCGAGGGCTGCGGCCTGGAATACGCGGGCGCTCGCGGGCTCGGCGGATTGTTCGCCGACGCCCGCGCGCTGCGCAACGGCCGCTACCTGCGACTGCTGACCGAGGTGCCACGATTCCATCGGCTCGCACGTGCCGAACTCGATGCCGGACCCGAGTCCGACCGCACGCTGGGAGAATGGGTACGAGCCACCCATTTCTCCGCCTACTTCGTCACACACTTTCTGACTCCATTGGTCGCCGCGGTGTGGTCGTGCGACCCAGTGACAGCCCTGCGCTACCCGGCCCGATACCTCTTCACATTCCTCGACCACCACGGCATGTTGACGGTGTTCGGCTCCCCTACTTGGCGCACAGTCACCGGCGGATCTGCGACCTATGTGAACGCCGTCGCTCAGCGACTCGACACGGTGCTGCGCTCGACCCCGGTGCGGGCGGTGCACCGACTCCCCGATGGAGTCGCCGTCCGTAGCGAAGCAGATGAACTACGCGTCTTCGACGCCGCTGTCATCGCCACCCACCCGGATCAAACGCTCGATATCCTCGCCGAACCCACCGCCGCCGAGTACGAAATACTTTCCGCCATACCCTATTCGGTGAACCACACGGTGCTACACACCGACGAGTCGGTGCTGCCGAGGGCGCGACGGGCGCGAGCCTCATGGAACTATCGGCTGCCCTCGTGCACCGCGCCGGTCGATCGTGTCCTGGTCAGCTACGACCTCACCCGATTGCAGCGAATCGCAGGCACGGATCGCCACTTCCTGCTCACCCTCGGCCCGCACGACCGCATCGACGAGAACCTGGTCGTAGATCGAATGATCTACCAACATCCGCAATACACTCCGGCGTCGGTCGCGGCACAACGCAGACTCGGCGAAATCGGCGATGCCCGACTGGCATTCGCCGGCGCGTATCACGGTTGGGGTTTCCATGAGGACGGCGCGCTGTCGGGCCTACGCGCCGCCGAGCGGCTCGGTGCGCGGTGGACGACCGAACCAGCGACAATGGTGCGAGCATCATGACGGCGAGCATCATTCGCACGCACATCCGCCATGTGCGCGTCACGCCGTTGCGACACGAATTCCGCTATCGCAGCTACAGCTGGTTGATCGACCTCGACGAGATGCCCAGGTTGCCGCGCTGGCTGCAAACTATCGCCACATTCCGATCCGCCGATCATTTCGGCGATCCGACTCGGTCGCTGCGTGCGAACGTCGAGCACTTCCTCGACGGTGCAGGTATCGACTTACACGGCGGCCGAATCCTCATGCTCACCAACGCACGGGTCTTCGGCTATGTGTTCAATCCACTCACGCTGTTCTGGTGCCACGACGAGACCGGCGCGGGGGTCTGTGTCGTCGCCGAGGTGCACAACACCTACGGCGGTCGGCACTGCTACCTCGTCCGCCTCGACGAACAAGCGCGGGCGCGCACGCCCAAGAAGTTCTATGTCTCGCCCTTCAACGAAGTACGCGGCGAGTACCTCATGCGACTGCCGGAACCGGATGAGTGGCTGCGGATATCCATCGTGCTCAGCGACGGCGGACCGATCTTCGCCGCGTCGATGACCGGGCGTTGCCGTCCGGCAACCATCCGTACCATGCTGCGCGCGATAGTGGCATCACCCTGTGCCCCCCTGGTGGTTTCGGCACGCATTCGCTGGCAGGGCATACGCCTGTGGGCGCGCCGCCTGCCCGTCGTTCCCCGGCCAACCCCTGCACTGACGGAGTCTTCGCGGTGAGCATCGAATCGCATCCCACGTCCGATTGCGCATCCGCGCAACACCTTCCTTTCTATCCCGACGTCGAGCTCGTGCCCACCGGGATTCGCGCGGGCATTGCCGCAGCAGTGGCCCACCGACTATTCGATCGCGCTGTGCGCGACCTGCCTATCAGGGTCGAGTACCCCGACGGAACTGTCATCGGCCGCACTGCGCTGCCGACGGATCAGCCCCGGCTGATCGTGCACCGGCCCGACCATTTCTTCGCGCGCCTCGGCAGCGGCGGGTTGATCGGATTCGGCGAGTCCTACATGGCGGGCGATTGGTCGGCCCCCGATCTCACCGCCACCATGACGGTGTTCGCGCAGCACGTGGACACGCTGGTGCCCACACCGCTCCAGCACCTGCGTCGTTTGTACGTCGCGAAACATCCTGCTGCGCAGCGGAATAGCGAATCGAATACCCGTGGCAATATTGCCAGACACTACGACCTGTCCAATGACTTCTTCGCACTGTTCCTCGACGAGACGCTGACCTACTCCAGCGCGCTGTTTCCCACGCTGTCGCCACGGCCGCAGTGGAGCGACCTTGCCGCGGCCCAGCGCGCAAAGATCGACAGGCTGCTCGACCTCGCCGGTGTCGGTCCAGGTACTCGCGTCCTCGAAATCGGCACAGGCTGGGGAGAATTGGCGCTGCGTGCCGCTCAGCGCGGCGCGGCAGTGCGCTCGGTGACACTCTCCGTGCAGCAGCGGGCGCAGGCGCTCGAGCGGGTCGCGGCAGTCGGCCTGGCAGACCGGGTGACCATCGATCTGCTCGACTACCGGCATGTCGAAGGCAGCTACGACGCGGTGGTATCCGTAGAGATGATCGAAGCCGTCGGCTACGAATATCTGGATACCTACTTCCGAACCATCGATCGCCTGCTCGCCCCGGGCGGACGAGTGGCGATCCAATCGATCACCATGCCGCACCACCGGATGGTGGCCACCCGCGACACCTACACCTGGGTGCAGAAGTACATCTTTCCCGGCGGGTTCCTGCCCTCGACCCGGCTACTGGGCGAAGTGGTTGCCCGAAGTACCGGATTGGTTGTGCGCGACCAACTATCGATGGGCGAGCATTACGCGCACACATTGCGCCTGTGGCAGCAGCGCTTCGACTCCCGACCGGACCGGGTCTGCGAACTCGGCTTCGACCCGATGTTCCGCAGGATGTGGCGGCTGTATTTGGCGCATGCCGAGGCGGGGTTTCGCTGTGGCTATCTCGATGTCCAGCAGTTGCTGCTCACCCGCACGGAGCCGGGCGGCTAGGCGGGCGCGCGACCGAGCAGATGTCGCAGTGTCGACTCCAGACCCGGCGTTCGGAAGAGGTGACCTGCCGCTTGCAGCCGAGCGGGCTCGACCCGTTGGCTCGCCGTCGCGAGCTCCCGCGCTCCTTGCGCGCCCAGCAGCAAGCCGGGACCGAACTCCGGCACCGGGAGCAGCGCGGGCCTGCGCAGCACGGCGGCCAGGATCCTGGTGTAGTCGATGTTCCGAACCGGCTGTGGTGCGACAGCATTGACCGGACCGGACAGATCGCCCTGCCACAGCGCTCGGTGATAGACATCGACCAGGTCATCGATCCCGATCCAGGAAAGCCACTGGCCTCCATCACCGATCCGGCCGCCCAGCCCAGCCGCGAACAGCGGCCGCAACAATCGCAGCGTGCCACCACGCGGCGACTGCACGATGCCGGTGCGCACCGACACCACACGGACACCTGCCGCGGCAGCGGGCACGGTGGCCGCCTCCCAGTCCTCGACGACATCGGCAAGAAACCCCTCGCCACGAGAAGTGTTCTCACGCAGCACTTCGTCGCCACAGTCGTAGCCGTAGTAGCCGATCGCGGAGGCGCAGACGAAGGTGGGCACGCCCACACGGCCGGCGAGCTCGGCGAGTCTGCGGGTCGGCTCGACGCGGCTCTCGACGATCGCCCGCTTGTGCTCCTCGGTGAATCGACCCGCAATCGACGCACCGGCCAGATGCACCACCGCATCGATACCGTCGAGCAGATCGGGGGCCGGATCTGCTGGGTCCCAGCGTCTTTCGCTCGGGTTGCGGGGTGCATGGCGGACCAGGGAAATGACGGCGTGTCCGCCGGTGGTCAGGAACGCGGCCAACGCCGAGCCCACCAACCCGGATGCACCGGTTATCGCGATGATCGACGGCGGGTAGCCCGCCCGCGCTGCCCGGCGGTGCGCGGCGAGATCGTCGGCGACCTGCCGGTACCGGTAGTCGAACATCGATCGCAGCGCGAACGCGGGCACCGGCGACTCCACACGATCGACAATCCGCGTGTGGCCATCGTCGACGACCTCGAAATCGTGCGTATGCCGCCATCGGAGCAGTAGTCCGGCGGGCAAGGAAGCGAGGCCGTCCACGGCGACCGTGTCCACGAAACGGTGCGGCGGCTCATAGCCCATCGGGTCATGTCTCGCGACCCAGCGCAGCCCACCCGGCAGGCCGAGCACGGCCTGACCGTCCCGCATCGAGCTCGCCTCCGCCAATAGCGACATCGGCTGCCACGGCGGCGCCAGCCGGGCGAATGCCCCTGGTCTGGCGTACCAGGCGAAGACCTCGGCCCGGGGAACGGCGACAACGCTCGAACACTCGATGCCCATCCCCCGACTGTAGTCACCATCGACCCTCTTGCAACGTTTATGCATCGTTCAATGGAAACCGGCGGATTCACTTGCAGAATGGCGACATGACCGATCCATCCGGAACCCCGAAGCTCGACACCCTGCTCGACCGGACGATCGTTCCTGGATACACCCGCCTCGGCGTGGTCCTGCGCCGCGGCGGTCGGCCCGCCGATCCGGAACCCGGCGCACTGCGCGGCGCCACGGCCATGGTGACCGGCGCGAATTCGGGCATCGGCAAGGCAATCGCCGAGGCGTTGGCCGGACTCGACGCATCGGTGGTTCTCGCCGTGCGCGATCGGATACGCGGCGAACGTGCCCGTCGCGACATCCTCGCGATGCATCCCGACGCCGATCTGACCGTCACGGAATGCGATATCGCGGACCTGGCCAGCGTGACGGAATGCGCCGAAAGCCTCCGCGCGCGACTGCCGAAACTCGACATAGTGATCCACAACGCGGGCGTGCTGCCGCCCGAACGCGCCGAGACGGCCGACGGGCACGAACTGACGCTGGCAACCCACGTGCTCGGCCCGCTGTTGCTCACCGATCGACTCGCCTCCCTGCTGAGCGTCGCCGGCGACCCGCGGGTGATTTTCGTGTCTTCGGGTGGCATGTACACCCAGCCGCTGGCCGTCGAGGATCCCGAGTACCGCAAGGGCCGCTACCGCGGTGCGACCGCTTACGCCCGCACCAAACGTATGCAGGTGGCCTTCACTCCAATCCTCGCTGAATACTATGGCCCCCAGGGTATTTCGTTCCACAGTATGCACCCGGGCTGGGTCGACACACCCGGCATCGCCGCCGCACTGCCCGGATTCCATCGCCTGATCGGTCCGTTGCTGCGCACGCCGGCCGAGGGCGCGGACACCGCTGTGTGGCTGGCGGGGACCGCACCGACCCCACCGTCGGGCCGGTTCTGGCACGACCGCCGCCCGCGACCCGAGCACTACCTACGCCGCACCCACTACACCAACGGCGAGCTGCGGCGGCTCTGGCTGGACTGCAGGCAGGCGGCCCGCATCGATATCGGTTGAGCGGGCCGCGCAGCCTCAGAGCACGAACGGAATCAACGCCCTCCGGTCGGCCGGATAGTCGACGAACTTCTCGCGGTACCACCGATGGGTCGCAAAGGCGCGCGGCACCAGGTTGCCCGCGGTGATCAGGAAGATCACCACACCGGCCGGCGACCAGGTCAGCAGGGCGAAGCCGGCCCAGGCGAGCAACTCGCCGAGGTAAGCGGGACTGGTGACGAATCGAAAGCCGAAGCCGTAGGGGATCCGGTACTCCGCTGCGCCGGGGTCGTTCTTGTCGCGCAGGTTGCGCACAATCGCCTCGGAGCGGACGAGCAGGGTGAACCCGCAGAGATAGACCACGACGCCGAGGAGGAAACGCGGATCGGTCAGCCAACCGGTGCCGTACTGGTGCTGATAGTCGTGACTGAAGAATGCGCCGTTCAGGTAACCGTGCAGTGCCGTCACGAACATGCCCATGGCGAGCACCGAGACGTTGAAGCTGCTGCGCTTGCCCGGCACCTGCCGGATGGACAGCGGGAAGAACCACCCGCGATTTCCGTAGTGCACGAACCAGATCAGCGCGAGCACCAGCGCCGTCGGCTCGAATCGGTTCGGACCGGTCAGGTAGAACACCGCGAACACCAGCGTCGCCGGTATTTCCATCAACCACCAGCCGAGCTTCGGGTTCAGGTTGAAACCGACCTTCGTGGTGGCGAAGCGGCCGTACGGACTCTGCGCGAACAGCCCACCGACCAGCACGAATGCCGCGAACCCGAAGGCGATCGTCAGCACCGTATCGTAGGCGGTGTTCCCGGTGTACCAGTGCATCGAGATCCTTTGTCGAGCGTTGCGCCGGATACTTCCACTGACTTCCGGCGCCAAAATTAGAACATGTTCTACCATGTGTTCGAGTCACGACCCGCGACAATGGAGGAACTGTCATGCCGCTGGATCCGAGGGCCGCCGATCTGCTCGCGGCGGTAGCGGCCTCGCCGCGTGCCGTCGCCGCGCATGACCGCACGGCCTGGGTGGGGCTGTTCAGCACCGATGCCGCCGTCAACGATCCGGTCGGCTCGCGGCCACACATCGGCCGGGCCGCGATCGAGCGCTTCTACGACACCTTCATCGGCCCGAACACCATTGCCTTCCGGGTCGAGCGCGATCTCGTCGGGCCGCCGACCGTGGTCCGAGATCTACTGATCGAGACCACGATGTCGACCGGCGCCACCGTCGCCGTCCCGATGCACCTGTGCTACGACCTCGTCGAAGAAGACGGCGCATGGAAGATCGCCCGCTTGGCCGCGCACTGGGAATTGGCCGCGATGATCGCGCAGTTGCTGCGCACCGGGGTGCCGGGCTTGGGCGCCGCGCTGAAACTCGGCCCACAGTTGATCGTCAATCAGGGCATCGGCGGCGCCGTCGGGATGATGCGAGGGCTCTTCGGGGTCGGCCGCGCGGGCAAACGCGTTGCGACCCGGCTCTTCACCGCCGCGGCGGCGACGGACATCAGCTGCGTGCGCAGCCTGCTCGACTACGACAGCGTTATCGAGCTTCCCGCCGGCACCCGGGTCTCGGTGGAGGAATTCACCAACCGGGCGCGCAACCTGAAGTGGGACAAGATGATCGCCGCCGGTCACACCGTCACCGCCAGCATCCGACTCGGCACGGTGCACGGCGTCGCGTTCATCGACTTCACCTCCGGCACAACGCGAATCAGCGCGATCCGGGTATTCACCGACGCCTGAGCACCCGTCGAATCCGAGCCGGCACCCGCCCGATCGAGTTGAGCACTCGCCCGATCGGACCCGGCGCCCGTCGAGCAGACCGAGCACCCGACCATTGGACCGAGCACCTGCCCCATCGGGCAGTGGACCCATCGATCAGGCCGAGGACCTCATCGATCGGACTGATCGCCGGTTCGGTCAGGATGCTCGCTCATCCGTCGCGTGCGACTCCCCCTGCGGCTCGAAGCCAGGCCCTGGACGTGGAGCGATATCGCGCGGGTCGATCGGCTCATAGCAGTGCTCGCACACCAGGACAGGCGCGGCCGGATGCCCGCATGAGCGGTGCTCGAGTGTCAGTGGCGGGCCGCCGGGGTCGGCGAGATGCCGATCGCCCCAGGCCATCATCGCCATCATCATGGGGTACAGATCACGCCCACGTGCGGTGAGGCGATAGTCGACCCGACCGCCGCCTTCGTCGGTGCGCTCGAAGATCTCGGCGTCGACGAGCAAACGCAGCCGATTGGTCAGCAGATTGCGATTGGTGATGCCGATATTGCGGGCGAACTCGCTGAAACGGTGCACCCCGAAGAACGCCTCCCTGATCACGAGGATCGTCCAGCGATCGCCGAGTAGCTCGACGACGCGCTGGATCGAATCGTTCTCGGGGGGCCGAATCTTCACCGACTCATACTCCCATCCCCTCCTTATAGTATTGCAATCCTACTATCGGTAGGATATCAATACCATCGAAGATCGACGGACCCACGGCGGCTCCCGAGCCGGATTGGTGCACAGCCATGACGATGAGCGAACAAACCGACAGCACCGCCACCTACCGACAGCTGCTCGACCCGGCGGTGCGGCCGAACCCCTATCCGATATACGCCCGGGTACGGGCGGGCGGCCCTTTCCGGATCGGGACCGCGCCGGTCGTGATCGTGTCGAGCCACGCGGACTGCACGGCGGTGCTGCGCCACCCGCACTCGAGCGTCGACCGCTCACTGACCCGAGTGCAGCTGGAGACGATGCCGATGTTGGCCGCCTCGGCCACGAAAGATGCTGTCCGCCAGTCCAAGCCGTCGTTCCTATTCCTCGATCCGCCCGACCACACCCGGCTGCGCCGACTGGTGTCGAAGGCCTTCACACCACGGGTCGTCGCGCAGCTGGAACCGCGGATCAGCGCGATCGTGGACGACACCCTCGATCGGGTCGCGGAGACCGGTACCTTCGACGTCGTCGCCGATCTCGCCTATCCGCTGCCGGTCACCGTCATCTGCGAGCTCCTCGGCGTGCCACTCGCCGACGAGCCACAACTGCGGCAATGGTCGTCCCTGTTGGCCCGCACCTTGGACCCGACCTCCCGCACCGCCGCCGAGCATCAAGCCGATCCCGGTGCGTTACAGGCGGCAGGAACCGAACTGAACGCCTACTTCGAAGACCTCACCCGGCGCAGGCGCGGCAATCCAGGGCCGGACCTGTTGTCACAGTTGATCGCCGCCGAGGACGCGGGCGACACACTCGGCCACGACGAGCTCATCTCTACGTGCGCGCTGCTGCTCATCGCAGGCCACGAGACCACGGTCAACCTCATCTCCAACGCGATCCTCGCCCTGCTGCGACACCCCGGACATCTCGCGGCGCTGCGGGCCGAGCCCGAACACGCCGCAGGCATTATCGAGGAAACGCTGCGGTATGACCCTCCGGTACAGATGATTCCGCGGATCGCAGCCGCGGATATGCGGATCGGCGACCTGGATATCGACCGCGGCGACCTGGTCCTGATGCTGATTGCCGCTGCGCAGCGTGATCCCACCGCCTTCACCGACCCGGACCGTTTCGACCCCACCCGTGACAACCGCCATCTCGCCTTCGGGCTCGGTGCGCATTTCTGCCTCGGCGCTCCGCTGGCCAGGCTCGAGGGACGCGTCGCGGTGACCAGGTTCGCGCAGCGGGTCCGGTCCCCCGGCTGCGCCATCGATCCGCCACCGTACCGCGCGCACGTCAACCTGCGCGGGCCGGCGGCGATACCGCTCGATTTCGCCGGGATCACGCCGCGGCAGTAGATTCGGCGCCGCTGACGGCCTCGGGTCCTACCGCGAGGGATTCCGGCTCGGAGTCGGTCGACTTTTCGGTCCATCCCGGCGGGCCGAACACGTAACCGATTCGGCCCCTCCAGGTTTCGGCATTGCGGACATCATCGACCAGTCCGGCCAGCTCGTGGAAATTGACCCGCAGCGGGTTGTGGGTGGCGATGTTCTTCGTCAGGCCATAGCGGACCGGTTCGGATTCGGCGGCGAAGCTGCCGAACATCCGGTCCCAAATAATGAAGATGCCGCCATAGTTTCTATCGATATAGGGCTGGTTCGAGCCGTGGTGGACGCGGTGATGCGCGGGCGTATTGAACAGGAACTCGATCGGCGGCCCCAGCGTGCCGACCCGCTGGGTGTGGATCGGGAACTGGTAGAGCAATCCGATGGTCTGCAGCAGGAAGATCATCCACGGCGGCAGGCCGATCAAGGCCGCAGGCACCCACGCCAGTCCACGCACCATGTTGGCCACCGGATGCAGCCATGGCAGCCGCAGCGCGGTGGAGAGATTGAAGTATTCGCTGGAGTGGTGAACGCTGTGCGCGGTCCACAGCAGCCGCACCCGATGGTCGGCGCGATGGGCCCAGTAATAGCAGAAATCGGTGACCACCAACCCGAGCACCCACACCCACCAGCTCTTCGGCGACAGATGCAGCGGAGTCACCGACGCAGCGACCAGGACCGCAGAGAACGGCAGCAGGTAGTGCATGAACGGTTTGACGAGCCTGCCGAGGGTGAAAGTCGCCAAGTTGGCGGCGGTGTCTCGCCCTGCGCTGGTGTTCTCGGATCGGTCGGGATCGCGGCGGTAGGAGATCCACTCGACCACCATCAGCAGCACGAATGCCGGTAACGCATAGCCCAACAAGTCCATACGGCCCATGAGATCTCCTTCACTTTTCCCGCCGGTCACGGCCACGTTACGGGCCGCGGCCAGCACAGACATCGCGCCGCCGAGGGACTTACCGTCCCCCGTGCGGGGGACGCGCGGCGCACCGTCCGAGGGCAGAGTTGACCCACAGCGGCTCCGGTGTGGTGTGTCGGCGGCTGGGTAGGATCGCCCGCGAACAACTCGGCCGGTATCGGTGCGTTCGCCGGATCGGGCCGACCGGTACTTGCCGGAGATGTGGGAGGTGCGGCCGGTGGACGTGAGCAGGTCGTTGGCCCGCCAGTCACTGGTGGTCGCGGTGGTTGCCGCGGTGATCGACACTGTGGTCCTAGCACTGTGCGGTGTCTTCGCCGTAGCGCCGTGGCAGGCGACCGCAGTGGCGGTAGGCGTCGCCACCGCCGATCTCGCGCTGGCTGCGCCGCCGCGCACCGCGGGCATCGTTGCGGTCGCCCAGGTTGCCCTACGGCTGCTGGAGGCGCTGCTGTTGCATCGGCACGGCTTCGCGGCACGGTTCGCCGATGTCGGATTCCTGGTCGCCGGATACCGCGCGGGCGCGTGGATGTCGGGCCCGACATCCGTCTGGACAGTCCTCACACTGTGCTCCGGCTTCGCGGGCGCGCATCTGCTCGTCGGCAGCACCGCCTCACACGACTGGCGGCTGCTGCTCGCGACGACGGTATCGGTCGGTGTGGTGCCGTGGCTGGTCGGCCGATACACCGCGGCACGCGGCGCTTATATCGCGGAGCTCGAGCAGCAAGCGCAGTTGCGCAAGCAGGAACAACAGGTCGCGCTCGAGCGCGCGGTCGCCGATGAACGTGCCGCCATCGCGCGCGATCTGCATGACGTGATTTCCCACCACGTCAGTGCCATCGGCATCCACGCGGGCGCCGCGCGAATCGCCCTTGCCGACGCCGGAAACGGTCCGGCCACGAAGTCGTTGACCGCGGTGGAGACAAGTAGCAGGGCCGCGATGGTCGACCTACGCCGGCAATTGGATCTGCTGCACGGTCGCGACGACGACGGACAGCGCCAACCCGGGCTTGCCGATATCGACGGCCTGATCGAATACGTGCGGTCGGCCGGGATGACGGTCGAAGTCACCGTGCGAGGATCAGCGGTACCACTGCCGGATTCGCTGAACATCACCCTCTATCGAATCGTGCAGGAAATGTTGACCAACGCACTACGCCACGGCGATGGCGAAAACGCACGGCTGGATGTGGAATACCGGCCGAACCTGATCATGATCGGAACGACGAATCCGATCATGGCAGGCACGACGATCGACAACGCGTCGGTGCCGCGCGGCATCGGCGGCATCCGACGACGCGCCGAACTCTTCGGCGGCGAGCTCCAATACGGGCCAGAGTCGAAGGGAACTCAGTGGCACATCGTGGTCTCGGTCCCGATCGGAGGAACATGAACGCACCGATTCGGGTATTGATCGCCGACGACCACAGCATGTTCCGTTCCGGCCTGCGCGCCGTCGTCGACAGCCAGGCGGATCTCAACTGTGTCGCCGAGGTGAGCGAGGGTCGGGCCGCGATCACCGAAGTCGCCAGGCTGCGACCAGATGTCGCGATCCTCGATGTGCGGATGCCGAAGCTGGACGGGCTCTCTGCTACCGAGGTCATCGTCGCCGCGGGCGGCACCCGTGTCCTCGTACTCACCACCTACGACAGCGATGCCAACCTCTACCGCGCCCTGCAAGCAGGCGCGAGCGGCTTCCTGCTGAAAAGCCTTCCGCCGGAAGAACTCGTCGCCGCGATCCGGATCGCGGCGCGTGGCGACGCTCTGATCGATCCGTCGATGACCCGCCGCCTGGCAGCGCGGTTCGCGGGCAGCCTCGCGCTGCCGCAGACTCCGCCGCAGGTGCAGCAGCTCACCGCACGGGAGCACGAAGTGCTGCTCCTGCTCGCCGACGCACGCAGCAATGCCGAGATCGCCGCGCTACTGGGCGTCGGCGAGGAGACCGTGAAGACCCATGTCTCCCGCATTCTCGCCAAACTCGGCGTCCGCGACCGAATTCACGCGGTCGTATTCGCCCACAAGCACGGTCTGGTCTCCGCCGGTCCGCCGCAGCCCTGATCGATCTGGGCTCCCCATACGGCACGGGTGCCGGAGTCGCCCACGCGATAGGCCTGCGTGCAGGCCGCGATGCCACAGCTGACCGCCAGCACCGCGAGAACCGCGGTGAGTGCCCTGGTCGGCGGCTTGTCGCGTTCCTCGCGCAGCTGGACAGCGAGGAGCAGCGCAGCGACCAGCAGCAGCGGGACGACGAAGTAGATCATCGTCCGGCCGAGGTCGGCGTGGGTTTCGATGGCGGGTGACGAACCGAGTCGCTGCTGGAGCGATGCACCGGCGTCGGTGGTGAGCGGGGTCAGCGCGACCGTCACCGCCGCGAGTGCGATGACCAGCCAGATCAATCGGCGACGCGCCGCGGGCCATAACCCGGACAGCATCAACAATGCCGAGGTCAACGGCACGAACACCACGATCACATGAACCAACAGCACGTGAGCGGGCAAACCGTTGATCGTCGACATGAGGGCATCTCCTCGGTTCTCGACCGCCGCGGCGGTATCGGCCCAAATATCTCCCTCACCTCACGTTATACGGCGGTGCGCGGTTCATCGACGGGTCCGCGACAGCGGTCCGTCGGGCGTAGCAGGCAGCGCTCGGCCGCCGGGCCGAGTATCCACAGCCTCTGCCGACGTCATGCGGCACTACTCGCCATCATCGCAGGAACAGACAGAAACGTCGGGTAGTCGCTTACTCGCGCCACCAGCAGCCTGCGACGTCACGATGACGACAGCGGAAGGGAGACCCAACGATGCGATTCTCGACCGGAGCGGTGAGCAGCTATGTCGCGGGCGGTTGTGCCGGGCCCGATCTACCTGCCGCCATCGAAGAGGCGCGCACCTTTGCGGCTATCTTCCTGCAGGCAGGCCACCAGATGTTCTCCCGATGGGAGAACGCGCAGGTGTGGGGTTCGGACTTCCGGGAGACGGCATCGGGTGATCGCGAGCCGCAGGGTGGCAGCGACCTCCCCGCGCTCTATCTCTTCTGCGGCCATGGGAGCTGCCAGAACGCGCCCACCGCGACGGATCCTGACTTCCTGCTCGTCTGTAGCAGCACCGGCGGGCCGAACACCGTCACGATCGGGCGCGAGGTGCGCTGGGGAAACACACCCCCGGCCGGGCTGCAGTATGCGGTGATCGATGCCAGTTGCCCGATGGATCTGGTGTCGCTGGCCAATTCGTGGTTCCCGGTGTTCGAGGGCCTGCATATCGCACTCGGGCACTCCGGCGACTCAGGGGCCGACGCATTGGACAGCCCGGATCGCGGAGTCCTGTTTGCGCTGTATGCGACGGGTATATATCCATTCTTCCCGCACTATTCGGTGGGCGACGCGTGGATGAACGCCGGAACCGAGGACATCCAAACGGGATGCTCGGCAGTCGCCCTCGCCGCCGGAACCTCCCGCAACGACGCGATATGGCACCGCGACGAGGAGACGATCGGCGTGCACAGTCTCTTCAACTATCCGGCGTCGTGGTTCGCCTGGAAATGGCGCACCGCGTGAGGACGAGGCAGTGGAGGACTCGGCATGACCACCCCTGACAGCGGCGAGCGGTCGCCAGAGCTCGAAAGACTGACCGGGCTCGCCGAACAACTCGGCCTACGGATCGATGACGCGAAGCAGCGCGGGATCGCGGGCAACACCGTCGGCATCCGAAGCGACAACCTACTTTTCAGCCAGCGGCTCGACTCCCGCACCTACTTCGTGCAGAACTCGGCCTTCGGAACGGGCCGCGGCGCGGACTATGGCGGCTCCGACGCCGACCTCCTCGCCGAATGCGATGCGGTCGCGGCACGTCTCGAGATACCCCGCGACGAGATCGGCGCGCGGGACGTCGTTCAGGAATACACGCAGGTCGCGAGCTTCCACGGCGGCACTGGAATCGCCGCACCGGAACCCGTCGAGCGCGGCGTCCGATACGGACGGCTGCGCCGCACGATCAACGGTCACCCGGTCTGGAATTCGAGTTGCCTGCTCGGGCTGACCAGTGACGGCGGCATCGGGCACCTGCTGCTGCACTGGCCTGAGGTACCCGCCACCGTCATCGACGAGGTCGATGCGTTGGCTGCCCGCCTCGACAACGGTTGGAAAGATCCGGGATGCGAAGCGGCGCAACTGGAATCGGTGCACGCAGGCACCCTGCATTCACCGGCCGTCGGATCAGTGATGGAGTTCCGCGCCGTGATCAGGGCCATCTATGCGCCTCGAACACCCGGTATCGGGCGCAAACCGGTCCGCTACCTCGATATCGCCGGACGCGACGTCATGAAGCCGCGCACCCATGTGTGGGATCTCGAGCGGATGCCGCCCCGGCAGGGCGAGCGGGTGTCCGGGCCGCGGGAGACCGAGTAGGCCGAGTTCACGGAGAAGCTCGCCGACCCGAAAAGGGTGTTCTTCGTCGCTGAGGCAGGACGTGAGTAGCTCCGCGACCGCAGACCTGCGCAAGAATGTGGGCGAATATACCTGAGCGCAGCAACGGCCCGGCACTCCAGCGGCGGGTTGATCAGCCGGGTGAGAAAAGAAAACGACCCGGAACATGTGTTCCGGGCCGCCATTTGTAGCGGGGACAGGATTTGAACCTGCGACCTCTGGGTTATGAGCCCAGCGAGCTACCGAGCTGCTCCACCCCGCGTCGATAAACACAACATTACACACGTCTTCGTTCGGATGGCAAATCGCCGTCCGAACAGGGTGTTCGCACTGGTCGGCGGATCGGTACGGGCCTGAGCAGCAGGGCGAGAGGCCACAGTGCGACACGGCGCACGACCCCTGTTCGAAGGGTTCGGCGTGATGCCGACGAGGAGACGCGCACCCGCGGCACCCTTTTTCGAAACATTCAAACGTGACGCGGCTCACTATATCATAGTGATCTCGAACACATCACGATGCTATAAATGATCTTGAGAAACCCATTCAAATGACATTAGCGACCAGCGCAAACATCGAAATTCAGGTCATTCACTTCATACAATGCATACGTTATCAAGACGTGATCTATTGAGATTTCTTCGTTACCGTCGGCTCCACGGCCCGGATCAAACGTGATGGGCACGAACTCGAACCGCCGAACACCGGCGACCCTGTCCCGCGGTTCGAGGATCCCCGACTCCTGGGGACAGGGACACGGCGGTGTTTTCGCCGTGCCGGCGGGCGCAGGGAGGGAAAAACTATGTCTCAGAACCGGAAGTTCAGCACCCGCGCCCTCGGCTTCGTGGCCGTCACCGGCGCTCTCGTTGCGGTACCGTTCGGTCTTTCCACCGCCACCGCATCGGCAGCACCCACCCACAACTGGGACGGCGTCGCACAGTGCGAAAGCGGTGGCAACTGGGGAATCAACACCGGCAACGGCTACTACGGCGGCCTGCAGTTCTCGCAGAGCACCTGGGCGGCCAACGGCGGCCAGGGCTCGGCGCATACCGCCAGCAAGGCCGAGCAGATCCGCGTCGCGGAAAACGTGCTCGCCACTCAGGGTGTCGGCGCCTGGCCGACGTGTGGCGCCTACCTGACCGGCGGCGAGTCGGCCGATGTCGAGCCCGAGCCCGCCGTGGAGCCGAGCACTCCCGCCGCCCCGGTCATCGCTAGTGCCGAGTCCGCCGTCGACCAGGCCAAGAGCACCGGTAACGAGCTCGCCAAGCAAGCCGGCGTCGAGGACCAGTACCAGGCAGTGCTCGAGCAGAACAGCACACTGATCAACTCGCTGTTCGGCTGATCTTCGGTCCGCATTCCGGATCCGATGCAAGAGCGGCCCCATCACCGACCCCTCGGCTTGGGTTCATGCGGTCGTCGCAACACTCTCGATTGAGAGGTTGCGGCGACCGTGTCGTTTTCCGGGGATGTTGCGGAGTTCGGTGACCAGCTGG